>NZ_JBFBLO010000010.1:0-360147 GCF_040686735.1 Streptomyces sp. NPDC079167 | reverse complement strand
CAGGGGGGACCCTGTGGGAGAGTAGGACGCCGCCGAACAATTATTCCGGGAAAGCCCCGTGCCCTTGTGGCACGGGGCTTTTCTGCGTTCAGAGCGTCTAGGGTCGAACCATGCGCTACGAACTGGTCATCTTCGACAACGACGGCGTGCTCGTCGACAGTGAGCCGATCTCCAACACGGTCCTGGCCGGCTACCTCACGGAGCTCGGTCACCCCACCTCGTACGAGGAGTCCCTCCGCGACTACATGGGGGCCGCCATCCACCGGGTGCACGACCTGGTGGACGAGCGGACAAGCCAGAAGCTCCCCGCGGACTTCGACGACGAGCTGCACCGCCGCACCCTCGCCGCGTTCGAGGCGGAGCAACTGGTCGCCGTGGACGGGGTCGAGGAGCTGCTGGGCGAGCTCGTCGCCGACGGGGTGGCGTACTGCGTCGCCTCGTCCGGAAGCCACCAGAAGATCGCGGCCGGACACCGCAAGGCCGGCCTCGACCAGTGGTTCGAGGAGGAGTGGATCTTCAGCTCCGAGGACGTGGGGCGGGGGAAGCCGGCCCCGGACCTGTTCCTCCACGCCGCCGAACGGATGGGCGTCGCCCCCGAGCGGTGTGTCGTGATCGAGGACAGCCCGCTCGGCGTCGAGGCGGCCCGCGCGGCCGGGATGGAGGTGTACGGGTTCACCTCGATGATGCCGGCGGACCGGCTCGTCGGGGTCACCGGGCACTTCTCCGACATGTCGCAGCTCCCGAAACTGCTCGCCTGACCGATCTACCCAGCGGTAGACCGGGGCTCTACGCTCGCGGCCATGACGGATGCGCGGTTGCGGTACGGCAGAGCCTCCCTGGCGCTCAGCTTCCTGGTGCAAGGTGTGGCCTTCGCCCTGCTCGTGACGCGCATCCCCGCCATCCAGGACCGGTACGGGATATCCGACGGGCTGCTGCCCGCCTTCCTGGCCGCGGTGCCTGTCCTGGCGGGGGTCGCCAGTGTGGCGACGGAGAAGGTGGTCGCGCGGGTACGGCCGGGGGCCGTGCTCAGGTGGGCGCAGCCCGTCGTGCTGCTCGCCCTGCTCGGCGTGGGTGCCGGCAGCGAGGTCTGGCAGGCGGTCGTCGCGCTCGGTGTCTTCGGGCTGGCGGTCGGGGCGCTGGACGCCTCGATGAACATGATGGGCGTCAGCCTGCAACGGGCGTACGGGCGCAGCATCATGCTGGGCTTCCACGCCGCGTACAGCCTGGGTGGCATCGCCGGGGCGTCGATGGCCTGGGCGGGTGCGCACTGGGACCTGTCGCTGCTCGCGTCCTATCTGCCCGTGGTGGCCGTCCTGCTGCCCGCGGCTCTGATCGGCAGCAGGTGGTACGCGGAGGGCGGGACCGGCGGGGACCAGGTGGAGGCGAAGCACGGGCAGGGTGGCTCCGTGCCGTTCAGGCTGCTGCTGCCGCTCTGCCTGGTGATGGCGTTCGCGTACATCGGGGACTCGACGGTCTCCAACTGGAGTGCGAAGTATCTGCAGGACGTGCTGGGCAGCTCGGAGCAGCTGGCGACGGTTCCGTACAACGTCTACATGGTGACGACGCTGCTGGGGCGGGCCGTCGGGGACCTCGGGGTGCGGCGGTTCGGGGCGGTGGCCGTGGTGCGGGGCGGCAGCGTGCTGGCCGCCGTCGGCTTCGCGGTGGTGGCGGTGGCGCCCGGAGCCTGGTGGGGGATGCTCGGCTTCACGCTGCTGGGCCTCGGGCTCTGTGTGATCGTGCCGCAGACCTTCGCGGCGGCGGGGAGGATGTTCCCCGGGGCGAGTGATGTGGCCGTCGCCCGGCTGAACGTCTTCAACTACGTGGGTTTCCTCGTCGGCAGTCCTCTCGTGGGGGCGCTCGGTGACGCGTGGAGCTACCGCGGCGCGATGCTCGTGCCCATGGTTCTGGTCCTCGCGACGCTCGTGTACGCCCGGTCGTTCGGTGCGGAGCCCGCCCGATACGGTGGCGGACATGAGCGGGCGCGCGCGGCTGATGTGGGATGAGGCAGTAACGGGATACGACTTCGGGTCCAGTCACCCCATGGATCCGGTCAGACTCGCCCTCACGAGGGGACTGGTGCGGGCGTTCGGCCTGGACGGGTCGGTGGATGTCAGGACGGCCAAGCCGGCCGGGGACTCCACGTTGCGGCTCGTGCATCGTGAGGACTACGTGGCGGCCGTCCGGGCGGCGTCCGCGGATCCGGGGGCCGCCGACCAGGCGTACGGGCTGGGGACGGTCGATGACCCCGCTTTCGAGGGCATGCACGAGGCGTCCGCGCTGATCGCCGGACTCTCGGTGGGGGCCGCGGAGGCCGTCTGGCGGGGGGAGACCGCTCACGCCGTGAACTTCACCGGCGGGCTGCACCACGCGATGCCCGGGGCGGCTTCGGGCTTCTGTGTGTACAACGACCCTGCGCTCGCCATCGCCCGGCTGCTTGAGCTGGGCGCGGAGCGGGTGGCGTACGTCGATGTGGACGTCCACCACGGGGACGGGGTGCAGGCGGCGTTCTGGGAGGACCCCAGGGTGCTGACCGTGTCGCTCCACGAGCATCCGCGCACGCTGTTCCCGCAGACCGGCTGGCCGGAGGAGACCGGTTCGGGAGCGGGTGAGGGCGGCGCGGTGAATGTGGCGCTGCCGGCGGGCACGGGTGACGCCGGGTGGCTGCGGGCGTTCCACGCCGTGGTGCCCGAGCTGCTGGAGGAGTTCAGGCCGCAGGTGCTGGTGACGCAGCACGGCGCGGACACGCACTTCGAGGACCCGCTGGCCCACCTGGCCGTGTCGCTGGACGCCCAGCGGGCCGTGATGGAGGCCTGCCACGATCTCGCCCACACCTACGCGGAGGACGGGCGCTGGGTGGCGCTGGGCGGGGGCGGCTACGCGGTGGTGGATGTGGTGCCCCGGTCCTGGACGCACCTCGTGGGGATCGCCGCCCACGCGCCGGTGGCGCCGGAGTCGGTCATCCCGTCGTCGTGGCGGGACGAGGTCTACGCCCGTACGCGGCAGTTGGGCCCGGCCCGGATGACGGACGGCCGTACGCCGTCGTGGAAGCCCTGGGAGGACGGGTACGACCCGGCGGACCGGCTGGACCAGGCGGTGCTGGCGACACGGCGGTCGGCGTTCCCGCTGCGGGGGCTGCTGGCCTGAGGGAAGGCCACGAGCCCCGTTTGCGAGGCCGTTACGCCAACGGTGGTGCGGTACCCGGGTTCCGGCCCGGGGACGCTCGCGGTGCGGCAGCATCGGGAGGGTGTTGAGCACCGGAGCGCTGCGCGCTCATCTGCTGGCGGCCCGGCTCGCCGGGCCCGTGGCCACGCCGCGGGAGACGAGTCTGAGGCGCTATCGGCTTTTCGCGGCGAGAGACCCCCGTGCGTTGCTCGGGCTCGATCCCGACCGGGCGTGGGGTGAGCGGGACCTGCTGCGTCTGATGGCCGACAAGTGCGGGGTCTCGGCCGACCCTGATCATGTGTCAGGTCCGGATGTCATCGATCCGGAGCGGACCCTGGCCGCGCTGGACGCGTTCGCGGAACGGCTCGCGAGGGCCGCGGAGAGACGGGCTCCGGTGCTGTTCGGCACCGGGCACCCGCACCGGTTGCTGGGGTTCTACGCCGGGCTGGCAGACGCGCTGTCGGCGGCCGGGTGCGTGGTGCTCACCTCCGCGCAGGGGCGATGTGTCGACATAACGACCCGGTTCGGCGTACGCACGTACAGCCTCGACTACGTACGAGGCGTCGCGCTGGTGCGCGAACCGGGCGTGCGGGCCCCTGGCGGTGCCACCGGCGCACACACCCACTCACCGCTCCCGGTTCGGGCCGTGCTGGAGGAGACCGTGAACGCCCGTGGGGTGCTGCCCGAGCTGGTGGTCGGGGACCACGGATGGGTCTGCGGCGCAGGTCAGCTGGGCATCGAGGCCATCGGGCTGGCCGATACCGATGACCCCGCGCTGTTCGTGGGTGAGGCGGAGGGGCGGGTGTCCGTCGCCGTTCCGGTTGATGACGGCGTGCGGTCGGACCACTACCGGCCTCTTACTCGGTATGTACTCAATCGGGCGTGTCTGTCACAGTAGGCGGCCGATCGTCTCACCTCTTCCCCACTCGCATCACCCGCCCCTAATCTGGGGAGTGAGCGCACAACGACGAAGAGTCACCGGAGGGGAAGCCGGTGCGCGTCTCGTGCGGAAGGTACAGGTGGGTCATGGCTGCTGGCAGCGAGAGGCCTCTCAACGAGGTCAAGTTTCTGACCGTGGCGGAAGTCGCCTCGGTCATGAGGGTGTCGAAGATGACCGTGTACCGCTTGGTGCACAGTGGTCATCTGCCGGCGATCAGGGTGGGAAGGTCCTTCCGGGTCCCGGAGCAAGCGGTTCACGAGTATCTCCGAGAGTCCTTCGTGGGGGTGGAGTCGGCCTGACGTCGCCCTCGGATTACGCCCCTCACCCGGTGGCGGGTAGGCTAGGCCGACGTAGGTCGTGTGGGCCCAGACGCCCCGCACCAGTGAAGAAGAAGTGAGCGAGGGTAGTCGTGGGCTCTGTTATCAAGAAGCGGCGCAAGCGGATGGCCAAGAAGAAGCACCGCAAGCTGCTCAAGCGCACGCGCGTTCAGCGTCGCAACAAGAAGTAAGCGAACGCAGTTCGTGAGTCCGAGGCCCTTCCGCCGTCCTGGCGGGAGGGCCTCGGCGCGTTTTCCGGGCAGGTGCTCCGGACCCGGTGATGTGCGGCGGATCCGGTGGTATTCCCGCCACAGCTTCGGTAAAGCCCGCCCGGGGTCATCACAGGGCAACATCCACCGACTACGGTGACGGCCAGGGGAAGACCCCGCTCGGTGAACGATCGACGGAAGGCGCTGATCTTGGGGAAGATCGTGCTCGTCACAGGCGCGGCCCGGCAGCTGGGGGGCCGTTTCGTGCGGCGCGTCCAGCGGGATCCCGGTGTGGACCGGGTGATCGCCGTGGACGCGGTCGCGCCGGAGCATGAGCTGGGTGACGCCGAATTCGTCCTGGCGGACATCCGGCAGTCGGCGATCGCCAGGGTCCTCGCCGAGCATTCCGTCGACACGGTCGTCCATCTGGACGTCTCCGCGAAGGCACTCGGCGCGGGTGGCCGGACGACGGTCAAGGAGACCAACGTCATCGGCACGATGCAGCTGCTCGGTGCGTGCCAGAAGTCCCCGACCGTCCAGCGGCTCGTGGTCAAGTCCAGCACCAACGTGTACGGCTCCGCCCCGCGCGACCCCGCGGTCTTCACCGAGACGACTCCCCCCAAGTCCCTGCCCAGCGGCGGTTTCGCCAAGGACGCGGTGGAGGTCGAGGGCTATGTCCGCGGCTTCGCGCGCCGCAGGCCGGACGTGGCCGTGTGCGTGCTGAGGTTCGCGAACATCCTGGGCCCCGAGCCGGACTCGCCGCTCGCCGACTATCTGTCGCTGCCCGTTCTGCCGACGGTCCTCGGGTACGACCCCCGGCTGCAGTTCGTGCATGAGGACGACGTCGTCGACGTACTGGAGATCGCGGCCCGCGAGCCCCGGCGCGGCACGCTGAACAGCGGCACGTTCAACATCGCGGGCGCCGGAGTGCTCCTGCTCTCGCAGTGCTCGCGCAGGCTGGGGCGGCCTACCGTGCCGGTGCTGCTGCCGGCCGTCACCTGGGTGGGGTCGGCGCTCCGTACGATCGGTATGACGGACTTCTCGCCGGAGCAGATCCGGCTCCTCACGCACGGCCGGGTGGTCTCGACGGTCCAGATGCGCGAGACGCTGGGCTTCCGGCCGAGGTTCACCACGGCCGAGACGTTCGCGGAGTTCGCCCGGAGCCGGGGGCCGGGGCTGCTGCCTCCCGAGCGGGTGGACAGGGCGGTCGGGAGGCTGGCCGAGCTGCCGCTCGGCGGCTGGGGACCGGCAGGCAGGACACATTCGACTCACGGCGCCAGGTAGAGGAGCGCGACCGACGATGGCGGACGCCAAGGTCATTCCCTTCGACGACGACCGTTCGCGCTCGGGCGCGGGGCGGCGCAGAGGAGCGCTGCCGGGTGCCGGGAGGGCCCAGCAGCCCGCTTCGGCCGGTCCCGCGCCCGTGAGCGCCCTGCCGGGCGGCCAGGTGCCTGAAGGGGCCGCTGAGGCCGCGGACGCCGCCTCACAGGACGGTGGAGAGGGCTCCGGGAGCGGCTGGGACCGGCGGATCGCGGGAGGGCTCGCCTTTCTGCGGCGCCGCCTCACGGGGGATTACGAGGTCGACGAGTTCGGCTACGACAAGGAGCTGACCGACCAGGTCCTCATGTCGATGCTGCGGCCCCTGGCGGACAAGTACTTCCGGGTCGAGGTGAAGGGCATCGAGAACATCCCGTCCGACGGCGGGGCGCTCATCGTGGCCAACCACTCCGGGACGCTGCCCCTGGACGGGCTGATGCTCCAGGTCGCGGTCCACGACAACCACCCGGCCGAGCGGCATCTGCGGCTGCTCGCGGCCGATCTCGTCTTCATGCTCCCGGTGGTCAACGAGCTGGCGAGGAAGGCCGGGCACACCCTCGCGTGCGCGGAGGACGCGGAGCGGCTGCTGCAGGGCGGTGAGGTCGTGGGGGTGATGCCGGAGGGCTTCAAGGGCATCGGGAAGCCGTTCGGCGAGCGGTACAAGCTGCAGCGCTTCGGGCGGGGCGGCTTCGTGTCGACGGCGCTGCGGGCCGGGGTGCCGATCGTGCCGTGCTCGATCGTGGGCGCCGAGGAGATCTACCCGATGATCGGCAACTCGAAGACGCTGGCCCGTGTCCTGGGGGTCCCGTACTTCCCGATCACGCCCACCTTTCCGTGGCTGGGACCGCTCGGTGCGGTGCCGTTGCCGACGAAGTGGACGATCCAGTTCGGGGATCCGATCCCGACGGACGGGTATCCGCCGGAGGCCGCGGAGGACCCGATGCTGATGTTCAACCTGACGGACCAGGTGCGGGAACAGATCCAGCACACGCTCTACAAGCTGCTGGTGCAGCGCCGGTCGGTCTTCTTCTGACCGCAGGCCGACCGCACGCCCACGCCCGTCGACCGCACGCCCGTCGACCGCACGGCCGACGTGAGGAGGGCGCCGTCCGGTCCGGACGGCGCCCTCCTCACATGCGGCGGCCCTACGGCTGGACGTCCTCGCTGTCGATGCCCAGGCCGGGCAGCAGGCCCGGGAGCAGCGGCGGCAGGGTGACGTCGGGCGCGGGGGACGCGCCGGGTGCGCCGCCCGGGGACGACGGGGTGGTGCCGTCCGCCGGGAGATCGTCCAGCAGGCCGTCGGAGCCGCCTCCGAGCAGACCGTCGGCGGGAGTGGAGCCGGAGCCCGAGGGCTTCGGCCCGGCGCTGCTGGTGGACGCGCTGTCGTCCGGGGCCGCGGAGGAGGACGGAGCCTTCTCCGGGGCCGTGGAGCCCCTGTCCTCCTGGGTGGCACCGGCGGGCGGCGCGTCCCTTTCGGTGCCCGGTGTGCGGGGCAGCAGGGACTTCAGCGGTGCGACCTCCTGGTCCATGGCCTCGAAGACGGAGCTGACCTTGTCGCGGATGTCGGTCAGCTGGACGGGCAGCCGGTCGCGGAGGCTGCTCCAGCTCGCGCGGTGCGAGCGGGAGAAGGAGTCCAGCGTCTGGATGGGCCCGATGGCGCCGTCGCGCTCGTAGGCGGTGTGGAGCAGGCGGTGGCCCTCGGTGGCGTCGTGCGTCATGCCGTCGAGCGCGCGCCTGACGTCACCGATCGACTCGTGGTCCATCTCTCCGGAGCGGGCCCGCTCCATCAGCCGGCGTGCTTCGCCGAGACGGGTCGACGCCTGGTCGAGGTAGGCCTCACCCCGGTCGGCGTCCCCGCTGGCCATGCCGAGGCTGATGTCCTCCATGCCGCGCTTGAGCGGGTAGAGGGAATCACCCGGCAGGGCGTCGGAACTGGCAGCGGCCACTCCGCCGAACGCTCCCGCGGCCACACCGACGGTGAGTCCGCCGGCGGTGAGGCCCTTCGCCCAGCGGGAGCGGGGGCGCAGCTTCCGGATGGGGGAGGCCCGGTGGGCTCCCTTGTTCCGTTGTTCGGGCACCGTAGGGCCCGTGGACGCACCGCCTTCGGCGAACATGGTCTCCATGGCCGCGAGGAGCTGCGCTCGCTGCACCACTTTGACCTCGGGATCGAATTCCGGCGCCGGTAGCTCACCGAGGCCGTTCGCCAGGGCCAACAGCGTTCCGTGGTCGGCCGGTTGGGCCGGGTCCTCGGGCTGTACGGCCGCCGCACCCTGGGGGGACTGCTCCTCCAGGGCCTGGGCGAAGGCGTTCGCCCGCCGGTGTGCCGAAACGTTTGCGATCACTGGCGGCACCTCCTCTCGTCATGACGGTCGACTCCCCTGAGGGTCCGGAAGTTGCCCACCGGAGACGTTTCCACACGAACGAGCGAGTGGAAACGGTCAGGTGTGGCGAACAGGGGGCCTGCATCCGGCACAACGAGTGGCGCGGCAGTTGGGTTACGGACGGCGGAGGATCCGATCGGTGTGTCACGGACACGTCACGGATGGTGACGTCAGCGGGCGTCGTCCGGCAGAAGTCGTGCGAGCGTACGCACGGCCCGGTACTGCAAGGTCTTGATCGCGCCCTCGTTCTTTCCCATGACCCGGGCGGTCTCGGCGACCGAGAGACCCTGCAGGAATCTCAGGGTCACGCACTCCTGCTGCTGTGGGTTGAGCCGGCGTACGGCTTGCAGCAGAGCGGCGTTGGAGAGGGATTCCAGGACGGAGTCCTCCGGGCTCCGCGCGACCTCGTTGGCGTCGAGCATTTCGCCGGTGGTCACTTCCAGTCGGAAACGACTGGATTTGAAGTGGTCGGCGACCAGGTTCCGAGCGATGGTGACCAGCCAGGCGCCGAAGTCGCGGCCCTGCCAGGTGAAGGTGGAAATACGGCGGAGTGCGCGCAGGAACGTCTCACTGGTGAGGTCCTCCGCTGTCGCCTTGCCTCCCACGCGGTAGTAGATGTACCGGTACACGGTGTCGCTGTACTGGTCGTACAGGCGGCCGAAGGCCTCGGCCTCACCGGCCTGCGCGCGCTCGACGAGATCCATCATGCGCGCGCTGTCGCTGTCGGCTGTGGGACGGCGGACGGGAGCCGACGGCACGGCAGCCGCAGCGCCGCGGTTACCGCGTCTTCCGACGGCCGCGCTGCGTTCGGCCAGCGCATAGCAAGGGCCGGCAGGTACAGGGGTGGCAAATTGGGGGACGGCGTACGCGGTGGGGACGAAGCCGCGCAAGCGGTCGAGGACCGTTGCGCGCAGCGTAGCCAGGCCCGAGGTGTCAACCCCGACGTGTGGGTACACGGGACTCCCAGAGGCAGAGCTTCCATCACGTGCAGTTGAAAACCGTCACTCGTGGTAATGGGTGACGGGTTCCTTGTGCGTCTGAGGAGAATAACGCTTCGTACAGGCCGTGCTACACCCAGTTGCTCAAATCACCGGTTAGGTCGCTTCTGTCACCTCTAAGTGACGATTCAGGCAGCACATCGTGACCGGTTATTGATCGAATAGCTTCGGAATCTGCCTATGGCGGCGACGGGTTGTGGTCGTCCGTACGTAACGCGACTGGCCGGAGCGATGGGTGTCCGTGCCGCTGTTCCGCTCCCGATCGGGCGTACGTGCTCGGGCGTGCCGCTGCGGGGCCGCAAGGCGGGACCGCGGGGAGGAGGGGCCTCCGTGGAGGAGGCCGCCGTTTGCAGGGGTCAGCGGCGGCGGCGGTGGATCGCCACTGCGGCGGCCGTGCCGCCGGCCAGCGCGCCGACGCCCGCCGCGGCGGGGATGCCGACCTTGGCCGCCTTGCGGCCGGTGCGGTAGTCGCGGAGCCGCCAGTCCAGGGAGCGGGCGTGCTTGCGCAGCTTGGAGTCGGGGTTGATCGCGTACGGGTGGCCGACCAGGGACAGCATGGGGATGTCGTTGTGCGAGTCGCTGTACGCGGCGCAGCGCTCGAGGTCCAGGCCCTCGGCCGCCGCGAGCGCGCGTACGGCTTCGGCCTTCGCCGGGCCGTGCAGGGGTTCGCCGACCAGCCGGCCGGTGTAGACGCCGTCGACCGACTCGGCGACCGTGCCGAGGGCGCCGGTGAGACCGAGGCGGCGGGCGATGATCGTGGCGGTCTCCACCGGGGCGGCGGTGACCAGCCAGACCTTCTGGCCCGCGTCGAGGTGGGCCTGGGCCAGGGCGCGGGTGCCGGGCCAGATGCGGTCGGCCATGTACTCGTCGTAGATCTCCTCGCCGATGGACATCAGCTCGGAGACACGGTGGCCCTTGACGATGGACAGGGCGCTGTCGCGGGCGTCCTGCATGTGCTCCGGGTCCTCGACGCCGGCCAGCCTGAACCAGGCCTGCTGCCAGGCGAACCTGGTGAGTTCGCGCCGCTGGAAGAACTTCCGCTTGTACAGGCCCCGGCCGAAGTGGAAGATCGCGGCGCCCTGCATGACGGTGTTGTCCAGGTCGAAGAAGGCCGCGGCGCGGGTGTCCCCGGCCACCGGAAAGACGGGCTCCCGGGGCTCTGCGGGGCTGATGAGCAGCTCTTCGGCGCCGGCCGGCAGTGCCGACTTCTGCGCGGCCTCGGCTGCGGCCTCGCCTGCGAGCACGCTGCGTGCCGTGGCGGGGCGCCTGCGGGGGGTGAGCCATCCAAGAGCGGCCATGTCGTGAGCATAGCCATTCTGTTCGGCTCTTCCCGACCTGGCGGGATGCGGCGGTGTGAACTCTCCGGGACCGGGGCGTTAAACGGGTGATTCCGCGTCCCCGGGGCGGCCGGAAGGGGCCGTCGAGGGGCGCAGAATGAAGGTATGAGTGCTCTGCTGCGTCGTACGAGGAAGAACCCCGCGGACCGGGTGGTGACCCTGGTGGGGAAGCCCGGGTGTCACCTCTGTGACGATGCCCGGCTGGTGGTGAGTGAGGTCTGTGAGGAGACCGGCGCGTCCTGGGTGGAGAAGGACATCACGCGGGACGAGGCGCTGTACAAGGAGTACTGGGAGCAGATCCCGGTGGTCCTGATCGATGACGAACAGCACACCTTCTGGCGGGTGGATCCGGCGCGGCTGCGCACCGCACTGCGTACGTGAGGGGGCTTCCTGGGCGAATCCCGGTTAACATCATGGGCGTTTTGAGTGGTCTCGGGGGCGTGGACATGAGGAGTGTGTACCGTCTTGCCCCCTTCGGGCCTGCAACGGGCTGAGGCCGTCCCGGGTTCCGGGACCGCGCAGGGAATATGCGTGACCCCGGTCACTTTGACCAGACAAAACGGACACTATCTTTGTGCACGCGTTCACAAAGACATAGCCTGCTGTCGACGGGGCGGTCATAGGACATACGGCCGCCTGCAGCCCCGCTCATCCCGCAGGAGCACCGTGGCAACTGGCCGAACTCACCGACCGGCGACCCGTAGCCGAGGAATTCCCGAGGCCACCGTCGCCCGGCTTCCGCTGTATCTCCGCGCACTGACAGCGCTCTCCGAGCGCTCGGTCCCCACGGTTTCGTCCGAGGAACTCGCCGCGGCGGCGGGAGTCAATTCCGCCAAGCTGCGCAAGGACTTCAGCTACCTGGGCTCCTACGGCACGCGTGGTGTCGGGTACGACGTCGAGTATCTCGTCTACCAGATCTCGCGCGAACTGGGGCTCACCCAGGACTGGCCGGTCGCGATCGTCGGCATCGGTAACCTCGGCGCCGCACTCGCCAACTACGGCGGTTTCGCGTCCCGTGGTTTCCGGGTCGCCGCGCTGATCGACGCCGACCCCGCCATGGCGGGTACGCCCGTGGCCGGGATCGCCGTCCAGCACACCGATGACCTGGACCGGATCATCAGCGACAACGGTGTGTCCATCGGTGTCATCACCACTCCGCCCGGTGCGGCCCAGCAGGTCTGCGACCGGCTCGTCGCCGCGGGTGTGACCTCCATCCTGAACTTCGCGCCGACGGTGCTCTCCGTGCCCGACGGTGTCGATGTACGCAAGGTCGATCTCTCGATCGAGCTCCAGATCCTCGCCTTCCACGAGCAGCGCAAGGCCGGCGAGGAGGCCGCTGCCGACGGCAGGGCCGGTGTGGACGCCGAGGACGACGAGGCGCCGCCGATGCGCGCCACGCCCACCGGCCGGAAGGGACCTGACGGGGACATGCCCGCAGTGATGCCGGCATGAGCCTCCTGGTCGTAGGACTGAGCCACCGCAGCGCCCCCGTCTCCGTGCTGGAGCGGGCCGCCCTGGCGGTCGAGGCCCGGACGAAGCTGCTTCAGGACACCCTCGCCGCGGAACCCGCGACCGAGGCCACCGTCCTGGCCACGTGCAACCGCATCGAGCTGTACGCGGACGTGGACAAGTTCCACGCGGGCGTCGCCGAGCTGTCCACCCTCCTCGCGCAGCACAGCGGCGTCGGGCTGGACGAGCTCACTCCCTATCTTTATGTGCACTACGAGGACCGTGCCGTCCACCACCTCTTCTCGGTGGCGTGCGGGCTGGACTCCATGGTCGTCGGTGAGGGCCAGATCCTCGGCCAGATCAAGGACGCGCTCGCGCTGGGGCAGGAGCTCCACACCGCCGGCCGGCTGCTGAACGACCTCTTCCAGCAGGCCCTGCGGGTCGGCAAGCGCGCCCACAGCGAGACGGGGATCGACCGTGCCGGGCAGTCGCTCGTCACCTTCGGTCTCGAGCAGCTGGCCGACGGCGCCGAGGTCACCGAGTGGGCGGCCGGAAAGCGCGCCCTGGTGATAGGCGCGGGCTCGATGTCCTCGCTCGCCGCCGCGACGCTGGCCCGTGCGGGCGTCGACGAGATCGTCGTCGCCAACCGGACCCGGGCGCGTGCCGACCGGCTCGTCGAGATCCTCGGCCAGGCCGGTGTCCCGACGGCGCGCGCCGTGGAGATGGACGGCGTCGCGGGTGAACTGACACGTGCCGATGTCGTGGTGTCCTGTACGGGCGCGACAGGTCTCGTGCTGAGCGCGGAGGCCGTCGCCGGTGCGCTCGGCGTCGAGTTCGACACCGCGGAGCGGGCGGCCGCCGCCCCCGCCGCCGTGGCCGACGAGCTGGACCAGCACGCCGCGTGGGTGGAGAACGGTTCCGCCACCGCTGCCGCACAGGACCGGGCCGTGCGCCGGGTTCCCGTACGTCCGGCCTCCACCGGCCCCGCCCGGCTCCACCTGCTCGACCTCGCGATGCCGCGTGACATCGACGGAGCGGCGCACCGCGTCGCCGGTGTGCGCCTCGTCGACATCGAGTCGCTCGCCGAGGCGTCCGCGGACGCCCCGATGGCCGCCGATGTGGACCAGGTGCGCACCATCGTCGCCGACGAGGTGGCCGCCTTCGGAGCAGCCCAGCGCGCCGCGCACATCACCCCGACCGTCGTCGCCCTGCGCACCATGGCCGCCGATGTGGTGGCCGGCGAGATCGCGCGGCTCGACGGGCGCCTCCCCGACCTGGACGAGAAGCAGCGCGCCGAGATCACGCAGACCGTGCGCCGCGTCGTCGACAAGCTCCTGCACGCGCCCACCGTGCGGGTCAAGCAGCTCGCCAGCGAGCCCGGCGGCGCCGGGTACGCCGATGCGCTGCGGGAACTCTTCGACCTCGACCCGCAGACGGTGGCCGCCGTCTCCCGGGCAGACCTGAACGACCCGAATAGAGGGCGGTCATGACCGACAACTCACCCCTGGGCGGGGAGACCACCACACCGCTCCGGCTAGGCACCCGGCGCAGCAAGCTCGCCATGGCGCAGTCCGGCATGGTCGCCGACGCGGTCCGCGAGGTGACCGGGCGTGCCGTCGAGCTCGTCGAGATCACCACGTACGGGGACGTCTCCCGGGAGCACCTGGCGCAGATCGGCGGGACCGGTGTGTTCGTCGCCGCCCTGCGTGAGGCGCTGCTGAGCGGCGAGGTGGACTTCGCCGTCCACTCGCTCAAGGACCTGCCGACCACGCAGCCCGAGGGTCTCGTGCTGGCCGCCGTGCCGGTGCGCGAGGACCCGCGCGACGCGCTGGTGGCACGGGACGGGCTGACCTTCGAGCAGCTGCCGGCCGGCGCCCGCATCGGCACCGGTTCGCCGCGCCGTATGGCGCAGCTCAACGCGTACGCCCGAGCGCACGGTCTCGAGATAGAGACCGTCGCCATCCGCGGCAACGTCGATACGCGCATCGGATTCGTACGAAGCGGGGAGCTGGACGCGGTGGTACTCGCCGCCGCCGGGCTCAGCCGCCTCGGACGCACGGACGAGGTCACCGGCTTCCTGCCGGTCGACACCGTCCTGCCCGCTCCCGGCCAGGGAGCACTGGCGATCGAATGCGCTGAAAGCAGCGCGGACCTCGCCGCAGCCCTCGCCGAGCTCGACGACCCGTACACCCGGGTCGCCGTGACCGCCGAGCGCGCCCTGCTCAACGCCCTGGAGGCCGGCTGTTCCGCACCTGTGGGTGCGCTGGCCGACCTCCTGGCCGACGGGCAGGTTGTCAACGAACTGCGCCTGCGCGGTGTCGTCGGTTCAACCGACGGCACTTCCCTGGTGCAGCTGTCCATCACCGGTCCCGTCCCCACGTCGCACGACGACGCGGCGGCCCTCGGTCGCGAGCTCGCGGCCGAGATGCTTGCCAAGGGTGCGGCCGGTCTTATGGGGGAGCGAGCACTTTGAGCCCCACCGGCCCTGTCGTATCCGACTTCCCTGTCCTGTCCTCAGGGCACGTCACCTTCCTCGGCGCCGGTCCCGGCGACCCGGGACTGCTGACTCTGCGCGCTGTCGAGGCGCTCGCGAGCGCGGACGTCCTTGTAGCGGAACCGGACGTTCTCGACGTCGTTCGCTGCCATGCACGGGCAGGGGTAAGCACGCCTGAGATGACGGTTGTTGACATGGCGTCAACACCCGCCGGAGTACCCGTCCTCAGGGATGCCGCCAATCTTGTCATGGAGGCAGCGAAGGGCGGCAGGCGGGTGGTGCGCGCCGTCACGGGCGACCCCGGCCTGGACGGCAACACGGGTGCCGAGATGCTCGCCTGCGCTGCCGCGGGTGTGCCTTTCGAGGTCGTGCCCGGCATCGCGAACGCGGTCGGTGTACCCGCGTACGCAGGTGTGCCGCTGCGTGACGCGCAGGGCGCCGATGTCCGCTTCGTCGACGCCCGTACCGCGTCGGACCGCTGCTGGTCCGAGGTCGGCGCGAGCGACGCGACGGCCGTCGTGTCCGCCTCGCTCGACTCGGTGGCCGCGGCCGCCGGTGAGCTGGTCTCGGCGGGCCGCAAGCCCGACACCCCGCTCACCGTCACGATCGCCGGGACGACGACCCGCCAGCGGACCTGGACCGCGACCCTCGGGACGATCGCCCAGGTCCTGAAGCAGGCGAAGGTCCTCCCGTCGCCGGACGGGCACCTGCCCGTCATAGCCGTGGTCGGGGAGCGCAGCTCCGCCGCCCAGCGCGACCAGCTCGCGTGGTTCGAGTCCAAGCCGCTGTTCGGCTGGAAGGTGCTCGTGCCGCGTACGAAGGAGCAGGCGGCGTCCCTCTCCGACCAGCTGCGTTCGTACGGTGCCGTGCCGCACGAGGTCCCGACGATCGCCGTCGAGCCGCCGCGGACGCCCCAGCAGATGGAGCGGGCGGTCAAGGGCCTGGTCACGGGCCGCTACGAGTGGATCGCCTTCACCTCGGTCAACGCGGTGAAGGCCGTGCGGGAGAAGTTCGAGGAGTACGGGCTCGACGCCCGTGCCTTCGCCGGGATCAAGGTCGCGGCCGTCGGTGAGCAGACCGGCGCCGCGCTGGTCGACTTCGGTGTGAAGCCGGACCTGATGCCGTCCGGTGAGCAGTCGGCGGCGGGTCTGCTGGAGGACTGGCCTCCGTACGACCCGGTCTTCGACCCGATCGACCGGGTGTTCCTGCCGCGTGCCGACATCGCCACGGAGACGCTGGTGGCCGGGCTCATCGAGCTGGGCTGGGAGGTCGACGACGTCACCGCGTACCGCACGGTCCGCGCCTCGCCGCCGCCTGCCGAGACCCGGGAGGCGATCAAGGGCGGCGGTTTCGACGCGGTGCTCTTCACCTCGTCCTCGACCGTCCGCAACCTCGTCGGTATCGCGGGCAAGCCGCACAACGTCACGGTGATCGCGTGCATCGGTCCCGCCACGGCGAAGACCGCCGAGGAGCACGGCCTGCGGGTCGACGTGCTGTCCCCGGAGCCGTCGGTCCACAAGCTGGCGCAGGCGCTGGCGGACTTCGGCGCACAGCGCCGGGACGCGGCGAAGGAGGCCGGTGACCCGGTGACCCGGCCGAGCGAGCGCCGTCCGGGTGCGAGACGGCGTCGTTCGACGACCTGAGGGCCGTGGACGGATGTGCGGGCCCGGCTGCTCCCTCGCGGAGCGGCCGGGCCCGCTGTCCGTCGTCCCTCCGCTTTTTCCGGCTCGGGTGTCGGTAAACCGGTGATGTGTACGGGTCTAGTCTCGAAGGATGACCGATTACGGAAACTTCCCCGGCTCGCGGCCCCGCCGGCTGCGGACGACCCCCGTCATGCGGCGCATGGTCGCCGAGACCCGGCTCGACCCGGCGAATCTGATCCTGCCCGCGTTCGTACGTGAGGGCATCGACGCCCCGGTCGCCATCTCGGCCATGCCCGGTGTGCAGCAGCACACCCTGGACACGCTGCGGAAGGCCGCCGTCGACGCGGTCGCGGCCGGTGTCTCGGGGATCATGCTCTTCGGCGTCCCGCTGGACGAGAAGAAGGACGCGCGGGGCACGGCGGGGACCGATCCGGAGGGCATTCTCCAGGTCGCGCTGCGGGCGGTGCGCGAAGAGGTCGGGGACGACCTGGTGATCATGTCCGACCTCTGTCTGGACGAGTTCACCGACCACGGGCACTGCGGCGTGCTGACCGGGGACGGCCGCGTCGACAACGACGCCACGCTGGAGCGGTACGCCGAGATGGCCCAGGTCCAGGCCGACGCGGGAGCCCATGTGGTGGGCCCCAGCGGCATGATGGACGGCCAGGTCGGTGTCATCCGGGACGCGCTGGACCAGACGGGCCACGAGGACGTGTCGATCCTCGCCTACACCGCGAAGTACTCCTCGGCGTTCTACGGGCCGTTCCGTGAGGCGGTGGGCTCCTCGCTCAAGGGTGACCGCAAGACGTACCAGCAGGACCCGGCGAACATCCGCGAGTCGCTGCGCGAGCTGGCCCTGGACCTGGAGGAGGGCGCCGACATGGTCATGGTCAAGCCGGCCGGCCCTTACCTGGACATCCTCGCCAAGGTCGCCGACGCGGTGGACGTGCCGGTCGCGGCGTACCAGATCAGCGGTGAGTACGCGATGATCGAGGCCGCCGCGGAGAAGGGCTGGATCGACCGGGACGCGGCGATCCTGGAGAGCCTGACGGGCATCCGGCGCGCGGGTGCGCGGATGATCCTGACGTACTGGGCGACGGAGGTCGCGCAGAGGCTGGGGCGCTGATCGGGGCCCTCAGGACACCAGGCCCTGGCGGTAGGCGTAGACCACCGCCTGGACGCGGTCGCGGAGTCCGAGCTTGGTGAGGATGCGTGAGACGAAGGTCTTGACCGTCTCCCGGCTGATCACGAGGGACGCGGCGATCTCGTTGTTGGAGAGGCCGTCCGCGATGAGGCGCAGGACCTCCAGCTCACGGGGGGTCAGCGGGATGCCGGGGCTCTTGTCCTCGGTGGGCCGGATCCGCGCGGCGTACCGGCCGACCAGTTGGCGGGTCACCTCGGGGTCCAGGAGCGCCGCGCCGGCGGCGACGGTCCTGATGCCGTGGAGCAGCCGGTCCGGCGGGGCGTCCTTGAGGAGGAAACCACTGGCGCCGGCGCGCAGCGCCTCGTAGACGTACTCGTCCAGGTTGAACGTGGTCACCACGAGCACCTTCACGGGGTGCGGCACTCCGGCGCCGGCCAGCAGGCGGGTGGCCGCGATGCCGTCGAGGACCGGCATGCGGATGTCCATGACCACGACGTCCGGACTCACCTTCGCGGCGAGGTCGACCGCGGTCCGCCCGTCCCCGCACTCGCCCGCGACCTCGAGGTCGGGCTGCGCGTCGATGATCGTCGACAGCCCGGTGCGGATCAGGACCTGGTCGTCGCAGATGAGTACGCGGATCGGCTCGGTCACGAGGGGCTCCCGGCGGGTATGCGGACCCGGACGGTGAAGCCGCCGTCCTTCTGCTTCTCCGCGCTGAAGTCGCCGCCGAGGACGTCGACCCGTTCGCGGAGGCCGGCCAGGCCGCGCCCGCTCCCGGAGAGTCCGGCCGTCCGCGAGCCGGAGCTGTCCGTGCCGACCTCCACGGTGATCTCCTTCTCGCCATGACACACCCGGACCGAAGTGCGGCTGCCGTGAGCGTACTTGAGGGCGTTCGTCAGTGATTCCTGCACCACCCGGTAGGCCACGAGGTCGGCGCTGCCGGACGATTCGGCCGGTGTGCCCTCCTCAGTGAACTCCACGGGCTGCCCGGCCCGCCGGGTCTGCTCGACGAGGGTGAGGAGCCGGCCGGCGGGCGGTGTCCTGGGCTCGGTGCCGTGGTCGGGGTTGAGCAGATCGAGCAGGTGCCGCAGGTCGGTGATGGCCCGCCGCCCGGTGTCGGTGACGGCCGTCAGGCTCTGGTCGAGGCGGTCGGGTGCGGCGGTCAGATAGCGTGCCGCCTCGGCCTGGACGACCATGGCCGTCACGTGGTGGGTCACGACGTCGTGGAGTTCGCGGGCGATGCGGGCCCGTTCGGCGGTGCGGGTGTCCTCGGCGACGCGGCTGCGGCGCTCGGCCTCCAGGGCCCGGGTGTCGCGGAGCCATATCCCGACGGCCCAGGCGAGTGCGATGGCCAGGTAGAACGTCACGAACTCGCTCGGCGGGTCGCCCGGTCCGACCCGGTGGAGTGCGACCGCCAGCGGGACGTACGCCGCGGAGATGACGAGGGCGGTGGCCCGCCGGTGGTGTTCCAGGAGGGACGCCACGCTGATCAGCGCGATGGGCAGCGCGGTGCCCGCGAGCGTGTGGTAGCCGCGGAGCTGGTCCAGGGCGAAGCCGATCGACACCACGGCGAAGCAGCTGACGGGCCACCGCCTGCGCGCGGCGAGCGGGAGGCACTGGAGGGCGATCGCCACGATCGCCAGGGCGTCGAAGGGCCGGTTCGGGAGGCCGCCGAGCTCCGTGCCGTTGTTCCGGAAACCCGGCAGGATCGACGCGGCGAGGATCAGCAGGGCCAGCGGGGCGTACCAGAGGGCGGCGTCCGGTCGGCGCCGCAGTTTCTGGATCCGCGCTAGTCCGGTCACCGGGGAAGTGTAGTGGTGGCGGCGACCCGGTCGGCGCGCCGACGGGGCACCAGGTTGCCGCGCTTGCGGGCCAGCCACATGAACCCGATCGTCGCCAGCGCGCCGAACAGCACCGCGTACACGCTGCCTTCCGGTCCGAAGTCGCCGCCGGTGACCCAGGTCGGGCCCGACGTCATGGTGTCCAGCAGTCCCTCCGAAGTGCCGTTGCCGGAGACCGCGGTGCTGAAGATGCCGGCCGCCGCGAAGTTCCAGCCGAAGTGCAGGCCGATCGGCAGCCACAGGTTGCGGGTCGCGGCGTAGGCGGCGGCGAGCATGCCACCGGCCTCGATCGCGATGGCGAGGGCGCCCCACAGGCTGGCGTCGGGGTTCAGCAGGTGCACGGCGCCGAACAGCAGCGCGGTCAGCGTCAGCGCGATCCAGGTGCCGGTGCGCTCCTCGATGATGCGGAACAGGACGCCACGGAAGAGCAGTTCCTCCGTCACGGCGGCGGCCGCCATGAAGCCGACCAGCCCTATGGCGCCGGTGACCGAGCCCAGGCCGTTGATCTCGTAGTGCGCGTTGACGTAGATGTTCGTGATGACGGCACCGAACATCGCGACGCCGATCAGCATCCCCCGGCCGATCGCGGCCTCGGCGCCCTTGCGGGCCACCTCGGTGGACGGGCGGTTCTCGGTCTTCCGCACCACCCATCCGTAGACGAGTACGGCGAGTACGGAGGTCAGGAGTCCCAGGACGAGCTGGAGCCAGGGATTGTCCCCCACGGCGGCGACGACCTGACCGCCGATCATGGCGACCACCACGACGGCCAACAGCTGCCAGACGAACCTCATGAACGCTCCTTCTGCGGGTCCGCGGCCGGAGTGCCGCGGTGCCTCGAACGCTACGGATCCGGCGTTCCGCGATCGTCACCTCACGGTGGACACCTGCGCGTAGCTCGCACGGGGGACAGGAGCCGTGGACGACCCGGCCGGCCGAACGGGACGTGCGCCCGTACGTGGCCGGTCCGCCGGACACGCTGAAGGCCCCTGCCCGCACCCGTACCGCCCGTGTCCGACGCTCTTCTCGGCGCTCCTCACGGCGTTGGGCGGCCGCGTGCGAGGATGCTGCCGTGATGGACGCTGTCGACGCGGTCGCCTGGGACTCCGTGCCGGGCCATCCCGACTGGTACGAACCCGATCGCGCAGCCCGTGGTCTCCGCGCCCTGTCCGAGGCGACGAACCTGGTGCAGGCGGCAGAGGCAGGCTCGCAACTCGGGGGCGGCGGGCTCGTGCACGACCACAGCGGCGCGGTGTTCCCAGCGGCCGTGGTGGCGGCACCGCTGCTTCTGGACATCGCTGAGCGGGGGCACCCGGCAGCCCGGGACACCGCGCTGGCACTGCTCGATGAGGCACTGTCCTTCCGTCCACAGGCCGGGTACACGCGGATGGACGCTCCTGGCGGCACGGAGATGCCCCTCTGCTGCGCTCTCGCCCACCGCCTGCGAGAGCGTGCCGATGTCCTCCCGGGGCTGGGCAGGAGGGGGAAATGGCTGCTGGCCGACGCGTCCGCGCACTGGCGCTTCGAGATCCGTGAATGCGTGGCTGAAACGGGCGATTCGGCTGCCTTCGGCCTACTGGCCGGCCACTTCCCCGGAGGTGTGCACGCGGCGGAGATGCATGGTGCCGGTGCCGTCACCGTGCTGGGTGGCCTCGTTCTGGAGTACCCGCCGACGGAAGGCTCCTCCGAGGCGTGCCTGCGGGTGCCCGGCCGGCACCCCGACGAACTGCCGCCGGGCGCTGTACTGACTCCTGCGAAGTGCGCCAACCGCGTGCCCTGACCAGGGGTCATTGGGAGATTGCGGACGGCTCAACCGCCACTTTCCGCCCGATTCCTGTCCGTGCTCTCCCAACGACGGGCGTTACGGGTCCGCTACGGCCAGTCGACCAGGGCCGTGAACGCCACGTAGGCCGTGAGGACGGCGGCGGGCGCGGCCAGGGAGAGGAGTGCCCGGGCCGCGGCCTGCCGTTGACGCCAGGGCAGGGCCCAGCTCGCCACGAGGACGATCAGGGACAGCACCAGGCCGGTGCAGAGCACGGCCCAACCCGCGTTCCACGAGTCGGTGAAGCGGTCGGCCTGTGCGCCGTTGCAGGAGTCGCACGCCATGGGGGACAGGCCGCCGAAGAGCAGGGCGAGGGCCGCTGCGGGCAGGGTGACGAGCGTGGAGATCAGCGGCCCGGCCCAGGCGTGCGGGGAGCGGGGGTTATGAAGGTCTTCCGACATACGTACGAGTCAACGCGGCGGAGCAGCACCGCACATGAGCGCTCGTACTCAGACTGCGTCCGACCGGTGGGGGACAACCCCCGGGGCGTCCGGTGGGCCGCTCCAGTGTGGAACCGCGCGCCCGCTGTGAGGCTGAACGGGTCACACGTCGCGATGACTTGGGAGACTCCATGACTGTCCCGGCAACACCGTCGAAGTCGGCCCGGGCCCGCCTGAGGGCGCCCCTGGCCGCCATCTGCGCCGTGCTCCTGCTTGGCGGGCCCGCAACTGCGGTGGCCGCAGCCGCACCGCCGGCCGCGCACGCGCAGGCCCAGCACCAGGGGCGGGGCACGCTGGTGTCCGTCGAGAAGCTGTACACGCTCGCCACCCCGGAGGATGTGGCCACCGAACTGGCAGAGGCCGGGTTCGCGGGTGACACCGTCCGGCACGGCGTGGTCGCGTACAGGCTCGTCCACCGGACCGTCGACGTGCACGGTCGCCCCACGACGGCCAGCGGGCTGTTCGTGCTGCCGCTCACGGACGAGCGGCGGCTGGCAGCGGTCTCCTTCGCGCACGGCACAGGCAGCCACAAGAACGACTCGCCGTCCATGCAGCGCGCCGCGTTCGTGTCCGCCCCGGTCATCGCGTACGCGGCGGCGGGCGCGGCAGGGGTCGCGCCCGACTACCTGGGCATGGGCAAGGGACCCGGTCTGCACCCATGGATGGACATCGGCTCGGAGACCACGGCGTCCCTGGACATGCTGCGCGCCGCCCGCGCCTTCGCTCCCCGCACGGGCCACGCGCTGGAGCGAGACGTCCTGGCCACGGGCTTCTCGCAGGGCGCTTCGGCGGCTCTGGGCCTTGGCAGGGCTTTGGAGGCGGGCGAGGACCGGTGGTTCAGACTGGGCGCGCTGGCGCCGGTCAGCGGGGCGTACGACTTCGGAGGTACGGAGCTGCCCGCACTGCTCAGTGGCGAAGTGGAGGGGAAGCCGGGCGCGGTGTACGCGGCGTACACGCTGGTGGCCTTCGACCGGCTCCACCACATCTACGACAGTCCCCGCGAGGTCTTCGACGAGGACTACGCCGACGGGATCGAGGAGTTGTTCGACGGCACGCACACGGGGGAGGAGCTGATGCGTGGCACCCCGGGGAGCGTGGACGAACTGCTCACCGCCCGGGGGCGTGAGGTCCTGGCGCATCCGACAGGCGCACTGGCGGACGCGTTCCGTACGACGGACGCCGTGTGCACCGACTGGGTGCCGGACGCCCCGGTCCGGCTGTACATGGCCTCCGGGGACAAGGAAGCCGTCACCGCCAACACGGAGTACTGCCGGGCGGCTCTGGACCGGAACGGCGTGGACGCCCCGGTCGTCGACCTCGGCGCGGTCGATCACCAGGGGTCCCGCCACCTGGGGTCCAACGTGGCGGCCGTGCCGGAGATCGTCCGCTGGTTCGCGGAGCTGCGGAACTGCTGACGCCGGCCGGGGCCGACGGCATAATCCGCCCATGAGCCTTACCGTGCGACAGCTCGCGCTGGCCACCCTGGACAGACAGCTCCTCCTCGAACGACGGCGTCTCGACGTCGCGGAGGCGGTGCGCCGGGTCTGCGCCCTCCCCGGCCGCGCCGTCCTGTACGACCTGGCGGACGCCACCGTGCCGGCGGAGGACACCCCGGCGCCGCCGAGGCTGCTGCCGATGTGGGACAGCACGCTGCTGTCCCACGCCGGCGCCGGCCGCATCGTGCCCGAGGAGTACCGCTCGCTGGTCGTGCGGCGCAACGGTGACGTGCTGCCTGTCTGCTCGTCGACGGTCAGGTCGTCGGTGTGTGGCGTGCGGTGGGCGGCGGCCTCGAACTGACCGCCTTCCGTGCGCTCGGCAGGGCGGCCCGGCAGGGCCTGACCGAGGAGGCGGAGAGCCTGGCGGCGCTGCTCGCCGACCGCGATCCGGCGGTCTACGGGCGTTACGGGCACTGGTGGGACAAGGGGATAGCGGGTGCCGAGCGTGTGATCGTCAAGGGCTGACGGCCGGCCGCTGGATGCTCCCGGTTCCGGATAGCCTGCGTCTTCATGATGCGTGCGTGGAAACTGCCGATACTGCTGGTGTTGTGTGGCTCGGTCATCGCGATCGGCCAGATCCTTCAGGGGAGTCCTGTCCAAGCCGCGGTGTTCCTCCTGGTGTTCGTACTGCTTGCTGGGGCGAGTTCGCCGCTGCTCTTCCCGAAGCCGGTCGGTGCGCTGGAGGCCCAGCGGCGTAGCGCGGTCGACGGCAAGCCGGTCGTCTACTGGCGGGCGGGTTGTAAGTACTGCATGCGTCTGCGCTTCCGGCTGGGCCGCAGGGCTCGTCAGTTGCACTGGGTCGACATCTGGCGTGACCCGGCCGGTGCGGCAGTGGTGAGGGAGGCCAACGGCGGCGACGAGACGGTGCCGACCGTCTTCGTGGCGGGCCGGCCGCACGTCAACCCTGGCCACGTGTGGGTCCGCGAGCAGCTTCCCTCGTCCGGGGGCTGACAGACGAACAGGCGGCGCACTCCGGCGTGTTGCCGGTGTACGCCGCCTCGGGCGGGTCGCGGTGCGGGTCATGGCCCGCGCTGTCATGACGGCTACTTGGGGTCGCGGTCGTACTGGGCCTTGGACCAGCGGTAGCCGAGGACGGTGAGGCCCAGGCACCAGGCGACGGCGATCCAGCCGTTGTTGCCGATCTCGGTGCCGAGGAGGAGTCCTCGCAGGGTCTCGATGGCCGGGGTGAAGGGCTGGTACTCGGCGATCGGCTGGAACCAGCCCGGCATGGATCCGACCGGGGTGAAGGCGCTGGAGATGAGGGGCAGGAGGATGAGCGGCATGGCGTTGTTGCTGGCTGCCTCCGCGTTGGGGCTGCCCATGCCCATGCCGACGGCGATCCAGGTGAAGGCCAGGGAGACCAGGGCGAGGAGTCCGATGGCGGCGAGCCATTCCAGGAGGGTGGCGTCCGTGGATCGGAAGCCCATGGCGACGCCGACGGCGCCGACGAGGACGACGCTCGCGATGGCCTGCAGGACGCTGCCGGCGACGTGTCCGAAGAGGACGGAGCCGCGGTGGATGGCCATCGTCCGGAAGCGGGCGATGATGCCTTCCGACATGTCGGTGGAGACCGATACGGCGGTGCCGACCACGGTGGAGCCGATGGTCATGAGCAGGATGCCGGGGACGATGTAGGCGATGTAGGCGGAGCGGTCGCCGCCGCCGATGCCGGCGCTCATCGTGTCCCCGAAGATGTAGACGAAGAGCAGCAGGAGCATGACCGGGGTGAGCAGCAGGTTCAGGGTGAGGGAGGGGTAGCGCCGGGCGTGCAGGAGGTTGCGGCGCAGCATGGTGGACGAGTCGCGTACGGCGAGGGAGAGGGTGCTCATCGGGCGTTCTCCTTGGGCTGGTGGGGGATGGTGGTGCCGGCGGTGAGGGCGAAGAAGACGTCGTCGAGGTCGGGGGTGTGGACGGTGAGTTCGTCGGCGTCCACACCCTTCGTGTCGAGCAGGTCGAGGATGGAGCGCAGTTGGCGCTGGCTGCCGTCGCTGGGGATCTGGAGTGCGAGTGCGTCGTCGGTGGGGGCGCCCCCTGCTCGAGCGGAGCCGAGAGCGTGGGGGAGGGTGACCTCGCCCAGGGCGTCGGCGGCGGTCCGGTAGGCGTCGGGGTCGGTGAAGCGGAGCCGGACGTGTCCGCCGGGGATCATCCGCTTGAGTTCTTCGGCGGTTCCCTGGGCGGCGATCTTTCCGTCGTTGAGTACGGCGATGCGGTCGGCGAGTTCGTCGGCTTCTTCCAGGTACTGGGTGGTGAGGAAGACGGTGACGCCGTCGGAGACGAGTTCGCGGATGATGTTCCACATGTTGTGGCGGGAGCGGGGGTCCAGGCCGGTGGTGGGTTCGTCGAGGAAGATGATTCTCGGGTTGCCGACGAGGGTCATGGCGATGTCCAGGCGGCGCTTCATGCCGCCGGAGTAGCTCTGGGCCGGCTTCTTCGCCGCTTCGACCAGGTCGAAGCGTTCCAGGAGTTCGGCGGTGATCCGCTTGCCCTCGGTGCGGGAGAGGTGGTGCAGGTCCGCCATGAGGAGCATGTTCTCCTCGCCGGTGATCAGCCCGTCGACCGCGGAGAACTGCCCGGTGACGCCGATCGCGGCGCGGACGGCCTGGGGTGCGGTGGCCAGGTCGTGGCCGCCGATGTGGACGGCGCCGGTGCCCGGGCCGGCGGAGACGAGGGTGGAGAGGATCTTCACGGCGGTGGTCTTGCCCGCGCCGTTCGGACCGAGCAGCGCGAACACGGACCCGGCCGGGACGACCAGATCGATACCGTCGAGGACGGTCTTGTCACCGTACGACTTGCGCAGTCCGTGTGCTGCGATGGCCGAGTTGGTCATGGGAAAGCTCCTCAGAGACTGCGGGCGGTGATGTCGCCGTGGGCGGTGGTCGCGTGGATGTTCAGGGCGGCGGCGGCGCCGTCCGAGTTCTTGAGCGTGTTGCGGATCCGGCCGAGGCTGGTGCCCGCGTCGAGGGTGGCGGAGACCCCACGGGCGGCGCCGACCGAGATCTCGCCGTACTCGGTGCGCAACGTGACCGAGCCGCGTACGGCCTCGGTGATGCGGAGGTCGCCCTTCAGGGTGCTGATCTGTGCGGGGCCGCCCAGACGGCCGACGGTGATGTCGCCTGCCTGGAGGGTGAGGCGGGCACCTTCGGTCTCGTCGAGCTTGACCGAGCCCTGCGCGCTGTCGAGGGTGACGTCGCCGAGCCGTCCGACGCCCCGGACCTCGGCGCTGGCCGACCTCGCCTCGACGCGGGAGCCGGCGGGCAGCTGGACGGTGATCTCGACGAATCCGGAGCTGCCGAGGACCCGGTTCGTCGCTGCCGGTGCCTCGATGCGCAGGGCCCCGTCGCTGTAGGCGACCTCGGTCTGCTCCGCGGCCTTCACGTCGCGGCTCTTCGAGGCGTTCGCGGGCAGGATCTCGACCGTGGTGTCGGGCCGGTCCGCAGCGATGATCTGGATGCGTCCCGCGGGGATGTCGAGGATGGCCGCGACGGGGGCGGGGGTGGTGAACGTCTGCATCGTGTGCTCCTTCGGTTCGTGTTTCCGATGAGAGAAACGCTACGTTGCATTCACTGAACGGGCAATGAGTTTGTTGCGCATCAACCCTGTTATTGCAGGTAGATGAGGGGATTTCATTGCAATGGGCTTGAGCCTAATGCAACGAACGGCCCCCGTTGCGTTGCAATGGAGTGGAGGTGAACGCTATGCTGGCGTTCTCACGGACCACGAAGGAGCCATCGCGATGCCCGGAGGCAGACTCACCCAGCAGGAACGCCAGCAGATCGCTCTGGGACTGGCCGACGGCCTCGCCTACGCGGAGATCGCCAGAGGCCTCGACCGTCCGACCTCCACGGTCACGCGCGAGGTGATGCGTAACGGAGGGCCCACCGCCTACCGCGCCGATGTCGCCCACCGCGCCACCGGGCACCGGGCCACCCGGCAGAGTCAGGCCGCGCGCCGGGGGGCTCAGGAGCCCCGGGCGGCCGGTGGGCGCGACGCCGAGGCGGTGCTCGCGTTCGAGGAGGTGTTCACCACCGTCCTCATGCAGTCGGGCATGCCCAAGATGATGTCCCGGGTACTCGTCTGCCTCGTCGTCACCGACACGGGCACCCTCACCGCGTCGGAGCTCGCCCAGCGCCTCCAGGTCAGCCCGGCGTCCGTCTCCAAGGCGGTCGCGTACCTGGAGGAGCAGGCCTTCATCCGGCGGGAGCGGGACGAACGCCGCCGTGACCGCTACGTCGTCGACAACGACGTCTGGTACCAGTCGATGGCCGCCAGCGCCCGGTCCAGCGCCCAGATAGTCGAGACCGCGGAGCAGGGTGTCGGCGTCCTCGGCGCCGGGACCCCGGCCGCCACCCGCCTCGAGAACATCGCCCGCTTCATGGCGTTCGTCACCGAGGGGATCATGCGCGCCGCCGACCAGGCCCGTGACGTCCTCCACACCGGACCGGACTCGTCCGGTCAGTAGACGCGGGTGGCGGTTCCGTCGACCACGAGGGCCTGGCCGTCGCGCAGGGTCAGGTGGGGGACGCCTTCGGCCCGGTACCGGTCGGCCACGGTGCCGAGGATCTCCGTCTCCGGGTGCCCGGGCGAATCGATGTGGGGCACCACCGCGTGGTCGAGGAGGGCCAGCCCGTCCCAGCGGGCCACGTCCCCGTACGCGGTGGCCACCGCCTCCGGAGGGTCGCACGCCTCCAGGCCCCGGAGACCGGGGGCCAGGACGCATGCGCCGGCACTGTAGCCCCCGTAGACGAGAGCGTCCTGCCGCAGGAGGCTGACCAGGGCCCGGTCGGCCCCGCTGCGGGCCATGGCCTGGCGCAGGACGAACACGTTGCCGCCGCGGACCCAGACCAGGGGGTACCGGGCGAGAGCGGCCGCGACCTGCTCCGCGGGGCGCCCGAAGAACGCGCGCAGGTCGAGCTCGGCCGGCCGCAGCCCGAGCCCGGAAAGCGCCCCGAACTCCCGCTCGACCGCTGCTTCGCGTTCGCCGGCCGGCAGTGCGTCGACCGCGTTGGCCATCACCGCGACCGCCACGCCGGAGGCGGGCGGCCGGCGCAGCAGTGCCAGCAACTGCTCCGGGTGGTCCCCGGTGCGGAAGGACGAAAGATACATACGCATCCGTGGACCGTAACGGCGCGGTAGGCCCTGACACGGGCGAACGGGCGTGACACCGGTCTGCGGTGTCACGCCCGTCGCGAAGGTGCTCCGTGGACGAGCCGTCGATGACGGCGCGTCAGTGCCTGGAGGGTCAGTACATCAGGGCGTCGTCCATCTCGGTCTGCCAGTACGTCACGGTCAGCGTGCTGTCGACGTACACGTCCTTGGACAGCGGGACGTTCACCATGTCACCGGCGGACCCCGACTCCGCGTCCAGGAAGCCCACGGCCAGGTCCTCGGCGGAGTAGCCGCCCGTGCCGCTGCCGTCGGCGGACGACGTCATGATCCCGGCGTAGGCGGACTCACCGGGTGCGATGGTGACGACGGCCTGCGGCTTGCTGTCCTCGACGACCGGGGGCACGGACTGCGCCTCGCCGAAGCGCAGGACCGGGTAGTAGAAGGCGTTGCACGCCTTCGAGCCGGTGTTGGTCACGGTGAGCAGCATGTGATTGACGGGGCGCTGGACGTCGGTGATCGTCAGCTTGGTGTTCTCACCGGTGCAGGTGGTCCGGGTCGCGCCGTTGTCGCCGTCCGCGTCGCTGCCCTGCTGCTTCGGGGCCGCGGAACCGGAATCCTTGGCGGCATCCGAACCGGAGCCGGAAGTGCCGGAGTTTCCAGCCGTCTTCGCGTCCGGCTTGGCGTCCGTGTCCGATGCCGGGACCGCCGAGGTGCCGGCGCCGGGCTT
Organism: Streptomyces sp. NPDC079167; assembly: GCF_040686735.1. Taxonomy (NCBI): domain Bacteria; kingdom Bacillati; phylum Actinomycetota; class Actinomycetes; order Kitasatosporales; family Streptomycetaceae; genus Streptomyces; species Streptomyces sp. NPDC079167. The sequence continues at coordinate 331,327 of NZ_JBFBLO010000010.1, read as the reverse complement.
CTGGGACACCGAGCCGTCGGAGCTGTCCGCCGCTGCGGGGTCGCCTCCCTGGCAGGCCGTCAGGGACAGGGCGGCGATCAGCGCGGCGGTGCCCAGGACGGACGTGCGGGCGGCGCGGCGGAAGTGAAGGTTACGCATGAGAGGTTCTCCCCGTTCGAAGGCGGTACGTGCCCGGGGCGCCGTTTGGCACCCTGATGTGCGGGCGGGTCTACTGGTCGGTGACGCGTGATCAGAGGTTTTGCAGGAGTGCGATGACGACTGTGATGCAGGCGATCAGTACTGCTGCGGCGACTGCGTCGGTCAGGCTGAGCGCGGGTCGAGTACGCATGGCGGCTCCCGGGACTGACGAGGGTGGGATGTACGGATCGCGGGGAACGCCGCGGTGTGTCCACATCTTGTCCAGGCCCGGATTCCCGGTGCAACGGCTGGCCGGGCATGCGGGACGCTGGAACGTCTGCACGTACTCTGACCTGCGCGGATACCACGTCCCTGGAACGCGCTCCGGGAACGCATGGAAGGGGAACGGTCGAGGTGGGCACAGAGATCCAGGACTTCGCGGCACTGCTCAGGGAGCTGAAGGCGAGGTCCGGGCTCAGCTACGGGGCGCTCGCCCAGAAGCTGCACATGAGCACCTCGACCGTGCACAGGTACTGCAACGGTGACGCCGTTCCCCATGACTACGCGCCCGTCGAGCGGTTCGCGCGGGTGTGCCGGGCCTCCTCCGAGGAGTTGATGACCCTTCACCGGAAGTGGATCCTGGCCGACGAGGCGAGGCGGCGGGCGCCCCGGAAGCCGCAGGCGGCGGGCACTGCCGACGGGTCACCCGACCAGCCGGACGCGTCCGGCGGGCCCGACGCGTCAATCACACCCGCTCCGGCACCCGCTCCCGCCCACACGGACCCCGAGCCCACCGCGTCCGAGCCGGCGGTCCCCGGGCCCGCACGCGTCGACGGCGCCACTCCCCAGGGAGAAGCGGAACCTCCGTCGCGACCCGGAACGGAATCCGTTCCGGAGGATGTGACACCCCAGGGGCCGGGCACCGGCGACGTACCCGCTCCGCGTCGCCGCACCAGCAGGAAGCTGCGCGTCCTGTTCACCGCGGTGGCGGTCGTGGCACTCACCGTTTCCGCCGCCGTCGCGGTCCGCGGCCTCGGGAACGACGAGCCCTCGGACGACAAACGGGCGGATGCGGGACTCAGCCTCTCGCCGGTCGTGCCCACCGGCAAGGGGAGCGGCAGCGCGAAGCCCAGCAAGAGCGCCGGCCCGTCCACCGAGCCCAGCCGGACCGCCTCCTCGCCGACGGCCGCCGGGAAGAGCGTCAAGCCTTCGCCGTCCTCGCGCCGTCAGGAGAGCGGTGGTGGCGTACCCGTGCACGCGACCATCAGTTCGTACAACTGGGAGTCGCCCTGCGGGCAGTACTACTTGTTCGACCAGGCTCCCGACGACCTGCCTCCGGTGCCCGCGCCTCAGGACGCCCGTGGGTGGGCGCGGGTCCTCGACGGTGTGGACGGGGGTGACATGAAGCTCGCACTCACCCTCCAGGGGACGTCCGGCGAGGCGGTCGTGCTGAACGGGCTGCACGTACGGGTGCTGGGGCGCAACGCGCCGCTCGCCTGGGGCGCGTACTCGATGGGGAGCGGCTGTGGGGGAGGCATCACACCGCAGACCTTCGACATCGACCTGGACGACAGCCGGCCCCGGACGAAGCCCGTCGCGGGCGAGGACGCCGGTGTCACCGTCCCCGCGAAGGACTTCCCGTACCGGGTGAGCTCCACCGATGTCGAGGTCTTCCACCTCGACGCGCACGTGGAGGGGCACGACGTCACCTGGTACCTGGAGCTGGAGTGGACCAGCGGCGGCAGGAGCGGGATGCTGCGCATCGACGACGGGGGCAAGCCCTTCCGTACGAGCAGCCTCACGGCCCGGCCGTCGTACTACTACCGTTCCGACACGGCACAGTGGGTCCCGGAGGAGTGGGGCCCGGAAGATCAGTGACGGCCGGGCGGTGACGGCCGGGCACGGGGTGGCCCGGCCGCGGTCTCAGCGGCTCAGGACGGTCTCCTGCTCCATGCGCGTCAGCTTCTCGGGATTGCGGACGGCGTAGAGCCCGGTGATGAGGCCGTCGTCGACGCGTACGGTCACCACGGTGTCGAGCGCACCGCCGAGCCTGACGACCAGCGCCGGGCAGGCATTGACGTGTGCCGGCCGCAGCGACACGGCGGTGGCCTTGCCCAGCCCGCCGATCAGCAGGCGGGCCACCTTGTCGGCCCCCACGACGGGCCGGAGGACGGCCTGCCTGACCCCTCCGCCGTCCCCGAGGAGAACGGCGTCGGGGGCGAGGACGTCGAGCAGGCCCTGCAGATCGCCCGTCTCCACGGCGCGCCTGAACGCGTCGAGCGCGCCCCGGGTCTCGGCGGGGGAGACGGTCCCGCGCGGGCGGCGCGCCGCGACGTGGGACCGCGCCCGGTGGGCGGTCTGGCGGACCGCGGCGGGGCTCTTGCCCACGGCTTCGGCGATCTCCCCGTAATCGAGGGCGAACACCTCGCGCAGCACGAACACCGCACGCTCGGCCGGTGTGAGCGTCTCCATCACCAGCAGCATCGCCGTCGAGACGCTGTCGGCCAGCTCGACGTCGTCCGCCACGTCGGGCGTGGTGAGCAGCGGCTCGGGCAGCCAGGTGCCGACGTAGGACTCCTTGCGGCGGCCGAGCGTGCGCAGCCGGCCCAGCGCCTGCCGCGTGGCGATCCGGACGAGGTACGCCCGGGGGTCGCGCACCGTGCCGAGGTCGACGTCCGCCCACCGCAGCCAGGTCTCCTGGAGGGCGTCCTCCGCGTCGGCGGCCGAGCCGAGCATCTCGTAGGCGACGGTGAACAGCAGATTGCGGTGGGCGACGAACGCCTCGGTCGCGGGGTCGGCGCGGCCCTCACCGGCGGGCTGCCCGGCCGTGTCCCTGGTGTGCGCTCGCTCGCTCTCCACCGGCTGCTCCTGCCTGTTCGCTGTCGACGGTGCCACGCGCACAAGACGCCGGCGAACGCCGCTCCGTGACATCGGCCGACGGTGATTCAAGTCACAGGGGCGTCCCGTCACAGGGGGCGCGCCGGCGGCATCTCGTGTTCGTCCCGGTGCAGCAACCACGAGTGAGGACGACGTCATGGACGCACGGTTCAACCTGTTCGAGAACGAGACCGGTATGAAGTTCGCCAAGCGGTTCGCCGGCACGGGCCTGGTGGTCCAGCAGTCGACGCTGCCGAAGGCCACGCAGGAGCTGGTGTCGCTTCGCGTCAGCCAGATCAACGGCTGCGGGCACTGCATCGACATGCACGTCAAGGAGGCGGCGGCCGCCGGCGAGACCGCGGCCCGGCTGCACCTGGTCGCCGCCTGGGCCGAGTCCACCGTGTTCACCGAGGCCGAGCAGGCGGCGCTGGCGCTCGCCGAGGAGGGCACGCGGCTCGCCGACGCCCAGCCCGGGGTTTCCGACGAGACCTGGGCCCAGGTGCGCAAGCACTACGACGACGACCAGGTCGCCGCGCTGGTCTCCCTCGTCGCCCTGATGAACGCGGCCAACCGGCTCGCCGTGATCACGCACCTGAAGGGGGGCTCCTACGAGCCCGGCGCCTTCGCCGCGGCGTTCGACTGACCGGGTGGGAACGCGCACGGGCCCGGCCGGGATCGAGTGATCCCGGCCGGGCCCGTGCGGCAGCCGGAGGGTCAGAGGCGCTCGGGCGTCCTGATGCCGAGCAGCTTCATGCCCTGGTGCAGGGTGCGGGCGGTGAGCTCCACGAGGAACAGCCGGTTCTCGACGACCTCCGGGGTGTTCTCGTCGCTGAGGACCTGGCACTGGTCGTAGAACGTGGTCAGGTGCGAGGCCAGCTGGTAGAGGTACGCGGCCAGCTTGTGCGGCTCGTACCCCTCGGCGACCTCGGCCAGGACCTCGCCGAACAGGTCCAGATGCAGACCCAGCGCGCGCTCGGCCGGAGCCAGGGCCAGCTCCGGGTGCGCGGCGGGCTTGGCGTCACCCGCCTTGCGCAGGATGGAGCGGATCCGGGCGTAGGCGTACTGGAGGTAGACCGAGGTGTCGCCGTTGAGCGACACCATCTGGTCCAGGTCGAACTTGTAGTCCCGTACGGCGGAGGTCGACAGGTCCGCGTACTTCACGGCGCCGACTCCGACGTACCGGCCGTTCTCGACGATCTCGTCCTCGGTCAGGCCCACCTTGTCGGCCTTCTCCCGGACCACCGCGGTGGCCCGCTCGACGGCCTCGTCGAGAAGGTCCTCCAGCCGGACGGTGGTGCCCTCACGGGTCTTGAACGGCTTGCCGTCCTTGCCCAGGACCGTGCCGAAGGCGAGCTGGTGCGCCTTGACGCCCTCGTTCAGCCAGCCGGCGCGGCGGGCCGTCTCGAAGACCATCTTGAAGTGCAGGGACTGCCGGGCGTCCACGACGTAGAGCAGGGTGTCGGCCTTGAGGTCCTGCACCCGGTTGCGGATCGCGGAGAGGTCGGTCGCCGCGTAGCCGTAGCCGCCGTTGGTCTTCTTGACGATCAGCGGGACCGGGTTGCCGTCCGGGCCCTTCACATCGTCGAAGAACACGCACAGGGCGCCCTCGGAGCGGACGGCGACGCCCGTCTCCTCCAGGATCCGGCAGGTCTCCTCGAGCATGTCGTTGTAACCGGACTCGCCGACGATGTCGGGGTCGTCGATCTCCATGTCGAGCTTGTCGAAGACGGAGTAGAAGTAGATCTTCGACTCGTCGACGAAGCGCTGCCAGTGCGCCAGCGTCTCCGGGTCGCCGGCCTGGAGGGCCACCACCCGGTCACGGGAGCGCGCCTTGAACTCCTCGTCGGAGTCGAACAGGACCCGCGACGCCTTGTAGACACGGTTCAGCGACGACATCGCCGCCTCGCCGTCCGCCTGGCCACCCTCGTGCTTCAGCTCGTCCGGGTGCTCGAAGAGGTACTGGATGAGCATGCCGAACTGGGTGCCCCAGTCGCCGATGTGGTGGCGCCGGACGACGTGCTCGCCGGTGAACTCGAGGATCTGGACCATCGCGTCACCGATGACCGCCGACCGCAGGTGGCCGACGTGCATCTCCTTCGCCACGTTCGGCTGGGCGTAGTCGACGACGGTGGTGCCCGCGTCAGCCTTGACCGGGACGCCGAGCCGGTCGCCGTCGGCGGCCCGCGCGGCGAGCGTGCTGATGATCGCCCGGTCGGTGAGCGTGACGTTGAGGAAGCCGGGGCCCGACACCTCGATGTCCTTGACCAGCTCACCCGCCGGAAGGGCCGCGGTGACCTGGGAGGCGAGCTCGCGCGGGTTGCCCTTGAGCTTCTTGGCGAGCGCGAGGATCCCGTTGGCCTGGAAGTCGGCCCGGTCGCTTCGGCGCAGCAGCGGGTCCGCGGTGCCGGCATCCGGCAGAGCTGCCGTCAGGGCGTCCGCCAGCTGCTGCTGGAGCGTGGAAGCGAGGGAAGGGACCGAAGCCATGAGCCGGCTGCCGTTTCCGTAGGAGACAAAGGATCACTCCAGTATCCCACGGGGTGTAAAGCCGTTTTCGCGCTGCGGGCCGTACCTGGGAGAATGGCAGTGCCCCTGATGGGGATCGCCCCTACGAGTCCTACACGAGAGAAGGACGTGCCGACCGTGGCTTCGAGTCAGAGCAGCACCGAGACCGACTGGGTCTCCCGCTTCGCGGACGATGTCATCGCCGAATCGGAGCGACGTGCGCCTGGCAAACCGGTCGTCGTCGCGTCCGGGCTCTCCCCGTCGGGCCCGATCCACCTGGGCAACCTCCGCGAGGTCATGACCCCGCACCTGGTCGCCGACGAGATCCGCCGCCGCGGCCACACCGTGCGCCACCTGATCTCCTGGGACGACTACGACCGCTACCGCAAGGTGCCGAACGGCGTGGAAGGGGTCGACGACTCCTGGCAGGCCCACATCGGCAAGCCGCTGACCTCGGTGCCCGCCCCGGCCGGATCCGCGTACCCGAACTGGGCGGAGCACTTCAAGGCCGCGATGACCCAGGCCCTGGACGAGCTCGGCGTCGAGTACGACGGCATCAGCCAGACCGAGCAGTACACGGCGGGCACCTATCGCGAGCAGGTCCTGCACGCGATGAGGCACCGGGCCGACATCGACGCCGTCCTGGACCGCTACCGCACCAAGAAGGACGGTACGGCGGGCGCGAAGGGCAAGAAGCCGCAGCAGAAGAAGGTCGACGAGGCCGAGCTGGAGGCCGCCGAGGGCTCCGGCGCGGCGGACGAGGACGACGGCAGCTCGAACGCCGCCGGATACTTCCCGTACAAGCCCTACTGCGGCAACTGCGAGAAGGACCTCACCGTCGTCACGTCCTACGACGACGACACGACCGAGCTGAACTACACCTGCTCGGCCTGCGGCTTCGCCGAGACGGTCCGGCTCAACGAGTTCAACCGCGGCAAGCTGGTCTGGAAGGTCGACTGGCCGATGCGCTGGGCCTACGAGGGCGTGATCTTCGAGCCCAGCGGCGTCGACCACTCCTCGCCCGGCTCCTCCTTCGTCGTCGGCGGCCAGATCGTCCGCGAGGTCTTCGACGGCGTCCAGCCGATCGGACCGATGTACGCGTTCGTCGGGATCTCCGGCATGGCGAAGATGTCCTCCAGCAAGGGCGGCGTGCCGACCCCGGCCGACGCCCTGAAGATCATGGAGGCGCCGCTGCTGCGCTGGCTGTACGCACGCCGCAGGCCGAACCAGTCCTTCAAGATCGCCTTCGACCAGGAGATCCAGCGGCTGTACGACGAGTGGGACTCGCTGGCCCGCAAGGTGGCCGACGGCACGGTGCTGCCCGCCGACGCCGCCGCCTACGCCCGGGCCATCGGCACGGCCGCCGGGGAGCTGCCCAGCACCCCCCGCCCGCTGCCGTACCGCACGCTCGCCTCGGTCGCCGACATCACCGCCGGCGCGGAGGACCAGACGCTGCGCATCCTCAGCGAGCTCGACCCGGACAACCCGCTGACCTCGCTCGACGAGGCACGGCCCCGGCTCGACCGCGCCGAGAACTGGATCACCACCCAGGTGCCGGCCGAGGCCCGCACCATCGTCCGCGACGAGCCGGACAAGGAGCTGCTGGGCTCCCTGGACGAGCAGGGCCGTGAGTCGCTGCGGCTGCTGCTGGAAGGGCTCGACTCGCACTGGTCGCTGGACGGCCTGACCACGCTCGTCTACGGCGTGCCGAAGGTGCTGGAGGGCCTGGAGCCCGACGCGAAGCCGACACCCGAGCTGAAGGTCGCCCAGCGCTCCTTCTTCGCCCTGCTGTACCGGCTGCTCGTCGGCCGCGACACCGGGCCGCGCCTGCCCACGCTCCTCCTGGCGGTCGGAGCGGACCGGGTGCGGACGCTGCTCGGCGCGTAGCACCACGGACAGGAGAACGGGCGGCCCGCTCAGCAGGCCGCCCGTTTCCTCTGTCCGCTTCCGCCCCTACGCGATGTGGTCGGCGGCCATCTCGTTGTCGAAACGCTGCTTGAAGCCGGGCAGCAGCCGGCGGAGGAGCGCGGCGCTGCGCGGGTGGTGGACGTTGTGGACGTCCGACAGGGTTATGTCGAGCGCCTCCGCGCTCGGGTGGGTCTGGTACTGGTGGGTGTACTCGGCGTACGCCTCGTACGCGAGCTTGCTGAACTGGGCCTCGTCCTCGGCCCACTCGGCCGGGTCCGCCTCCTGGGCGGCCTCCTGCTCCGGCTGCTCCGCGGGTTCCGGTCCGGCCGGGCGGGGGTGCGGGAACGCGCCGATCGTGCCCACGTCGCCGAGCGGGCGGGTCCGGTTCCCGGCACCCGAGGGGACCATCACCGGAGCGGGGTCCATGCCCTCGTCGTACTCCGGGTCGTACGCGCCCTCGTACGTCTCGTCCAGGACCCTGGAGGTCGCGAACCAGGGGCTGTCGTGCGCGCCGGGGTCCTCGTGGGGGTACTGCTGCTGGTCGGCCGGGTCGTACCGGTCCTGCTGCGGATACGGCTGCTGCCGCTGTTCCTGCGGCTGCGGGGCGTACGGGAGTTGGGGGTGCTGCTGCTCGGCCTCCACGGCCTCCACCGCCGCCACGGCTGCCGGGGCGGGCGGCAGCAGGGCCGGCTCGATGCCCGCGGCGGCGAGGCCGGCCGGGGCGGTCTCGGCGAGCGGGACGCCGTACTTCGCCAGGCGCAGCGGCATCATCGACTCGACGGGAGCCTTGCGCCGCCAGTTGCGGCCGAAGCGGGCCTGGAGGCGGGCCTGGTAGATCAGCCGGTCCTGTTCGAGCTTGATGACCTGCTCGTAACTGCGCAGCTCCCACAGCTTCATCCGGCGCCACAGCTTGAACGTGGGGACGGGGGAGAGGAGCCAGCGGGTGAGGCGGACGCCCTCCATGTGCTTGTCGGCCGTGATGTCCGCGATCCGGCCGACCGCGTGCCGTGCGGCCTCGACGGCGACGACGAACAGGATGGGGATCACCGCGTGCATGCCGGTGCCGAGCGGGTCGGGCCAGGCGGCGGCGCCGTTGAAGGCGATCGTCGCCGCGGTCAGCAGCCAGGCGGTCTGACGCAGCAGCGGGAAGGGGATGCGCATCCACGTCAGCAGCAGGTCCAGCGCGAGCAGGACGCAGATGCCCGCGTCGATGCCGATCGGGAAGACGACGGAGAACTCGCCGAAGCCCTTCTCCTCCGCGAGTTCGCGCACGGCGGCGTACGAGCCCGCGAAACCGATAGCGGCGATGAGCACGGCCCCGGCGACGACGACCCCGATGAGCACGCGGTGTGTGCGTGTCAGCTGCATGGCGGCCACCCGCGAATCCCCTCCCGACTTCGATGAACCGGCTCCACTTCGGCACCCGGCGCGCGCACAGCCTGGCACATGCCCGCCGGGCGTGTTGCGTGGGGAGGGGCCGTAGCCCGGTACTCGCGGGAGTACCGGGCTACGTCAAGTCGCCTCCGGGCAGGGGGTCCGTCGCTCCTGCCGGGCTCGGGTCACGACTTGTCGACGGCCTTGGAGGACGACTTCGACGGGGACTTGGAGGGCGACTTGGAGGGCGACTTCGCGGACGCCTTCTCCGACGACCCGGCCGACGGGGAGGACGACGCCTTGGCGGAGGGGGAGGCCGAGGACTTCCCCGCTCCGGCGTCGGCGCCGACCGCGGCGACGGCCTCCTTGGCGGCCTTCTGGGCGCCCTTGAGGATGTCGGCCCCGGAGGGCGTCTTGGCGCCCGCGAACCCGGCGCCGTTATAGGTGACGCTGACGACGACGTTCCCCGTGCGGGCGACGATCGTGGCGTACTCGAAGTCCTCCTTGGACTTGCTGAGGCCGTACGTGACGGACGTGGCCTGCTCGCCGAGACCGGTGGCGGGCTTGGCCGCGGCCTTCTCGGCGCCCTCCGTCGCCTGCGCCTTGGAGACCTGCTTCGTGTACTCGTCCGTGGCGCGCTCGGCACCGCTGCCCAGGGACTGGTCCGAGTCGAAGCGGGTGAAGCCGATGTCGAGCCAGCGGTACTGCGAGCCCTTGACGCCGTTGTCGTCCAGGCCGTTCCAGGAGCAGCTGCCACGGCTCGCGGTGTCGCTGGACTTGCCCGGGGTGCCGCCCTTGGTCTTGGCCTTCGGAACCAGGTCCTCGATCGTCTTCTTCCCGATCGAGTCGCAGGCGTCGGGCAGCGTGGAGTACTTCGCCGGCTCGACGGTGGGCTCGGACTTCTTCGCGCTCGGGGAGGCCGAGGAGGCGGAGCCCTTCGCGTCGTCGGAGTCCGACGAGCAGCCGGCGACGACGAGCATCACCGGGACGGCGGCGCAGGCGAGTATGCGGGAGAGTCGCGGGGCTGATCGGTGCATGGTTCCTTCACTCGGACGGCACGGCGGTCTCGGTCGTGCGGGTGGTCGGTCGGTGCGTCGGGCGGTACATCGGTCGGTACGTCGGTCGGGGGCCACGGTACGACGGACGGCGGCCGGATGCCGCCTCCGGCCGGAGGCCCTGGGGCGCGGCCGGAGACCACCGGAAGCCGGTCAGTCGCTGAGTGCCTCGTCCAGTTGCCGGGCCAGGGCCTGGGCCTTCTCCTGCAGTTCTCTGCTGTCGGGAACCTCGGTGACGCGGGCCGGCTGCTCGGTGTAGTGGACGGTCACGATGACGTTCGATGTGCGGAATACCACGCTCACGGTGCGGTGCTGCGCGGTGGAACCGGCCCGGGTGAGCGCGTCGTCCAGGAACGCGGCGTCCCCGAGTTCGTCGAGCAGCCGCGGCCGGAGGTCCTCGTCGGGGTCGGCGTCGGTGGTGCTGCCGGACGGGTCCGCGGAGGGCGAGGCGGACGAGGAACCGCCCGGGGAGCCGGACGGTGTGCCGCCGGCCGGCGTGGACGCCGACCCGCTCGGCGTCTCGCTGGGGGTGGCGCCCGCCGGGGTGGTGGGGAGGGCGGCGGCGTCCTGCTTCTTCGCGTACACGTCCCGGGCACGGTCGTCGTCGCTCACCGCGGGGTCGTACGAGACGACGCGCTCGAAGTCGATGGACAGATTCCGGGAGGCGTCCGGGGCGTCCGACTTCCAGCGGCAGCCGACCTTGCGGTCGGTGTCGTAGGTGACGTCGGCCGTGCCCTCGTACACCTTCTCCTGCTGCTCCTCGGACAGCCCGGCGGCGCCCGGCAGCAGGTCCTTGAGCGTGGAGAGCGGTACGGCGCGGCAGGATTCGGGCAGCGTCCGGTACTTCCCGGGAGGCGCGGCCGAGACCGTCGGGCTGCCGGGCTTGCTGTCGGCGGCGGGGTCGTCGGCGTCGGAGCCGGCGCTGCAGCCGGCGACGAGCGCTGCGAGAAGCGCGACGCCGGGTACGTACGCCATGTGTCGCACGGTCCCAGGCTCCCTTCGGTACGAAAACAGGTTGCCGCTCGATAGCGGCCGATGGACACAATGTCTATCGCACGCGCCGCTGTGAATGCCGGTCGGCCGACCTTTATGCCGACCTCGGCACCGGTTTTGCGCTTTCAGTATTTTCGGGGGAATCGAGGGGTTATGTCGTATGTAGAGGTGCCGGGTGCGCAGGTCCCGATCCGGATGTGGGCGGACCCGGCGTCGGTCGAGGACGTCGCGATGCAGCAGCTGCGGAACGTGTCCACACTGCCCTGGATCAAGGGGCTCGCGGTCATGCCGGACGTCCACTTCGGCAAGGGGGCGACCGTCGGCTCGGTGATCGCGATGCACGGCGCGGTCTGCCCGGCCGCGGTGGGTGTGGACATCGGCTGCGGGATGTCGGCAGTGAAGACGTCGCTCACGGCCAACGACCTGCCGGGAGACCTCTCGCGACTGCGGTCGAAGATCGAGCAGGCGATCCCGGTCGGCCGGGGGATGCACGACGACGCGGTCGACCCGGGCGGGCTCCCCGGTTTCCCGGCGAGCGGCTGGGACGACTTCTGGTCGCGGTTCGATGGGATCGCCGAAGCGGTCAAATTCCGTCAGGAACGTGCCACAAAGCAGATGGGAACGCTCGGATCGGGAAACCACTTCATCGAGTTCTGTCTCGATGAGGCCGGATCGGTGTGGCTGATGCTGCACTCCGGTTCTCGGAACATCGGTAAGGAGCTCGCCGACTTCCACATCGGGCAGGCCCAGAAGCTGCCGCACAACCAGGGCCTCGTCGACCGTGACCTGGCGGTCTTCATTGCCGACACCCCGCAGATGGCGGCGTACCGCAACGATCTGTTCTGGGCACAGGAGTACGCGAAGTACAACCGCTCGATCATGATGGGCCTCTTCCAGGACGTGGTCCGGAAGGAATTCAAGAAGGCCGGGGTCACGTTCGAGCCGGTCATCTCCTGCCACCACAACTACGTGGCGGAGGAGCGGTACGAAGGCATGGACCTGCTGGTCACCCGGAAGGGTGCGATCCGCGCGGGCTCGGGGGAGTTCGGCATCATCCCCGGCTCCATGGGGACCGGCTCGTACATCGTGAAGGGGCTCGGGAACGCGAAGTCGTTCAACTCCGCCTCGCACGGTGCGGGACGGCGGATGAGCAGGAACGCCGCCAAGCGGAGGTTCTCCACGCAGGACCTCGAGGACCAGACGCGGGGCGTGGAGTGCCGGAAGGACTCCGGTGTGGTGGACGAGATCCCGGCGGCGTACAAGCCGATCGAGCAGGTCATCGACCAGCAGCGGGATCTGGTGGAGGTCGTCGCGAAGCTCAAGCAGCTCGTGTGCGTGAAGGGCTGAGACGGGGCCGGCGGCGATGCCGGCCCCGTCCCGCCGGGCGCATCACAGGGACCGGTGGACCTTGGAGTTCGACGCCTGGGCGCGGGGGCGGACCACCAGCAGGTCGATGTTGACGTGGCTGGGCCGGGTGACGGCCCAGGTGATCGTGTCGGCCACGTCGTCGGCGGAGAGCGGGGCGTCCACGCCCGCGTAGACCTTGGCGGCCCTCTCGGTGTCGCCGCGGAAGCGGGTGGTGGCGAACTCCTCTGTCTTGACCATGCCGGGCGCGATCTCGATCACCCTCACCGGCGTGCCGACGATCTCCAGCCGGAGGGTCTCCGCCAGCACGTGCTCGCCGTGCTTGGCCGCGACGTAACCGCCACCGCCCTCGTACGTGGAGAGACCGGCCGTCGAGGAGAGGATGACGATCGTGCCGTCCCCGCTCGCGGTGAGGGCGGGGAGCAGGGCCTGGGTGAGGTTGAGCGTGCCGATGACGTTGGTCTCGTACATCTGGCGCCAGTCCGCGGGGTCGCCCGTGGCGACGGGGTCGGCCCCCAGTGCGCCGCCGGCGTTGTTGACCAGGACGGCCAGGGACCGGAACGCGGTGGCGAACTCGTCGACCGCCGCACGGTCGGTGACGTCCAGGGCGTAGGCCGTCGCCTGGTGGCCCGCGTCGGTGAGCTCGGCGGCCAGCGCCTCGATGCGGTCCTTGCGGCGGGCGGTGAGCACCACGCGGTATCCGGCGGCGGCCAGCTGCCTGGCGGTCGCGGCGCCGATGCCGCTGCTCGCACCGGTGATGACGGCGATGGGGGTGGCGGCCATGCGGACTCCTCGGACAGCTGATCGGTACGGGGCCAGGATAGGCGGGGGCTCCCGGCGCGGGTTCAGTGGTCGCGGGGGGCGTACATGATCAACGCCATGCCGGCCAGGCAGATCAGCGCGCCGGTCACGTCCCAGCGGTCCGGCCGGTAGCCGTCGGCGACCATGCCCCAGGCGATGGAACCGGCGACGAACACCCCGCCGTAGGCCGCGAGGATCCGGCCGAAGTCACCGTCCGGCTGGAGGGTGGCCACGAAGCCGTACGCGCCGAGGGCGATGACACCCGCGCCGATCCAGATCCAGCCGCGGTGCTCACGCACCCCCTGCCAGACGAGCCAGGCGCCCCCGATCTCGAAGAGCGCGGCTACGACGAAGAGGGCGACGGAACGGGCGACGAGCATGGGCCCAGGGTGACACGCGGGGGCGAGGCCGGGTGTGGGGAGGCCCGGCCGGAGGTGTCGGCGGGTGAGCGGCTGAGCGGGGAGTGAGAGTGGGGCCGTGCGGGTGGGCAGGCGAGCCGGACGAGTCGGTACGTAGGGGTGATCAGCGTCCTGTCGGTGTGTTCGGCGGATGCGAGTGACGCGTAGGGCAGTGCTGAACGTGTCACCCGCGACGCGTGCCGCTCGTGCCCTGGCAGAGGCTGTCCCGGAACTGTCTGCGCAGCGCCGGCCGGACGGTGCTGTACGGAACCGGTCCGCTGGGCGTGGCCGCGGATGCGAGGCGGGGCGGGGCCGGGCCGGACTGCCGGAGGCCGGCCATCAGCCCAGGGCCCGTCGCAGGACGTCGGCATCGGGGCGCCCGCCCGCCCAGGCGATGTATCCGTCGGGGCGGATGAGCAGTGTGGTCGTGCGGTCGTCCGCCCAGTGGGCGTGGAGGAGCGCGGCCGGTCCGCTCGGAGGGGCGGGGGCGTCGTGCGGTGTGACAAGGACGAAGGAGCCGTCGCGCAGAAGCTCCAGAAGACGGCCTTCGGCGAGCCGCAGGTCGGGCGCGCGGGTGCCTGCGAGACGGTGGCTGCCCTTCGGGGCGCGGTAGGAGATCCCGACTCCGGAGATCCTTCCGATGACCTTGTCCGTGGCCGGGCGGGTGACGGAGAGGGCGCTGGTCAGGGCGGTCCGCAGGAGCCGCTGCAACGGGGTCCTGGCCATGGCCAGACGGATGATCGCACCGCTGGCACGCAGGACCTGGGAGCCGACCGGGTGCCTCTCGGCGTGGTAGCTGTCGAGCAGTGCTTCCGGGTCGGTGGCGTGTCCGCGCAGGACGGCCGCGAGCTTCCAGGAGAGGTTCGCCGCGTCCTGGAGGCCGGTGTTCATGCCCTGGCCCCCTGCCGGGGAATGGACGTGGGCGGCGTCGCCGGCGAGGAAGACCCGGCCGGTGCGGTAGGCGGGCACCTGGCGTTCGTCGCTGTGGAACCGTGAGACCCAGCGGGCGTCGTGCATCCCGTGGTCGGTGCCGAGCGCTGTGCGCGTGATCTCGCGCAGTTCGTCGAGGTCCACGGGGTCGCTGTCGTCGGCCTGGTGGGCGCGGTTCCAGCCCATGACGCGGTACCAGCCGTCGCCGAAAGGGGCGATGAAGGCGAAGGCGTCGCCCGCGCCGTTGACCGTGAGCACCCCGGCGGGTTCCTCGCCGAGCCGGACATCGGCCAGGACGATGGACCTGATCACGGCCTCGCCGGGGAAGGGCAGCCCGAGTGCCCGGCGAACAGAGCTGCGCACCCCGTCGGTGCCCACGAGATACCGGGACTCGATGGTGGAGCGAGTGCCGTCGGCGTCGCGTATCTCGGCGGTGACCGTGTCTCCGGCGGCGGGGCGGCTCAGGCCGAGCAGCTCCGTCCCGAACCGGAAGTCCACGCCGGTCTTGAGCGCGCGCTCCCTCAGCAGGCGTTCCACCTCGTACTGCGGGGTGATCAGGAGGAAGGGGAAGCGTGAACGGAGGCGGGTGAGGTCGAGCGAGAGCCGGCCGAAGAGCCGCATCCGGCTGAGGCACGTGCCGGTCGCGACCAGCGCGTCGGCGAGACCTCGCGTGTCGAGCAACTCCAGCGTGCGGGCGTGCACGGCGAAGGCGCGGGTCAGATTGCCCGTCTCCTGCGGGCGGCGCTCGACGAGGGTGACCGACAGGCCCTGGGCGGCGAGGTCGCCCGCCAGGAGCAGGCCGGTCGGGCCCGCGCCCACGACGACGACATCGGTGGTGCCGGAGCGGCTGGATCCCGTGCTGGACGTGCTGGACGTGCCGGTCATGGCGGCCTCCGTATGGCAAATGCCAACGCTTGTTGGTCAACGCTTGTTGGCAACGGTAGAGTGGGCGCCGATGGATTGTCAACGGATGTTGGCCTACAGTTGTTGGCATGACAGTGCGCGCCCCCTCCCCCCGCCGCTCGGACGCCACCAAGGCGGCGATCATCGAAGCCGCCCGTGAGCGGTTCGCCGCCGACGGGTACGAGCGCGCCACCATCAGGGCCATCGCCCGTGACGCGCGCATCGACCCGTCGATGGTGATGCGCTACTTCGGCTCCAAGGAGGGGCTGTTCGCCGCAGCCTCCGCCTTCGACCTGCGGCTGCCCGCTCTGGGCGCGCTGCCCGGCAAGCACGTCGGCGCGGTGCTCGTCGGGCATTTCCTGGACCGCTGGGAGCAGGACGACGTGCTGACGGGCCTGCTCAGGGTCGGTGTCACCAACGAAGCGGCGGCCGAGCGGATGCGGGCGGTCTTCACCGAGCAGCTCGGGCCGGTCACCGAGGGCGTCTGCCCCGACGCCGCCGACGCCCCTCGGCGCGCGGCGCTCGTGGCCTCGCAGATCCTGGGCATGGCGCTCGCCCGGTACGTCCTGCGGTTCGAGCCGGCCGTCGCGATGTCCCGGGAGGAGGTCGTCGCGTGGCTCGCGCCCACGGTCCAGCGCTATCTGACGGCCGAGCAGCCCTGAGGGCGGCGTCCGCGGCCCCTCAGGCCGTCGGTGCCTGGCTCCCCGCCCCGCCGAATTCGCGCACGGCATCCGTCACGATGGCTTCGAGGCGGGCGTGGTGGGCGCCCCGCCAGTACACCCGGCCGCAGGCGGCGCACTCCGCGAACACGTCGTAACCCGCCTGCGTGCCCTTCTCCAGCCGGGAGCTGACGGAGTCCTTGTCGGCCGCCGTGAGCTGCCCGTTGCAGGCGGTGCAGCGGGTCCACGGCGCCAGTACGGGGGCGAAGCGGCCCAGGACGTCGCGGAGCTGCTCCTCCGGCCGGTCGCTGTAGACGTACGCCCCCGCCCAGATCTCCCTGCGCCGGAGCAGCCCGCGGTCGCGGGAGAGCATGACGCGTCGCTGCTCCGCCGAGAGGGTGGCGAGCGCCGGGTCGCCGATGTCCTCGCTCTCGTACGCGGCGTCCACGCCCAGGAGCCGCAACCGCCGTGCCAGCGTGCCGAGATGGACGTCGAGCAGGAAGCGCAGCGGTGCGCCGGGGACCTGCTGGGGGCGTCGTACCGCCCGCACCTCGACCAGTTCGCCGGCTCCGGGGATGTGGGAGACGGGCACGGGGCGGCCGTCGACGAGGATCTGCCCGGCCTCGGTGAGCGGGACGCCGAGGGACTCCACGACATGGCCGAGGGTCGACACACCGTCCGTGGTGACGGCCGTGCGTCCGCGGCGGCGGTCGTGGGCGACGAAGAGCCGCAGTTCCGGGGCTACTTCGAGGGCGATCTCAGGTCCGTTCACCTGGTCAGGATGCCATTGCGCGGGGGCGGCGGCGAGAGCTTTCCCCGGCCTGTCCGTTCGTGCTCAGCGCTGGGCGAAGGCCGTCGGGGGGACGCCGACCGTGGCCGTGAAGTCCCTGGCCAGGTGGGCCTGGTCGCTGTAGCCGAGATCGGCGGCCAGCTCCGCCCAGTCGGGCTCCGGGTCCGTTTCGGCGCGCTGCAGCGCCTCGTGGATGCGGTGGCGGAGGATGACCCACTTGGGCCCGACCCCCACATAGGCGGAGAACAGCCGCTGGAGCGAGCGGACGGACAGGCCGCCCGCGCGGGCGAGGGCGTCGACGCGCAGCAGCGAGCGGTCCGTTCGTACGAGCTCGGCGAGCTCCGTGGCGAGTTCCGCCTGGGGATCGGGCGGGGGCAGGAGGGGCAGCAGAAACGAGTCCAGTGCCGCGACCCGGGCGTCCTCGTCGGCCGGTCCGAGCACCGCGGGCGCCTGCGGTGGCCCCGTGCCCAGCGCCTCGTCGGCGGGGACCCGGCGGCCGGTCCACTCCGACACGGGCCGGTCCGGGGCGAACGGCCGGAAGGCACCGGGCCGGAACTTCACGCCGCACACCCGCCCCCTGCCCTCCAGCCGCCGGCTGAACAGGCCCTGCACGATGCCGTAGACCTCGGCGGAGTCCGTCCGCTCCGCCCCGCTGCCCGGCTCGGTCCGCTGGAAGACCAGGTGGACGCTCGGGTGCGGCACGACGTGCGAGGTGTACGGCTCCGGGAGGTCCCAGTCGATCAGCCAGTAGTGCTCCAGATGAGGGCGCAGCGCGGGTGCGGGGTCGCGTCGGCGGAAACGCACGCGGGTGAACAGGTCAGGGGCGTCGACGATGCCCCGCGTCTCACGTCCGGGTCCGGCCATGGCCGGATCCTAAGGGGTGTCGCTGTCGTGTTTCTTCAAGACTCCGTGGCCTGCCGGGTGCATCGTCGGAGACATGAAGACGATCAGTGAACTCCTGGAGAAGGCAGCCGCGCGGGCGGTACCCGTCGTGCGGGGCATCGACGACGACAGGCTGGCCGACGGCACGCCGTGCAGCGAGTACGACGTACGCGCCCTGCTGAACCATCTCTTCCTGGTGATCGACAACTTCCGGGTCCTGGCGGCCAAGGGGACCCCCGACTTCAGCGGCGGCGACGACGTCGTCACGGGGGACTGGCGCGGCCGGTTCGACGACGGGACGGCGCAGCTGGTGAAGGCATGGGCGGAGCCGGGTGCGGAGGAGGGGGAGACCGGAGGCATGGCGATGCCGGCCAGGACGGTGGGTCTCATGGTGCTGGGTGATCTGACCGTGCACGCCTGGGACCTGGCCCGGGCCACGGGCCAGGTCTTCGAGCCGGACCCGGACGTGGTGACGGAGCTGGAGCCGGGGCTGGCGGCGATGGCCCCGCAGGCGCGGGAGATGAAGGTGTTCGGTGAGCCGTTCCCCGTGGCGCCGGGAGCTACGGCTTTCGAGCGGGTGCTGGCCGTGACGGGCCGCGATCCCGGCTGGCGTCCGGCCGGCCGCTGACGGCCTGGGCGTTCCCGGCCGGACGGGGGCCGTCCGGGTCGGCGTAGAGCCCGCCGAGGCCGGCGTACGCGCTGTCGACGACGGACTCGGCCCGGACCAGCACGTCGCGTGCCGCGAGTCGCGCCGCCCGGCGGCTGTACGGCGGCGGAGGCCGTCGGCGCTGCCTCCGGCAGTCGCAGACGGCGTACACCCCGCTCGCGATGACCACAGCCGGGACGGTCAGGGTCAGCAGCAGGTCATCCATGCGGGGGCCTCCTCGGGGGTATGTGCTCCTTGCATCATCGGTAGTCCCTGCGGTGCCGCTGAAGATGACTCTTCGGCCAATGAATGGCCGAAGAGTCATCTCCGTGCCCGAGGGGCGACCGTCCGGGAGCACCGTGTCCGGGACGCCTCGGCGGTCGCGCCGCCGGACGCGCGGTGACGCGCCCAGGTGTAGCGACCCGCAGCGTTGTTCGCTCGGCTGATCGGGGGGCCGCCCTCGGAGTGCGGTGTGGCAGTTTTCACACAGGCGGGCCCTGAGCGGGCCCGGTTTGTGTGCTTGTTGTGAAGTTCCTCGGTGCGCGTGGTGTGTGCGCGGCCCTGGGGGCACACCCCTGGAGGGGGTGGGTTGCCATCCCCTCCTCCACTGGGCAATGGTTGCCGTGGGGAAAGTGATTGTCATCCACTCGGAAGGTGGTGCGATCCGCCGCAGGCGGGTCCCCCCTCATGGCACCTCTGAAGGAACCCATCGCCACGAGAACTCAGCAGCACCCAGCGTCCGAGACCGACCTGTGGGGCCAGGCCCCGTACGCCGTGGTCGTCGTCGACACGACCGGGACGGTCGTCGACCTCAACCCGGCCGCCGAGGCGCTCCTCGGGGGCGCGCCCCGGGGCACCGCACTGACGGAGGCGGTCCCGGCCTGGCTGGCACGTGCCCACCGGAAGGTGACCGGCCCCGCCTCTCGCACGGCCGGTGACGACCCGGTCCCCGGCCCGCGCGGCACCACCTTCCACGGGCGGATCGGCGAGCGGAGCTTCGAGGCGCACCCGGTCCCGAACCGCGACGGCGGCCTGGTGTGGTGGCTGGCCGACACCACCGGCCGGCAGCTCGCCGAGGAGGAACTGGCCGCGGAGCGCGCACGCACCACCTTCCTGGCGGAGGCGTCGAACGTGCTCCTGGCCTCCTTGAACACCGACCGCTGCATGCGGGTCACCGCTCAGCTCGCCTCCCGGCACCTCGCCGACGCAGCCGTCGTCATCGGGCCCGCCACGGCGCGGAAGCTGCCCATGGCGTACGCGGTCGGGGGCGAGGCAGCGGTGTGCGGCACAGTGACGGCGGACCCGGCACAGGTGCCCGGCCTGAGCGAGGCGCTGCAGGGCTTCCCGCCCGTACCCTCCCGGTGGATCGACCCGGCCTCACTGCCCGCGTGGCTTGTCCCGGAGAACTTCACCGGAACCGTCGGATCGGCCGCGGTCACGCCTCTGCCGGGCCACGGGGTCCCGGCAGGGGTCATGGTCCTGCTGCGCGGTACGGGGGCCGGCGAGTTCGACGAGACCGAAGAGGTCTTCGCCCGGCTCTTCGCCTCGCGGGCCGGCGCCGCCCTGTCCGCCGCCCGGCTGTACGCGGAACAGAGCGACATCACACGGACCCTGATGCGGGATCTGCTGCCTCCCGAGCTGAACCGGGTGAACGGGGTCGAGTTCGCCGGCGGCTACCGGCCCTCCGCCGACCGGGACCGGGTGGGCGGTGACTTCTACGACGTACACCCCGGCCGCACGCCCGACGACGCGTCACTGGCGGTCCTCGGTGACGTGTGCGGAAAGGGTCTGGACGCGGCCGTGCTCACCGGCAAGATCCGCAATACGCTCCAGGCGCTCACGCCGATGGCCGGTGACCACGAGCAGATGCTGCGGCTCCTCAACGGGGCGCTCCTCAACTCGCACCACACCCGCTTCGCGACCCTGGTGCTGGCCTCGGTCCGGCGCGAGGAGAACCGGGTGCGGCTGCGCCTCACGTCGGCGGGTCACCCCGCCCCTCTCGTGATCCGCAACGACGGCCGCGTCGAGGAGATCGAGACCCGGGGGACCCTGATCGGGGCGCTGCCCCATATCGAGGCCGGCACGGTGGAGACCGATCTCCTGCCGGGCGAGACGTGTCTGCTCTACACCGACGGTGTGACAGAGGCGCGCGGCGGGCCCCTCGGCGACGAGCTCTTCGGTGAGGAGCGGCTGATGCGGGCCCTGGCGGAGTGCGGGGGCATGCCGGGCGCGGCCGTGGTGGAGCGTGTCCAGGTGCTCGCGTCCCAGTGGCTGCACGACGGCCGGCACGACGACATGGCCCTCGTCGCGATCACCGCCCCGCTGACCACCCATCTCAGCGCGGTGGACGGCCACACCCGGGGCAGGTACACGGCATGAGCACACACACGCTTGCCGCTCCCCGGTTGCGCGGCCTTCAGGACCGGTTGTGGGCCGCGGTGACCGACCGGGACGAACACGCCGCCGCCTCGGTGATCCTCACCGCCCTGGACGACGGGCTGGACGCGGAGACGGCGCTGCTGGACGTCGTCGCCCCCGTACAGGCGAGGGTCGGCACCGAATGGGCCGCCAACCGCATCAGCGTGGCGCAGGAACACGCGGCGAGCGCCATCGCCGAACGGGTCATCGCCGCGCTCGCCCACCACCCGGCCGTGCGCACCGCGCCGCGGCTGGGCCGGGTCACCGTGGCCTGCGTGGACCAGGAGTGGCATGTGCTGCCGGCTCGTCTGCTGGCCGAGGTCCTCACGCTGCGCGGATGGCGGGTCGACTTCCTCGGGGCCCAGGTGCCCACGCCCCATCTCATCGGTCACCTGCACACCAACGGTGCGGACGTGGTCGCGCTTTCCTCCTCGATCCCCACCCGGCTGCCCACCGCGCACGCGGCGATCACCGCCTGCCAGGCCGTAGGAATACCCGTGCTGGCGGGCGGGGCGGCATTCGGCCCCGACGGACGACACGCGCGCCGGCTGGGCGCCGACGCCTGGGAGCCGGACGCGCGCTCCGCGGCACGGCGTATCACGGACGGCATCGCGGTGCCGTCCGCCGGCAGGCAGCAGATCGACGATCTGCCGCACCTCGGGGACCAGGAGTACACGCTCGTCGTGCGCAGCAGGCCGCAGCTCGTGCGGGAGGTGCTGGCCCAGCTGGAGACCCGCTTCCCGGCGGCGGCCGCCTACACGGAGCAGCAGCGCGAGCACACGGCGCAGGACATCGCCCACATCGTCGACTACCTGGGCGTCGCCCTCTACATGGACGACGACGAGCTCTTCACCGATTTCCTGGCGTGGACCGCGGGCATTCTGGAGGCACGGCAGGTCCCGGCGGTGTCCTTGGAGCCGGTCCTCGACGTCCTGGGGGCGGAGCTCAAGGACTTTCCCCGGTCCACCCGGCTGCTCGGCCGGGCGCGCAGCGTCCTGGACGACTTCCTGGCGACCGCCGTCCACAACCCCGGAGCCTTCGGATGACCGAACTTCCCTGTCCGCCGTTCACCGTGGGGGCCGAGGCCGGCCCGGGAGCCGTACGGCTGCGTCTCGTCGGTGACCTGGACTTCGACACGAGCGACCTGCTCATGGAACAGGCGCAGGCCTGCCTCGCCGCCGAGCCAGGCCCGCAGGATCTGTTCCTCGACTGCTCCGGGCTGCGGCTCTGCGACTCGATGGGTGTCTCCACTCTCCTGCTGATCCACCGCCGCACCTCGTCCCGCGGTGTGGCGCTGCACCTGGAGAGCCCGCCCGCCTTCCTCCGCAGGATCCTGGACGTCACCGGGACGGCGCGGCTCTTCGTCCTCGACGGAGCCGGCCGGCAGACCGAGCAGGAGGAAGGCACGCCGCCCGCCCCGTCCGGCTGACGGCCCACGCGAAGCCGGCGGCGGTCACCGAGCGGTCGGCGGTGCTCCGAGGGCCGCGTCGAGCGTCGGGTAGCTCCGGAGCACCCGGTCCACCCCCGCGGTCCGCAGGAGCCGCTTCAGGGCCGCGCCCGGCGCGGCGATGCGCAGATCCGTTCGCCGGTGCACCTCGATGAGGAGACTGAGGAACGAGGAGTCCGCGAAGGTGATCGCGGACGCTTCCAGTACGACGGTGTCGTGCCCGGCCACGGCCTGCCACATGGCGATGAACAGCGGATCGACGCTGTCGGAGTCGAGATCGCCCTGAGCCCGGACGACCCAGTGACCGTCGATCTCGCCTTCCGCCACCACCACGGGAAGGCCGGTCGACGCGGAGTTGCCGAGGTGCTCGCGGGCCATGCGGGAATTATGCCAACCGCCGGTGACCGCCCTGTGTGCGGAGTCCCTGCCCCGCCGTTCGGTGCGCGCTGTGACGCCCGCTCAGGTAAGGGCGATCAGCGCCACGATGTGCTTGCCCTCGGGGAGATACGTGACGGACACCCGCTTCGCCAGACGGCACACCAGGAGCCATCCGTAGCCCCCGACCGAGGCGGCGGACGGATCGCGTTCCGCCGTGACCGGCGGCCGGGTGCTGGCGTCGCTGACGGTGAGGAGGAGGCCTTCGTCGGTGATCTCCGTCGTGAATCCGGTGAGTCCGCCACCGTGCCTGACGGCATTGGTGACCAGCTCCGACGTCACCAGCAGCGCGTCGGCCACCACGACATCGACAGGCCCTTCCCCGCCCATCCCGCAGAACCGCTCCTGCAGGAGCCGGACTACGGCGTCGCGGGCGGCGGCCGCGTTACGCGGCACGCCGGACGTGCGGCCCGTGGCCACCGGCTTTTCCGGAGCAGCCGAGCCGACGGCCTCACCCGGCCCTTCAGCCCGGCGTCCGCCGTCCTCCAGCACTTCTCGTTCCCCGTTCATTACCTTCTGCGCCTGCCCGAACGGCCTCCGGTCACACTCCCGGCAGGGGGACGGTGCCTCCCGCAGGCGCTCAGCATGTCAGCGCCGCGTCCACCGTGTCGGCGAACGTGAAGGCTCCGCCGGTACCCGAGACCTCGAAGAGCCTGCGTACGCCCGTCCCGAGCGGCCCGGCCAGGACCAGCGGTACCCCGGCCGCGGAGTGGCGGTGCTGTGCGTTGAGCAAGGCGTGCAGCGCCGCCGAGTCCGCGAACTCCAGCCCGGACAGGTCGGCCACGGTCAGCCGCCCTCCGCTCCCGGCCGCCTCGTCCAGCGCCTCGACCAGTCCCGAAGGTCCCGACCACCCGTCCAGCTTTCCCCGGACACGGATCAGCACGACACCGTCGTCCGTGGCTTCCACGACCACACGCAGTTCATCCGCCGTCATGGGTCACATTTTCCCGCACCGGGGAAGCGGCTGCCGCGTCAGGGCCACACCAGGCAGTACGCCTGGTGGCCCGCGTCGTGCAGCCGGTGGGAGAAGTCCTGCCACTCGTGGAGCAGCTGGTAGACGTTGAACGCGTCGCGCGGGCCGCCGCGGTCCGGGACCGTGGACCAGATGAAGGCCGCCGCGCCGACCGACTCCTCACCGACGTCCCGGAGCGGGTCGACCACGGTCATCGGCAGCTTGACGACGGCGTAGTCGGGGTGGAGCACGACCAGCTCCAGCGGGGGCACCTTGTTCAGGGGTATGCCCTGTATGCCGGTGAGGACCATGGCCGCCACCGTCTCGGGCTTGATCTTGCTGAACATGCCGCCCATGCCCAGCTCGTCGCCGCCGAGCTCCTCGGGGCGCATGGAGATGGGCACGCGTGCGGCGGTGGCCCCGTCAGGGGCACCGAAGTACTTGTAGGTCACCCCCACCCGTCCACTGCTCCTGCTCCCCGAACCGTCGACGCCGCCCGCCTGGACGTCCCGTACGCGCTCGGCCTCGCGCTCGGCCTTACGCCGGTGCCGCCCTCGCCGGGCAGGCTCGGGCCCCAGGCCGCCGGTCCCTTCGCCCACTCCGCCACCGCGATGCATATCTCATCCACCCGACTACTTCTTAGGAGACACAGCCCCGCCGCGCAACCCGATCATCGTCAGTGACCTCCCCCACGGGCGTGCGGTGAAACACCTGTCCGCAAGACCGTCGACGCCTCTGACACCATGGCATGTGTGAGCTTTCCCTATGACGCCCCAGTTTCGCAGACGCGAGGAGACTGACGCCCTTTCGTTGTACGAGCCTCATACGGGGAGAGCGCGCTCCCTGCTCACCGGCGGCCGGGAATTCCGGCCAGGCCCCCCGAAACCCGAATCGCAGATCAGGACCAAAGTGGCGTATTCATACGAAGCCCCAGTTTCACAGACGCTTTTCGACCGTGCGTCCCTCGTGACGCCCGGCGGCGTGAACTCCCCCGTGCGTGCCTTCCGGGCCGTGGGCGGTACGCCCCGGTTCATGGTGTCCGGTACGGGTCCGTACCTCACCGACGCCGACGGCCGTGAGTATGTCGACCTCGTGTGTTCATGGGGGCCGATGATCCTCGGCCACGCGCACCCGGAGGTCATCGCGGCCGTCCAGGACGCGGTGGCCCGGGGTACCTCCTTCGGTACGCCGGGGGAGGGCGAGGTCGCGCTCGCCGAGGAGATCGTGGCCCGGATCGAGCCCGTGGAGCAGGTGCGGCTGGTGTCGTCCGGCACCGAGGCGACCATGTCCGCGATCCGGCTCGCCCGTGGATTCACCGGGCGCGCCAAGGTCGTGAAGTTCGCCGGGTGCTACCACGGGCACGTCGACGCGCTGCTGGCGTCGGCCGGCTCGGGGGTCGCCACCTTCGGTCTTCCCGACACGCCCGGCGTGACCGGCGCCCAGGCGGGCGACACGATCGTGCTGCCGTACAACGACCTGGAGGCCGTGCGCGCCGCGTTCGCCGCGCAGCCGGGTGAGATCGCCTGTGTGATCACCGAGGCGTCGCCGGGCAACATGGGCGTCGTCCCGCCGCTCGACGGCTTCAACGCCGGGCTGAAGGAGATCTGCGCGGCCAACGGCGCGCTGTACATCTCCGACGAGGTGATGACCGGCTTCCGTACGTCCAAGGCCGGGTGGTACGGCATCGACGGTGTGCGGCCCGACCTGATGACCTTCGGCAAGGTCATGGGCGGCGGCTTCCCCGCCGCGGCCTTCGGCGGGCGTGCCGACGTGATGGCCCACCTGGCGCCCGCCGGTCCCGTCTACCAGGCGGGCACCCTCTCCGGTAACCCGGTCGCCACCGCCGCCGGCCTCGCCCAGCTGCGGCTGCTGGACGACGCGGCGTACGCGAAGGTCGACGCGGTCTCGGCGGAGCTGCGCTCCCTGGTCGGCGAGGCGTTCACCAAGGAGGGTGTCGCGCACACGGTGTCGTCGGCGAGCAACATGTTCTCCGTCTTCTTCACCGACGAGCCCGTCCGTGACTACGAGGACGCGAAGAAGCAGGAAGCCTTCCGCTTCACCGCGTTCTTCCACTCCATGCTGGAGCAGGGCGTCTATCTGCCGCCGTCCGCCTTCGAGTCCTGGTTCGTCTCCACCGCCCACGACGCGCGGGCGATCGAGCGGATCGCCGCGGCGCTGCCCGCCGCCGCCCGTGCCGCATCGGAGGCCACCGCATGAGCGGCAGCGAGAAGGACATCACCGTCGTCCACCTGATGCGCCACGGTGAGGTGCACAACCCGGACGGCGTTCTCTACGGGCGCCGCGCCGGCTACAGCCTGTCCGAGCTCGGCCGCGAGATGGCCGACCGGGTGGCCGAGCACCTGGAGAAGCGCGACATCACGTACGTCGTGGCCTCCCCGCTGGAGCGCGCCCAGGAGACGGCCACGCCGATCGCCACGTCGCACGGTGTGGAACTGGCGACCGACGGGCGTCTCATCGAGGCCGCCAACGTCTTCGAGGGCAAGACCTTCGGGGTCGGTGACGGTGCGCTGCGCAGGCCCGAGAACTGGAAGCACCTGACGAACCCCTTCAAGCCGTCCTGGGGTGAGCCGTACATCGAGCAGGTCGTACGGATGATGGGTGCCCTGGACGCGGCGCGCGACGCCGCCCGGGGGCGCGAGGCGGTCTGCGTGAGCCACCAGCTGCCGATCTGGATCGTGCGGAGTTTCGTGGAGCGGCGCAGGCTGTGGCACGACCCGCGCAAGCGGCAGTGCACCCTGGCCTCGCTGACGACCTTCACCTACCGGGGTGACGAGATCGTGTCGGTCGGATACACCGAGCCCGCCCGGGACCTGGTGCCGGCACACCTCCTCGCGGGTGCGAAGCCGGTCAAGGGGAAGTCCAAGGCGTTCGGGGCGTAGCCGCCCGCATCGCGCGCGTCGCCGCTCGCGTTCCCCGCTGTTCTGTATGCCGTGTGCAGTGCCTGTAAGGGTCTGTGCACGTAACAACTTTTGTGATTATCGGTGGAACCGTCGTGTTGGTTTCCTCATCTAAGCCATCGCCAGTTTGTATGGCCTTGAGGTAATACGACCGCAGATGGGGACGCTATGCGTGAAATCAACCGAAGGGGCCTGCTCGGGGCAGGCCTCGGAGCCGCAGCCGCACTGTCGATGGCCGGCTGCGGCTCCTCCGGATCACCGGACAGCCGGGCGGATCCCGAGAAGAGTCCCAACGGCGGTAAAGGGACGCACGGGAATGGCGGAGGCGCCCCCGGAAAACAGGTGAGACTGATCGGTGACGGCTCCACGTCGGACACCGGAAAGCAGCCGAATCAGCCCGCCGCCCCCGTCCCGCTCGAACCGGGCCAGAAGCCGCCGCAGTTCGTGATCTTCTCCTGGGACGGAGCCGGCGAGGTCGGCAACGGACTCTTCCCGCGCTTTCTCGAACTCGCCAAGGAACACGACGCGGCGATGACCTTCTTCCTCTCCGGGCTCTATGTGCTGCCCGAGTCGAAGAAGTCCCTCTACCGCCCGCCCAACAACCCCCGGGGCGCCTCGGACATCGGCTATCTCACCGATGACCACGTCAAGCAGACCCTGAAGTACGTCCGCCAGGCATGGCTCGACGGACACGAGATCGGCACCCATTTCAACGGGCATTTCTGCGGCGGTTCCGGATCGGTGGGCAACTGGACGCCCGCGCAATGGCAGAGCGAGATCGACCAGGCGGTGTCGTTCGTCACCGAATGGCGGACCAACACCGGGTGGGAAGATGTCGAACCCCTGCCGTTCGACTACCGGAAGGAACTGGTCGGGGGCCGTACCCCCTGTCTGCTCGGCCAGGACAATCTGCTCCCCACCGCGAAGCAGCTCGGCTGGCGGTACGACGCGAGCTCGCCGGGCGGCACCCAGACGTGGCCCGAGAAGCGCCAGGGTGTCTGGGACCTTCCGCTTCAGGGCATTCCCTTCCCCGGCCACACTTTCGAAGTCCTCTCCATGGACTACAACATCCTCGCCAACCAGTCGAAGAATTCGACCAATGGCATGCCCTCCCGCTATCCGGGATGGCGCACCCAGGCCACCGACGCGTATATCGCCGGATTCGACCGCGCCTACGAGACGAACCGCGCGCCCTTCTACATCGGAAACCACTTCGAGGAGTGGAACGGCGGCATCTACATGGACGCCGTGGAGGACGCGCTCAAACACATCGCGGGCAAGCCGGATGTGCGCCTCGTCTCCTTCCGGCAGTACGTCGACTGGCTCGACGCACAGGACCCGGCGGTGCTCGCGAAGCTCCGTACGCTCCAGGTGGGACAGGCCCCCGAAGGCGGCTGGAACACCTTCTTTAAACAGGCTTGACAAGGGGCTTTACGGTCATCCAGGGGGGTGCCCGAGATCCCCGGAACTGCCATGCGAAACTTTTCACATGAGCTCTGGCCGCGTACCCCGACGCCGCTTCACCCTGCTCGCCGCAACCGCGGTGGCCGGTGCCCTGACCCTGTCCGCATGCAGTGGTGACGGCGCCAAGGCGGGCGGCGGCGGCAACACGAACTTCGTCACCGGCAGCGGAGGGATCTCCACCGTCGCCAGGGGCGAACGCACCGACGCGCCGAAGCTGGACGGCACGACCCTGGACGGCAAGGACCTCGCCGTCGCCGACTACAAGGGCAAGGTCGTCGTCCTGAACTTCTGGGGATCCTGGTGCGGCCCCTGCCGGGCCGAGGCCAAGCACTTCCAGAAGGTGGCGGAGGCGACCGCGGACCAGGGCGTCCAGTTCGTCGGCGTCAACACCAGGGACCCGCAGAAGTCCCTCGCGGTCAGCTTCGAGAAGGACTTCGGAGTCACCTACCCGAGCATCTACGACCCGACCGGGAAGCTGCTCCTGCGCTTCCCGAAGGGCACGCTGAACCCGCAGGCCATCCCGTCGACCGTGGTCATCGACCGGGACGGGAAGCTCGCGGCCCGCTCGCTCGCCGCGCTCGACGCGGAGAAGCTGCGCGAGATGATCGACCCGCTGGTCGCGGAGAAGTGACTCCGGTGCTCGGACTGGCCGCGGTCACCGGCGGAAACGAGACGGTCTTCAGCGGAGCCCTCGTGGTGGCACTGCCCATCGCGCTGCTCGGCGGTCTCGTCTCGTTCTTCTCGCCGTGCGTCCTGCCGCTGGTGCCCGGCTACCTCAGCTACGTCACCGGGGTCAGCGGCGCCGACCTGGCCGAGCGGCGGCGCGGCAGGACCGTCGCCGGGGCCTCGCTCTTCGTGCTCGGCTTCACCGTCGTGTTCGTGTCCGGCGGCGCGCTCTTCGGCTTCTTCGGCCAGACGCTCCAGGAGTACAGCGGGACGCTCTCCAAGGTCCTCGGCGTGCTGATGATCCTGATGGGCGTCTTCTTCATGGGCCTCATGCCCTGGATGACGCAGCGCGAGTTCCGCATCCACAAGCGGCCGGTGACCGGCCTGGTCGGAGCACCGCTGCTCGGCGCACTCTTCGGGATCGGCTGGACGCCGTGCCTCGGCCCGACACTCGCCTCCGTCAACGCGCTCGCCTTCACGCAGGCGACGGCCGGCCGGGGGGCGGTGCTGTCCGTGGCGTACTGTCTCGGACTCGGCATTCCCTTCGTCCTGGCCGCGGTCGCCTTCCGCCGGGCGCTCGGGGCGTTCGGCTGGGTCAAGCGCCACTACGCGTGGGTCATGCGGATCGGCGGCGGCATGATGATCGTGACCGGAGTGCTCCTGCTGACGGGCGCGTGGGACGCGCTCATCCAGGAGATGCAGGTCTGGTCCAACGGCTTCACTGTGGGGATCTGAGTCCATGAGCAACACGAACACCACGGACGAGCGCGACCTCGGTACGGCCGGGGAACAGCTCTCCACCGCCCCGCGCGAAGAGTCCGCCTCCTCCGTGCCCGCGATGGGCGTCATCGGCTGGGCCCGATGGTTCTGGCGCCAGCTCACCTCGATGCGGGTCGCGCTGATCCTGCTCTTCCTGCTGTCGCTCGGCGCGATCCCCGGCTCACTGATCCCGCAGAACAGCGTGGACGAACTGAAGGTGCAGACCTTCAAGGAAGCCCACACCACCGTCACGCCGGTCTACGAGAAGCTGCAGTTCTTCGACGTCTACAGCTCGGTGTGGTTCTCCGCGATCTACATCCTGCTGTTCGTCTCCCTGATCGGCTGCATCGTCCCGCGCACCGCCCAGTTCGTCGGCCAGCTGCGCGGCCGCCCGCCCGGCGCCCCGAAGAAGCTGACCCGGCTGCCCGCGTACACCACCTGGCGCACCGACGCCGAACCCGAGCAGGTCCGCGAGGCCGCCCTCGGCATCCTGCGCAAGCGGCGCTTCCGCTCGCACGCGGTGGGCGACGCGGTGGCCGCGGAGAAGGGCTACCTCCGCGAGACCGGGAACCTGCTCTTCCACATCGCGCTGATCGTCATGCTCGTCGCGTTCGCCGGCGGGCAGCTCTTCAAGTCCGAGGGCGGCAAGCTGATCGTCGAGGGTGACGGCTTCGCCAACACCATCACCCAGTACGACGACTTCAAGTCCGGCTCGCTCTTCGACATGGACGACCTCGCCCCCTTCAGCTTCGACCTGGAGGACTTCGTCGGCACGTACGAGCGGAGCGGCCCGCAGCGCGGCACGCCCAGGACCTACGAGGCCCGCGTGACGTACGCCGAGGGCGCCGACGGCGAGCCGCAGAAGAAGGTCATCGAGGTCAACAAACCGCTTGAGGTCGACGGTACGAAGGTCTACCTGAACGCCCACGGCTACGCGCCGGTCATCTCCGTCAAGGACGGCAAGGGCAAGGAGGTCTACCGGTCCGCCGTGCCCCTGCTGCCCATCGACAACAACGTCACCTCGACCGGCGCGGTCAAGGTGATGGACGGCTACAAGGGAACCGACGGCAAGAAGACCCAGCTGGGCTTCCAGGCATTCTTCGTGCCGACGTTCGCGGGCGACGGACAGGGCACGATGTTCTCGCAGTACCCCGGACTCGACTACCCGGTCCTCGCGCTCAACGGCTACTACGGCAGCCTCGGCGTCGACTCCGGGCTGCCGCAGAACGTCTACCAGCTCGACACGTCCAAGATGAAGGAATTCAAGGACAGCAACGGGGACAAGCTCAAGAAGCGACTGCGTCCGGGCGAGACCATGAAGCTCCCCGACGGCGCGGGCTCGGTCACCTTCGAGAGCGTCGAGGAGTGGGCCAGCTTCCAGATCTCACGCCAGCCCGCCAGCGGCTGGGCGCTCACCGGCGCCGTCGCCGCCATCCTCGGGCTCGCCGGTTCGCTCTTCATCCAGCGCCGCCGCGTGTGGGTGCGGGCCGTGAAGGGACCGGACGGTGTCACCGTCGTCGAGATGGCGGGCCTGGGCCGCAGCGAGTCCGCGAAACTGCCCGAGGAGCTGGCCGATCTCGCGGTCGCGCTCAACACCGTGGCGCCCACCGCGCCCGAAGCCGAGACCGAACAACCTTCCGAAGAACCTGCCGAAGGGGCTGAGAAGTGAATCTCGCCGCCGCAACCAACGAGAATCTGGCCAACATCAGCAACACGCTGATCTACTCCTCGATGGCCGTCTACACCCTGGCCTTCTTCGCGCACATCGCGGAGTGGGTGTTCGGCAGCCGCAGCAAGGTGGGCCGCACGGCCGCCGCGCTGAGCGCACCGGCCACCGCCGATTCCACGGTGAAGGTGCAGGTCGCGCAGAAGGGCAGCTCCACCGCCGTACTGGAACGGCCCAAGGTGGTCACACGCTCGGCCGCGGGGACCCGTGACGTCCCGGACGGGCCCGGGGCAGCGGGCGGCACCTTCAAGGGCGACCTGTGGGGGCGGATCGCGGTCTCCCTGACCGTCGTCGCCTTCGCCGTCGAGGCGGGCGGCGTCGTCGCGCGCGCCCTGTCGGTGCAGCGGGCCCCCTGGGGCAACATGTACGAGTTCTCGATCACCTTCTCCACCGTGGCGGTCGGCGCGTACCTGATCCTGCTCGCGCTGCGGAAGAACGTCCGCTGGATCGGCTTGCTGCTGGTCACCACGGTCCTGCTGGACCTCGGGATCGCGACCACCACGCTGTACACCGACAGCGACCAGCTGGTCCCCGCGCTGCACTCCTACTGGCTGTGGATCCACGTCTCCACCGCCATCATCTGCGGAGCCGTCTTCTACCTCGGCGCCGTCGGCACCCTGCTCTACCTGTTCCGCGACAGCTACGAGAACAAGGTCGCCAACGGCGGCACGCCCGGGACGTTCGCGACCTCCGTCATGGAGCGGCTCCCCGCCGCCAAGACCCTGGACACCTTCTCGTACCGCATCAACGCCGCCGTCTTCCCGCTGTGGACGTTCACGATCATCGCGGGCGCGATCTGGGCGGGCGACGCCTGGGGTCGCTACTGGGGCTGGGACCCCAAGGAGGTCTGGTCCTTCATCACCTGGGTCGCGTACGCCGCCTATCTGCACGCCCGCGCGACAGCCGGCTGGAAGGGCCGCAAGGCCGCCTACCTGGCGCTCGTCGCCTTCGGCTGCTGGCTCTTCAACTACTACGGCGTGAACATCTTCGTCACCGGCAAGCACTCCTACGCCGGAGTCTGACCGGGCACAGCCGCGAGGGCGCGACCGCTTCGGTGCGGTCGCGCCCTCGCGGCATGTACGGGCGTCAGCCGAGCGGGGTGTCCAGGACCGCCTTGCGGTGGCTGAACGTCTCCAGGGAGTACCGGCCGTGGTAGTTGCCCATCCCGCTCTCGCCGACCCCGCCGAACGGCAGGTCCGACACCGTCAGATGGGCCAGCGGCAGGCCCATCCCGACCCCGCCGGACGAGGTCTCGGCCAGCAGCCGCTCCCGTACGGCCGGGGACTCCGTGAACGCGTACAGCGCCAGGGGCTTGTCCCGGTCGTTGATGAACGCGATGGCCTCGTCGAGGCCGTCCACGGTGAGGACCGGCAGCACCGGGCCGAAGATCTCCTCCCGCATCACCGGGGAGTCCGGGGCGACATCGGCCAGCACGGTCGGGGCGATGTACTTCGTGTCCCGGTCGTGGGCGCCGCCCGTCACCGTGCGGCCGGAGTCCAGGAGGCCCACCAGCCGGTCGAAGTGGCGCTCGTTGACGATCCTGCCGTACTCCGGGGAGGCCGAGGCGTCCGGACCGAACCGTTCCTCGACCGCCGCCGCGAGCGCGTCCGTGAGGGCGGGCGCGGTCTCCGGGTCCGTCAGGACGTAGTCGGGGGCGACGCACGTCTGACCCGTGTTGAGGAACTTTCCGGAGACCAGCCGGGTGGCCACCGTCCTCAGGTCCGTGCCGCGGTCGACGAACGCGGGGGACTTGCCGCCGAGTTCGAGCGTCACCGGCGTGAGGTGCTCGGCCGCGGCGGCCATCACGATGCGGCCGACCGTGCCGTTGCCCGTGTAGAAGATGTGGTCGAAGCGCTCGGCGAGCAGCGCGGTGGTCTCCGGGACCCCGCCCTCCACCACGGTGAGCGTGTCGGCGTCCAGATACTCCGGCAGCAGCCGGGCCAGCGCGGCGGAGGTGGCGGGAGCCAGCTCGCTGGGCTTCGCCACGACGGTGTTGCCCGCGGCCAGCGCGCCGGCGACCGGTGCGAGCAGGAGCTGGACCGGGTAGTTCCAGGGCGCGATGACGAGGACGACGCCGAGCGGGTCCTGCACGGTGTGGGCGGTGGCCCCGGCTAGGACGGCCGGCACGGGGGCGGGCTCGGGCTCCAGCCAGCCGGCGAGGCGCTCCAGGGTGTGGTCGATCTCGCGGACCGTGAAGTCGATCTCGGTCCGGTAGGCCTCCTTGCGGCTCTTGCCGAGGTCGGCCCGGAGCGCGTCGGCCAGGTCGTCACCGCGCTCGGTGAGCATGGCGCGCAGTCGCGTCAGCCGGTCCGTGCGCCAGCTGAGGTCCCTGGTGCGGCCGGTACGGAAGGCTCCGCGGAGCCGGGCCACGACATCGGCCGGCGTCTCCCGGACGGTCCCGGCGGCGCTCACAGGGTCTCCAGGATTTCGCGGGCCAGCTGTTCGGAGGAGGCCGGGTTCTGGCCGGTGTGCAGGTTGCGGTCGTGCACGGTGTGCACCGACCACGCCTCGGCGGCGGTGTAGTCGGCGCCGAGCTCGACGAGGCGGTCCTCCAGCAGCCAGGGCGCCTTGTCGGCCAGACCCGCCTGGGTCTCCTCGGCGTTGCTGAAGCCGGTCATGCGGTAGCCGGCGAAGGGCCAGCTGCCGTCCTCGCGGCGCGCGGGCAGCAGGGCGGCGGGGGCGTGGCACAGGACGGCGACCTGGGTACCGGAGTCCAGCGCCGAGGTCAGCAGCCGGCCGGACGTCTCGTCGACGGCCAGGTCCTCCATGGGGCCGTGGCCACCGGGGTAGAAGACCACGTCGTACGACGTGGGTACGACGTCCTCGAGCCG
Source organism: Streptomyces sp. NPDC079167 (assembly GCF_040686735.1). Classification (NCBI taxonomy): domain Bacteria; kingdom Bacillati; phylum Actinomycetota; class Actinomycetes; order Kitasatosporales; family Streptomycetaceae; genus Streptomyces; species Streptomyces sp. NPDC079167. The sequence continues at coordinate 297,511 of NZ_JBFBLO010000010.1, read as the reverse complement.
GGCGGGGATGCGGAGCGTCTCGTCGATGGCGGCGAGGTACGAGGCCACGGCGTCGGCCTGGTCCTGGTCCCCGTTGGACTCGGCGGTGAGGCTGACGCTGTCCACCGTGGGGGCGACCCCGCCGGGGGTGGCGATGGTGATGTCGAAGCCGGCCTGGGAGAAGACGCGGTGGGGGGCGGCGAGTTCCTCCGCCCAGAAGCCGGTGGGGTGGGCGGTGCCGTCGTTGAGTGTCCAGTGGTCGGCACCGGTGAGGACGAAGAGTACGGAGGACATGGGGTGCTCCCTACGAGACGCGAGACGCGTGAAAGATGAAGCTTGATATGCTCAAGCAATACCCTTCATGTAACGGGTCAAAGTTGAGCATGTCAAATGAATGTGGGTGCGTGGCGGACAGCGTCCGGGCCTCCGGACCACGCGCACCGATCGAAGGATGACCGACCATGACGACGGAACCCGCACCCCGCGCCGTCCCTACTCCGGACGAACTGCTCGAACCCCTCGCAGTCGTCGTCCGTGGCCACCACGACGACCTCACCGCCGTCGCCGGCCGCCACGGTCTCAGCACCTCGCAGGCCCGGGCGCTCATCGCCCTCAACGAGCCCATGCCCATGAGCGCGCTGGCCAGTCATCTGGTGTGCGACGCGTCCAACGCGACCGGTCTCATCGGCCGTATGGAGACCCGCGGTCTGGTGACGCGTACCCCGGCACCGGGCGACCGTCGCTCCAAGGTGGCCTCCCGCACGGCGGAGGGCACCGAGCTGGCGCACCGCATCCGCGCCGAGATGCGCGTGGTGCACGGCGCGCTCGATGCCCTCACCCCGCAGGAGCGCACGGCGCTGCTGCCCCTGCTCGAACGCCTGGGGCGACTGCTGTCCTCATGACCTCACGGACCCACGAGGACGGGGTCCCTCAGGTGGCGGGCGGAGCCGAGTCGTCGGGACCGGCACCGCTCTCCCGGCGCTTCAGCTCCTCCTCGCGGCGGCGCAGGTCGGCCTCCCGCTCGTCGAGGCGCGCCTCGTCGCTCCCGGCCCCGTCCTTCAGCGGCTTCTCGTCCTTCAGCGACTTGAGGAAGTCCGGGTTGTCGTCGGGCGCCACCCACGTCGAGCGGCGGCCCCGGGAGTACGCGCGGCCCCCGGCGGGTGCGCGCGTCCTGCCCGCGGCCAGCCAGACGATCGGCCCGACGACCCAGAACAGCAGGATGATGAAGACCCAGGCGACCTTCGGCAGGTGCTTCGCCTCGTCCTCCGGGGTGTTCAGGCAGTCGATGAACGCGAAGATCGTCAGTGCCAGCGGCAGGAGATAGATCAAGGCCCTGAGCATGGTGGAGGTCCCCCGAGGTGAGGTGGGGAGGCGCACGGACCGCCCCCGGTGACGGGCCCAGGGTAGCGGGTGTCCGATACTTGTCCTTATGGCTTACGACGATCTTCGCTCCCTGCTCCGGGCTCTGGAGCGCGAGGGCGATCTCAAGCGCATCAAGGCCGAGGTCGACCCGTACCTGGAGGTCGGCGAGATCGTCGACCGGGTGAACAAGGCGGGCGGGCCCGCGCTGCTGTTCGAGAACGTCAAGGGGGCGTCCATGCCCCTGGCCATGAACGTCTTCGGGACCGACCGGCGGCTGCTCAAAGCACTCGGGCTGAAGTCCTACGCCGAGATCAGCGACAAGATCGGCGGACTCCTCAAGCCGGAACTGCCGCAGGGCTTCGTCGGGATCCGCGAGGCCTTCGGGAAGCTCGGCGCGGTGACCCACCTGCCGCCGAAGAAGGTGAAGTCCGACAGCGCCCCCGTCCAGGAGGTCGTCCTCACCGGCGACGACGTGGACCTGGAGCAGCTGCCCGCGCTCTTCACCTGGCCCGAGGACGGCGGCTCCTTCTTCAACCTGGGCCTCACCCACACCAAGGACCCCGAGACGGGGATCCGCAACCTCGGGCTCTACCGGCTGCAGCGCCACGACAAGCGCACCATCGGAATGCACTGGCAGATCCACAAGGACAGCCGCAACCACTACCAGGTCGCCGCCAGGCGCGGTGAGAAGCTGCCCGTCGCCATCGCGTTCGGTGCGCCCCCCGCGGTCACGTACGCCTCCACCGCACCGCTGCCCGGGGACATCGACGAGTACCTCTTCGCCGGCTTCCTCCAGGGCAAGCGGATCGAGATGGTCGACTGCAGGACCGTCCCGCTCCAGGTCCCGGCGCAGGCCGAGGTCGTCATCGAGGGATGGCTGGAGCCGGGCGAGATGCTGCCCGAGGGGCCCTTCGGCGACCACACGGGCTTCTACACCCCCCAGGAGCCCTTCCCCGCGCTGAAGATCGACTGCGTGACGATGCGGAAGCGCCCGCTGCTGCAGTCGATCGTCGTCGGCCGGCCGCCCACCGAGGACGGTCCGCTGGGCCGGGCCACCGAGCGGTTCTTCCTGCCCCTGCTCAAGATCATCGTCCCGGACATCGTGGACTACCACCTGCCGGAGGCGGGCGGCTTCCACAACTGCGCGATCGTCTCGATCGACAAGAAGTACCCCAAGCACGCCCAGAAGGTGATGAGTGCCGTCTGGGGCGCGCACATGATGTCGCTGACCAAGCTGATCGTCGTCGTGGACGCCGACTGTGATGTCCACGACCTCCACGAGGTGGCCTGGCGAGCGCTCGGCAACACCGACTACGCCCGTGACCTGCTGCTCACCGAAGGCCCGGTCGACCATCTGGACCACGCCTCCTACCAGCAGTTCTGGGGAGGCAAGGCGGGCATCGACGCGACGCGCAAGCTGCCCGAGGAGGGGTACACCCGGGACGGCGGCTGGCCGGCCATGGTCGAGTCCGACCCGGATACGGCGGCGAAGGTCGACCGCCGATGGAAGGAGTACGGCCTGTGAGCGCCTCCGCCGCCGCCGTGCCGCAGCCCCGCAGCAAGCCCCGTGCGTTCCTGCGGCTGGTGATGATCGAGCACTCGGTCTTCGCCCTGCCCTTCGCCTACATCGCCGCGCTGACCGCGATGTTCCAGCTGGACGGCCAGTTCCACTGGGGCACGCTGCTGCTCGTGACCGTCGCGATGGTCGGGCTGCGTACGTTCGCGATGGCCGCCAACCGGATCATCGACCGCGAGATCGACGCCCGTAATCCGCGCACGGAGGGCCGGGAGCTGGTGACCGGCGCCGTCACGGTGAAGTCCGCGTGGACCGGCGCGCTCGTGGCCCTCGTCGTCTTCCTGGGCGCCGCCGCCCTGCTGAACCCCCTCTGTCTGGTGCTGGCCCCGGTCGCCGTCGTGCCGATGGTCGTCTATCCGTACGGCAAGCGGTTCACGAACTTCCCGCACGCGATCCTGGGGATCGCGCAGGCCATGGGGCCGATCGGCGCCTGGCTGGCGGTGACCGGGAGCTGGTCGTGGGACGCGGTGATCCTGGGGCTCGCCGTCGGCATCTGGATCGGCGGCTTCGACCTGATCTTCGCCTGCCAGGACGTGCAGGCGGACCGGGCCCACGGCGTCCTCTCCTTCCCCGCACGCTTCGGGATCCCCGCCGCCCTCTGGGGCGCACGGGTCTGCCATGTGGTGACGACCGGGCTGCTGGTGTGGTTCGGCCTGGCGACGGACGCGGAGATCTTCTACTGGATCGGCATGGTGGTCGTCGCCGTGGCCTTCGTGTACGAGCACCGGGTCGTGCGGCCGCACGACCTGTCCCGGCTGAACCGGGCCTTCTTCTCGGTCAACGGCTTCATCGGGATCGCGCTCTTCGCCTGTGCGCTGCTCGATCTGCTGGTGCGGGGCCTCACGCCCTGACCCCCGCACCCCGGCCTTCACGACCTCACACCGTGATGTAGCCCTTCGGCTCCTGCGGGCGGCGGGGGCGGCGGAAGAGGAACGCCGACGCCACCCCGCCCATGAGGCCGAAGAGGTGGCCCTGCCAGCTGATGCCGGAGTCCGTCGGCAGCACGCCCCACAGCAGGGAGCCGTAGACCGCGGCGATGATCACGCCGACGACGATGTCCAGCGGGCGCCGGTCAACGAAACCGCGGACCAGCAGATAGCCGAAGAGGCCGAAGACCACGCCGGAGGCGCCGAGCGTCACCGTGTCCGGCGGCGCGGTGAGCCAGACTCCGACGCCGGCCGTCACGATCACGACGAGCACCACGGCGGCGAACCTGCGTATCCCGCCGAGCGCGGCGATGAAGCCGAGGACCAGCAGCGGAACGCTGTTGGACGCCACGTGCTCCCAGCCGCTGTGCAGGAACGCGGAGGGGACGACGTCGGCGAGCTCGGCGGGTTCGCGCGGGCTGACGCCGTAGCTGTCGAGTGAATTGCCCGTCGCCATGTCGATGCCTTCCAGCAGCCACAGCAGCGCGACCCAGACGACCATGACCGCGCCGGCCGTGACGGCCCGTGCGGTGGCGGTGGTGCGTGTTCCCGTCATGGTCACCCCCTGTCCATGGCTGTTCCCTCATCCGTTGCAACGTCCGGAGCCCCTGGCTCAGTTCCTGGGGCGGGGTGCCGGATAGGCTCGGTGGTGTGACAGCCGGGACTTCGATGAGTCAGCAGGAGCGCACGCCTTGGATTGTCGGGGTGTCGGGCGCATCGGGCACGCCGTTCGCGGCCTCGGTGCTGCGCGGACTGCTGGCGGCCGGGGAGAGCGTCGATCTGGTGGTCAGCCGCGCCTCGCGGCTGACCCTCCTGGACGAGACGGGGATCGCCTTCCGTGACGCCCACTGGCAGGAGGACCTGCGGAGCTGGCTGGCGCGGGGCGCGGACGGGAAGCCGGACACCTTCCGGCCTGACATCGACGGCGTACGCCACTGGGCGGCCGGCGATCTGGCGGCGGGGCCGTCCTCGGGGTCGTACCCGGCCAAGGGGATGCTGATCGTCCCGGCGTCGACGGCGTGTGTGGCCGGGGTGGCGCTCGGGCTCTCGAAGGATCTGCTCCAGCGGGCCGCGAGCGTGACGCTCAAGGAGCGGCGGAAGCTGGTCGTGGCGGTGCGCGAGACGCCGCTCAGCGGTCAGACACTCAAGCAGATGGTCGCGCTCGACGAGGCGGGCGCCGTGGTGCTGCCCGCCTCCCCGGCGTTCTACGCGGGGGCGACACACATCCAGGACCTGGTGGACTTCGTCGCCGGGCGGGTGCTGGACGCGGCGGGCGTGCCGCATCAGCTGTACCGCCGTTGGGAGGGGGAGCTCGGTGGCGCCTCCCGTGGCTGAGGGGCGGCCGGGAGGTCTCGGACCGCTGGGGTCAGCGCTTCTTCCTGCTCATGCGCGGGGCGCGGGCGCGGTCGACGCGGTGGGCGGCGGCGGGCTGGTGGGCACGCGAGCGGTTGGCCAGGTCCTGCAGCTCGCGCATCCGGGCGTAGGCCATCTCGATCGAGTACACGGTGAAGTTCACTCCTGAAGATTCGAAAGCGTTTCTTGGATACTGAGAAAGATTTGCAGGGTGTGACCCTGTTGTGCCTTAGATTCTACACGTAAGCTCGCGGTACTGCTGAACAATGGAAGGTTTCAGTCACATGGACGCGGTGGACAGGCAGCTCATCCAGGCCCTCAGAGAGAACGGCAGGGCCTCGTATGCCGAGCTGGGACGGCTCGTCGGGCTCTCCGGGCCCAGCGTCACCGACCGCATCAACCGGCTGGAAACCGCCGGTGTCATCACCGGGTACCGCGCGACCGTCGACGCCGCGTCGCTCGGTCTCGGCGTCACCGCGCTGATCGGCATCTCGCTCTCCGACGCCGCCGACCACGAGGACGTCGCGCACCGGCTGAAGGACCTCGCCGAGATCGAGGACTGCTGGTTCATCGCGGGCGACGACTCGTTCATGCTCAAGGTGCGGGTCGGTGACGTGGACGGACTGGAGAAGACCATCCGGCGGCTCAGCGGCACCAGGGGGGTCTCACGGACCCGTACGACGGTCGTGCTCTCCACCAAGTGGGAGAACCGGGTCGGAGAGCTCCCCGAGGAGGAGTGACGCGAGCGGTGGTGGGGGTGCCTCCGCCCGGAGGGCGGGGGAGTACCGTGGGCTGCCGGAACAGCTGGGAATCGAGAGGGGCACTGGTGGACGCGGGACTCAAGCGCGAGCTGGAGGAGAAGGTCCGGGCCGGCGAGCGGCTGACCCGCGAGGACGGGATCGCGCTCTACGAGTCCGACGACCTGGCATGGCTCGGCGGGCTGGCTCACGAGGTCCGTACGAGGAAGAACGGCGACGTCGTCCACTTCAACGTCAACCGCCACCTCAACATGACCAACGTGTGCACCGCGTCCTGCGCGTACTGCTCGTTCCAGCGCAAGCCGGGCGAGAAGGACGCGTACACGATGCGCATCGAGGAGGCCGTCCGTCTCGCCAAGGCGATGCAGGGCGAGAACCTCACCGAGCTGCACATCGTCAACGGGCTGCACCCCACCCTGCCGTGGCGCTACTACCCGCGCTCGCTCAGCGCGCTCAAGGAAGCCCTGCCGGAGGTGGCGCTCAAGGCGTTCACCGCGACGGAGATCCACCACTTCGAGACGATCTCCGGGCTCTCGGCCTCCGAGATCCTCGACGAGCTGATCGAGGCCGGTCTGGAGTCACTGACCGGCGGCGGCGCGGAGATCTTCGACTGGGAGGTCCGCCAGCACATCGTCGACCACAACACCCACTGGGAGGACTGGTCGCGCATCCACCGTCTCGCGCACGAGAAGGGGCTCAAGACCCCGGCGACGATGCTGTACGGGCACATCGAGGAGCCCCGTCACCGCGTCGACCACGTGCTGCGGCTGCGGGAGATGCAGGACGAGACCGGCGGCTTCCAGGTCTTCATCCCGCTGCGCTACCAGCACGACTTCGTGGACATGAAGGACGGCAAGGTCCGCAACACCCTCCAGGCGCGGACGTCGATGGCGACCGGCGCGGAGGCGCTCAAGACCTTCGCGGTCTCGCGGCTGCTCTTCGACAACGTCCCGCACGTCAAGGTCTTCTGGGTCATGCACGGCGTGCAGACCGCGCAGCTCGCCCTCCAGCACGGTGCGGACGACATGGACGGCTCCGTCGTCGAGTACAAGATCACGCACGACGCCGACGACTACGGCACGCCGAACAAGCTCGGCCGCGAGGACCTGCTCGACCTCATCCGGGACGCGGGCTTCCGGCCCGTGGAGCGCAATACCCGGTACGAGATCCTGCGCGAGTACCCGGGCCCGGACGCCGACCGGCGCGAGACGCCCCAGCCGATGCGCGTCTGAGGTCCCACGCCCGCCCGACGCCCCGCGCCCGTAGCGGGTGCCCCAGGCGTCCCGCTGTACGAAAGCCCCGGCCTGCCGTCCCCCGGCCGGGGCTTTCCCGCGTGGTGGACGCGGGTTGAGGACACCGCGCCGTAATGGTTAATCTGCGTACATGGCGCTTACATTCGAAGTGGATCCCGCATTCGACCGGACCCTGCGGGACGGCATCACCGCGCTCTGGGCGGATGTCAGCAACGCGGGCGGGGCCGTCGGCTTCGTGCCGCCCGTCACCCACGAGGAGGTCCGGCCGGAGCTCGTCAAGCACCTCGCCGGGATGGCGGAGGGGCGGACCCACCTGATCGTCGGGCGGGACGAGGACGGCACGGTGGCCGCCACCGCCTTCCTCACCCACAACACCCACCGGCTCATGCGGCACTGGATCGGCGCCTACACCGTGATGGTCCACCCCCGCCACCAGGGCAAGGGCTTCGGGCGCGCGCTGATGACCGCCACGGCCGACGCCGCCCTGGAGCTCGACGGGATCGACGCCATCCGGCTCACCTGCCGAGGCGGGACCGGTGCCGACCGCTTCTACGCCTCCTGCGGATACAAGGAGGTGGGCCGGGTCCCGAACGCCATCCGGGTCACCGAGGACGACTACCGCGACGACGTCATCATGCTGCTCCCGCTCTTCCGCTGAGGGCGGTCGGCAGCCGCGCCGGGGCAACCCTGCGAACTGATCGAATTCGGGGCATGCTTCACTGGTCGGGCAGAGACTGCACGACCGCAGGAACGTCGGACGTAGAGAGAAGGCCAGCCGTGTCCGCTGCCAAGCCGAGCGCAACGATCCGGTACACCGCCATGCGCCTGCTGATTTTCGTGGGCTGCTTCTTCGTCGCCGGTGTCGCGGTCCACTTCGGTGTGCTCCCCTCCGGCGTCGGAGGCTCCAACGCCGTCTGGGTCCTCCTTCTCGGCCTGCTGCTCTCCGCCCCCCTGAGCTTCATCCTGCTGCGCAAGCAGCGCGACGAGATGTCCGAGCAGCTCGTCTCGACGGTCGACCGCACCAAGGCGAGGCTCGAGGCGAACCGCACCCGCGAGGACAGCGTCGCCCAGTAGGTAGGCGCCGCGTAAGGTTCCTCACACCGCACGCCGTACAGGCGAAGCCCCGGACCGGAGCATCCGCTCCCGTACCGGGGCTTTCGCGTGCCCGGGGGCGAGCACCGGCCGAGATGATCAAGAAGCGTACCTTTGAGGTTCTCAAAGTTGCAGTGTTAACGTATTCGACATGACCACCGCAGTGCGCCTCCGCCACGCTCCGAGCGTTCCGCTCGTGGCGCGCCTGCATGTCGACCTCTGCCGCTGTATGTCCGCGGTCTGTTGCCGCAACGTCTGAACCGGCATCATGCAGCGGCGCCGCCCCTGACGCGGGCGCCGCACCCCCGTCCCCCTGCTCGATCGCACGACCGTACGTCTGTCCCTCGTACGTCCCGATGCGTCACATCTGGAGTGTGTCCGTGTCCGCGAACCCCGCGCCCACCGCAGAGACCGAAGCCGGCAAGCCGTCCGGTTCCGGCTTCCGCCTGCCCAGAATCCCGTTCTGGATACAGATAGTCGCCGGCCTCGTCCTCGGTGTCCTGCTCGGCTGGATCACCCGCAGCTACGAGGTCAGCTGGCTCTACACCACGCTCGACCAGGTCGGCCACATCTTCGTCCAGCTGCTGAAGCTGGCCGTCGCGCCCCTCGTCTTCTTCGCGATCCTGGTGTCGATCACCAACCTGCGCAAGGTCAACAACGCCGCCAGGCTGGCCACCCGCACCCTGCTCTGGTTCATGATCACGTCGCTGATCGCGGTCGCCATCGGCCTCGCGATCGGTCTGATCACCAACCCGGGCTCCGGCACCGGCCTCACCCCGAAGGACGGCGCCAAGCCCGAGAACGCCGGCTCCTGGCTGGACTTCCTCACCGGCATCATCCCCACGGACGTCATCACTCCGTTCACCGAGCTGAACGTCCTCCAGATCGTCTTCATGGCCGCCGTCGCCGGTATCGCCGCGCTCCAGCTCGGCGAGAAGGCCAAGCCGATCCTCTCCCTCAGCGAGTCGGTCCTGGAGCTCCTCCAGAAGGCCCTGTGGTGGGTCATCCGCCTCGCCCCGATCGGCACCGTCGGCCTCATCGGCTACGCCATCGCCGACTACGGCTGGGACCTGATCGGCAAGTACGCCACCTTCACCGCGGACGTCTACATCGGCTGCGCCCTGGTGATGTTCGGCGTCTACCCGCTGCTCCTCGCCACGGTCGCCAAGGTCAGCCCGCTGCAGTTCTTCAAGGGTGCATGGCCCGCTATCCAGCTGGCCTTCGTCTCCCGCTCCTCGGTCGGCACCATGCCGGTCACCCAGCAGGTCACGGAGCGCCTCGGCGTCCCGAAGGAGTACGCCTCCTTCGCCGTGCCGTTCGGTGCCACGACCAAGATGGACGGCTGCGCCGCGATCTACCCGGCGCTGGCGGCGATCTTCATCGCGCAGATCTTCGACGTGCAGCTGGGCATCGGTGACTACATCCTGATCGCGTTCGTCTCGGTCATCGGCTCGGCGGCCACCGCCGGCCTCACCGGCGCCACGGTCATGCTGACGCTCACCCTGTCGACGCTGGGCCTCCCGCTGGAGGGCGTGGGCCTGCTCCTCGCGATCGACCCGATCCTGGACATGATGCGCACGGCCACGAACGTCGCGGGGCAGGCTCTGGTCCCGGTGATCGTCGCGGCCCGCGAGAAGATCCTCGACCACGACGCGTACAACTCGGCGTCGGCCTCCCCGGTCGAGGAGCCCGAGGTGCACGACGTGGAGACGAAGGGCGTTCCCGTCACGGTGTGACCCGCAGATCGAGCGCCCCCGGACTCGTGTCCGGGGGCGCTCCTGTGTGCGGCGGGGGGCGTCAGGGGCGCTGGAAGACGACCTCGGGGTTACCGGGTGTGGGGCCGTCCAGCAGGCGCTGGTGCCTTCCGCGAAGGTGCTGGTCGAGGAAGGCGCCGACGTAGTCGCGGGTGATCCGGACCTGACGGTCGGTGGAAAGGGTGACCGTGGGGTCGAGCGTCACGCCCATCCGGTCCTCCAGGACGGGTATGTCCGTGAAGCTGGAGTGGCCGGATCCCTCGACGCCGATCCAGCGCTTCCAGCCGTCCAGGCGCTGATAGCCCTCGTCCCAGGACTCGTCCTCGCCGCCGGGGGAGTGGAAGGACGCGGTGCCCAGCATCATGAAGGGGCGCTCGCCGATACCGGACGCGGGAACGCGTTCCTGGAACGTGCCGTCCATGTTGATCCCCGCGTCGAAGCGCGGGTCGGCCAGCATCGCGGAGGCGGCCGCACTGCCCCCGATGGAGTGTCCGGCCACGGCGACCCGCGCAGGGTCGATCACGCGGGAGCTCTTCCAGGCGGGACGGTGGCCGGTCAGCCGGTCCAGTACGAAGGAGAGGTCCGCGGCGCGCCCGGTGGAGACGAGCCTGCCCAGCTCCTTCCGCGCTTCCTCGCTGGGCGCGGACTCCATCTTGTCGCAGGCCACGCAGGTCAGAAGCCGGCCGTCGGGAAGTTCGGTGCCGGCGGACTCGTAGGCGTGGTCGACGCTCGCCACCACGTAACCGCGGCTCGCCAGGTCCTCCGCGAGCGAGGTCACCGTCGCCCGGGGGTTGCCGAAGCCGGGGGAGAGCAGCACCAGGGGGAATCGGCCCCTGGCGGTGACCGCAGCCGTGCGGGCGTGGGTGCCGAGCGAGCTCACCAGGGCCGGAGCGTCCTCGTCCAGCCCGATGCCCGCGAGCGCGGCCTCGGCCTCCCGCGTGCTCATGTACGGAGCGGTGGTGCCCGGCCTGCCGGGGCGGGCGGGGTAGTACAGGGACACCATCAGCTCGCGGTCCCCGGCCTCGGGCACCCAGGGGTCGGTGCGGCTGTGGTCGGTGAGGTGCAGCACCTCGGTGCCGACGGTGTACCGGCCGGTGGGGCGGGGCAGTTCGAGCGTGGTGTCGGCGGCGGTCGCGGCCGTTGCCGGCCCGGACAGGGCCTGCGCGGTGGCGACGGGCGTGGTCAGCAGGAGCGTGGCCGACAGGGCGGCGACGGCCGTTCGTCTGCGGAGTCTCAGCGTCATGCCAGGGACGTTAGGCGGCGGAGCGGGGCAGGGCATCGGACCCTGGAGTGATCCTGTGGCTACCCGGGGCGTACGCGCTGCTCCTCCGGAGGTATGGGACGACAACCGGCCGCCGTGGCCGGGCTGTCGGTCCTGTGCCCGGGTGCGGTGCGGTCAACCGCCCCGCACCCGGGTGGTGTTGTCAGGCGGGGCGGCTGAAGGTGGCGGCCCCCGTCCCCACCGCCGTACGGGAGCAGGAGCTGGCGGCAGAGGTCGACCAGCTCCGTAAGGCCCTGAGCGACTCCTGTCTGCAGTACCGGGCGATGCGCCGGGCACTCGCCCGCCCGGCCGCCCGGCAGGGGCCGGCCGTCCACCTCCAGCGGCGGCAGGCCCCGGGCTCCGGGCGTCCTCTCCTCGCGGGCTGAGGGCCGTCCCCCGCCGGCCCGGTGGGACGAGTACCGGCCATCGTGGCCGGACTCCGTTCCGCCCGTACGACGGCGGGCGGTGCCGCGCCGTACTCTTACCGAGGAGTAGCGCAGTGGGGGCGGGAGGGACGTCTGACGTGAGTGCAGTGAAGAGCAAACGGATGCCGCGCGCGGTGCGCGAGCAGCAGATGATGGACGCGGCCGTGCGGACCTTCGCCCAGCGCGGTTACCGGGCCGCGTCGATGGACGAGATCGCGGAACTGGCCGGTGTGTCCAAGCCCTTGGTCTATCTGTACCTGAATTCCAAGGAGGAGCTCTTCACCGCGTGCATCCGCCGCGAGTCGAAAGCGCTGGTGGAGGCCGTGCAGGCGGCGGTGGAGCCGGGGATTGCGGCTGACCGGCAACTGTGGTCGGGGCTCCGTGGGTTCTTCACGCACACTGCGGAGAACCCGGACGGATGGGCGGTGCTCCACCAGCAGGCGAGCTCGCACGGGGAGCCGTTCGTCAGCGAGGTCGGGGCGCTGCGTGAGGAGATCGTTGCGTTCGTGACGGGTCTGATCGGTGCGGCGGCACGTGAGGCGCACAGTGATCCCGCGCTGCCCGACCGGGATGTGGCGGGGCTCGCGCAGGCGCTGGTGGGGGCGGCGGAGGCGCTGGCCGGGTGGGCGAACGCCACGCCCGGTGTCTCGGCCAAGGAGGCCGCCTCCACCCTGATGAACTTCTCGTGGGCGGGCCTGGAGAACCTCATGCACGGGCGCGGCTGGCAGTCCCGGGGGGACTGAGCGCGCCCGGACGCTACGCAGCCGTCCCGGTGAGGTGGACCCGGCTGCCTCCGCGCACCTGGAAGGCGGTGCCGTCGGAGGCGTACGTGACGGTGGAGGGCAGCAGGACCGGTGCCCTGAAGTCCGCCCGCACGGAGCTGATCCGGCCCCCTCGGCCCGCGTCGCTCCCGTCCCCGGCCTCCGCCAGGCAGCGGGCGACGGTCCACATGCCGTGCGCGATGTGCCGGGGGAAGCCGAAGAGCCGTGCTGTCAGGGGGTGGAGGTGGATGGGGTTCCGGTCACCCGACGCGGCCCCGTACCGCCGCCCGAGGTCGGCGGGCAGCCGCCAATCGGCCACGGCGGGCAGCTCCGGCGGCGCCTCCGGTGGCGTCTCCGGCGGCGCCTTGGACGGGGACGCCGGTGCTCCGGTCGCATGCCGGGAGAGGTAGCCGCTGCGTGACTCCCAGACGAGCTCGCCCGCGAGCCGCGCCTCGGTGACCATCGTGACCTCCGTGCCGCGCCGGTGGGGTGTCAGTCCGGCGGCGTACACCGTGAGTTCGAGCTCGTCCGACGGGTGCAGCACCCGGTGTCCGGTGATCTCGATCCAGGTGTGGACCAGTCCGAGCACCGGCAGGGGGAAGCTCCGGTCCGTCATCAGCCGCATGGCCGGGGGGAAGCCCAGGACGTGCGGGTAGGTGAGCGGCAGGGGGCCCTGTTCGGCGAATCCGCAGACCCTGCTGTACGCGGTGAGGGGGCCGGGGGCCGTGCGTCGGGGCGGGATCACCTCGCGGGCCGGGGGCAGGGTGGCGCCGGGGCGCCCCGCCCGCTTGAAGGGGGAGGTGACGGCTCCGCGGACGAGCGAGAGGCTCAGGCCGGTCATGGCGTCAGGCCCCCAGCAGGCTCTGGCCGCAGACCCGCACGACCTGGCCGTTGACCGCTCCGGAGGCGGGCTGGGCGAACCAGGCGGTGGTCTCCGCGACGTCGACCGGAAGGCCGCCCTGGGACAGGGAGTTCATCCGGCGCCCGGCCTCCCGGATGAAGAGGGGCACGGCGGCCGTCATCTTCGTCTCGATGAAGCCCGGCGCGACGGCGTTGACGGTGATGCCGTGCTCGGCGGCGGCGCGCGGGGCCAGGGAGCGGACCAGGCCGATGATTCCTGCCTTGCTGGCCGCGTAGTTGGTCTGGCCGTTGTTGCCCGCGATCCCGGCGATGGACGCGGTGGCGACGATACGGCCGCCGCGGCGCAGGGTGCCCGATCCGATGAGGGCGTCCGTGGTGCGCAGGACGCTGTCGAGGTTGACGTCGATGACGGAGGCCCAGCGGTCGGCCGGCATGTTGGCGAGCCTGCGGTCGCGGGTGATGCCCGCGTTGTGGACGAGGATGTCGAGGCCGTCGGGGACGGCGGCGGCGATCAGGCCGGCGGCATCCGGTGCGGTGATGTCCAGCGGCAGGGCGGTGGCGCCGAGGCGGTCCGCGGTGCGGACGAGCTCCTCCTCGGCCTGCGGGACGTCCAGACAGATCACCTGGGCGCCGTCCCGGGCGAGGACGGAGGCGACGGACGCGCCGATGCCGCGCGCCGACCCGGTGACCAGTGCGGTGCGCCCGGACAGCGGCGCCGCCCAGTCGGCGACCTCGCCGGGCGCGTCGGCGGTCAGCTCGACGACCTGGCCGCTGACGTAGGCGGAGCGGGGGGAGAGCAGGAAGCGGAGGGTGGACTCGGCCGAGGCGGCGTCCGCCCCGGGCGCGAGCCGCACCAGCTGCGCCGTGGCGCCCCGGCCGATCTCCTTGCCGAGTGAGCGTACGAACCCTTCGAGGGCCTGCTGCGCCGCCGCCTGGTGGTGGTCGTCGGGGGACGGCGTGGTGCCGAGGACGACGACCCGGCCGCCGCCGGCGAGTGACCGTACGACGGGGTGGAGGGCGGCGTGTACGCCGGCGAGTCCCGCGGCAGTGGTGACGCCGGTGGCGTCCAGGACCACGGCGGCCGGGCGTCCGGACCGGTCGGTGACCTTCAGGCCGGTCGCGGCGAGCACCGGGCCGAGCGTGCCGGAGCGGTCGGAGCTGCCTGCGGTGAGGTGGAGCAACGGCCCGTCGAGGGACGGGGTTTCCAGTGTCCAGCGGCGCAGCGGGGCGGGCTGCGGCAGGCCGAGCCTGCGGGTCAGGAAGCGGCCGGGTGCCGTGCCGGTGAAGTGCAGATAGCGGTCGGCCATTGTCTGGACTCCTGCTCGGTCGTAGATTTACTCCAGAGTAAGGTTACTCAAGGGTCAGGAGTTGTCGAGATGAGCTGGTCGAGTTGATTCCCCTCGCACTTCCGCAGCCGCGCCGGGTGGCGGTCATCGGTGGCAGTCGTATCCCGTTCGCACGCTCCGACGGCCCGTACGCGCAGGCGTCGAACCAGGACATGCTGACCGCCGCGCTGGACGGACTCGTCGGGCGCTTCGGCCTGCGGGGACAGCAGGTCGGCGAGTTCGTCGCCGGCGCGGTCCTCAAACACAGCCGGGACTTCAACCTGGCCCGCGAGACGGTCCTGGGATCCGCCCTGGACCCGCGCACGCCCGCGTACGACATCCAGCAGGCGTGCGGCACCGGGCTGCAGGCCGTCGTCGCCGCCGCCAACAAGATCGCGCTCGGCGCGGTCGACTCGGCGATCGCGGGCGGGGCGGACACCACGAGCGACGCGCCCCTCGGGGTCAACGACCGGCTGCGCAGGATCCTGCTGGAGGCGCGCCGGGCCAAGTCCACGGCCGCCAGGATCAAGGCGCTCGCCGCCGTACGTCCCGGGCACCTCGTCCCGGACATCCCCCGCAACTCCGAGCCCCGCACCGGCCTTTCGATGGGCGAGCACGCGGCTCTCACGGCCCGGAAGTGGGGGGTGGCCCGCCAGGACCAGGACCTGCTGGCAGCCACCAGCCACCAGCGGCTCGCCGCCGCGTACGAACGCGGCTTCCTGGACGACCTCGTCGTCCCGTATCTCGGCCTGGACCGCGACCAGAACCTGCGTCCCGGCTCCACGGTGGAGAAACTCGCCACGCTGAAGCCGGTGTTCGGCGCGGACCACCCCGACGCGACGATGACCGCGGGCAATTCGACCCCGCTCACCGACGGCGCGGCCACCGTCCTGCTGGCGAGTGACGAGTGGGCCGAGGCGCACAACCTCGAACCGCTGGCATATCTGTCGCTGTACGAGACCGCCGCCGTGGACCACGTGAACGGCGAGGACGGGCTGCTGATGGCGCCCGCGTACGCCGTGCCGCGCATGCTGGAGCGCGCCGGGCTCACCATCGAGGACTTCGACCTCTTCGAGATCCACGAGGCCTTCGCCTCCCAGGTTCTCGCCACTCTGGCGTCCTGGGAGGAGCAGGGACTCGCGCCCGTCGACAGGGACAAGCTGAATGTGGTCGGATCGTCCCTCGCCACCGGCCACCCCTTCGCCGCGACCGGCGCCCGGATCGTGGCGACCCTGGCCAAGCTCCTCGGCGAACGTGAGGCACCCGGCCGGGGCCTGATCTCGATCTGCGCGGCGGGCGGCCAGGGGGTCACCGCCGTCCTGGAACGCCCCTGAACCCCGTCTGCCGCCATCCGTACGTGAACGACCCCGCGCACCCAGCAGCCGCCTCGGCGCCGGACCCCAGGGACGGGCCGGCGCCGGACCCCATGTCGAGGAGCCGCTCATGACCACGCCCGCCCCCGCCGCCGTACCCGCCGCGCCCGCCGTTCCGGTCCTGGTCGAGCCGACCAAGGTCAGGGCGGCCGACGGCTCCGTACGGGAAGTCTCCGTGCCGCCGCTCGCGCCGGCCGTGCGACGCGGCTCGCTCGCCGAGATCCCCTTCGACAACGCCCGGGAGGCCCCGTCCGAGGCGGTACTCAGCCGTAAGCAGGCCGACGACAGCTGGCAGGACGTGACCGCCGCGGAGTTCGCCGCCGAGGTCCTGGCCGTCGCCAAGGGCCTGGTGGCGGAGGGCCTCCAGAGCGGTGACCGGGTCGCGATCATGGCCCGTACGACCTACGAGTGGACGCTGCTCGACTTCGCTTCCTGGGCGGCCGGGCTGGTCACCGTGCCCATATACCCCACCTCCTCGGCCTTCCAGACGCGCTGGATCCTCCAGGACTCCGGCGCCGTCGCCTGCGCGGTGGAGAGCAAGGAGCAGGGGCGGCTGGTCAGCCAGGAGCGGCAGCAGCTCGGGGACCTCGCCCATCTGTGGCAGTTCGACACGGGTGCGATCGGCCGGCTGAAGACGCTCGGCAAGGACCTGCCCGACGCGGCCGTCACCGCCCGGCGGAGCGCCCTGGAACCGGACAGCCCCGCCACTCTCATCTACACCTCCGGCACCACGGGCCGCCCCAAGGGCTGCGTCCTGACCCACGGGAACTTCTTCGCCGAGGTCGACAACGCCATCGAACTGCTCCACCCGGTCTTCAAGTCCGTCTCCAAGTACCCCGCCTCCACCCTCCTGTTCCTTCCCCTCTCGCACGTCTTCGGCCGGATGGTCGCGATCGGCTGCCTGCGCGCGCGGGTCCGCCTCGGGCACGCGCCGTCCATCCGGACGGAGGACCTGCTCGCGGATCTGGCCGGCTTCAAGCCGTCGTTCCTGCTGGCCATCCCGTACGTACTGGAGAAGGTCTTCAACACCGGCCGGGCCACCGCCGAGAAGATGGGCCGTGCCTCGTCCTTCGACCGTGCGGCCCGGATCGCGCGGCGTTACGGCGAGGCGGTCGAGGCCGCCGAACACGGCACGGGCCCCGGCCCGGGCCTGGGGCTCCGCGCCGCCCGCGCCCTCTACGACCCGCTGGTCTACCGGCGCATCCGGGCCGCGCTGGGCGGCCACGTCCGGTACGCGATCTGCGGCGGCTCCCCGCTGGGACGCAGGCTCGCCGCGTTCTACGCGGGCGCGGGCATGCAGATCTTCGAGGGCTACGGCCTGACCGAGACCACCGCCGCCGCCACGGTCACCCCGCCGCTCAAGCCCCGCCTGGGCACGGTGGGCTGGCCGCTGCCGGGCACCGCCGTGCGGATCGCGGACGACGGGGAGGTGCTGCTCAGCGGGGGCCAGGTCTTCCGGGGCTACTGGGACACCGAGCGCGGCGAGGCCACGCCGCCTCCGGAGGACGGCTGGTTCGCGACGGGCGACCTGGGGGCCCTGGACGAGGACGGCTACCTCACGATCACCGGCCGCAAGAAGGACATCATCATCACGTCCGGCGGCAAGAACGTCACCCCCGCCCCGCTGGAGGACTGGCTGCGCGCCCACCCGCTGGTCAGCCAGTGCATGGTCGTGGGGGACAACCGGTCGTTCATCAGCGCCCTGATCACCCTGGAGCCCGACGGCCTCGCGCACTGGCGCCGGATGCGGAAGAAGGAGGGCATCCCCCTGCGCGAGCTCGTCGAGGACGAGGAGCTGCGCGCGGCGCTGCAGCGCGCGGTGGACGAGGCCAACCGGCTGGTCTCGCGCGCGGAGTCCATCCGTAGGTTCACGATCCTGCCCGAGGACTTCACGGAGGAGAGCGGTCACCTCACGCCGTCGCTGAAGCTGAAGCGCGACGCGATCATCCGGGACTTCGACGCGGAGATCGAGGAGCTGTACCGCAGGCGGTAGCGAGGCGGAACACCCGCGGAGCGGAGGAGCCATGGCAGTGCTCAAGGGCGGGACGGCTGTCGTCACCGGCGGTGCGCGAGGCACCGGGCGATCTGTCGTCCTGCGCCTCGCGCCGCGCCAACGGGGGTGCCCTCCAGCCGGGGGCAGGCGACGGACAAATTTTGAATCACCACAAAAGGGGCGGTGGTGCGATTCCCGTACGCCTGCGTGCCCCTCTGTGGCTCATTGAATGAAAGGTTATGTTCATCTGACGCTTTCAATTCATGAGCTGAACTCCCGCCCTGGCATGGCTAAACAAGGGTGAGACGTCGGAGTCTCATCCTCCGGATGTGGAAAACGCAGCGCATAGCGTCCTCTCCATGACTGAGCTGGACGCGCGGCCACAGGCCGGAGACACGGTACGGGGAAGCGCCCCGGCCGACGGTGGCGTACGCGAGAAGGGGCTCGGCGGGAACTCCGTCGGCCTGATGGGCAGCGCCGTCCTCGGCATCTCCACCGTCGCCCCGGTGTACTGCCTGACCTCCACCCTCGGCTCCACCGCCGGTGAGGTCGGCGCGCAGATGCCCGCCGTGTTCCTGGCCGGGTTCCTTCCGATGCTGCTGGTGGCCTTCGCGTACCGGGAGCTCAACAAGGCCGTGCCGGACTGCGGCACCTCGTTCACCTGGACGGTGAAGGCCTTCGGGCCGCGCCTGGGCTGGATGTGCGGCTGGGGGCTGGTGATCGCCACGATCATCGTCCTGTCGAACCTCGCGGGCGTGGCCACCTCCTACTTCTGGCTGCTGGCCGGAGAGATCACCGGCAGCGACTCGGTGGCCGCCCTGGACGACAGCAAGCCGGTCCACATCCTCACGTGCCTCCTCCTGATCGCCGTGGCGACGGCCATCAGCTACCGGGGGATGACGGCCACCAAGGGCATCCAGTACACCCTCGTGGCCCTCCAGCTCGTGGTCCTCGCGGTGTTCGTCGCGATGGCCGTGCAGAAGGCGGGCAGCGGTGACTTCGCCGCGACCTCGACGGACTTCTCCTGGTCCTGGCTGAACCCGTTCGCCGTCCAGTCCTTCGCCGCCTTCACGGCGGGGCTGTCCCTCTCCATCTTCATGTTCTGGGGCTGGGACACCTGCCTCACCGCCAACGAGGAGACCACCGGCAGCGACAAGACCCCCGGCCGCGCCGCACTCATCGCGATGGTCGTCCTGGTCGGCTCCTACCTCGCCACCGGCATCGCCGCCCAGATGGCCGTCGGCACCGGCGGCTCGGGCCTCGGCCTCGCCAACCCGGACACCTCCGACAACGTCTTCGCCGCTCTGGCCGGCCCGGTCATGGGCCCCGGCCTCGGCATCCTGCTCTTCGTCGCGGTGCTCGCCTCGGCCGCCGCGAGCCTGCAGACCACCTTCATCCCGGTGGCGCGCACGGTCCTGGCGATGGCGGCGTACGAGGCCCTGCCCGCCTCGTACGCCAAGGTCCACCCCCGCTTCCGTACGCCCGGCAGGGCCACGGTCGTCGCGGGTGTCGCGACCGGGGTGTTCTACACGGTGATGACCCTGGTCAGCGAGCACGTCCTCGTCGACACGATCTACGCGCTCGGCCTGATGATCTGCTTCTACTACGCGCTCACGGCCTTCGCCTGCGCCTGGTACTTCCGCGCCGACCTCACCCGCTCCGCCCGCGACCTCGTCTTCAAGGGCCTGTTCCCGGTCGTCGGCGGCATCCTGCTCACGGCGGTCTTCGGCAAGACCCTGTACGACATGTGGGACCCGGCCTACGGCTCCGGTTCGTCCGTGTTCGGCGTCGGCTCCGTCTTCGTCATCGGCGTCGGGCTGCTGCTGCTCGGCGTGGTGCTGATGGAGGCCATGCGGCGCCGGGGCCCGGCGTTCTTCCGGGGTGAGGTGCTGACGAAGGAGACCCCCGCGCTGGTCGTGCGGGACTGAATCACCGGCCGGGGCTCCGGTTCACCCGCCGCACGGCATACGTTGGGACGGCCACGGACGACGACGGAGGTGCCTCGCATGCGGATCGCCACAACGATCTTCCTCACCGACGAGACGATCACACCGGTCCGGCTCGCTCGCGAGCTGGAACAGCGCGGGTTCGCCGGGCTCTATCTGCCCGAGCACACCCACATCCCGGTGAGCCGGGAGAGCCCGTACCCGGCGGGCGGCGAACTGCCGCCCGAGTACGGCCGCACCCTCGAACCCTTCGTCGCCCTGGGGCAGGCCGCCGCAGTCACCGAGCGGCTGGCCCTCGGCACCGGCATCACGCTGATCGCCCAGCACGACCCCATCGACCTGGCGAAGCAGGCCGCCACGCTCGACCACCTCTCCGGCGGCCGGTTCACGCTCGGCATCGGCTTCGGCTGGAATGTGGAGGAGGCCGCCGACCACGGCGTGGAGTGGTCGACCCGGCGGGCCCTCGGCAGCGACCGGCTGGCCCTGATGCGTGCCCTCTGGGCCGCGGAACCGACGGCGTACGAGGGTGAGTTCGGATCCGTACGCGCGAGCCACGCCCACCCGAAGCCGGTGCAGGCGCCGCGCGGCCGGGTGAACGGCCCGCGCACCCTCATCGGCGGCGGTGCGGGACCGAAGCTGTTCGCGCAGATCGCCCGGGACGCGGACGGCTGGCTGCCGATCGGCGGGCGCGGCCTCTCGGAGTCCGTGCCGAAGCTGCGCGCCGCCTGGGAGGAGGCCGGCCGCGACCCGGAACAGCTCCAGGTGGTGCCCTACGCCGTCCGGCCCTCGCCGGGAAAGCTGGCGTACTACGCGGACCTCGGTGTCGACGAGGTCGTCCTCCAGCTGCCCCCGGCCGGGGAGGCGGAGGTGCTGCGCGCCCTGGACGCGTACGCCACCCATTTGTGAGGCGACTGTTGCCCGGTGGCCATGGGCCGTGACCTTCCCGTGCAACCATCGACGCTAAAATCGCATCTATCACCTCCGGACATCGATGGTGCGGCCCGTGTGCGTGTGTGCTCGGCTGCCTGGGAGCGGGAGCACGATGAACAGGCCGTTGCGGCACATAGCCATTTTCTGCGGGCTGCTGATGCTTGCTCTGCTGATACGGACCAACTGGCTCCAGTACGCGCAGAGCGAGGAGCTGGCCACCCACGAGCACAACCGGCGGGTCAAGATCACCCAGTTCGCCACCCCCCGTGGGGACATCATCGTGGGCGGCAAGGCGATCACGGGGTCGAAGGCGGTCGAGGGGACCGACTTCAAGTACCAGCGGACGTTCAAGCAGGGGCCGATGTACGCCCCTGTCACCGGCTACGCCTCCCAGGCGCAGGGCATGTCCCTCCTGGAGAACACGTACGACAGCGTCCTCAGCGGCCAGGACGAGCGCTTCGCCTTCCAGCAGGCCAAGGACATCCTCACCGGTGAGAAGCGGCGCGGCGGCAACGTGGTCACCACCATCGACCCGAAGGCGCAGGAGGCGGGCTACAAGGGCCTGACCGACCTGGACGCGCGGGGTGCGGTCGTCGCCATCGAGCCGTCGACCGGCAAGGTCCTCGCCCTGGTCTCGACACCCTCGTACGACCCCTCGGTCTTCGCCGGGAACTCCTTCAAGGAGGGCGACAAGTTCCAGGCCCTGGTCGACGACAAGGGCAAGCCGCTGGCCAACCGGCCGCTGCGCGAGACCTTCCCGCCCGGCTCCACCTTCAAGATCCTCACGGCCGCCGCCGCCCTGGAACACGGCGTCGTCACGGACATCGACGCCCGCACCGACGCGGCCTCCCCGTACAAGCTGCCGCTGTCGTCGAGGACGATCAGCAGTGAGGCCGGCGACGCGGTCTGCAACAAGGCGTCGATGAAGACGGCCATGCAGTACTCCTGCAACAACGTCTTCCTGGACGCCGCCCTCAAGGTGGGCGACCAGGGCATGCGCGAGACCGCCGAGAAGTTCGGCTTCAACGAGGACGTCTACTCCGAGGCCTTCGGCGACATGCTCGCCACCAAGAGCCTCTACCCCGAGAAGCTCGACAAGCCCGGCACCGCCCTCACCGGCATGGGCCAGGGCAGCCTCACGAGCACCCCGATGCAGATGGCCATGGTCACGGCGGCCCTCGCCAACGACGGCAAGCTGATGCAGCCGTACATCGTGGACAAGCTGGACGGCCCGGACCTCTCCACGCTTGAGGAGCACGAGCCGCAGCTTAAGAGCGAGGCGGTCTCCGAGGAGACGGCCAAGAAGGTCCAGGAGATGATGGAGTTCACCGCCAAGGAGGGCAGCGCGAAGCGCGCCCTGATCGACGGTGTGACGGTGGGCGGCAAGACGGGTACGGCCCAGCGCGGCGACGACGTCAGCAAGGAAGTCCCGTACGGCTGGTTCGTCTCGTACGGCAAGAACTCCGACGGCCGGTCGGTGGCGGTCGCGGTGTTCATCGACCCGACGGCGATGGACATCTCCCGTTCGGACATCTCCGGCGGCGGCCTGGGAGGCCCGATCGCCAAGGACGTCATGCAGGCGGTCCTGGGCAAGTAGGTCGCTGGGAGGTTGCGGACCGAAATGCGGGCGCTGTGCCCGGTTTCGGTGTCCGCAGCTTCCCAATGACGGTTATGGGGCGGCCGGGTGTGAGGTGGGAGAAGACGCGCGGAAAGGCCGGGCTCTCCACCCCTGATGGAGAGCCCGGCCGGTTCGTGTGGGGCCTGTGCGGTGTGCCCGCGTCAGGACCGGGTCAGCGCTTGATCTCCTTGATCTTGAGCATCCGCGTGATGACCTTGTCGAGCTCGTCGTCCTTGAAGACGTTCTTCCAGTCGTCGCGGACGATCGACTCGCGGCCGTAGTCCATCGCGATCAGGCACGCGTCGGAGAACGGGTTCGAGCCCTTGAGCGTGTTGGCGAGCGCGACCTGGGTGTGGCCGAGCAGCATCGCGCGGGCCGCCTTCTCCGGGACGCCCACCGTGTGGACCGTCTCGTGCAGGGCCTCGGTCAGCAGGGCGCCGACCATGCAGGCGATCGTCTCGACGAGGGTCGGCTCCAGGACCGCGAGCTGCTTGACCGTCACCCAGTGCACCTCGACGACCGGGGCGTACATGGTGGAGATGACGGCCTCCGCCAGCTCCTGCGCCGCCGGGTCGGCGGACTCGGCGGCGGGCTCGAAGGAGGCGACGACCTCCTGCGGGGCGGCGATGCCACCGAAGGTGTCCGCCCACTCCTCCTTCGTCGTCCGCTCCAGGAACACCGACGGGTGGCAGGGGTGCGCGACGGCATTGTGCACGTCCGCGCGGCGGGTCAGCAGGCCGGCGTACGCGGCGGCCGGGTCAAGGGTCAGCAGGATCGCGCCGGGCTTCATGACCGGGACGAGCTGCTCGGAGACCGTGCCGAGGACGACGTCCGGGACGGCGAGGATCACGACGTCGGCCTGCGCGGCGGCGTCGGCGCTGTCCGTCAGCTCGCGGCCGAGCTCGCGGATCAGCTCCTGGCCCTTGGGGGAGTTCTCGGCGAAGAGGGTGGTGAAGTCGCTCTTGACCAGGTTGTTCGAGACGCGCTGGCCCATCTTGCCTGCGGCCCCGATGACGGCGACGGTCCTGGATCCGGTGGCCATTACTTGCTCCTCAGAAGGGTGTTGATGCTGTGCCGGGTCCACTGGTCCTCCAGGCGGGCGGTTTCCTCGAAATCGCCCTGCCAGGGGAGCCAGTGCTCCACGATCTGGTTGATGCCTCGCTCGTCGGGACCGACCTCACGGATCATGTGGTCGTAGTCGAGGAGGCCCTCGCCGAGAAGGCAGCCGGCGTAGGTGAAGCCGACCCAGCCGTCGCGGCGGGAGAACGAGAAGTCCTTGACGTGGATGTTCACCACGTAGGGGGCGGTGGCGTCGACGACGTCCACCGGGCGCTCCAGCCGGGCGACGCTGTTGCCCGGGTCGAGGACGACGCCGAGGTTCGGGCTGTTTACACCGCGTACGACGGACAACAGGTCGTCGGTGGAGACCTGTTCGTAGGTCTCCAGGCCGAGCGTGACGCCTGCCGCCGCGTAGGCGGGGACGGCTTCGCGCAGGAGCGTCGTGGCCTCCGCGACCGTCGGGCGGTGCTCCGCCGTGTTCAGCATGGAGCGGACCAGGGTGACGCCCAGGCGCCGCGCGATGCGGAGGTAGGTGGCGAGGTGTTCCGTGCGTACGCCCCTGGTGCCCAGCTCCAGCGTGATGCCGAGGCCGGCGGCGGTGGCGCGCAGGGCGTCGAGCTGTTCGTCGTCGTACGACTCGATCAGCGGGTAGTCGCAGATCTGGAAGACCTCGCCGCCCAGTTCACGGGTCCCGGCGAGCATCTCGTCGAGGGTGAGGGGCCGGGGGGACCTGTCCGAGATGCGCCAGAAGAAGGCGTAGGTGCTCAGGCCGTACACGTGGCGGCTCCTTCCCGTGCCTCGTCGAGGATGCGTTCCACGGCTGCCGGGTCGTGGGCGAAGCGGCCGAGGAACAGGCCGTCGACACACTGGCCCAGCTCGGTCAGCAGGCCCGGGCCCGCGCTGCCGCCGTAGATGACGCGGCTGCCGGACAGCGAGGGCTGGGTGGCGAGCCAGGCCGTGAGGGCCTCGCAGACCGTACGGATGTGCTCGGGCGAGGCGGGCCGGGGGGCGCCGATGGCCCACTGCGGTTCGTAGGCGAGGACGACCGGGGCGAGGGGGCCGTCGTGGGCCGCCGTGGCCAGGACGCGCTCGGCCTCGGCGACCGTGCGGGCGGCCGCCTCGTCGGGGGACACCTGGTCGAGTTCGCCGACGCAGAGCACCGGGGTCAGCCCGTTGCGCAGGGCGGCGGCCGTCTTGGCGGCGACGACGGTGTCGCCCTCGCCGAAGAGGCGGCGGCGCTCGGCGTGCCCGACCTCGGCGTAGCGGGCGCCGATCTCGTGCAGATGCGCGCCGCTGACCTCGCCGGTGTACGGGCCGGAGTCCTCGGTCGCCAGGTCCTGCGCCCCGGTCCGCACCCGGGTGCCCGCGAGGATGCCGGTGACCGGGACGAGTGCGGGGAAGGCGGGCAGCACGAACAGCTCGGCCGTACCGCCGGTGACGGCGGGGTGCCGGGCGGCCAGATCCGCGATGCTGCGGGCCCAGTTGAGGGTCTCGTGGTGGCCGAAGTACATCTTCAGGCTCACCCCGATCGTGACCCGGGGGCCCTGGGGGTTCTGCGCGGGGGACATCAGGCTGCGGCTTCCTGCTTGTTCTCGTAGTCGTCCATCAGTGCGACCTTGGCTGCGGACGCCGATGCCTCGTCGAAGCGGTACGTCAGCCACTCGGAGGCCAGCCGGCGGGCCAGCTCCAGGCCGACGACGCGCTGTCCGAAGGTGAGGACCTGGGCGTTGTTGGAGAGGACCGCGCGCTCGACGGAGAAGGAGTCGTGGGCGGTGACGGCCCGGATCCCCTTGACCTTGTTGGCGGCGATGGCCACGCCGAGGCCCGTGCCGCAGACCAGCAGGGCGCGGTCGGCCTCGCCGCGCGCGACCATCTCGGCGGCGGCGATGGCGACCTTCGGGTAGGCGGTGTGCCCGTCCGCGTCGACGCCGACATCGGTGACGGCTTCGACGAGCCCGCTGGCCTCCAGGTCCTTCTTGAGGGCTTCCTTGTACGCGTAACCGGCGTCGTCGCAGCCGACGACGACACGGAGCTTCTCGGACGGCTTCTCGGACCGCTTCTCGGACATCAGTGGTTCTCCAGTGTGGGTACGAACACGCCGTGCACGGCACGGACGATCAGGGCGAGCGAGTGGGCTCCGGCATCCGGGGTGCCGAGGCTCTTCTCGGCGTGCGGGCGGGCGCGACCCATGCGCGGAAGCAGGTCCGCAGTGGCCTCGGCGGCGGCGGACGCGGAGTGCGCGGCGGTGTCCCAGGCGGTGGCCAGGGGCTGCCCCGCCTCGGCGGCGGCGGTGAGCGCGTAGGAGAAGGGGACGAGGACGTCGACCATGGTCTTGTCACCGACCTCCGCCTTCCCCAGCTCCATCACGCCCGCCGCGGCCCGGGCGACCCCGGTGGCGACGGCGGGGGCCGTGGGCCGCTCGGTGTCGCCGAGCGCGGTGCCGAGCGCCCGGAGCATGACGCCCCACAGTGCGCCGGAGGTGCCGCCGGCCCGGTCCGCCCAGGCGTCGGCGGCCCGGTGCAGAAGCGTTTCTGCACCGGCGCCGAGCGCTTCGGCGCGGGCAGCCGCCTCGTACGCCCCGGTGGAGCCGCGCTGCATGCCGATGCCGTGGTCGCCGTCGCCCGCGACCGCGTCGATCCGGCCGAGCTCATCGGCGTGGACGTCGACGGTCTCCTTGAGGACGCGCAGGGCGGCGAGAGCCGTGCGGGCGGCCTCGCGGGAGGCGTCTGTGGCGGGCGGGACGGACTCCTCGGCGGTCTCCGCCGCCGGGTCGGGTACGAAGAGGTCCGCCGCCTCGACGGTGCCCTTGCGGTAGGCGGGGGCGTCGGCCGGGGCCGTCCACAGGGGCTCCAGCTCGTCGGTGAGCCAGCACAGGGTGAGCGAGACTCCGGCCATGTCGAAGCTGGTGACGAGCTCGCCGACCTCGGGGTCGACGGCCTCCACACCGGCTTCGGCGAGGAGCTGGGCGATCCGGCGGTAGACGACGAACAGCTCCTCGTACTTCACCGAGCCGAGGCCGTTGAGGATCACCGCCGCACGCTGCCCGTGTGGCGAGTCGACGCCCTCGGGGAGTTCGCCGAGCACGGTGGAGACCAGGAGTTCGGCCGCCTCGTCCGCGGTCGGTACGGGCTGCTCGCCCATTCCGGGCTCGCCGTGGATGCCCAGGCCGACGGCCATCCGGCCCTCGGGGACGCTGAACAGGGGGTGGTCGGCGCCCGGCAGGGTGCAGCCGGAGAACGCGACACCGAAGGACCGGGTACGGGCGTTCGCCAGCTCGGCGATCCTGGTCACCTCGTCCAGCGGCAGTCCGGCCTCGGCAGCGGCCGAGGCCGCCTTGAAGACGACCAGGTCACCGGCGACACCGCGGCGCTTGTGGGCCTCGGCGGGGGATGCGCTGGACATGTCGTCCGTGACGCCCAGCGTGCGGGTGGGTATGCCCTCCGCGGTGAGCCGGGAGGCGGCCTGGCCGAAGTGCAGGACGTCGCCGGCGTAGTTCCCGTACGCGAGGAGGACGCCGCCGCCGGTCTCGGCGGCTCGCGCGACCTGGCGCACCTGGTGGGCGGAGGGGGAGGCGAAGACGTTGCCGACGGCCGCGCCGTGGGCGAGGCCCTGGCCGACCAGCCCGGAGAAGGCCGGGTAGTGGCCGGAGCCGCCGCCGACCACCACGGCGACCTGGCCGGGGGCGGTGCGGGTGGCCCGGACCACACCGCCGGGGACCTGGCGGACCCTGCGGGGGTGGGCGGCGACGAAGCCTTCGAGTGCCTCGTCGGCGAAGGCGGCGGGGTCGTTGGACAGGCGGGTCATCAGCGGACCTCTGCGAGGGGCCGGCCCTGGTTCGCTCCCCGGCCCTTCGACCGGTTGGCGAGCCACAGCATCAGCGCGGCGGACATGAGCATGAAAGCCCCGACGAGGAACAGCGGCAGGTAGTAGGCACCGCTGAAGTCCTTCAGCCAGCCGGTGACGTAACCGGCGGCGAAGCCGGCCACGTTGCCCGCGGTGTTGATCAGGGCGATACCGGCCGCGGCTGTCGCGCCGGTCAGGAACTGCGAGGGGACGGACCAGAAGACCGGCAGCGCGGCGAAGATCGCACAGGCGGTGACGGTGATGACGGCGACCGTGGCGGCCGGTGAGCCCATGTAGAGGGCGACCGGGATGGAGATCCCGCCGACGACGGCCGGGCCCGCGATGTGCCAGGTGTGGACGCCGTGCCTGGTGGCGTGGCGGGACCAGAAGTAGAGGACGATCGCGGCCGGAAGATACGGGATGGCCGTGATCAGGGCCTTGTCCATCACGCTGAACGTCGTGCCGAACTGCTCCTGGAAGCCGTTGATGATCGTCGGCAGGAAGAAGGCGAGGGCGTACAGGCCGTAGATGAAGCCGAAGTAGATGAGGGCGAGGATCCAGACGCGGCTGTTGGTGAAGGCGGCCTTCAGGGCTTCCTTGCCGTGGGCGGCCTTCTCACCCGCGCCGGTCTTGCCGGCGTTCTCGGCGGCGAGCTCCGCGGTCAGCCAGTCCCGCTCCTCGGCGGTCAGCCACTTCGCGTCGGCCGGCTTGTCGATCAGGTAGAACCAGGCGATGACACCCAGCAGGATCGCCGGGATGGACACGCCGAGGAACATCACGCGCCAGCCCTCGAGGCCGAAGAGCCCGTGCTGGTTGATGAACCAGCCGGCCAGCGGGGCGCCGATGACGGTGGTCAGGGGCTGCGCCAGGTAGAAGAGGCCGAGCACCTTCGTACGGTGCCGGGAGGGCACCCACTGGCTGAGGAAGAGGATCGCGCCGGGGAAGAAGCCCGCCTCCGCGACACCGAGCAGGAAGCGGAGCGTGTACAGCTGCTCGCTGTTCTGCACCCAGGTGAAGAGGAGGGCGACGATGCCCCAGCTCACCATGATCCTGGCCAGCCAGCGCCGGGCGCCGAACTTGTGCAGCGCCATGTTGCTGGGCACTTCGAGAATGATGTAGCCGATGAAGAAGACCCCGGAGGCGAAGCCGAACTGCGCGGCGGTGAGGGCGAGGTCCTGCCCCATGCCGTTGGGCTCGGCGAAGGAGACGGCCGTCCGGTCCAGGTAGTTCACGAAGAACATCAGGGCCACGAAGGGGACGAGCCGGACCGAGACCTTCTTGATCGCTGATCTCTCGATCGCTGAATGCGCAGTGGCGCCCATGGAGACTCCTCGCTTGCGGACCGCTTTGTCCGATTCCGTGTCTGCTCCGGCAGGCGAAGGCGAACCGTGGAAGGTTGTGTTTCCGGCCGGTGAACAACTCCAAGCTAGCCCTGGATCCTAAATTGGTCACCAATTTACCAAAGTGACGTAGGTCGCTCCCCTGAGCTCTTCTCCTGGGCCGATGAGCGCGTTATCGTCCGCCCGCTCCGGGGTTCCGCCGCCCCGTCTGATGTACTGGTCAGCGTGTCCACGCAGCCCGAAGCGCCCGATTTCACGTCTCTCCTGCGCCCCGTCGTGCGGGAGTCCTCGGTCAGTGAGGTGGCCAAGCGGCTCCTTGATCACCTGTCCGAGGGGAACCTGAAGCCGGGCACGCGCCTGCCCGCCGAGCGCCAGCTCGCCGACGCCCTCGGCGTCGCGCGGTCCAGCGTGCGCGGGGCGCTCTCCGCGCTGGACGTCCTGGGCATCATCGAGATCAGGCCCGGCTCGGGCTCGTACGTCCGTGAGGGGACCTCGGAGTTCCTGCCGCGGGCCATCAACTGGGGCCTGATGCTCGGTCAGCGCCGCACGCAGGACCTGGTCGAGGTCCGCACCTTCATGGAGGGCATGTCGGCGCGGCTGGCCGCGGACCGGGCGTCCGAGGCCGACGTCGAGCGGCTGGAGGAGCACCTGGAGCGGATGCGGGAGGCGGGGACGGACGTCAAGGCGTTCATCGACGCCGATATCGCCTTCCACCTGGAGACCGCGAACATCGCCCGCAACACGGTGCTCAGCGACATCCTGCACTCCATCCGGGCGTTGCTCCAGGTGTGGATGGAGCGGGCGGGAGACATCGAGGGCACGGTCAGCGGGACGCTGCACGAGCACGGGGCCGTGCTCGACGCGATCCGGGCGGGCGACCCGGAGGGCGCGGACGCGGCGATGGCCGAGCACATGAGGCTGGCCAGCGACCGGCTGCGGCTGTCGCTGCGGGGGTCCGACGAGTAGGAGCGCAGGGGCGCGGGACTCAGGCCCGTACGTGCTCGGACGGGGCTGAATCCTCGGGCGGGGTGGGCCCCTCGCTTAGCTCCGGCCCCTCGCCTGGCACCGGCTCCTCGCGCGGCACCGGCTCCTCGGGCCGGTCCGGGGCCGGCCTCCGCCGCGCGGCTCCGCCCAGCAGACCCGGCAGTTCGGTCAGGGCGCTGATGTGCCAGTCCGCCGTCTCCAGCACGTCCGGATGGTCCGCCCACCAATGTCCGTACGGGCCACGGCGGATGTGGGCCGCCCGCAGTCCGGACGACTTCGCCGGGAAGAGGTCGTCGGCGGGGTGGTCCCCCACGTACAGGGTGGCCTCCGGCGCGGCGCCCGACACCTCCAGCACGCGGGCGAAGAACTCCCGGTCCGGTTTGGTGACGCCCCACTCCTCCGAGGTGACGACCAGGTCGGCCGGCAGGTCCAGGGCCCGCAGCAGCGCTCCCGCCCGCGCCGTCCGGTCGCCCGCCACGACGACCCGAAGGCCGAGCGCGCGCAGTTCGGCCAGCGCCGGGCGGACGTCGGGATAGAGGTCCCTCTCGTCCAGGTGCTCACCGCGCCCGGCCGCCGCCCGGGCGTGGTACGCCTCCCCGACGTCCATGCCGGGACGCAGGATGCGCAACGCGTCGGTGCCGTCGCGGCCCTGTGCGACGGCGGCGCCGACCAGGGCGCTGACGGTGTGCGGCGGGACCCCGAGCCAGTCGGCCCACGAGGCCCAGTGGCGGTCGTCGCGGACGAGGGTCTCTCCGATGTCGAAGACGATCGTTTCCATCACCTCCCCGAGCCTACGGGGCAAGCGGGACATAACGGCCAAGGCGCCAGTGGTCGAACGGCGGTTACGCGGGGAAGAGGCCCTGGTCCGGAAGGAGTGACGCGCTCGTATGCTCGGATCATGACCGTTCCTCAGCGCCCCACGACCAACGCCATGCGGCGTGCCCTCCGGCGGGCCCGCGACGGTGTCGCCCTCGACGTGGCAGAGGCCGCCGTCCTGCTCCAGGCGCGGGGGGACGACCTGACCGATCTCGCCGCGTCCGCCGCCCGGGTCCGGGACGCGGGTCTCGAAGCCGCGGGCCGGCCGGGAGTGATCACGTACTCCCGAAAGGTCTTCATCCCGCTGACCCGGCTCTGCCGGGACACCTGCCACTACTGCACCTTCGTCACCGTGCCCGGGAAGCTCAGGCGCGCGGGCCACGGGATGTTCCTGTCGCCGGACGAGATCCTCGACATCGCCCGTAAGGGCGCCGGAATGGGCTGCAAGGAAGCCCTGTTCACGCTCGGCGACCGGCCCGAGGACCGATGGCCCGAGGCGCGGGAGTGGCTGGAGGCCGAGGGTTACGACGACACCCTGGCGTATGTGCGGGCCATGGCGGTGCGGGTGCTGGAGGAGACGGGGCTGCTGCCGCACCTGAACCCCGGGGTGATGACGTGGACGGACCTTCAGCGGCTGAAGCCCGTCGCGCCGTCCATGGGCATGATGCTGGAGACGACGGCGACCCGGCTGTGGTCGGAGAAGGGCGGACCGCACCACGGGTCCCCGGACAAGGAGCCGGCCGTCCGGCTGCGGGTGCTGGAGGACGCGGGACGGTCCAACGTGCCGTTCACCACGGGCATCCTGATCGGGATCGGTGAGTCGTACGAGGAGCGGGCCGACTCCCTCTTCGAGCTGCGCAAGACGGCCCGTGCCTACCACGGCATCCAGGAAGTCATCGTCCAGAACTTCCGCGCCAAGCCCGACACTGCGATGCGCGGGATGCCGGACGCCGAACTGGAGGAGCTGGCCGCCGCGATCGCCGTCGCCCGCCACATCCTCGGCCCCTCGGCCCGCATCCAGGCCCCGCCGAATCTCGTCGACGCCGAGTACGCGCTGCTGATCGGCGCGGGCATCGACGACTGGGGCGGTGTCTCGCCCCTCACCCCGGACCATGTGAACCCCGAGCGCCCCTGGCCGCACGTCGACGAACTCGCGGCCCGCACCGCCGAGTCCGGCTTCCAGCTGCGCGAACGCCTCACCATCTACCCGGAGTTCATCCAGCGCGGCGAGCCCTGGCTGGACCCCCGCCTCCTCCCGCACGTCCGCGCGCTCGCCGACCCGGAGACGGGTCTCGCGAGGGAGGGCGTGATTCCGGCCGGGCTGCCCTGGCAGGAGCCCGACGAGGAGTTCGGCTCGTCCGGCCGCACCGACCTGCACCGCACCATCGACACCGAGGGCCGCACCGGCGACCGCCGCGACGACTTCGACGAGGTGTACGGCGACTGGGAGGCCCTGCGCGAGGCCGCCGCCCCCGGCATGGTGCCGTCCCGCATCGACACCGACGTACGCGAGGCCCTGAGCCAGGCCGCCGACGACCCCACCAAGCTCACCGACGACCAGGCCCTCGCCCTGCTCCACGCCGACGGGCCTGCGCTGGACGAGCTGTGCAAGATCGCTGACACCCTGCGCCGGGACGTGGTCGGTGACGAGGTCACCTACATCGTCACCAGGAACATCAACTTCACCAACGTCTGCTACACCGGCTGCCGCTTCTGCGCCTTCGCCCAGCGACGTACGGACGCCGACGCCTACACCCTGTCCCTGGACCAGGTCGCCGACCGCGCGGCGCAGGCATGGGACGTCGGCGCGGTCGAGGTCTGCATGCAGGGCGGCATCCACCCGGACCTGCCCGGCACCGCGTACTTCGACATCGCGCGAGCGGTGAAGGAACGCGTACCGGGCATGCACGTCCACGCCTTCTCGCCGATGGAGGTCGTCAACGGCGCGACCCGCACCGGCATGTCCATCCGCGACTGGCTGACGGCCGCGAAGGAAGCCGGCCTCGGCTCGATCCCAGGCACCGCGGCGGAGATCCTCGACGACGAGGTCCGCTGGATCCTCACCAAGGGCAAGCTGCCGACGGCCGACTGGCTGGAGGTCATCAGGACGGCCCACGAGACGGGCCTGCGCTCCTCGTCCACGATGATGTACGGCCATGTCGACCAGCCCCGCCACTGGCTCGGCCACTTCCGGACGCTGGCCCGCCTCCAGCAGGAGACGGGCGGCTTCACGGAGTTCGTGACGCTGCCGTTCATCCACACCAACGCCCCGGTCTACCTGGCGGGCATCGCCCGCCCGGGCCCCACCGACCGCGACAACCGGGCCGTCACCGCGATGGCCCGCCTGCTGCTCCACCCGCACATCACCAACATCCAGACCAGCTGGGTGAAGCTCGGCGCGGAGGGTGCAGCCGAAATGCTGCGCTCGGGCGCGAACGACCTCGGCGGGACGCTGATGGAGGAGACCATCTCCCGCATGGCGGGCTCCAGTTACGGCTCGTACCGCTCGATCCAGGACCTCGTGGCCATCGCCGACCTGGCAGGCCGCCCGGCGAAGCCGCGCACGACGCTGTACGGCGAGGTCCCGGAGGAACGCGTCAAGGCCGCGGCGGCGTCGGACGGGCACCTGCCGGAGCTGCTGCCGGTGCTGCCGCAGTAGGGGAAGCCCTGGCCGCCGCTTCCGGAGCCGCACGACGGGGCTCCGGAAGCGGCTGCTCGCGACTGACGCACGGAGTGCGTCACTCACATGGGTGATACGTCTCTTTGGGGCGGGTCTGGGCGGCAGTGCGAACATATGCTCCTGGCAAGAACCAACCTGTGCTCGGGGGCGCTTCGAGCATCACGCCACTCGCAGGAGCCCTGCATGGTCAGTTCGCCCCACGAGGCGATGCACCGCATCTTCCAGGAGCACCCGGGCCTGTTCTCCCGCGTCTCGGAAGTGCTGGGGATCACGATCGCCCCACCCGTCTCGGTCACCGTGATGCCTACCGACCTGACCGAGAACCGGCCCCTGGAGCGGCGGGTGGACACCCTGCTTCGGCTGGAGACGGAGCACGACGAGCCGCTTCTCCTGGCCATCGAGGCCCAAGGAAAGAAGGACACGGACAAGCCGGCGAGCTGGGCCTATTACCTGTCCTATCTCCACACGAAATACCGGCTCCCGCCGCTGCTGCTGGTCGTCTGCCAGGACCGTGCGACGGCGGAATGGGCCTCCGCTCCCGTCTCCATCGGCCCCCGCCAGTGGCCCGCGCTCACCCTGCGGCCCCTCGTCGCGGGCCCGCACAACATGCCGGTGATCACCGATGTCGCCGAGGCCCGCAAGGATCTGGCACTCACCACGCTTGCGGCGATCACACATGCCGCCGATCCGGACATCGGTGCCATACTGAAAACGCTGTCCACCGCTCTGCGGGACGTACCGGAAATCATCGCCGATCCCCTTGTCGAACTCACCGCGCAAGGCCTGGGCAACCGCCCGGCCGCACAACAGTGGAGGAACCTGGTGGCCGTGGACCTCTCTTTCTACAAGTCCTTCATGGCAGAGGAAATCCGGGACGAGGGCCGGAACGAGGGCCGGACGGAAGGCATTGCTCAGGGCATCCTGCTCTTCCTCGCGCAAGCGGGCGTCGACGTATCGGACGAGGCGCGTGAGCGGATCACCACCTGCGGCGATCTCGACACCCTGCACCGCTGGCTCCTGCGGGCCCCCACCGCCCGGTCGGCCGAGGACGTCTTCGCCGAGGAGTAGGCGGCTCGGTTCCTCAGCCGAGAAGCGACCAACGCCCCCCGGCCTGACCGTCAGCGATACCCCGACGCGTCGGCCGGCTTCCCGGCGTCGGCGACCTCGACGAGATAGCGCCAGGAGTCGGGGCGGGAACCGTCGAGGTCGGTGAAGCTGTACTCCTGGGCGAGCTGCCCGCTGGACAGTGACTGCCCGTTCCGGCGGGCCAGGTCCGTGTCCCCGGCCAGAGCGGCGACCCCGCGGCCCACGTACGCCGGGCTTTCCGAGATGCAGAAATGCGGCACCTCGGTCAGCGCGTCGCGCCAGTTCTCCTCCGCCACGCCGAAGGTGTCGAGCATCATCTCCGAGCGGAGCCAGCCCGGGGTGAGGGCCACAGCGGTCCCGCCGTGCGGCTCCAGCTCGTGGGCGAGGACGAACGCCATGCGGAGCACGCTGTTCTTGACCAGGTCGTAGAAGTAGGAGTTTCGGTAGTTCGCCGCGTTGTACGCGGCTGTTCCGTCGGTCATCTCGACCACGAGCCCGCCCGGCCGCCGCACCAGCAGGGGCAGCAGGAAGTGGCTGGTGATCGCATGCGTCTCCACACCCAGCCTGAGCAGCCGCAGTCCGTCGTCGAGGTCGTGTTCCCACACCGGCTTGTCGAAGGCGAACAGCCGCTCGCCGCCCCAGACGTCGTTGACGAGTACGTCGAGCCGCCCCTGCTCGGCATCGATGCGCCCGGCCAGCGCACGGACCTGCTCGGGCACCAGGTGGTCGGTCGGAACCGCGATGCCCGTACCGCCCGCGGCGGTGACGAGCTCCGCGGTCTCCTCGATCGTCTCGGGCCGGTCGTACTCCGATCGCTGCTCCCGGGTCGTGCGCCCGGTGACGTACACGGTCGCACCCGCCGCGCCGAGCTGAACGGCGATACCGCGCCCGGCGCCCCGGGTGGCGCCTGCGACCAGGGCGGTCTTTCCGTGGAGTGCGGGTGTGGAAGTGTCGGGCATGAATCTCCTCGAGTCCTGGCCTGCTGTACTCCCCGGTCCATGAATGTCGTCGCCGACGACCGGTGAAACCATGCTCGGCGTCATACCCGACACCCTGTGTCCCCTTTTTCGGCGGACTCGCGACCCGGTCCGTCCTTCCGACGAGCCGATGATGACGCCGGGGGACGGGAGGAGCGCTTAGCTCAGCGTTCGCTCGGGGTCCCGCCCGCCGCCGTGGCGATCACGTCGTCCAGCACCTCCCGGGAGCGCCGCAGCTCGTCGATCTTCCGGTCGATGCGTTCGCGCTCCACGGAGAGGTCGCTGACCAGGCGCGGGGTGGCGATCTCGGACGGGCCGCCGTCCGCGTCCCGTACGCAGGGCAGCAGCTCGGCGATCTTCGAGCTGCACAGCCCGGCGGCGTAGAACTCCTGGATGCGGATCACGCGGTCCACCGCGCTCTCGGCGTAGTCGCGGTGGCCTCCGGGGGTGCGGTCGGCCGTCAGGAGGTTCTGGGTCTCGTAGTAGCGCAGGGAGCGCTCGCTCACGCCCGTACGTGTGGCCAGCTCGCCGATCCGCATCGTTTTCTCGCCTCCGGGACTTGAACCTGACACCGGTGTCAATTCTTACCGTTCCGGCATGACGAACGCAGCCACTTCTCCCGCGAAGCTCTTCGAGACCGTCGAACTCGGTCCCCTCACCCTTCCCCACCGCCTCGTGATGGCTCCGCTGACCCGGAACCGCGCCACCGCGGACGGCGTCCCGACCCCGCTCATGGCGACGTACTACGCGCAGCGCGCCTCGGCGGGGCTGATCATCGCGGAGGCGTCCACGCCGAACGCCGTGGGGCAGACGTACCCGAACATCACCGCGATCCACAGCCCGGCCCACGTCGCCGGGTGGCGGCGGGTCACCGTCGCGGTCCGTGCGGAGGGCGGGCGGATGTTCCTCCAGATCCAGCACGGCGGGCGCGCCGGCCATCCCGACACCAGCGGACTGACGCCGGTCGCCCCCTCGCCGATCGCGCTGCCGGAGACGATCCACACCCCGGCCGGGCGCGTGCCCTCGGTCGTGCCCCGCGAGATGACCACCGAGGACATCGCCTCCACCGTCGCCGACTTCGCCTCGGCGGCCCGCAACGCCATCGAGGCGGGCTTCGAAGGCGTCGAGGTGCACAGTGCCAACGGCCACCTGCTCCACCAGTTCCTGGGCCAGGGGACCAACCGTCGCACCGATGCCTACGGCGGGTCCGTGGACCACCGCGTCCGCTTCGTCGTGGAGGTGGTGGAGGCCGTGGCGGCGGCGATCGGTCCCGAGCGGGTCGGTCTGCGCGTATCGCCGTGGAGCACGGTCAACGGGATGGTGGAGGGCGACACCGAGGAGATCTACCCGGCGCTCCTCGCGGCCCTGGCGGGGGCGGGCCTCGCCTATCTGCACGTGGGATACGCCGATCCGGAGGACCCCGTCTTCCAGCGGATCCGTAAGGACTGGCAGGGCATGCTGATGGCCAACCCCGTCCTGCCGAAGGACCGCATCCCGGAGGACGGCGGCATCGCCCACGCCGAGCGGCTGCTGGCTGCCGGAGCGGACGTGATCGCGCTGGGCCGCCCCTTCCTCGCCAACCCGGACCTGATCCGCCGGATGCGCACGGGGGCGCCGGTGAACCAGGTCCGGGACGCGTACCTGATGTACGTGGGCGGGGCGACGGGTTACACGGACTATCCGACGCTGGACGCCGTGGGATGAGCCGCGTAGGCGACGAACGCGGTCCAGGCGGGCGCGGTGATGGTGAGGGCGGGGCCGGTGGGGGCCTTGCTGTCTCGGACGGGCACCAGGTCGGGGAAGCCGTCGGCTACTTCGAGGCAGTTGTTCGCTCCGCCGTCGCTGTAGCTGGACTTGCGCCACACCACGGTTCCGAGGTCGGGGATACGGCTCATGATCTGTGCTCCTCCAGGACGCCCCTGATGAACCCGATGGACTCCGGCGGGGGCAGCGCCCGGTCCCGTAGCCGATCGTAGGACAGCCGGTAACGCGTCACTGCCGCCGGTTCTTCGATGAGCTCGGCACACCCGTTGCCCTCCGTGTAGGCAATCGAGGTTCCGTCTTCCTGCCAGAGCAGGGTCAGGGAGCCGTCCATGAGGTGATGCGAACCCACTGAGAAGGGGAGCACCTGGAGGACCACCGACGGAAGTTCCGCTGCGTCGATCAGATGCGTCAGCTGTTCGTCCCACATCTTGGCGTCCGCGACGGGGCGGCGCAGCGCGTACTCGTCGATGATGATCCGGACCGACGGGGCGGGCTTGCGGTGCAGC
The DNA here is from genome assembly GCF_040686735.1 of Streptomyces sp. NPDC079167. Classification (NCBI taxonomy): domain Bacteria; kingdom Bacillati; phylum Actinomycetota; class Actinomycetes; order Kitasatosporales; family Streptomycetaceae; genus Streptomyces; species Streptomyces sp. NPDC079167. The sequence continues at coordinate 259,910 of NZ_JBFBLO010000010.1, read as the reverse complement.
AGCTGCTGCCGGCCCATGCGTGCCACCACCTGCTCCTCCACCAGCTCGGTGTCTTCCGGGACTTCCTGGGCACCGGACAACGACTCGCGCGCTACTTCTTCCGTTTGGAGAAGGCCCGGTACTCCGAGTGTGAACACGTGCATGATCCGCGCCGTCGGCTCCAGCCGCATGAACTCCTTGTACCGGTCCTTGAAGACCTCCCGGCGGGCGACCTTCCACAGCTGCACCAGCAGGCCGCCGGTCTCGTAGTGCCGGTCCAGGTCCTCCATCACCGCCAGTTTGGACAGCCGCTGGCCCGTCTCCAGGCGGTACAGATAGCTCTTGTCGTACCGGGTCTCCGCCGCGAGCTGGCCGAGCGACTTCCCCGACCGCTCCCTGAGATACCGCAGGGCCCGGCCCAGCGCGGCGCGCCCCGACTCCTCGTCCACCTCGGCCGACGCCTGGGTCATCGCGGTCCTCCCGTTGTCCTGTGCACCGGCAATCAGGCACCTCTTACGAGGCTACGGGCGGAGGGTGACCATCGGTGTACCAACGGTGAGCATCACCCGATCGAAGACACTCACACCTGCGAGGCGCGAACATGGCCGATTCCCCTCTTCGTCTGCTGCCCTGGAACTCTCCCGAGGGCAGGCCCTGCTATCTGTGCACGGACGACCCGGACAGCAGGCTGTCCCGGCTCGCCGACGAGGTGGAGGCCGAGCTGATCGCCTGCGGGCGGGACGTGCTCGGCGGGGCCGAATCCGTGCTCGCGGACCGGGCGGCGGGGGAGCGGGCCGTGCGGTTCGCGCTGGTGCGGACCACGGAGTCGCTGCGGGACGTTCTGCGGGTCGCGGAGTGCAGGGAGCGCCGGGGGTGACGTCCGCGTGAGACCCAGGTCACACGTAGCCGTGTCACGTTCCGCGGGGCCGATCCGTCGAGGGAGTGTAAGCAAGCACCGGCCACACCTCAGGAGCTCACGATGAACGCTCGTATCGACGTCTTCGGCAACAAGGCCGCCGCCACCTTCCTGAAGCACCTCAACTCGGCCGGGAAGGTGGTCACGGACCTGGGGCTGCCCGCCACGACCCAGGAACTGGTCAAGATCCGGGCCAGCCAGATCAACGGGTGCGGCTTCTGCACCGACATGCACACCAAGGACGCCACCGAGGCGGGTGAGACGGCGCTCCGGCTCAACCTGATCGCGGTGTGGCGCGAGGCCACCGTCTTCACCGACGCCGAGCGTGCCGCCCTGGAGCTGGCGGAGCAGGGGACCCGCATCGCCGACGCGGCCGGCGGTGTGCCGGACGACGTGTGGGCGAACGCCGCCGAGTACTACGACGAGGAGCAGCTCCTCGCCCTGGTCGCCCTGATCGCCGTCATCAACGCGTACAACCGGCTGAACGTCCTCGTGCAGCAGCCCGCGGGCGACTACCGGCCCGGCATGTTCGGCTGACCCCGCCACCCGCGGCCGGGCAGCCGTCCCGGCCGCGGGCGACAGCTCTCCCGGGCCCCGGGACAGGGGCCGGAAACCATGAGGAATGCCGCGCGGAAGAGCTCTCGCGTACCAGTCCGTACATTCCGTTCCGCCCCTGAACCGCTCCTTCCCGTTCGATTACAGTGCTTGCGCAGTCGCAGGCGGCAGGGCGGACGGAAGGGGCACGGTGAGCACAGGGACCACAGCTGTCTGGGGCCGTGCCCAGCAGCAGGACTTCCGCGGCCGGGTGCGGGGATCCCTGCTCGGCGGGGCCATCGGGGACGCGCTCGGGGCGGGTGTCTCGGGGCTCACCCTGGAGGCGATACGCGCCGCACACGGTGTGGACGGGGTGGCCGACTTCGTCCCCGCGCACGGCAGACGCGGCGCCGTTACCGCGGTCACCCAGCTCACCCTCTTCACCGTCGACGGACTCATACGCGCCCAGGTCCGCCGCGACACCGGCGCCTGGCATCCGCCGACCGACGTGCACCGCGCCCATCTGCGCTGGGCGGCCACCCAGAGCGCCTGGGGGCCCGACGAACGCCGCAAGGACAACGGCTGGCTGGCCATGGAGGAGTGGCTGTACACCCGCCGGGCCCCGACCCGGGAGTGCCTCGTCGGCTTCGGTGACGCCACGATGGGCACCCTCGCCGTCCCCAAGAACCCCGCGGCACGGGACTCGGCCGCGCTGACCCGCTCAGCGCCCTTCGGGCTGCTCGTCGGGTGGGATCCCCAGCTCGTCCTCCAACTGGCCGTCGAGTGCGCCGCCCACACCCACGGCCACGCCACCGCGCAGCTCGCCGCCGGAGCCCTCGCCGTCATCGTGCACGGGCTGGCCCGGGGCGAGACCCTGGACGGCTCGGTCCAGCACGCGCTCGCCCTGCTCGCCGAGCGCCCGGGCAACGAGCAGGTGACCGAGGCGCTCCGGCAGGCCCTCGGCTCCGTACGCCAGGGGATACCAGGGCCGGCCCTCATCGAGGCGCTGGGAGACACCGACTCCGCGGAGGAGGTCCTCGCTGTGGCGCTGTACTGCGCACTGGTGGGCGAGGACGTACGCCATGGCTTGCGCCTCGCCGTGAACCACTCCGGGCCGTCCGCGGCCACCGGGGCGGTCTGCGGGGCCCTCCTCGGGGCGCTGCACGGGGAGACCGCGCTGCCGCCGGCCTGGCTGGCGGAGCTGGAGGGGCGCTCGACGCTCCTCCAGCTCTCCGACGACTTCGCGATGGAGATGACCCAGGGGCCCGCCCTGCACAGCCCGGCCGCGGTCGCCCCGGGCTGGCTGGCCCGTTACCCGCGGGACTGAGCGCAGGCTCCAGGGTCCTCCGGGAGGACAGAAGTGGGCGGGCGCCGCCGCGCCCGCCCACCGTTCAGGTGCCCCTCGTCTGAGGGGTGGTCAGTCCTTCACGCCCTCCGGGACCCCCGTGCTCTCCGGGCCGGGCTTCTGCGCCGGTACGGCCGCCGCGGCGGCGGTGGAGCGGGGGCCACCGCCCTCCGTGTTGATCGTCTCGATGAGGGCGTCGCGCTCCGGGGTGTCCTCGGGCTTGACGAACCCGATGACGATGTAGAGCACGAGGGATATCGCCAGTGGCAGGGCCACCTGGTACTGCAGGGCGACGTCCGTCTTCACCGAACCGTCGAGGTTGTAGTTGGTGAAGAAGAAGGCGAGCAGCCCGGCCGCCCAGCTGGTGAGCGCCGCCGTCGGGCCGGACCGGCGGAACCTGCGCAGCATGCCCAGCATGAACGGGATGGCGATCGGGCCCATCAGCCCTGCCACCCACTTGATGACGACCGAGATGATGTCCTTGAACGTCGGCGAGTTGATCTGCGTCGCCAGCGCCATGGACAGGCCGAGGAAGGCGAGTGTGGACAGCCGCGCGGCCATGAGGCCGCTGCGGTTGCTCCAGGTGCGGGCCGCCTTGGAGAAGACCGGCGCGATGTCACGGGTGAAGACCGCCGAGATGGCGTTGGCGTCGGAGGAGCACATGGCCATCGTGTGCGAGAAGAACCCGACGACGACCAGACCCAGGAGCCCGTGAGGCAGCAGTTGCTCGGTCATCAGGGCGTAACTGTCCGAGGCGTCCGGCTTCTTGGCCTCGACGAGCAGCGGTGCCACCCACATCGGGAAGAAGAGCACGACCGGCCAGACCAGCCACAGGACGGCGGACAGGTAGGCCGAACGGGTCGCGGAGCGTGCGGAGTCCGTGGCCATGTAGCGCTGGGCCTGGTTCCACATGCCGCCGTTGTACTCGAAGGTCTTGATGAAGAGATACGCCAGCAGGAAGGTCACCGTGTACGGGCCGGCCGTCGGCTCCGTGTGACCCTCGGGCAGCTTGTCCCAGACCGTCCACAGCGAACTGAAGCCGCCGAGCTTGCTCATGACGATCACCAGCATGGCCACACCGGCGAAGAGCTGGATGATGAACTGCCCGAGCTCGGTGAGCGCGTCGGCCCACAGCCCGCCGACCGTGCAGTAGACGGCCGTGATGATGCCGGTGATGAAGATGCCCTGGGTGAGGGTGATACCGGTGAAGACGGAGAGCAGGGTGGCGATGGCGGCCCACTTGGCACCGACGTCCACGATCTTCAGCAGCAGGCCGGACCAGGCCAGGGCCTGCTGGGTCGGGACGTTGTAGCGGTCCTTGAGATATTCGAGCGGCGAGGCCACGTGCAGCCGCGAACGCAGCCGGTTGAGCCGGGGCGCGAAGAGCTTGGCGCCGATGCCGATACCGATCGCGATCGGCAGCGACCAGGTCACGAAGGACGTGACCCCGTACTGGTACGCGATACCCGCGTAACCGGTGAACATCACCGCGCTGTAACCGGACATGTGGTGCGAGATGCCCGACAGCCACCACGGCATCTTGCCGCCGGCGGTGAAGAAGTCGCTGACATTGTCCACGCGCTTGTGCGACCAGAGTCCGATCGCGACCATCACACCGAAGTAGCCGATGAGCACGGCCCAGTCGAGACTGTTCATGTGCCCCCTCCAGGGGTCCGCCTTGTGAACGGGAACGCACTTCGTCAGTACGGCCGTTCAGCGGGGCCCCGTGCGGGAACGGGGACTTCGGGGATTGAACCGCCTGTCCGGGTCCTCGGTCAAGGTTTCTCGATCAGGGATGTGAACGCGGATCAGCAAGGCGAACGATTTTACTTGTTCTTGACCTATCGAAGCGTTGTCGTGAACGTGACCGCGGCCACACGATAAGCGGGCACTTCGTCAGGCTGTGCAGAGATCGACGCAAGGCAGGAACGCCCGAGAACGCAGAACGACCGCACGGGATGCGGGTCCCGTGCGGCCGGAGAAGGGGGAAAGCTGTACGTGACGCTTGCGCACCGATGGCACGCGGTGTGCTGTCGGTGCCGAATGCTGAGGTAACGATGTGTGCGGTACGTCCATCGACGGCGCCGGTTCCGATGGCGGGTCGAGCCCCCTCGGCCAGGACGGCGGGCCAGTCGAGAGGGCTCCTGGCGGTCGTGTTCCGTGACCGGCCATGGTGCGGCGCGTGAGGACCGGCGTACCGGTCAGGCGTTGATCGAACCCGACGCGACGTCGCGCACGAAGGTGTTCCACGCTCCGGACACGAAGGAGAGCGAGGGGCCTTCGGGCGCCTTCGAGTCGCGCACGGCGATGGCCTGCGTGACGGGCGACTTCACTTCGACGCACGCGCCGTTGCCGCCCGAGTACGTCGACTTCGTCCAGTTGTCCGTAGCACCCTGAAGAATGGCCATGTTCACTCCGGTTCAGAGAGTTGATGTGAGTGGCACCAACTTCGTTCCTGTTGGCGTGATCGACGCTACTCGCCAACATCGCGTGGTGGTGGGGCCGTTCACTCGACCGGATGGCATATTCCATAGGGCTCTTCCGCTGTGAGGTGGTGGCGGTGTATCGTCCCGCCCCCACCTCACTTACATCGCAGCATTTCCGGTGCAAACGGGCCTGTCGGGCAGGCGTGTTCGGCAGGCCGGAACGGCGCTCAGCGGGTGTAGCTCTTGGCGATGTCGCCGATGAACTGGCGGGTCTGGTCCACGTTCAGCGCCTGCGCCCTCAGGTGCTCGTACATGACGCTGTAGCGCTGCACGTCGTTCGCCTTCTCCAGGTACAGGTCGCTGGTGACCCCCTCGATGTACACGACGCTGGAGTCCGCCGCGTCGGGGAACTCCAGGATGGCGTACTGCCCGTTGATGCCGGGGTGCGCCCCCATGTCGAAGGGAAGCACCTGCACGGTCACATGGGGCAGCTGGGACTGCTCGATGAGGTGCTCCAACTGCTGGATCATGACCTGCTTGCCGCCGACGAGCCGGCGGAGGGCGGACTCGTCGATGACGGCCCACAGGCGCAGGGGGTGTTCGGGGGCGTTGACGCGGTCCTGACGGCGGGCCCGGACGTTCACCCGCTTCTCGATGTCGGACGGCGGGGTCTCGGGCAGGGCGCCGTTGATGAGGGCCTCCGCGTACCCCCGGGTCTGCAACAGCCCCGGGACCACCTGGGGTTCGTACACCCGGAGGGACTCGGCGTCGGTCTCCAGTCCGATGTACACGCTGTACGGGATGTCACCGAAGGCGTGCCACCAGCCCTGCTGGCGGGAGTCCTTGGCCATCTGCATCAGCGAGTCGACGATGCGGTGGTCCTCGACCTCGTAGACCCCGCAGAGATCACGTACGTCGCGCTGGCTGATCGAGCGGCGGCCGTTCTCCAGCCGGCTGATCTTCGACTGCGAGACCAGCAGCCGCTCCGCCACCTCCTCGGCCGTCATGCCCTTGATCTCGCGGAGGCGGCGCAGTTCCTGGCCCAGCCGGCGTCGCCTGACAGTGGGATTGACGTTGGTCGGCACGGGAACGGCACCTCCGGCTATGCAGCTGTTGTAGCTGTGCGTATCTGCTTGCTCAGCAGATTGCCACCCGGGGGACCGGCCGCGCTGGGAAATGGCCACACGCGATCAGCGCGCGCAAGAGCGCGGGGCAGCCGGTGGATCCGGCTGCCCCGCGCCTGGTGCGGCTCCCGAACCGGGTCATGGGGACGTCGGTGCGGCGGTATGGCGGTATTCGGTACTCCGCGCCAAGTGTCCGCGCGGTCGTGCTGTCAGTGGACGGAGGTGTGCGCCATGCTGCCGCGACGCGCTTGTGCTTGCGGCTGCAACGGCACGCCGGCCGTCTGCTGGTTACGGCGTGGCTGGACGGCCACGCCGTTCTGGACGTCCATCACGGCATGCGCCACGAGACCGCCCATCGGGTCGTGTCTGATCAGGTCCCGGAGCCGGGAGCGCGACGAGCGCCCCTCGTTCCCGGGGTACAGGTGCTTGCCGAGTCCGACCGCGTGGGCCAGTGCGGCGAGCGCCGCGGTCCGCGGGTCCGGCGGTACGCCGGTGCGGATCGCGTTGTCCAGCCGGGCTCTGATGTCCCGGCTGATTGCCGTGTCCGTCGCCTGGTAGCGAGTCGTCGGCAGCACTCCGCACATCTGGCCCGCCACGGCGTGAACCATGCCGCACCGCTCCAGATGAGCGAGGTAGATCTGGCGAAGTCCCAGCCGGGGTCCGCCGATCCAGTGGACTGCCCGGACCGGACTGCCACGACGGCGCAGCAGTTCCAGTGCGGAGTCCAGAGTCGGATCTCCTGTCGGCCGTGGCATCACCACGGCGATACGATCCCCGTCAGGGGCTATCCGTCCTGCCAGAGCCAGCTCCACTAGCTGTGCCCCGGCCAGGCCGAGGTCGAGCGACTGCGGCTGCGCTGTGGTACCCGTGGTCGGGTCCAGAGCGAGCAGCAGAAGCTCCTCCGGAATTGTTCTGCGGCTCCTGCCCATCCATGCCTCCCCGCGTGGATGAATGACAGGGTGACCCCTCTCACATTGGTCTGTCGAGGGTGCCTGGGTGCTTTGTGAGGGAACCGTTAGGTATGTCGTTCTCGTCTAGCGGCTCGGTCAAAGGTTCACACAGGACACTGGTAGATGGTTCGGACAGTGCGGGCATGTCCCCGCGGCTCATCAAGGAGGTATCGGTGGCGGGCGAGTCCCCCGACATGTCGGAGCAGCGGAAGTCGTCGGGGACGACTTCGGGGACGGCTGAGGAACGCGATCCGCGTCTCGCCGTGTTCCGTGAACCGGCCGCCGCGGCGGCCGGGAGCACGACGGACGGGGCGACAGGCACCGCGAAGGACAGCGAGACGGCTGTCTTCCGCCTGCCGCACTCTCCGGATGCTGACGCCTCGGCAGGCGCCTCCGGCGTCCCTGGGGGCGCCTCCGGCGCCTCGGGGGGCGCAGAGGGCCCTGAGACGGCCTCCATGACCCGTGAGGCGGCCGGGGAGGCGGAGAAGGCGGAGGACGCGGCCGGAGAGGCCGCGGCGGCGCCTGTGGTGTCCTCGTCGGCATCTTCGGCTTCCTCGGAGGAGGCGCGACCGGAAACCGAGGCCGAGGGTGGTGCCGGGGCCGAGTCCGGGTCCAGCCGTTCCGACGGCGCGGCGGACTCGGGCTCCGAGCGGGAGCGCGAGGAGGTCGCCGAGCCTGCTCCGGAGGCTCGGTCCGCGCCGGAAGCGGCGTCGAGGACCGACGCCGACGACTCCGCTTCGGACGCCGACGACTCCGCTTCGGACGTCGGCGGCTCCGCTTCGGACGCCGAGTCCGAGACCGGTTCGGAGGCCGGTTCCGGGGCCGGAGCGCCGCCCGCCGACGCCCGGCTGCGTGCCGTCGTCGCGGCATGGGTGGCGACCGGACCCGACGAGGAAGCCGCAGGTCCGAGCGGTGCGGGCGAGGGCGTGGACAAGCCGTCCGAGGGCGACGACAAGGTGTCGAAGGTGTCCGACAGCAGCGGCGACGGCCCGGCCGGCACCGGCGACAAGACGGAGACCTCCGGCGATGTGCCCCCGGCGGACGCCGACGTGACCCCGGCCGGCAAGGACACCGAGGCGTCCGACGACGCCGAAGAGCCCGAGAAGCCCGCAGAGGCAGAGGCAGAGGCCGAGCCGGCAGAGGCCGTGGCATCCGACGGCACCGCGGAGTCAGCCGAGACCGCTGAGCCCGCTGAATCCGCCGGGCCCGCCGATGCCGAGGACGACGCACCGGCCACCCGCGCCTCCGGCGACACCCCGCGGGTCCCCAGGACCCGCGAGGAGGCGTCCCCGGCGGAGGAGGCGGACGCCGCGCGCGACGGGCGAGGAATCGATCATCCGACGGCCGTCTTCAAGGCGCCGCGGGCCGATCAGATCGACCACCCGACGACCGCGCTCAAGCTCCCGCCCAAGGAGAAGGCCGCCGCACGGAAGCCGGCCTCCTGGGCCGCCAAGCCGTCCGGAGCCCCCGGGACCCCGGAGGTTCCCGCCGAGCGGACCAGCACGTTCGTGCCGCTGCGCTCGGACGACGTACGCCCCGCACCCGTGGTCGGTCCCACGGTCACCCCGGACGTCACGGCCGCACCCGGCACCCCCGCGAGCCCCGGGGCGGGTATCCCCGAGGCCGAGCGGACCAGGCAGCAGCCCATGCCGCCCAGGCCGCCGCTCGACCTGCTCGCCGAACTGACGAACACCCCGCCGCCCCCGGAGACCCCGGTCCGCACCGCGGTCAGGCGGGTGAAGATCTGGACGCCGCTCCTCCTGCTCGTCCTGATCATCTTTGCGATCGCGCAGGCCGTGCGTCCGCTGCCCGACCCCACGCTGACCCTGTCCGCGAACCCCACGTACACCTTCGCCGGCGGGAAGCTGGACATGCCGTGGCCGGAGGAGGGGCAGGGTGCAGTCGAGGTCGAGGGCGTCGGCACCATCGGCACGTACGGCAAGGAGAAGTCCGCGCCGATCGCGAGCGTCGCGAAGATCATGACGGCGTACGTGATCCTTCAGGGTCACCCGATCACCGGCAAGGAGGCGGGCGACCAGATCGTGGTCGACGCCAAGGCCGGTGAGGAGGCGAACCGGCCGGACGAGTCGACGGCGCCCATCAAGGAGGGCCAGAAGTACACGGAGCGTCAGATGCTCCAGCTCCTGATGATCCCCTCCGGCAACAACGTGGCGCGGCTGCTGGCCCGCTGGGACGCCGACACCGAGAAGGCGTTCGTCGACAAGATGAACGCGGCGGCCGAGGACCTCGGGATGACGAACTCGGTGTACACGGACCCCAGCGGTCTCGAGGCCACCACCCGGTCCACCCCGGCCGACCAGCTCAAGCTGGCCAAGGCGGTCATGCAGAACGACGTCTTCCGCGAGATCGTGAACATGCCGCAGGCCGAGATCCCGGGCATCGACAAGATGATCTACAACAACAACAACATCCTGCTGGAGCCCGGTGTCAGCGGTATCAAGACCGGCTCGTCGACCCCCGCAGGCGGCAACCTCATCTGGACGGCCGACACGGTCATCGACGGCAAGACACGCAGGATCATCGGCGCGGTGATGGGTGCCGACGTCGACGGGACGCTGGACGCCAAGCTGCAGCGTGCCCTGCAGAGCAGTCTGGCGCTGATCCAGACCGCCCAGGAGGGCGTCGACTCCGCCACCGTCGTCAAGAAGGGCCAGGTCGTCGGTTACGTCGACAACGGCTTCGGCGGGCAGACACCCGTGGTAGCGACCAAGGACCTCAAGGCCGTCGGCTGGGGCGGGCTCGAGGTGGATCTCAAGCTGACCGACGGCGGCAAGGTGCCCGCACACACGGCGGAGGCGGGCACCGTCGTCGGCGAGGTGACGGTCGGTACGGGGACGGGCAAGGTCTCCGCGCCGGTCGCCCTGCAGAGCGAGATGACGGAACCGGGCTTCGGCGACAAGCTCACCCGCATCACCTGACGGACACCCCCTGTCCCCGCCCGCGCGGGGACAGGGGGGTGTCCCCGTGTCCCCGTGTCCCGTGTCCCGGATAGGGCGGCGCGGCGAAAATGCCGCGTGCTAGCGTCCCGAAGGAAACGGTCGGACGCCGGGACGCGTCCCTCCGAGTACGGATGAGGCCCGTGCAGTACATGGACGGTTCGGCAGGCCCGGGCGAGGACGGGGAGAGTCGCAGTGACCACCGCTGAGCCGACACGTGCCGACACCGGCCCCTCCGCCGGGAGCACCCCGGTCAGGATTCCGGCCCAGGCCACCGGTGGCGACGACGGCACAGGCAGCTCGATACGGAGTCGGCTCCTGCGCCACCCCGTCCTGCTGACCACCGCGGTCGCCGCGGCCGCGCACCTCCTCTGGTTCTTCTTCTTCGCGAACAGCGGCGGCGACATCGCAGCCCAGGACGCCTGGGCCGAGTTCGTCGGCCGACACCCCGGAACGGCGTACAACCTCGCCTGGTACGGGGGCATGCACCCGGTCTCGTACAGCGTGGTCTCGCCCTACCTGATGTCGGTGCTCGGCGTCCGTTCGACGATGATGATCGCCGGCACGGTGTCCTCGGCGCTCACGGCCCTGATCCTGGTGCGGGTTCCCGCGGTCCGTAACCCCGTCGCGTGCGCGCTCGCCGGGGTCTTCGCGTACCTGTGCAACGCCCTCTCCGGCCGGGTGACGTTCGGGCTCGGCATGATGTTCGCGCTCGGTGCCGTCGCCGCCGTCTTCTGCTGGCCCCACCGCTGGCGCTACAAGCGGTGGGCGAAGGCCGGCGTCGCCGCGCCGCTGGCCGGGCTCGCCACGGCGGGCAGCCCGGTCGCCGGGCTCTTCCTCGGGGTGGTCGCCGCGGCGCTCTTCCTGAACAAACGCCGCCCCGGGGCGTACGCGCTGGGCCTGGCCCCCGTCGCGGTGGTGGTCCTGTCCGCGTGGCTGTTCCCGTTCTCGGGCACCCAGCCGATGGCGCTGGGCACCCTGTCGCTGCCCTTCCTGTACTCGGTGTTCGTCTTCTTCCTGGTGCCCCGCGACTGGCACACGGTGCGGACGGCCGCCGCGGTCTACGGCGCCGGGACGCTGCTGACCTATGTGGTCGACTCGCAGATCGGCTCGAACGTGTCGCGCATGGCGATGCTGTTCGCCGGTGTCGTCCTGCTCGCCGCACTCCCGTACACGGCGCCGCGCACCCGGCGCTGGTACGCGCTGGTCATCGTGTTCGCGGGGCTGAACTTCTGGATCGGCTTCAAGGGCGTCGACGACATCGTGCGCACCGCCCCCACCGCGTCCTGGAACCGCGAGCTGGCGCCGCTGGTCAACCAGCTCCAGAAGGCCGGGGCGGAGCGGGGCCGCGTCGAGGTCGTACCCGCCAGCAGCCACCGCGAGGCCTCGGCGCTCGCGCCGTACGTGAATCTGGCGCGCGGCTGGAACCGGCAGGCCGACATGAAGCGCAACCCGCTCTTCTACGACGACACCCTCAACTCGATGAACTACCGCGAGTGGCTGGACCGCTGGGCGGTGCACTACGTGGTGCTGCCGAACGGGAAGCCGGACTCCGGGGGAGAGCAGGAGGCGGCGCTCGTCGAGAAGGGACAGCCGTATCTGAAGGCGGTCTGGAGCGACAGCAACTGGAAGCTGTTCCGGGTCCTGGACCCGGTGCCGCTCGCCGACCCGCCCGCGACGGTGGAGCGGGCCGGTGACGACAAGCTGACGATCCGCGTGCGGTCGGCGGGCCGTGTCCTGATCCGGATCCCGTACTCCCGGTGGCTCGCCGTCGTGGACGACGAGGGCAAGAGCGTGGAGCGGCCGCAGGAGACCGAGGCGTCCAAGAAGCGTTCGGCGGAGGACGAGGACGCTCCCAAGGACTTCACCAACGACCACGGCTGTCTGACGAAGGTGGAGGAGGACGGGGACGGCGACGAGTGGACCGAGCTCCTCGCACCCCGCCCCGGGGTCTACCGCCTGGCTGCGCCGTACCAGCTCCAGCCGGGCACACCCTGCCCGGAGGAACTGAGCCGATGACTGCCGGAACTCCCCCTCCGGGCGTCCCCACCGGCGGGGTGCTCCGCCCTGGGGTGGTCCGCTGCCGGGCATGGTCTGTCCCCGGTGCGATGTGAGGCGGGCGGCTTCGAGGGCGGTCCGTGCGACGCACGACACGGTCTCGGCCTGTACGGGCTTCACCGTGCACCAGCCGGAGCACCGCCGTCGACGTACGGCTACCCGGTCAAGCGGGGGCACCTTCGCGGTGCGGATGGTCGACCGGGGCCGGGGCTGGGGCGACGCGGGGCTGGTGGGCGAGCACCACTCGGCGGTTCAGCTGAATGCCTCCTGCCGCTGACCCGGTTCACCGGACGAACGGGATGTCGCGTTCCGCCAGGTGTGCGGCAGGACCGGCGCCGCTGCTACGCCTCCGACCCGGACCGCGCACCGGACGTCGTACTCAGCCGCCGGCCCGGGCGGTATCGGTCAGCGGGCAGGAGCGCTCCGGACCACGCCGATGAGGCCACGTGGGAACGAGTCATGCCGCCTGAAGCACCGCGCAAGGGCAGTGGCGGAACTCCAGGCCGAGTTCGTGGTCCACGGCCGCGCTCGAACGCGTGGCGGCGTCGGTGACCTTCTCCCAGGAGCCGTACTTCAGGTAGAGCTGGTCCGCTGTCGGGCCGAGCGGGTTGCCGTACTTCTTCTGGTTGCGTGCCTCCAGCTCCGCGACCTGTTCCGGGGTCATGCCGGCGCGGACGGTGTCCTTGGCGTCGTTGCGCATCTGGACCAGGGTGCGGGCGATGTCCTCCTCCGAGCGCCCTTCGGCGCGCATGGCGCACTCCTTGCGTTCCATGTCCTCGAGGAGATCGTGGTAGCGCATCCGCTGATCGCGGGCGACCTCACGCTCCTCAGGAGTCTCGCTCCGGATCAGGCACACGACCGGCTCCGGACTGGTGCAGTCGCCGTGGTCCGGGGCCGCCTGGGAGACGGGGGCGACGATGACCGAACCGCAACTGGCGGATGACAGACACGGGCGTGACGCGGGCTCGGCGGCAGAGGCGGTCTGGAGCGGGAGGAGGGCGGCTTGGGCGACCAGCAGCGCGGGAACCACGCGGCGGGCCAGCGAGCGCAGACTGTTCAGTGACATGCGCTCATCGTTCGGCAGACCACCACTGGACCGGCGCATGGCGAGGCCGAAACTCCCCCAGGGGCGGCCGACTCCACTCCGCCGAGTGAAGCGAGGACTCCGACGACGCCTCCGCCCCTGCGCGGGCAGGAAGTGCGACTGGGCGGTGGCGTGGTGAGCGCCGTCCGCCGACTACCGCTGGGCCTCTCCGCGGGCTGTGGGGAACGCGACTGTCGGCGCGCCGGTGGGCCGGCCGGTGTCGGCGGTGACGGCCGGGTTCAGGGCGGGGAAGGCGCGGTAGATGATGCCCCAGCTGGTGAACTGTCGGGCGCCCAGAGCGGAAAGTACGGTGCGGGGCCGCGACCGGTCCCCTCTTCCGGTCGCGGCCCGCGGATGTCGAGCTTGGTCACGGGCAGCAGCCACCAGCCTCGACGGGCGCCGGCGAGCCTGCTTCGGTGACGGGACTCGTGTTGTTCTTCTGCCTGGCCATCGAGTCGGCGTCCGCCTTGACGGCGTAGACCTCCCACGGCTCCTCGCCGGGGCCGTGGACCCAGACCTTGTCCTGGAGGGCGTAACAGCAGGTGGTGTCGGTCTCGACGTCGGTCGACAGGCCTTCGTCCTGGAGGCGGGAAGTGGCGGAGTGGACTTCTTCGGTGGTGGCGACTTCGACGCCGAGGTGGTCCATCCGCGTGTCCGTGTCCGCTGTGCCTTGGATGAGGACAAGCTTGAGCGGTGGATCGGCGATGGCGAAGTTGGCGTACCCGTCGCGGAGTTTGGCCGGCTCGGTGCCGAAGAGCTTGCTGTAGAAGGCGATCGATGCGTGGAGGTCGGGGACGCGCAAGGCGAGTTGTACGCGTGACACGACGTTCCTCCTGACGTGGAGCGGAAGCGCCCCGGCCAGGGGTGGCCGGCGCACTGTGGTTCAGGACCCGCAGCACCCACCGGACGGCGTCTCCTCGGCGGCTGCGACCGGCACGGAGATGCCGGTGCCGATCTGTACGAGGGCGGCTGCCGGAGCGCAGCAGCCGCCCTCGTCGGCCTGGCCGGCGGTGGGGTCGTCGAAGAGTCCGGCGCCGCCGCAGACTCCGGTTTCGGGGAGGGTGAGTTCGACGCGGTCGGCGGACTCGGTGTCGCCGGCGATGGCGGCGGTGACGGAGCGGACCTGCTCGTAACCGGTCATCGCGAGGAAGGTGGGGGCACGGCCGTAGGACTTCATGCCGACCAGGTAGACGCCTTGCTCCGGGTGGGACAGCTCGCGGTGGCCGTGCGGGTAGACCGTCCCGCACGAGTGCTGGTTGGGGTCGATGAGCGGGGCGAGCTCCACCGGTGCCTGGAGGCGTTCGTCCAGGGCGAGGCGGAGTTCGGACAGGAAGGACAGGTCGGGGCGCAGTCCGGTCAGGACGATGATCTCGTCCACGGGGTCGAGGCGCCGGCCGTCCTCACCGACGAGGGTCAGACGGTCGCCGTCGGCGGGCTCGATGACTTCGGTACGGAAGCCGGTGACGGCGTCGGCGTGCCCGTCGTCGACGGCGGCCTTGGCGGCCAGGCCCAGGGCGCCGCGGGCGGGGAGCTGGTCGGCGCTTCCGCCGCCGAAGGTGGAGCCGCTGATGCCACGGCGCAGGATCCACACGGAGTGCGTACCCGGTTCGTTCTTTGCGAGTTCGGCGAGGGTGGCCAGCGCGGTGAACGCGGAGGCCCCGGAACCGATGACGGCGGTGCGCCTTCCCGCGTACCGGGCCCGGACCGCGGGGTCCTTGAGGTCGGGGATGCGGTAGGAGATGTGGGCGGAGGTGGCGTGTTCGCCCAGGGCGGGGAGTCCGTCGGCGCCGATCGGGCCGGGGGTGGACCAGGTACCGGACGCGTCGATCACGGCACGGCCCAGGATTCGTTCCTCGGCGCCGTCGGCGAGCTCGATGCGGATGGTGAAGGGCTGCTGCTCCCGGTCGGCGTCGACGATCCGGTCGCGGCCGAGGCGGGAGACGCCGGTGACGGTGGCGCCGTAGCGGACCTTGTCCCCGAGGGCATCGGCGAGCGGCTGGAGGTACTGCTCGGCCCAGTCTCCGCCTGTGGGGTAGGTGTCCGCGGCGGGCTTGGTCCAGCCGGCCGGTGCCAGGAGCTTCTCGGCGGCGGGGTCGGTCAGCTCGCTCCAGGTGGAGAAGAGCCGTACGTGCGACCAGTCGCGCACCGCGGTGGCCGCGCTGGGTCCGGCTTCCAGGACCAGCGGTTCGATGCCTCGCTCGACGAGGTGCGCGGCGGCTGCCAGCCCGGCGGGGCCGGTGCCGATGACGACGACCGGAAGGTCTGCAGTGGTGGTCATGGCGGTGATGTCCTCCGGGATGGGCGACCGCACCCGGTCGCTGTTTCGATCTCTGTCTATATTCGAAGCTTGCCACTCGCATTGATGAGTGTCAACATAGACGCATGTCGAAGTCAGAGGTAGGGGAGCTGCCGGTTCTGGACCCCGGAACGGCGGTGCCGTGCTGCCCGCCGATCACTGCGGGAGAGCTGTCGCAGGACGACGCGGAGCGGATGGCCGTGATGTTCAAGGCGCTGTCCGACCCGGTCCGGCTTCGGCTGTTCTCCAGGGTGGCCTCGCATCCCGGGGGCGAGGCGTGCGTGTGCGACATCCAGGACGTCGGCGTCTCCCAGCCGACCGTGTCCCACCACCTGAAGAAGCTGCGCGAGGCCGGCCTGCTGACCTCGGAGCGACGCGGGACCTGGGTCTACTACCGGGTCGCCCCGTCAGTCGTGGCGGCCATGGCCGCCATGCTCGACCTGCGCGGCTGACGTTCGGCCGAGTGAAGCGCCTGGGGCGGGGCATCAAGTCGGCGGACTGCTGAGTTGTGCCCCCGGCGGGATTCGAACCTGCGACACCCGCTTCAGGGGTCTCCCTGGGCGGGGCTGTGACCTGCGGGAGCGGTGATCGCAGGGCTCCTGTCCTGGGGAAACGGTCCTCCGCAGTTCTCACGCGTCCACTGGGTTCCCCGGTCTCGGGTGTGCTGGGCGCGTTCCGAGTGCGCCCGATCTGCCGGCACGGCAGTCCGGGCAGGCTGGGTCGGTGCGGGTCGGTGCGGGTCGGTGCGGGTCGGTGTCAGGCGCCGAGTTTGTCGACGGCGTCCTGAAGTGAGGCAGCCAGGCGGGCGACCTCCTCCTCGGCGGGCGAAGATGTGCCGAGCCTTTCCACGAGCTCTGCGCGGGACATCAGCACGGCCGCTCCCCGGTACTGCTCACTGTCGAGGTCAGCCTGCACGACTACCTGAGCACGGCCCTCCAGGAGCACCAGGACGGCGTCGTCCGTGGCAGCGTCCAGGAGCTTCCTCACCAGCGACTCGTCGATCTTCATACGGATTTCCCTTGACGGTGTGCCGTCTGCGGACCGCGCGTCCCGGGGCCGGGCCATGAGCCCGGCCCCGGGCGGGGCCGCTCCGGCTCTACTTGCCCATGGCTTTGCGGACGGTGTCCTTGGTGCGGTCCATGAGGGCGGCGACCGGACCGAGGGCCATGTTCTTCCCCCCGGACTCGACGCCCGGGTGGGGCCGGGTGGGAGCCATGGCCTCGGCGGCCTTGATCGCCTTGGCCATCGCGGCGAGGCCGGTGGCGTCGGTGCTGCGGCGGATGTGGGTGAACTCGTAGCGTTCCTCGGCCCGCGCGTGTGCCTGGACGTCCTTGCGCAGCTTGAGCAGCTGGGGCATGAACTTCGGGTCGTCGGTGTCCAGCTCGTCGAGGGTGGCCAGGGTCTCCTTGGCCGCCTTCTCCTCGGCGAGGCGGTCCTTCACGACCTGTTCGCCGCCGGGGAACCCTTTCCGGGCGAAGGGGTGGACGACCTCTTCCTCGGCTGTTTCATGGACGGCCAGCAACCGCACGAGACGGTGGAAGGCGTCGCGGCGTTCCTCGCCCTTGGTGGCCTCGACCTCGTCGAAGAGGTTGCGGATGTCACCGTGCTGGCGCATCAGCAGGGCGACGACGTCGTCGTCCTCGGCCATGTCGTCCCCGGCGTGCGGGGTCCTCAGCTCGGACATCTCGGCCTCCCTACTTCTCGCGCTGGGTGGGGTCGGGGTGCTCGCCCTCGGACTGGACGCGGTACTCACGGCCGAACATCTCGTCGTGCTGGGTCATCACCCGGTCGCTCGGCGGTGCCTCGCCGCCGTGGATCTGCTCCTGCATCTTCTCGAACCGCTCGTGCGCCTCGCGCACGTAGCCGGCACCGAGCGTGGTCAGGTCCATCTGCGTGTCGAGCAGTTCACGCAGATACCCCTTGTTGGGCTCGAAGGTGAGCACGTTGGGCAGCTCGGGGGCCAGCACGGAGGCGGGGTCGCGGCCGTCGTGGCGGCGCATCAGGTCGCAGGCGGCGTGCAGGTGCTCCAGCTCCATGTTCAGGTGCAGCTCCCAGATGGCCTTGACCTTGGGGTCGCTCTCCTGCTCCATGAAGGAGTGGTAGAGGTAGCACTCGTTGTACTCGTGGTTGACGAGCTGCTCCCACCACGTCTCACCCGGGTCCACCAGGGACTCGTAGTGCGTGACGTGTTCCTCCTCGATCAGCCCGATCTCCTGGTAGAGCTGACGGGCGATCGGCTCCATGTAGGTGGGGCCGGTGTTCATGTAGAAGTTCATGGTCTGCTGCTCCGCCGACATGACCGTCAGGGCGTGCAGCTTGGAGAGCGGGTCCGTCCGGTCCTTGGTGTAGGGGTCGCGGACGTTGTCGACCGGGTCGCGGTGGTGGAGCCTGGTGGGCCGGCCGGGCATGACCTCGGTCAGACCGTCGACGATCGACTCCGCCTTGCGGTGCTCGATCATCTCGTACAGGTTCGCGTACCGGTACAGGTGGTCGAAGTCCTCCAGCACGCCGAACTGGTACGCCTGCTTCAGGTACGGGTCGGGCTCCATCCGCGCCACCCACGCCGTCAGGTCCACCGCGACCTGCTCGTAGGCGATCGTCGTCTCCAGCACCGAGGAGACACCCGGCAGCAGCCAGTTCACGACCTTCTGCTGCTGCGCCTCGATGTAGCGCACCCGCGCCAGCTGCCGCTTGATCTCGGGGTCGACCGTGTGGCGGGCGAGCTGGTGGCTGAACATGATCGCCTCCACCTCGATGCCGTTCATCGTGATGATCCGGCAGCGGGTGTACGGGTCACCGTGGTCCGGGTCGATCGGCTCCACGTTCAGCTCACGCCAGTTACGGAGCTGGCGGTCCAGCGGGATACCCCGCTGCTCCAACGGATTGAATGTCATGTGCGTTGCCTCCTGGGGGCCGACGAGCGGGGGACTCACGCGCCGCCGGGGTACCGCGTTTCGGGCGACGAGCACGGACCAGCTCCCCAGTCTGTTCACCATGCGCGCTTTTGAGTCACTGCTCATGCCCGGGGGCCGCGGAGTTCCCTCTGGTGGGCCAACCGGACCGGTGGGTGCCGTCCCCTGCGCGCAGTGCGTCTCCGCGTCCGCGTCCTGACTCCGACGGGACGTCCCGCTGATCAAAGATCGCTCGTGTGGGTACATGGAACCAATGCCGGAAGTGGTGCAAGCGGGTGGTTGGGGATTGCTGGCGGGCTGCGCCCTGCTGCTGGGAGCGGCGTGCGGCTATGCGCTGCGCGTGCCGCAGAAGGTCATCGCCTGGGTGATGGCCTTCGGCGCCGGCGTGCTGCTGTCCGCCGTCTCGTTCGAGCTGGTCGGTGAGGCCTACGAGCAGGGCGGTCTCGGCCCGGCGGCTCTGGGGACACTGGCCGGGGCGGTGGCCTACACCGTGGGCAACATGTGGCTGGCCCGGCGTGGCGCCCACCACCGCAAACGCTCGGGCCACAACAGGGATCAGTCGCAGACCTCCGAGCAGGGGCAGAGCGGCTCGGGCCTGGCGCTGGCCCTGGGAGCCCTGCTGGACGGTGTGCCCGAGTCGGCCGTGATCGGCGTCAGCATGCTCGAAGGCGGCGCGGTCAGCATGGTCACGGTGGCGGCGGTGTTCATCAGCAACATCCCGGAGGGACTGTCCAGCTCGGCCGGGATGAAGCGCGCCGGGCGCGGCAAGGGTTACGTCTTCGGTGTGTGGGGATCGATCGCCGCGGCGAGCGCGGTCTCCGCGGTGCTCGGCTACACCGTGGTCGGCGGCCTGCCGGTGGCGGTGGTCGCCGCGGTAACGGCCGTAGCCGCGGGCGCGATCCTGGCGATGGTCGCGGACACGATGATCCCCGAGGCGTTCCAGGACGCGCCTTTGGCGATCGGCCTGGTCACCGTCAGCGGCTTCCTGGTCTCCTTCGCGCTGTCCCACGCCTGACCGGAGGCCCCGGCCCTCGGCGCCGACCGCCTGAGAGACTGTGGCGGAATCGCGGCGAGCCCAGGGGTGGGAATGTTCGGGATGACAGTGGTGGGTGCCCTGTTGCTGGTGATGGCTATGGCCGTCGCGTGGGCCGTCCTCGGATTACATGCACTGCTTCTCGGCCGGATGCCTGGACGCCGGCTCTCCCGGCTGGTACGACAGCCCAGGGTGTGGGGGAGCGGGGCCCTGCTCATGGTGGTGAGCTGGAACCAAGGATCGCCGTCGCTGCTGGTGATCGGCATCGGCCTTGTCGCATTGGGGCACGTGATGAAGTCCGAGAGGTGACGCGGCCTGCTCGACATCAAGACACGTCTTCCGTCGAACGATGCCGTCAAAAAGGCCCGGACCATGATCGGTCCGGGCCTTTCCCCTGGTGCCCCCGGCAGGATTCGAACCTGCGACACCCGCTTTAGGAGAGCGGTGCTCTATCCCCTGAGCTACGAAGGCGCGGCCCAGGAGCGGGTATCGGGTCCCGGTGGGACCCCGGCACTCGGTTCCTTGAGCCGTGCGGTGCGAAGGCGTGGCCCCGCACCGGGATCAGTGTAGCGGGTGGGCGCGTCCCGTGATGGGGGCGTCCGGGGCTGCCGGGGCCTTCGGGGCCGTCCGCCGTTCAGTGGCTGCGGCCCGGAGTTGTCTCCTCCGTCGTGTCGAACTCCTGCCGTGCCCGCTCGACGCGCGGCAGGTTGTCCGCGGACCACTCCGCGAGGTGGGCGAAGAGTGGTGCCAGGCTGCGTCCGAGCTCGGTGATCTCGTACTCCACCCTGGGCGGCACCTCCGGGTGGTACGTCCGCAGCACCAGGCCGTCCCGCTCCATCTGCCGCAGGCGCTGGGTGAGCACCTTCGGGGTGATGGTGCCGATGTTGCGCTGCAGTACGACGAAGCGCTGGCGCCCGTACGTGTGGAGCGTCCAGAGGATCGGCGTCGTCCATCGGCTGAAGACGATGTCGAGCACCGGGGCGATCGGGCATGCCTGTTCCGGGGGCACACCCTGTGCGGGGGTGGTCCAGGTGCCCGGCCGTGCGGTGCTGGTCGTCTCACGAACCCTCATACGAACCCTTCGGGTAGTCGCTTTCCTCTAGGTACCTACTTTATTCAGGATGCTAGCTTCCCGGAAGAAGCCGAAAAGCCGCAAAGAAGCCGCAGAACGCCGAGGTCCCGGCGCCGGCTGCCGGCGGTTCTCCCGTCCCCCGTCGAGGAGCAGTCTCATGATCGTTGTCACCGGAGCCACCGGAAACGTGGGCCGCACGCTGGTCGCCGCCCTCACCGCCCAGGGCGAGGAGGTGGCCGCCGTCTCGCGTCGGCCGCTCACCGCCCAGCTGCCCGAAGGCGCCCGCCACGTCCAGGCCGATCCGGGGGTGGCGGAGAGCCTCCGCGGTGTACTGAAGGGTGCCGACGCGCTGTTCGTCCTGCCGGCCGGGGAGATGCTGGTCGGCGGCGAGAGCGCCGCGACCCTGCTGGGTGTCGCCGAGGAGGAGGGGGTACGCAAGGTCGTCCTGCTCTCCTCGCAGATCACGGCGACCCGCCCGGAGGCGGTTTCGCACAGCCGGCTGCGGGAGTTCGAGCACGCCGTCCGCGGCTCGGGCCTGGAGTGGACGATTCTGCGGCCCGGCGGATTCGCCTCCAACGCGTTCGCGTGGGCCGGTTCGGTGCGCACCGGGCGCACCGTGCTCGCACCGTTCGGTGATGTCGCGCTGCCGGTCGTCGACCCCGCGGACATCGCCGAGGTCGCCGCGGTCGTCCTGCGGGAGGACGGTCATGCCGGCCGGGCCTACGAGCTGACCGGACCGACCGCTGTCACTCCGCGCGAGCAGGCCGCGGCCCTCGCGGAACTCCTGGGTGAGGAGGTGGCTTTCGTCGAGCTGACCCGAGAGGCCGCCTTCGCCCACATGGTGCAGTTCATGCCGGAGGCCGTCGTCGACGGGACCCTGGACATCCTGGGGCTGCCGCTTCCCGCCGAGCGTCTGGTCAGCCCGGACGTCGAGAAGGTCCTCGGCCGCCCCGCCGCCCCCTTCACCGCGTGGGCGGAGCGCTCCCTGCCCGCCTTCCGGTAGGGCCGGTTGACGGGTGCGGGGTGCGGGCATAGCGTCGCCGGGTCGCTGAGCCAGTCCGCAGTGCATCGAGAGGCCGTCCGTGCCGCACGCCGAACCCAGCAGTTCGCCCGAGCTCGCAGCCCCCGCCCGTATCGAGGCGTCGTTGACCGGTCCCGGGGCGCCGTTCGCCGTGGTGCGCGCCGAGCACGGGCCCCTCGTCTACGCGAACGGACCGCGCACCCTGCGGGAGTTCGGTGAGACAACCTGGGCCTTCGGCGACCAGCCGTTCCTGATCTCGGGCGGACGGACCTGCTCGTACGGCGAGTTCTTCGCGGCCGCCTCCTCGCTCGCCCGGCGGCTCACCGGGACGTACGGGCTCCGCCCGGGTGACAGGGCCGTGGTGGCGATGCGGAACCGCCCCGAATGGCAGATCGCGTTCTGGGCGGCCCAGCTCGCCGGTCTCGTCGCCGTACCGCTCAACTGCTGGTGGACCGAGGCGGAGTTCGGTCACGCCCTCGACGACTGCGAGCCGGCGGTGCTGCTGGTCGACGGGGAGCAGTTGCCGAAGGTGGCGGACCGGAGCCGGAGGACCGGGGCGCGCCTCGTCGTCTTTCACGGTGAGGGGGAGCTGCCGCCCGGGGCCGAGCGGTACGCCGACCTGCCGGAGCCGGATCCGTACGCCGCGCCGCCCGAGGTGGAGATCAGGCCCGAGGACGACTCCACGATCATCTACACCTCCGGTACGACGGGGCGGCCCAAGGGAGCCGTGGCCACGCATCTCGCGCAGGCGGGCGCGGCCCTCAACCCGCGCTTCCAGGCGGCGGTCTCGGCGCTTCGGCGTGGAGTGGTCCCGGGGCAGGGGCCGGCGCCGGTCACGCTGATGACGTTCCCGTTCTTCCACGTCGCCGCGTTCACCGGCCTGTACGCGGCGATGGCGGCGGGCGGCACCCTCGTCCTGATGGAGAAGTGGGACGCCGAGGAGGCCCTGCGGCTGATCCGGCGGCACGGGGTCACCCACTACGCGGGTGTCCCGGCCACCGCGCTCCAGCTGCTCGCGGCGGCGGAGCGTGCGGGTGACGGCCTGGAGAGCCTGAGGGGGCTGAACACCGGAGGAGCCGTGGCCCCGCCTGACCTGGTCGCCCGGCTCACGGCCCGGCACGGCGAGCGGATCGAGCCGCGCAACGGCTACGGCCTGACCGAGACCAGCGGCGGGGTGCTGGCCGCCTTCGGCGCCGCCTACCGGGCGCACCCGGACTCCGTCGGCACCCCTACGCCGGTCACCGAGGTGCGGATCGCCGGACCCGGGGGCGAGGCGCTCCCCGACGGAGAAACCGGCGAGCTGTGGCTGCGCGGCCAGTCCCTGGTGCGCGGCTACTGGCGTGACGAGGCGGCGACGGCCGAGGCGTTCACCGGCGGCTGGTTCCGTACGGGGGACCTCGCCGTCGTCCGGGACGGGCGGGTGTCCGTCGTGGACCGGATCAAGGACATGGTGGTCCGGGGCGGCGAGAACGTGTACTGCGTGGAGGTCGAGGCCGCGCTGCACGGCCACCCCGACGTCGAGGACGCTGCGGTGCTCGGCGTCCCGCACCCGGTGCTGGGCGAGGAGGTCGCGGCGGTGGTCCTGGTGGGCCCGGGCTCCACCGTCACGGCGGGGGCGCTGCGGGAGCACGTGGGCCGGGGCCTGGCGGCGTTCAAGGTCCCCGCCCATGTGCTGGTGACCAGGGAGTCGCTGCCGCGGAACGCCACCGGGAAGATCCTCAAGCGGGAGCTGCGCGGCATGGTCCAGGCGTACGCGCGGCAGGGTTCCCAGGGCTCTACGGCCGGGTGATCCGTACCCGGTAGTTCCCGTCGGCGTCCTTCTCCCGTACGGATATGCGTATGCCGTCGGCCCGGTCGGTGAAGGTCTCGCCCGGCTCGAACGGGGCGTCCGAAAGCTCGGCGTGGACATTGGGCCGCCGGGTGCAGCCGCCGCTGTCCTCGGTGCTGTCCTCGACGGAGACCGGTCCCTGGCCGGTGTCGACGTCGGAGCTCACCTTGTAGATGAGGACGCCGGGCCGGCAGACCGCTTCGTCGTTGCCCTCCGCGGTCCGTACCTCCACCGCGTAGCCGGACTCCGCGCTCACCGGCACGAAGGCCAGCTTGGGTCCGCCCTTCGTGGCCAGCGGTCCGAGGACGTGCTCGCTGGTGCCGGGCATGGCGGCGCAGCTGACCTGGTCGTCGGTCAGCCAGCCGAGCTTCCACTTGTGCCAGCCCAGGAGGTCGTTGTTGGCCCCCCAGTCCTCGGACATGATGTCCCAGTGCCCCACGGAGCCGCCGCCCTCCATCGTGTAGAGGTCGGGCAGCCCGAAGACGTGGCCGTTCTCGTGGGGCAGCACCCGGTAGCCGGTCTCCGCGTACGAGCCCGAGCCGTCGTCCTGGCGGCTGTAGACGAAGGACGTGTTGGCGAGCGGGGTGCCGTCGGCGAACGGGGCGTCGTCGTTGCCGGAGAAGGTCACCGAGAGGACCGTGTCCAGTGCCGAGGGGCCGGCGTTCGGGGTGACCAGCACATTGACCAGGTCGTAGGCCGAGAAGTCGACCTTCGGATCGGCGACGGCCACCAGGTCCTTGACCATCTCGCGGTAGCCCGGTTCGTACGGTGAGCCGCGCTCGATCCCGTACTCGGAGAAGGGCAGCGGCATCCGCAGCCAGTCCTTCACGGGTGTTTCGGGGAGGTAGGTGAGCCGGCCGTAGGAGCTGGTGCGGAACCAGTCGGAGGTCTGCGGGAAGAATTCCGCGAGCCGGTCCCCGGCCGGTTCCGTCGCCTGCGCGTCGGGGAAGTCGATCATCAGGTTGAGTGCTTTGACGCGGCCGGTGGAGCGTGCGTAGCCGGGGGGCGTCGGCATGCCCTCCGACATCTGTACGCCCATGGCCGTGGGTATTCGGCACGGTGCGAGGCCGGTGCCCCGGGGGGTGGCCGCCGGTCCGGCGGAGGCGCGGCTGGCGAGGGGGAGGGTGGAGCTGGCCGATGCCATCGTGGCGATGACCAGGGCTGTCGCTCCGGCGAGCGCGAGGGGGCGGCGGTGTCCGCGTATCCGGTGGCGGGGCTGCGGCATAGGGCGTCGCCTTTGGTCCGCGGCAGTCGGCCGGCCCTGACTGCACTCTGGCGATCAGCCTCCGCCGGGTCGTGGGGGACCGCTCGCTGGGTGCGCCGATGGAGGGTTTCTGGCCCGAGATGGTGTGACGCGGGACACATGGGGGTGGGAAATAAGCGGGGACCCGCTCCCCGTTTGCACCTGTGTCCCCGCGAAACGGGGACGCGGTCCCCGGTTGGAGCCAGGGCCGGTCACCGAACGGGAAGGGAAGCCGTGAAGTCCTCCGTCGCCACCTGCGCCGCACAGCGCCGTACGTCCCGTCCGCGGGCCGACGCGTTGCGTAACCGGGAGCGGATCGTGGGGGCCGCGCGCGAGATGTTCGTCGAGTTCGGCCCGGATGTGCCGCTCGACGAGGTCGCGCGGCGGGCGGGAGTCGGCAACGCCACGCTCTACCGCAACTTCCCCGACCGGGCGGCCCTGATCCACGAGGTCGTCCTGGCCGTCACCTCCCGTACCACCGACCGGCTGGAGGAGGCCGTCGAGGCCGAGTCCGACCCCTTCGCCGCCCTCAGCCGCTTCGTGCACGCGGCGGCCGACGAACGGATCGGCGCCCTGTGCCCGATGCTGTCCGGCGGCTTCGACACCGACCATCCCGAACTGCTCGCCGAGCGCCGACGCCTCGAAGAGGCCGTCGGAGGGCTCGTGGAGCGTGCCATGTCCGCAGGGAGGCTGCGCACCGACATCGCCGTCGGTGACGTACTCGTCGCCCTCTCCCAGCTCACCCGGCCGCTGCCCGGCATCGCCTGCCTGGACATCGACCGGTTCACCCACCGCCATCTCCAGCTGTTCCTGGACGGTCTGGAAGCCCCGGCCCGCTCCGAGCTGCCCGGATCGGCGGCGACCTTGGAGGACCTGCGCAGCGGGCTCTGACGCCCGTGCACCGGAAACCGACCCCCAGCCCTCAGTAAGCAGCCCTCGGCGGCCGCACCAGCCCTGAAAGCCGGCCCGGACCTGATGTGTCCGGCCGTCGGCACCGTTCGCCCTTTTCCGGTTCCGCACACGAGCCCGTCCGCGGCCCGTGCGCCGGATCCGTGACTCCTCGTGTCCTTAGGTGGCTACTCCCATGTCGAAAACAGCCGGCACCCTTCCGGATCCCAGCCGCTGGAAAGCGCTGGCCTTCATCGCCCTCGCCCAGCTGATGGTCGTGCTCGACGCGACCATCGTGAACATCGCCCTGCCCTCCGCCCAGACCGACCTGGGCATCTCCGAGGGGAACAAGCAGTGGGTCATCACCGCCTACGCCCTCGCGTTCGGCGGTCTCCTCCTCTTCGGCGGGCGCATCGCCGACCTGTGGGGCCGTAAGCGCACCTTCGTCGTGGGCCTGCTCGGCTTCGCCGCGGCCTCCGCGCTCGGCGGCGCGGCGACGGGTGAGGCCATGATGTTCGGCTCCCGCGCCCTTCAGGGTGTCTTCGGCGCCCTGCTCGCCCCGGCGGCCCTCTCCCTGCTCGCCGTGATGTTCACGGACGCCAAGGAGCGCGCCAAGGCCTTCGGAATCTACGGGGCCATCGCCGGCGGCGGTGGCGCGGTCGGCCTGATCCTGGGCGGCTTCCTGACCGAGTACCTGAACTGGCGCTGGACCTTCTTCGTCAACATCCCGTTCGCGATCATCGCCGCAGCCGGCGCCTACTTCGTCATCCGTGAACCGGCCGGCAGCCGCAACCGCTCGCCCCTCGACATCCCCGGTGTCGTCCTGTCCACCCTCGGTCTGGTCGCGCTGGTGTATGGCTTCACCCGCGCCGAGTCGGCCGGCTGGTCGGACTCGCTGACCATCGGCATGTTCGTCGCGGCCGCGGTGCTGCTGGCGGCCTTCGTGGCCACCGAGGCGCGTGTGAAGTCGCCGCTGCTGCCGCTGCGCGTGCTGATGGAGCGCAACCGTGGAGGGGTCTACCTCTCGCTGGGCCTCGCCATCATCGCGATGTTCGGGCTCTTCCTCTTCCTGACGTACTACCTGCAGGTGGTCCAGGGCTACTCGCCGGTCAAGACCGGCTTCGCGTTCATGCCGATGATCGTCGGCATGATCACCGGTTCCACGCAGATCGGCGCCCGGCTGATGACCCGGGTCCCGCCGAGGCTGCTGATGGGCCCCGGGTTCCTGGTGGCGGCCGTCGGCATGCTGCTGCTGACCCAGCTGGACATCAACACCTCGTACACGGCGGTCATCCTGCCGGGCCAGCTGCTGCTCGGCCTGGGTATGGGTACGGCGTTCATGCCGGCCATGTCACTGGCCACGCACGGCATCGAGCCGCGTGACGCGGGAGTGGCCTCCGCGATGGTGAACACCTCGCAGCAGGTCGGCGGGGCCATCGGCACCGCGCTGCTCAACACCATCGCCGCCGGTGCCACCACCGCGTACGTCGCCGATCACGCGGCCGGTGCGAGCGACCCGAAGCTGCTGGAGCTGCAGGCCATGGTCGCCGGCTTCTCCAGCGCCATCTGGTGGGCGGTCGGCATCCTGGTCGCCGCCTCGGCGATCGCGGTGACCCTGATCAACACCGGACGTCCGGGCACCGGCGCCGCGAGCGGCTCGGGGGACCTGGCGGACGGGGTCGAGGACGAGTTCAGGATCCCGGTCGTCGCGCACTGAGCGCACGGTTCGGTACGTCTGCCCTGGTTCCGCTCAGCGGAGCCAGGGCAGATCCGCGTCCGTGCCCTCCGGCTGCAGGCCGGTGGCGATGACCTGCATGATCTCGCCGAGGCTCTGCACCTGCTGAGGGCTGAGCCGGGCGAACATCGCCTGGCGTACGGCTTCGACGTGCCCCGGTGCGGACCGCGCCAGCATGGCGTAGCCCTCGTCCGTGAGGATCGCGTTCTGGCCGCGCTTGTCGGAGGGGCAGTCCTCGCGGCGGACCCACCCGTTCTTCTCCAGCCGGGCGACGGCGTGCGAGAGGCGGGACCGGGTGATCTTGGCGTCCTTGGCCAGCTCGGTCATGCGCTTCCGCCGCCGGGGGGCCTGGGAGAGGCTGACGAGCAGCCCGTAGTAGACGTGCGGCATGCCGGCGTCGCGCTGCAGCTGGCGGTCGAGATGGTCCTCCATGAGCGTGGTGGCGTGGAGGTAGGCGCGCCACACGCTCTGCTCTTCGTCGGTGAGCCACCGGGGCTCGCCGGGTGATGCCGTGGTCATGTACTCCACTGTACGACCTTTTCTTGAAAGTTGAACTAGATAGAGCTAAGGTCTCTGGTAGTTGGAACTTGAAGATTCAAAGACCTGGGTCCGAAGGGCCGGTCGCGAATCAGCGGTGCTCGCGCAGATGCCGGTTCCCGGTACCTGTATTGAACACACATACCTTGATCGGCAGAGGAACGGGAGTGTCATGACAGCCGCCGCGGAACGTATGCCCGCCCTCTATCTCTCCCACGGCGCGCCGCCCCTCGCCGACGACCCGGTCTGGCCCGGCGAGCTCGCCGCCTGGTCGGCGGGGCTGCCCCGGCCCAAGGCGATCCTGATGGTCTCCGCGCACTGGGAGGAGGCCCCGCTCGCCCTCGGCGCCACCGGGACCGTGCCACTCGTCCACGACTTCTGGGGCTTTCCCGAGCGCTACTACCAGGTGGAATACGCCGCCCCGGGGGCCCCGAAGCTCGCGGACGACGTCCGCAAGCTGCTGCGCGGCGCAGGGACCCCGGTCCAGGACATCCCCGACCGGGGCCTCGACCACGGGGCGTACGTGCCGCTGGTCGAGATGTTCCCGGGTGCCGACATCCCCGTTCTCCAGATCTCGATGCCGACGCTCGACCCGCAGAAGCTGATGGCCGTCGGGCGCAAGCTCGCCCCGCTGCGCGACGAGGGTGTGCTGATCGTCGGGAGCGGCTTCTTCACGCACAACCTGGCGGCGCTGCGGCACTCCGGGGGCTCCACGCCCGGCTGGTCGGCGGAGTTCGACGACTGGGGGCACCGGGCGCTCCAGGCGCAGGACGTCGACTCCCTCCTGGACTTCGAGCACGCGTCACCGGCCGGCCGGCTGGCCCACCCCCGCACGGAGCACTTCGCGCCGCTGTTCGTCACCCTCGGCGCGGCCGAGGGCGACCTCGATCAGGGGCGCAGTGTCATCGACGGCTTCTGGATGGGTCTGGCGAAGCGCTCGGTGCAGTTCGGCTGAGCATCGGCTTCTCGTACCAGGCCACGTCCCAGTACCGGCCGAACTTCCGGCCCACCTCCGTGTAGGTGCCGATG
Source organism: Streptomyces sp. NPDC079167 (assembly GCF_040686735.1). Taxonomy (NCBI): domain Bacteria; kingdom Bacillati; phylum Actinomycetota; class Actinomycetes; order Kitasatosporales; family Streptomycetaceae; genus Streptomyces; species Streptomyces sp. NPDC079167. The sequence goes on along the minus strand of NZ_JBFBLO010000010.1, from coordinate 230,943 downwards.
TGCCGGAAACCGAAGGCGTGGTGCAGCCGGACCGACGCCTCGTTCGGCTGCGCGATGCCGGCGTACGCGCGGTGGATGTCCTCGCCGGTCAGCGCCTCGAACAGCGCCTTGTACAGGAGGGTGCCGACGCCGCGGCCCGTGGCCCCGGGGGCGCAGTACACGCTCACCTCGACCGAGGTGCCGTAGGCGGCCTTGGGGCGGAAGGGGCTGCTGGTGGCATAGCCGAGGACATGCGGAGCGTTGTGCCGGGTACTCGGGTCCAGAGCAACCAGGAGCCGGTAGGGGCCGTCTTCCGGATGGGAACGCAACCACGGCAGGCGCTCCTGCGGGGTGAAGGCAGCCGTGTCGAAAGTGAGCGCCGTCTCACGGACGTAATGGTTGTAGATGTCCGTCAGGGCGTCCAGGTCGGCTTCCACACCGGGCCTGACCTGCACTTCTGTGGGTATCTGCACCTTGTGTCCTCATGTTCGGGGGCGACAGGGTACTGCATGATCTCGAAAGTGAATGGGCCCCATGGGAATTCTGTCCGGATTCCAGTCGTTGTTTCCATCGGATGCAGGGCACCCGGGAGGGTGTCGCGACCTACTCAGCAAGGGAGCACGCATGGCAACCCGTGCCGTCGCCCGTCGTTCGTCCGCCAGCACCGGCGGGACCGACCGGGCAAGCAGTGTTCGCGCCGTGGGCGGGGAGATCGCCGATCGCGACCTGGTCGGCATGTACCTGGACGAGATCGCTCGCACACCGCTGCTCGACGCCGCCAAGGAGGTCGAGCTCTCGCAGACGATCGAGGCGGGCGTCTTCGCCCAGCAGATCCTCGACGGGGTGGTGGAGAGCGAGGCCGGCGGAGCGAAGCGTGAGGAGCTGGAGGCGCTGGTCGCCGAGAGCGAGCGCGCCAAGGACATATTCATCCGCTCCAACCTGCGGCTCGTCGTTGCCGTGGCCAGGCGCTACCCAAGGGCGGGTCTGCCCCTGCTCGACCTGATCCAGGAAGGGAACGCCGGCCTGGTGCGCGCGGTCGAGAAGTTCGACTACGCCAAGGGCTTCAAGTTCTCGACGTACGCCACGTGGTGGATCCGGCAGGCCATCACGCGCTCCATCGCCGACCAGTCCCGTACGATCCGGCTCCCCGTCCACCTCGTGGAGGAGCTCGGCAGGATCCGGCGTGTGCAGCGTGAGTTCAACCGTGAGCACGGGCGCGACCCGGAGCACGCGGAGATCGCCGCCGAGCTCGACTCCAACACCGAGCGTGTGGGCAACGTCCTGGACTGGGCCCGTGACCCGGTCAGCCTGAACATGTCCGTGGACGACGACGGCGACACGCAGTTCGGAGACCTGCTGGAGGACACCTCCGCCGTGTCGCCCGAGCAGTCCGTGATGACTCTGCTGCGCAGCGAGGAGCTCGAGGAGCTGATCTCCAAGCTCGACAACCGCACCGCCTCCATCATCAAGATGCGGTACGGCATCGAGGACGGCCGCGAGCGGACCCTCACCGAGGTGGGCAAGCAGCACGGTCTGACGCGGGAGCGGATCCGCCAGATCGAGAAGCACGCATTGCTCGAATTGAAGCGAATGGCTCACGACACGGGCTTTGACGCTGCGGCGTGAGCCGATAACCCGTAATCTCACCGTCAAGCCGGTTCGCACCGGCCCGACGACCGGTCTCCTTGCCGGTCCCCTGAGCTGAGTCCCGGCGCCCACCCCCCCCCGGCGCCGGGGCTCATTCATGTCCGCCCTCCGTTCACGTCGGCTGCCGGGGTGACGCGGCCCGGGTCAGCCGGGCGCCCAGGCCGCTCAGGTGCTCCACCAGCTCCGGCGGCCCCTGCACCTCGAACTCGCAGTCCACGAGCGCCAGCCGCAGCGCCACCCACTCCAGCGAGTCGGAGGACACCGTGCGCAGCCGGCAGCTCCGCTCTCCCGTCGGCTCCACCGGCCCGAGCGTCGAGGGCAGCCGTGCCGTCACGAAGCCCGCCGGGGCCCGGAAGACCACATCGAGACGCAGCTCGGGCTGGGTACGAGACATCGACCGCGCGAAGAACTCCGCGGCGTCCCCGCTCTCGGTGGGCAGCTCGCGCGGGGTGAAACGGGAGCCGGTGGCGAACGGCTCGCTCACCCGGTCCACCCGGAAGGTGCGCCAGTCCTCCCGGTCCATGTCGTACGCCACGAGATACCAGCGGCTGCCCGTGCTCACCAGCCGGTACGGCTCGGCCTGGCGCTTGGAGGCGGTGCCGTCCCCGGAGCGGTAGGCGAAGCGCAGCCGTTCCCGCCCGGTGACGGCCGAGGCGATCGCCGTGAGGGTGCGGGGGTCGATGGTCGAACCGTCGCCGCGGGTGAGCGGCACGGTGGCGTTCTGCAGGGAGGAGACACGGTGGCGCAGCCGGGACGGGAGCACCTGCTCCAACTTGGCAAGCGCCCGTACGGATGCCTCGTCGACGCCCTCGATGGCGTGACCGGCCCCGGCCCGCAGGCCCACCGCGATGGCCACCGCCTCCTCGTCGTCCAGGAGGAGCGGCGGCATGGCGGTGCCCGCGACCAGGCGGTAACCGCCGACCGAGCCCCGCGACGCCTCGACCGGATAGCCGAGGTCGCGGAGCCGGTCGATGTCGCGGCGGATGGTGCGCGCGGTGACGTCGAGCCGCTCGGCCAGTTCGCTGCCCGGCCACTCGCGAGGTGTCTGGAGGAGCGACAGCAGTTTCAGCAGTCGTGCCGGGGTGTCGGTCATGGGTTCAGCATGCCCACCCATTAGGTCACGGTCCGACCTGTTGGGCTCCTAGCTTCCTCCCATGACTTCATCCGAATCCTCGCCGGCCACGGCAGCCGCCCGCACGGCGCCGACAAAGCCGGCCACGCCGCAGGACCCGGCGGACCGGCGCCGCTGGTTCGCGCTCGCGATCGTGATGACCGCGGCCTTCATGGACCTGGTCGACGTCACGATCGTCAACATCGCCATCCCGAGCATCACGCGGGACACCGGCGCCTCGTTCACGTCGATCCAGTGGATCACCGCCGGATACGCCCTGGCCTTCGCGGCCGGTCTGATCACGGGCGGCCGGCTCGGTGACATCTACGGCCGCAAGCGGCTGTTCCTCGTCGGCATAGGGGGTTTCACGATCGCCTCGGCCCTCTGCGGTTTCGCCGTGAACCCGGAGATGCTGGTCGCCTCGCGCATCCTGCAGGGAGGTATGGCCGCGCTGATGGTGCCGCAGGTGCTGTCGATCGTGCACGCCACCTTCCCGGCGCACGAGCGCGGCAAGGTCTTCGGGCTGTTCGGCGCGATCGTGGGGCTGGGCGCGGTGTCCGGACCGCTGCTGGGCGCCCTGCTCACCGAGTGGAACTTCTTCGGCCTCGAGTGGCGGCCGATCTTCCTGATCAACCTGCCCGTCGGCATCGCCGGACTGGTGCTCGGGCGGAAGTTCATCAGCGAGTCCAAGGCGCCGAAGGCGCTCCGGCTGGACCTGACCGGCGTCGCCCTGGTGACGCTCGGCCTCCTCATGCTGCTCTACCCGCTGACGCGGGGACGTGAGCTGGGCTGGCCGGTGTGGGGCCATGTGTCGATGGCCGCCAGCCTCCTGGTGTTCGCGGCGCTCATCGTGTTCGAGCGCCGGAAGGCGGACCGGGACGGCTCGCCGCTCATCGAACTCTCGCTGTTCCGGGTGAAGAGTTTCGCCGCGGGCACCGCCGTGCAGCTGACCTTCGGGATCGCCCTGGGCATCTTCTTCCTGGTCTGGACGCTCTACCTGCAGATGGGGCTCGGCTGGAGCGCCCTGCGGGCCGGTTCGACCGGGATCCCGTTCTCGGTCGCCGTCTCGGCCGCGGCGGGGATCTCCGTGCAGAAGCTGGTGCCTCGCTTCGGCCGTAAGGTGCTGCAGGCCGGCGCCCTGCTGATGATCACCGGGCTGCTGCTCTACATCTGGGAGGCCGGGCGCTACGGCCTGGCCATCAGCCCCTGGCAGATGGCACTCCCGCTGGTGGTCATGGGCGTCGGCATGGGACTGATCGTGGCCCCGCTGACGGACGTGGTGCTCTCCGGAGTGCCGAAGGAGCACTCCGGCTCGGCGTCCGGGCTGATCAACACCCTGCAGCAGATGGGCACGGCGCTCGGGCTCGGCCTCGTCTCGGTCGTCTTCTTCGGCTCGATCAGCGACCGGCTGCCGCCGGAGGCGATGGGTGCGGCGTTCGTGGACGCGTTCCAGCAGTCGCTGTGGTGGGTGGCCGGGGTGCTCGCGGTGATCTTTCTCGTGATGTTCGCCCTGCCTGCCAGGCCCCAGGTGCATCTGGAGGGCGGCACCGACGAGGACACGGGCCCCGGGGAGCCTCAGGACGCAGAGGTCCGCCAGGAGCCCGTGCTGACGAGCTGAACCGGACGGCCGGGTCAGCAGATCCGGGTGCGGTTCTCCATGGCCATGCGGGCGCTCTGCTCGTCGTCGTACACCTCGCACATGTGCCGGCCGTCGGGTGTGGCCGTGTGCTCGACCTCCCACAGGCTCGTCTCGCTGCCGTCCAGGAGGAGGAAGGCGTGCTCGTAGAGCGTGAAACCGGCGTCGCGTCCGCCGACGTGGCACTGGCGGCCGAAGACCTGGGTGATGTGGTGGGCGAAGGCGGCGCGGAGGAGTCCGGCCTTCGCGGCGCCCGGCCGGTCGCCGTTCTCCGCGCGGCGCAGGACGCGGCGGGCGTGGTCCGCCGAATTGTCCGGGGCGTACACGCGGGGCAGGGGGGCCGGGGGGACGCTCATGAGCAGGGTGAGCGCCTCCAGGTCCTCCCGCAGGCTGTCGTCGCCGAGGGCGGGGGTGTCCCAGAAGCTGCCGGCGAGGCGCGCGGCGGCGACCTGGGCGTCGCCCTCGTCGTCGTACAGCTCGTGGGAGAGAGGGGCCGGGACGTCCCTGCCGCCGCCGTGGACCAGCTCCCACAGGGTGAGCGTGGTGCCGTCGGAGAGCAGATACGTGTGCCGGTAGGTCTCGCGGTGCAGTACGGAACTGTGGTGGGACGAGTGCAGGGCGCTGCTGTGCGCCAGTGCCGTCCCGAGCCGGTCGACCGTCGTGTCGGACAGGTCGAAGGAGTTGAGGGCGCATCGCAGGAGTCGCTCGAGGTGCTGCTCGGTTGTCTCGTACGGATCGCTCAAGGTGCTGTCTCCAGGCCGTCGCCGCGTGTTACCCGATGCGTGCATAACGTAGTCCCTGGGTCTGACATCGTGACCGGGGTTCGCAAAAAACGTACCGCGCACGCAGAAAGTTCCCGCCTGTTCGGGAGGGTGTGCGAGAGTTTCCCGGCCGCTTCAGGAGGGGCCGTAGAGCTCGCTGTACGAGGGGAAGGTGCCCCCGGGGCCGTCGGCACCCCGGGCCGCCCTGACGGCCTTCACGATGGCGCGGGCCAGGGCGTCCGCCCCCGCCGCCAGGACGGCGTCGAGCTCGGCGACGGGTTCCTCGGGCAACGGCATGCGGCCGGTGGCGAGGGCGAAGACGGTGTCCCCGTCGGTGAGCAGGTGGACCGGCCGGACGGCGCGCGCCAGCCCGTCGTGCGCCGTTCCCGCGAGCTTCTGCGCCTGGGCCCGGGTGAGGGCGGCATCGGTCGCGACGACGGCGATCGTGGTGTTGAAGGCGCCCCCGGCCGCCCGGTCGGTTCGCGCGTCCCGGATCTCCGCCAGCCGCCGGAGCGCGGCTTCGTGCACGGCGGGCGCGGGGTGCGCGGGCGGTTCTCCCGCGCCGTACTCCCCGTACAGCACCCCCGTCCGTGGATCCACGACGGAGCCCGCGGCGTTGACCACGGCGAGCGCGGCGACCGTGGCCCCGGAGGGCAGGCGCACGCTCGCCGTTCCGACACCGCCCTTGAGCTGCCCGGCCACCGCTCCCGTGCCCGCTCCCACCGAGCCCTCGGGCACCCGCGCACCCGGCTCGGAGGCGGCGGCGGCCTCCACGGCGGCGCGGCCGGTCGACGCGTCGGGGCGGGCCCGCCACTCACCGCCCCGCCCCAGGTCGAAGAGGCAGGCCGCCGGCACCACCGGGACCACCTGGGAGGGGTCCGGGCCGACCCGGACACCGCGTCCCTGCTCTTCCAGCCAGGCCGTCACGCCGGACGCGGCGTCGAGCCCGTACGCGCTTCCGCCGGTCAGGACGACCGCGTCGATCCGCTGCACCAGATTGCGCGGATCGAGGGCGTCCGTCTCCCTGGTACCGGGGCCGCCGCCGCGTACGTCGACGGCCGCCACGGCTCCCCCTTCGGGGGCCAGGACGACGGTGGTCCCGCTCAGTGCGCCCTCGCCCGGTACCCCGGCGTGCCCGACGCGGATACCGGCCACGTCCGTCAGCGCGTCCAGCGGGCCCCGGCCGGGCAGTTCCTCGGTCATGGAGAGCTCCTCGTGAGTGCGGGTCACCGTGCAGGGGCGAACGTACAGGCGGCGGGCGGGGGAGCGGAGGAGGGCCGGATAGAGTCGTACTCATGTTCCAACCGTCCTCTGGCGACGCGCGTCCCGGGATGTGGCGGCGCGAGGCGGGCACCGTCGTGCGCCGGGTAGCGCCGCTCCACGTGCAGGCGCCGGCCCCGTTCGCCATCATCGCCGGGCTGCGGATACCTTCCGTTCCCACGGAGTGGGCGCCCCACTCGCACTCCCTCCACGAGCTGGTCTGGGTACGCGGCGGAACGCTGACGTCCCGGGTGGCGGACCGTGTCTTCACCGTGTCCGAGGGGCAGGGGCTGTGGATGCCCGCCGGGCTGGTCCACGGCGGCAGGGCGACGGCGGGTGCCAGGTTCTACGAGGCCTTCTTCGCCCCCGACCGTGCGCCGTTCGCGTTCGAGGGGCCGCAGGCGATCGCGATGACGCCGCTGCTGGAGTCGCTGCTGACCCATCTGTCCCGTACGGATCTCGACGCGGGGGCCAGGGCGCGTGCGGAGTCCGTCGTGTTCGACGTGCTCCAGCCGTCGGAGCGACAGCTGGTGCTGCAGTTGCCCGGTGACCCGCGGATCGACGCGATCGCCGAAGCGCTGCTGGAGGATCCCGCGGACCCACGCTCGCTGGAGGAGTGGGCCCGGCGGCTGGGGATCAGCGACCGTACGGTCACCCGCGCGTTCCGCCACGCGACGGGCCTGTCCTTCGCGCAGTGGCGGCAGGTGCTGCGGGTGCACCGGGCGCTGACGCTCCTCTCCGAGGGGCTCGACGTGGCGACCGTCTCGGAGTCGCTCGGCTACGCGCAGCCCAGCACCTTCATCGCCTCGTTCCGGCGGGTCATGGGCACCACGCCGGGCGCCTACTTCGACGCGGGCGGCAGCTCGTCCGGGGATGTCCGGAATCCCGTATTGCCTGTCCAAAACTCCTGATTGCCGACGCGGCAGGCGGAACATACCCTTCAGGAGTTAGGCGACCCTAAGTTCTTGCTCGCCGCGCGCGGTGCTTCCGTGCGTGGGAGCGTCCGCTGCCCGGCCGGCGAAAGCCGGACGGAGGGTGCCGTCCCCGTCCCTCCGAGCGTCCGGACCCACCCATGTTCACGAGCCCCTCCCGTCGCCCCGCGGCCGACGCCGCCACACCGGCGGCCGCCCTCAACGGGCACGACCTGGTGCTGCGGTACAGCGGCACACAGGTCGTCCACGGTGTCTCGCTGGCCCTGGAACCCGGACGTGCGACGGCCCTGGTGGGACCGAACGGCAGCGGGAAGTCCACGGTGCTGCGCGCACTGTCGCGCCTGCACCGGGTGGACGACGGCCGTGTGACGCTCGGCGCCCCCGGCGGACCGTCCGAGCGCGACGCGGCGCTGCTCAGCGCCCGGCAGTTCGCCCGAGAGGTCACGCTGTTCTCCCAGTCGAGGCCGGCGCCCCAAGGGCTGACGGTCGCGGAGGTCGTGGCGTTCGGCCGCCACCCCTACCGGCGTGGCTTCGCCGGACCGACCGCCGAGGACCGGAGCGCCGTCGACCGTGCCATGGGCGTGACCGGCGTACGGGACATGGCAGGCCGGCCGGTCGGGGAGCTCTCCGGCGGGGAGATGCAACGGGTCTGGCTCGCCGCCTGCCTGGCGCAGGACACCGGCGTCGTACTGCTGGACGAACCGACCAACCACCTGGACCTGCGCTACCAGATCGAGACGCTCGACCTGGTGCGCGATCTCGTCGAGGACCACGGCATCGCGGTCGGGATCGTGCTGCACGACCTCGACCAGGCGTCCCGCGTCGCCGACACGCTAATCCTGATGCGCTCCGGCCGGGTGCACGCGGCGGGCGCACCCGTCGACGTCCTGACGGCGCAGAACATCGGCGAGGTCTACGACATCCGTGTCGAGGTCGGCGTCGACCCCCGCACGGGCCGTCTCCGCATCGACCCGATCGGGCGCCGTCCCGGCTGAAGCGGCCGGACGCCACCCCCCGAAGCGGCACATCCGCCGCCGCGAACTCATCGCAAGAAAGAGGATCCGTAATGAACCGTGCCCGTCGCCTGGCGGCGTCAGCCTCCGCGGGGCTCATAGTCCTCGCCGCAACGGCCTGCGGCACGACCGCCGTCGACAAGGCCGGCGCCAAGAGCAGCGCCGACGCGGCGCCCGCCTCGGAGAGCTGCGCGCAGGACACCACGACCACCTCGACGAAGCCTGTCTCCTTCAAGGACGGCGTGGGCCGTCAGGTGAAGCTCGACAAGCCCGCCGAACGGATCGCGGTCCTGGAGTGGCAGCAGGTCGAGGACGCCCTGACGCTGTGCGTCACCCCCACCGCCGTCTCCGACGCCAAGGGGTACAGCACCTGGGTCAGCGCGGAGAAGCTGCCCGGCGGGGTGACCGACATCGGTACCCGTGAGGAGCCCGACCTCGACACCCTCTACGCGGCGAAGCCCGACCTCATCGTGGTGGAGGCGTTCGACGCCGACGACGAGACCATCGCGAAGCTGGAGAAGCGAGGCGTCCCCGTGATGGCCACGCGGGGCGCGGACCCGAAGGACCCGATCGGGAACATGCGGGAGGTCTTCAGCATGATCGGCAAGGCCACCGGGCGCACCGAACGGGCCGACCAGGTGCTCAAGGAGTTCGACGCGCACCTCGCGACGGCGAAGAAGCAGGTCACCGACGCCGATCTGCCGACGAAGGACTTCCTGTTCTTCGACGGCTGGCTGGAGGGCGGCAACCTCACCGTCCGCCCCTACAGTGACGGCGCGCTGTTCACCGAGATCGGCAAGGAGCTCGGCCTGAAGCCCGCGTGGACCGACGACGTCAACAAGGCACACGGCGACGGGGGCGTCGACGCCTCGTACGGTCTCGCGCAGACCGATGTCGAGGGACTGACCTCGGTGGGGAACGCCAACCTCTTCTACGCCAACGACGAAGGAGCCGGTGGGTACGTCGCCGCACTGGAGAAGAACCCGCTCTGGAAGTCCATGCCGGCCGTGAAGGAGGGCCGCTCGCACGCCTTCCCGGCCCGGGTGTGGGGCGCCGGCGGTCCGCGTTCCTGCGCGCAGGCGATCGACGCCTACGTCGACGTACTCGACAAGAAGTGACCGCGACACAGACAGCGGCACCCCGGGGGGAAGCGCTGCCGCGCGCCGAGCGCGGCAGCGGCCCCACCGGGGTGGCCGTCCTCGTGCTCCTCCTCGTCGTGACCGTCCTCGTGGGGATGTGGCACCTGACCCAGGGGACCTCGGGTATCGGCGTCACCGACCTGGTGCGGTACATCGGCGGGGAACGGGACAGCACCGGCGGGGCTTACGTCGGGGACGTCCTCACCGGCTCGCGCCTGCCGCGTCTGTTCGCGGGCGTGGCGGTGGGCATCGCCCTCGGTGTGGCCGGGGCGCTGCTCCAGTCCGTCACGCACAACGCCCTCGCCTCCCCCGACACCCTCGCGGTCACGGCCGGGGCCTACTTCACGCTCTCGCTCGTCGCGGCGCTCGGTCTCGCCGTCCCGCTCTGGGCCTCGGGCGCCGTCGCGTTCGCCGGCGGGCTGGCCGCGGCGGTGCTCGTGCTGCTCCTCGCGGGCCGGGCCGCGGGCACCACCGGCACCCGTCTGATCCTCGCCGGCTCGGCGATGGCGTTGGCCCTGGACGCGGCGACCGCCATGGTCCTCATCCTGTTCAAGCAGAACACGACCGGTCTCTTCGCCTGGGGGAGCGGTTCGCTCGCCCAGATCAACATCGACGCGTCGGTGCGCGCCTTCCCCCTCGTGGCCATGGGGCTCTGCGCCGCCCTGGCGCTGTCCCGCAGGCTCGATGTGATGAACCTCGGCGACGACGCCGCGTCCACCCTCGGGGTGCCGATCCGGAGCACCCGTGTGATCGCCGTGATCTGCGCGGTGGTCATGTCCAGCACGGCGGTGACGCTCGCGGGCCCGATCGCCTTCGTCGGCCTCGGCGCCCCCGTGTTCGCCCGGCTGATCGCCGGTCGGGTCCGGGCGCTGCGGCGGCACATCTTCCTGGTGCCCGCGGCCGGGCTGCTCGGCGCGCTGCTCATCCTGCTCGCGGACGCGTCGCTGCGCGCGCTGCAGGGCGCGGACGGGGCGGCCTCCATACCCACCGGCGTGCCGACCGCGCTGCTCGGCTCCGTCGTCATCGTGATCCTGGCGCTCCGCCTCCGCGACACGGGCCGGCTCCGTCAGCCGCCGCACGCACGGGTCGCCGCACGGTCGCGCCGCGCCTTCCTCTTCGTCGTGTTCGGGGCGGTGGCACTCCTGGCCGCTGCGGCCCTCATCGCGGTTCTGGCGGGCAGCCTCTGGCTCCGGACGGGGGACATCGCGCTCTGGGTCCAGGGAACCGCCCCCGGCCTCGTCGGGCAGGCGCTCGACGACCGGGTCCCGCGGGTGCTCGCCGCGATCCTCGCCGGAGCGGCCCTCGGACTGGCCGGATGCGTCGTCCAGGGTGCGGTACGAAATCCGCTGGCGGAGCCGGGCGTGCTCGGCATCACGGCGGGCGCCGGTCTGGGAGCGGTCGCCGTCGTCACCTCGGGCCTGCCCGGGGGACGGCCGGTGCTCATCGCGGCCGCGGTCGTGACGGGACTCGCCACCTTCGGGCTGATCGCCGTGCTGTCCTGGCGCGGGGGCTTCCTGCCCGACCGGTTCGTGCTGATCGGCATCGGCTGCGGGTACGGCATCAGCTCCGTCACCACCTTCCTCCTGCTGCGCGCCGACCCGTGGAACACCCCGCGGATCTTCACCTGGCTCTCCGGCACGACCTACGGGCGTACGTTCCCCGACGTCGTACCGGTCGCGGTGGCCCTGGCGCTCGCGCTTCCCGTGCTGCTCGCCATGCGCGGCCATCTCGACCTGCTCGCCGTCGACGAGGACACCCCGCGCGTCGTCGGCGTCAAGCCGGAACGCACGCGCTTCGCCGCACTGGGCATCGCCGCGGTGCTGGCGGCGCTCAGCGTGATCGCGGTCGGTGTCGTCGGCTTCGTGGGGCTCGTCGCCCCGCACCTCGCCCGGTCGCTGGTGGGCGCCCGGCACGGGCGGTCGATCCCGGTCGCGATGCTGCTCGGAGCCCTGCTGGTCTGTGTGGCCGACGCGCTCGGCCGCACGGTCGTCGTACCGGCCCAGGTACCGGCCGGCCTCATGATCGCCCTGGTCGGCGCCCCGTACTTCGTCTGGGTGCTCCGGAGGTCCCGTGCCTGACGCCGGGCCGGACCCCCGTGTCCGAGAATCCGCCCTTCACCTCCCCGACCCGCCAAGGAGTGCCGGAATGCCGTCCCCGCAGGGAGCGCCCGCGAAGAGTGCCGTGGTCCCCTTCGAGCCCGACGCGTCCCCGAGCCCGCTGGGAAGCCTCGACATCCCGGAGCGCTGGCGCACGGTCGACCGCTCCGCCCACGCACCCCACATCGTGGCCGTGCCGGGGGAGGACGGTACGGGCCCGGTCGCCGCCGCGCTGGTGACGGCACGCCCGCACACGGCCTACCTCAAGATCGTCGACGCGGTCGGTGACGTGCCGGCAGCCGTCGAGGCCGTCGTCGCGCACGCGCGGGACCGCGGGCTCGTACAGGTCAAGTGGGAAGGATGGACGGCGAGTCCGGAGGCCGCCGCTGCCGCCGGCTTCGTCCCGCTGCGTCCGCCCCTCTCACCGGTGGAGGACGGGGCGGGGCCCGACACGGGTTACGTGCGCTGGCTGTGCGACGGCCCGGGGGACGAGCCCCCGTACTACGGGCAGACCACGCACTTCTCGTGCGGGGCCGTCACCGCTCTGGTCGCGCAGGTGCACGGGGGGACGCTGCCCCGGGAGGCACTCGACCGCGAGGCGGAGCTGACCCTGTGGCGCGACGCCACCAACTTCCCCGCGTGCGAGCCGGTCGGACTGGGCGTCGCCGTGCGCCGGGCGTGGCCGTCGTCCCCCGTCACGGTCCACCTCGACACGGACCGGCCCGTCATGCTCGACCACTACACGGAGAAGGAACAGGAGTGGCGCGCCCTGCTCCAGCGCACGTCGCGCACGGAGGCCGGGCGGACCGGCGTCCCGGTCGACCCGGGCCATCTCTCCCTGGCCGCGATCCGGAGCGCGATCGGCAGACGTGAGCACGTGCTCCTCCTGGTCTCGCTCGCCGGGATGCAGGGGTTCGACGTGCCGCACTGGGTGCTCTGCCACGGCACCGTGCCCGGCGCCGTCGTGATCGAGGACCCGTGGGCCCAGGCGGCCGCGGGGGACACCTGGGTCGACGCCCACCTGCTGCCGGTCCCCGACCCGTCGCTCGATGCCATGTCCGTCCTCTCGGCGGACCGGTTCCGCGGTGCGGTGGCCATCGGACGCGCGCGGCAGCGCGAGGTGTCCGTGGACGAACCGGCCGGCGAGTAGCCCCCTCGGCTGCCGAGTTGCCTCCGGTGCCCCGCTCGCGCAGGGGCACGGGACGAGGCCGGGTTCGGGCCACCTGGGCGACGCGCTCACACGGTCGAGGCATATAACGGGACCAAACGCCCATCGCGGCCCTACGGTGGCCGGGTGACCGAGCCACCAGAACCCGCCGCAGCCGAGCAGCCCGAGACCGGTGTCCGCACCGCCACGTCCGGTGGGACGGACGGCCACGGCGGCACGGACGGCCGGCCACCCGGCAAGGGGCCCTCCGTCGCCGCGAGGGCGGCCCGGAACCTTCCGCGATCCGTCTCCGGCCGCGCGGCCCTGGCCGGAGCCGTGGTCTCCTGCCTGCTGATCCTCGCGATCGTGTTCGGCAGCCGTCTGCTGCGCGACTTCGACTCGGCGCTGCTCCCGTACGCCGTCGCCACCGTCTTCCTCGCCTTCGGGGTCACCTACCGCTACACGGTCTGGGTGTCCGCCCCCGGCGCCCGACGGCTCTTCAGGAACGGCTGGCGCAGCCTGTTCTCCACCGAGAACTTCCGCAAGGCACCCACCGCCCTGCCGAAGATGATCGCGACCTACCTGGGCTTCCAGAAATTCCTCGGCGCCCGCTCCCACGCCCGCTGGGCAGCCCACCAGCTGATCTTCTGGGGCTGCGTCCTCGCCGCGCTGATCACCTTCCCGCTGACCTGGGGCTGGTTCACCTTCACCTCCGACACCGGCTCGGGGCCCGGATACGAGATGCGCATCTGGGGCGTCAAGATCCTCGGCTTCGACTCGCTGAACATCATCGGCTGGCTGATGTTCCACGGCCTGGACATCGCCGCGGTGCTCGTCATCCCCGGCGCGGGGTACTTCCTCTGGCGCCGTATGAAGGACCGGGGTGCCATCACCGGACAGCGGTTCGCCTACGACATGGTGCCGCTGCTCGCCCTGATCATCATCTCCGTGACCGGCCTGCTGCTCACCTTCTCCTCGATCTTCCTGCACGGCGGAGGCTACGAGTTCCTGGCGATCCTCCACATGGTCTCGGTGGTCTTCACCCTCATCTACATCCCGTTCGGGAAGTTCTTCCACATCGTGCAGCGCCCGGCAGCGGTCGGCATGCAGCTCTTCAAATACACCGGGCGCCAGGACGACGAGATCTTCGCCTGCCGCCGCTGCGGAGAGGCCATCGACACCGGCCCGTACGTCGAGAACCTGCGCGGCACCATGCGTGACCTCGAACTCGGCTTCGACGAATGGGCCGAATACTGCCCGCGCTGCAAGCGGGTACTGCGCGGCAACGCCTATCTCACCCAGGTCAAGAAGGGTTTCCAGTGACCGCGGACCCACGCGCAGCCGACGGCCGTACGACCGTCCCTCTCGACCCCTCCCTCGCCCCGCCCGGCACCCGCGGCTTCCGCGACGCGGGCGGCATCCCGGCCGACCAGTGGCACGCCGACCAGAACGGCGAGACGCTCGTCCCCACCCACTGCTGCTTCTGCGGTGTCCAGTGCGGGATGTATCTCCGCGTGGACCGCGGCGGCAAGGTCTTCGGCGTGGAGCCCCGCAACCACGACATCAACCGCATGCGGCTCTGCCCCAAGGGCATCAACGCCTACCAGCAGGTCAACCATCCGGACCGGCTCACCGCGCCCCTCATGCGCCGTTCCCGTGACGAGGAACTGCGCGAGGTCTCCTGGGACGAGGCGCTCGACTTCACCGTTTCCGAGATCAGGCGCATCCAGCAGGAGCACGGACGGGACGCCTTCGGTGTCCTCGGCGGGGCCAGCCTCTTCTCCGAGAAGACGTATCTGGTGGGCAAATTCGCCCGGGTGGCGCTGAAGACCAAGCACGTCGACTACAACGGCCGGCTCTGCATGGTGAGCGCCGCGGGTGCCAACAAGCTCGCCTTCAACATCGACCGGGCCGGCAACCCCTTCTCCGACATCCTGCTCACCGACTGCCTCCTGCTCGCCGGGGCCAACGTCGGTGAGTGCTTCCCCGTACTGACCCAGTACGTCTGGGGGGCCCGGGACCGCGGCGCCACCCTGATCGTGGTCGACCCGCGCGAGACGGCGGTCGCGCGCACCGCCGACATCCATGTCGCCCTCAAGTCGGGCACCGACTCGGCCTTCTTCAACGCCGTGCTGAACGTGGTCATCGAGGAGGGGCTCACCGACGAGGCCTACCTCGCGGCCCACGCCACCGGCTGGGAAGAGGTCAAGGCCAACGTCGCCCAGTACCCCCCGTCCCGCGCCGCCGAGATCTGCGGAATCCCTGCCGAGCAGGTCGTCCAGGTCGCCCGCGCCTTCGCGCGTGCGCCCAAGGCCATGGCCTTCCACGCCCGGGGCATCGAACACCACACGCAGGGCGTCGAGAACTGCCTCAGCGTGATCAACCTCTGCACCGCCACCGGCCACATCGGCAAACCCGGCGCCGGATACGGCACCCTCACCGGACAGGGGAACGGCCAGGGCGGCCGCGAGCACGGTCAGAAGGCCGACCTCCTCCCCGGCGGCCGCTCGATCCTCAACGAGGAGCACCGCCGGCAGATCTGCGAGATCTGGGGTATCGAGGAATCCGAACTTCCGGCCGCCGGGACCTCGATGATGGAAATGGTCTGGCAGATGCAGCGCCAGGAGATCCGCGGTCTCATCGGCATCTGCAACAACCCCTTCGTGTCGCTCCCCAACTACGCCGTGGTCAAGGAGGGGTACGACACCACCGAATTCCACGCCCAGTTCGACTTCTTCCTCTCCGAGACCGCCGCCAACGCGCACGTCGTCTTCCCCGTCACCATCTGGGCCGAGGACGAAGGGGTGATGGCCAACGCGGAGGCACGCGTCGTCAAGCACAACAAGGCGCAGGAACCGCCGTCCGGTGTGCGGACCGACACCTGGGTGATGTGCGAGATCGCCCGCCGCCTAGGAGAAGGCGACAGATTCGCCTTCGGCAGTTCCCGCGAGGTCTTCGACGAGCTGCGCAGGGCCTCCGCCGGCACGGTCATCGACTACTCCGGCATCACCTACGAACGGCTCGAGGAGACCGGCGGAATCTCCTGGCCCTGCCCGTCCACCGATCACCCCGGCACCCCCCGGCTGTTCGAGGACGGCACGACCTACCACGAAGACGGCAGGATCCACATGCAGGTCGTCGAGTGGCACCCCCCGGCGGACCCGTACGACGCCGAGCACCCGATGACGCTGACCACCGGACGCACCGTCGCCCACTTCCTCTCCGGTAACCAGACCCGCCGGCTGGGCGCCCTCGTGGAGCAGACCCCGCGGCCCTGGGCCGAGGTCCACCCCTCCCACGGCTTCCACAACGGCGAACCCGTCCGCGTCGTCACCCGGCGCGGCAGCGAGGTCTTTCCGGCGCTGGTCACCGAGGCGATCCGGCCCGACACGGTGTTCATCCCCTACCACTGGCCCGTCCCCACCGCCGCCAATGCCCTGACCATCGACGCCCTCGACCCCCGCTCCAAGATCCCCGAGTACAAGGTCTGCGCCTGCCGCATCGAGCACGCCGCAGCGATCGACGAGGTCCCCGCACCTCCTGTCGCCCCCGGCCACGTCGCCTATCCCGAGACCCAGGTCTCCCGCACCGACCCGCTGCCACCCACGGCCCCACAGGGCCGCGGCACCTCGGAAAGGAGCTGATGCCCGGATGATGGGCAGAACGATGTTCATCGACCCGGGGCGCTGCATCGGCTGTCAGGCCTGTGTATCGGCCTGCCGGGAATGCGACTCGCACCGGGGCAAGTCGATGATCCACCTCGACTACACCGACGAGGGTTCATCCGTCGCCTCCCTCCCCACGGTCTGCATGCACTGCGAGGACCCGGTGGCCCCCTGCGCCGAGGTCTGCCCGGCCGACGCGATCCTGGTCACCGCCGACGGAGTCGTGCAGCAGGCCGACACCACCCGCTGCATCGGCTGCGCCAACTGCGTCAACGCCTGCCCCTTCGGTGTTCCGAAGATCGACCTCCAGGCGAAGCTGCAGATGAAGTGCAACCTCTGCTACGACCGCACCGCCTACGGGCTCGCCCCCATGTGCGCCACCGTCTGCCCCACCGGCGCCCTCTACTACGGCACCCTCGAGGAACTCCAGGCGGAGCGCCCCGGGGTGCAGGTCGCCGACACGTTCGTCTTCGGCGAGAGCGAGGTGCGCACCGGTGTGGCCATGGTCGTGCCCGCGGAGCGGGTCCAGTGGCCGGTACCCGGCGGACTTCCCGTCGTCGAGATCAACGGGAAGGACGTCCGCCGATGAGCGTCACCGAACAGCAGCAGCCGGGCCCCGACCACGGCCCCGGGAGCGACCCCCGTGAGGCCCTGCACGACCGGATCGCCGCCGATTCGCTGACCACCCGCCGCGACTACCTCCGGATCGTCACCACCGTGTCCGGCGGCCTCGCCGTGGGCGGTCTGGCCGTGGCGGGCGGCATCCTCCACCGGCACGGTGAGACGGAGGACGGGAAGGCGCCGTCCCCGAAGCGGATCGCCGCACAGCTGCCACCGGGTGAGTCCCTCGCATTCCGTTACCCCGGCGACGAGGACCGGGCGGTCGCCGTGCGGATGGACGACGGCACCCTCGTCGGCTACTCCGCCGTCTGCACCCATCTGGCCTGCGGCGTGCTCTGGCGCAAGGACCGCGGCACGGACGGTGAGCTGTACTGCCCCTGCCACGAGGGAGTCTTCGACGCGCGCACCGGTGCGGTCACCGCCGGCCCGCCGCCCCGCGGGCTGCCCAAGGTGGTGCTGACCGAGCTGGAGGACGGCAGTATCTGGGCCGTCGGGACCACCCGGTCCGGGGAGAGCGCCGAAGCGGGGCTGTGCCGCCAGCTCGCCGAGGACCGCCCCGATCTCGCCGCACGCATCGGCTGCCCCGGCACCGGAGGCGGCGCGGAGGCGCCACCCGCGCCGGCCCCGTCCGACGCCGCCGCCCCGGGGAGGCGGTCATGACCGAACCCCTGGACCCGATCGAGCCGCCGCGGCCCCCCAGCCCCGCCGGCACCTTGTACCCCGACTATCACCCCGGCAGCGAGCGGGCCGAGCTGAACCGCCCCCTCCACGAGCGCTACCCCCAGATCCGGCCCACCAGTGGCTACGCCGACCCCCGGGTCCGCCACACCGGCCCGGGGCCGGGAGCGGGCTCCGAGCAGGAACCCGAGCGCTCCGCGAAGCTGACGGCCAGGCTGGTCCTGGCGATGAGCGTCGTCATCGGCCAGCTGTGGGCACTGACGGAGGTCGTCAACGTGTGGATGGAAGGCGACACGGGCACGGCCTGGTGGGGAGCCGGATTTCTGTGTCTGTCGTTCCTCGTCGTGCTGGGGCTGTGGCTGCTCGATCCGAAGGATCGCTGAGCCCGGCCGTACCCTGGAGGCATGAGTACCGCCCCCGCCCCCGGACCGCGAGAGTCGAAGCCGCCGCAGCCCCAGCAGCGGCCCCCGCAGGAGTCCGGGCCAAAGCCGTCGGCTCTGGTCTTCGACGATCCGCTGGACCGGCAGTCCGCGGACGACACGGACCAGGGGTGGGGCGAGCGGGCTCCGGCCGGCGGCGGCGCGGCCGACCTGGCCCGCTTCCTCGACGAGAAGCCGCCCCACCACATCTGACGGCCTGGCCGTCAGCGGGCCCCACGGCCGGGTTGACGCGATGTCCGTCCTATTCGGCATGGGACACCGCCACCGCGAGACGCCCCGACGCACCGGCGCCCGCCAGAGCCGCCGCGGTGTCCCGCTCCACGGACAGGACGACCAAGGCCCCGTGTCCCACGCCGGTCCCGCCGTCGGCCGCGGGGAACGGTGCCTCCACGTCGCCCGCACCACGCGGGACCTCTGCCACCCGCACGTCCCGTGCCACCACTCGTGCCCGGGGCTCCCCGTCGGCCGCGGCGATCACATCGACGCGGTCGCCCGGTCGCAGCAGCCGCACCGTCGCAGCGTCGGCGATCCGCACCGGAGCGGACACCAGACGTACGGGCCGCCGGTCGGGCCCCGGTGGCCCGTCCCCGCCGGCGGCGGCCGCCCCTCTCTCACCGCCCAGCCCCGATGCGGCGAGCACGGCGGAGGCCAGGGCGAACCCCGCGGCCAGCGCCCGGCGCTGCCCCCGCAGCACCCGCCGGAGACGGCGCCCGCCGCCACCCCGCACGCGCAGGGGACCGAAGGACGGGACCCCGCACGGGGCGGGAGGCGCGGGACGTGTATCGGGCACCGAAGGGAACATGGCCAACACCACCTGGCGAGAGAGGAGTCCGAGGGGAAGCCCCGCCGGACACCCTCACGATCCACCCTCCGCGGAAATCCCGCCCGGCCCTGTGGACAGCCCCCACATTGTGGATAACCCGGTCACCCCCACGGGTCCCAAGCGGACGGCTCGGGACCCCGGCGCCCGTGCCCCCGTGCCCGTGATCCCCGGCGTCCAGGCCCCCCGGGCCCGTGACGCCGGGCCGGCCCCGGTGCCCCTGACGTGCCGCGCTACGGCAGCTCGATCCCCGTGTCGATCCCGTCCAGCGCGTGCGCGCACACGCAGTCACGGCCCTCGTTCGCCGGCAGAGCGGCCACCGCGTCGAAGAGCACCGACCGCAGCCGGTCCACATTGGCCGCGAACACCTCCAGCACCTCGGCGTGATTGACGCCCTCGCCGGCCTCGGCCCCCGCGTCGAGGTCCGTCACCAGCGTCATCGTCGTGTAGCAGAGGTTCAGTTCGCGGGCGAGCACCGCCTCCGGGTGCCCCGTCATCCCGACGACCGACCAGCCCATCGCGGCGTGCCAGCGCGACTCGGCACGGGTCGAGAAGCGCGGGCCCTCGACCACGACCAGGGTCCCGCCGTCCACCGGCTCCCAGTCCCGGCCCCGCGCCGCCGCCAGGGCAGCCTTGCGGCCCTCCGGGCAGTACGGGTCGGCGAAGCCGAGGTGCACCACGTTCGGTTCGGTGCCGTCGGCCAGGGGTTCACCGTCGTAGAAGGTCTGCGTGCGGGTCTTCGTACGGTCGACCATCTGGTCCGGTACGAGCAGGGTGCCGGGGCCGTACTCCGGACGCAGACCGCCGACCGCGCACGGGCCGAGCACCTGGCGTACGCCGACGGAACGCAGGGCCCAGAGGTTGGCGCGGTAGTTGATCCGGTGCGGCGGGAGGTGGTGGCCGCGGCCGTGCCGCGGGAGGAAGGCCACCCGGCGGCCCGCGAGTTCGCCCAGGAACAGGGAGTCGCTCGGCGCTCCGTACGGCGTGTCCACCTGGACCTCGGTGACGTCCTCCAGGAAGGAGTAGAAGCCCGATCCGCCGATGACACCGATTTCCGCTGTAGCCGTTTCTGCGTTCACCATGCGGTCACACTAACCGGGCGCACACGTCCAGGACCCCGCCGAGTCGATCAGCGGGGTCCTGGACCAACGTGTGGTGTGCGGGTGCCTCAGGCGGCCGACGTACCGCTCGACGACGAAGAAGCCGAGGAGGAGGTCGAGGACGCGGCCGAGGCGGCCGGCTTCGCGTCCGACTTGGCCGAGGAGGACCCGGAGGCCGACCCGGCGGAGGAATCGGACGTCTTGGCGGACGACGTGGCCGGTGTGCTGCTCGACGAGGAGCCACGGCTGTCGTTCCGGTAGAAACCGGATCCCTTGAAGACGATGCCGACGGCCGAGAACACCTTCTTGAGGCGTCCTTCGCAGTTCGGGCACACGGTCAGGGCATCATCGGTGAACTTCTGCACCGCTTCGAGGCCCTCGCCGCATTCGGTGCACTGGTACTGATAGGTCGGCACTTGCTCCTCCTGGCACTCTCACTCAATGAGTGCTAACGACGCTCCATAGTGACCTATTCCGAGCGATCAGTCCACCGTGACCGGCTCGCGGTGACCGATCCCACGTGCCACCGTCCGTCCTTCGGCCTTCGGCGCAAGCCGTGAGCGCAGGGCGAGCAGGGTCACCAGGGCCAGTGCCGTGCCGGCCAGCGGGACCACGAAACCCGTGCTCGCACCATGGGCGTCCGCGAGCTGTCCGGCCACCGTGACGGCCCCTGCCTGACCCAGCGCCACGGCGCCCGTCAGCCAGGTGAAGGCCTCGGTCCTGGCGGACGCGGGCACCAGGGCTTCGACCAGGGTGTATCCGCTGATCAGCGCGGGTGCGATGCACAGTCCGACCAGCAGTCCGAGCCCCGCCAGCAGCGGTACGGAGTGCACCGCCCAGAGACCGGACGCGGTCAGGGTCAGGGCCACATAGCCGACGATCAGCCGGCGGCGCGGGCTGCTCTTCCACGCGATGGCCCCGCAGGCGATACCCGCCAGCATGTTGCCGGCCGCGAAGACCCCGTACAGCAGCCCGTTCACGCCCGGCCGGCCGATCTCCTCGGAGAACGCCGTCAGGGAGACCTGCATGCCGCCGAAGACGGTGCCGATGCCCAGGAAGGTGACCGCGAGGACGCGCACCCCCGGCACGGAGAGCGCCGAGCGGTGCGGTGCGTCCGCAGTGGCGGTGCCACGGAGCGCCGGCTGGGTCGAGCGCTGGGCGGCGAACAGGATGCCGCCCAGCAACGTGAGCGCCGCCTCCGCGATCAGTCCGGCCGCGGGGTGCACGCCGGTGCACAGCGCGGTCGCGAGCACGGGCCCGACGACGAAGGTGAACTCGTCCGTCACGGACTCGAAGGCGGCGGCCGTGGACATCAACGGGGAGGCCGGACGCCCCGGGGCGGCGCCCAGCCGGGCCGCCCAGCGCGCCCGGACCATCGGCCCGATCTGCGGGATGGAGGCCCCGGTGGGTACGGCCGCCAGGAACAGGGCCCACAGCGGCGCGTCCGCCAGGGCGAGCGCCGTGAGGCCCCCGACGGAGACGGCGTGCAGGAGGACGCCGGGCAGGAGCACGGCCCGCTGGCCGAACCGGTCGGCGAGCCTGCCGCTCTGCGGTGCGAACAGCGCCATGGAGACGCCGGAGACGGCGGCCACGGCGCCCGCACTGCCGTACGAGCCGGTGGTGTGCTGAACCAGGAGCACGATCCCGATGGTCAGCATCGCGAAGGGCTGCCGGGCCGCGAAGCCCGGAAGGAGGAAGGTCCACGCACCCGGGGTGCGCAGCAACTGCCCGTAACCGGGGCGGTCGGAGACCGTGGACGCCACGGTCCATGCCTTTCTGCCGCCTGGTGGCCGTGCCCCCGGGACGTCTCCCCCGAGGTGCGGGGAGCGTGCGGGAACTGCCGAGAGCTGTCCTCTTCGCGCGGGACTGCGGTAGATGCCGGGCGCTCGCTGCAGAGGCGAAGGACGCCACGACCGCCATACGGTCGCGCCAGCTCTGCATCAGACAGAGTTGGTCGATCAGGGTTGGTCGATCACGTTCACATCGTGTGGATCAGAAGATCCGGTCCTTCATCTTACAGGCCTTGGCCCCGGCACACCTGCGATTGTGCGCGGACGTCTCTCGCCACTCTCCGGTCAGTGAGGGTGGCCGCTGCCCGCCTTGTCCGCCGGAAGGCTCTCGCCGCGCCTGCCCAGCTTCCGGGCCAGTTTCGCGAGGTGCGGCATGTCCACGGTGGCCTCGTCCAGCCGGTCCTTCCCGCCCGTCCCCAGCCAGCCGGCCAGCTTGCCGCCCTGCCCGACCGCCCGCAGCCGGGCCTCCGCCGCGTCGCGCACCGGATCGGTCGCGACGACCAGCAGCTCGTCCCCGCGGCGCAGCACGGTCGAGGGCGCGGGGACGAAGCTCTTGCCGTCCCGTACGACGAGGGTGACAGCGGCCCCGGCGGGCAGCCGCAGCTCCGCGACCTCCACGCCGTGCATCTTGGACTTGCCGGGGACCGCGACGGACAGCAGATGGCCGCGCAGGCGCTCCAGGGGTGCCGACTCGATGCCCAGGTCGGCGGTCTCGGACGGGTCGTCGGAGATCTTCAGGGTCTTCGCCAGCCAGGGCAGGGTCGGTCCCTGGATCAGGGTGTAGACGATGACGAGCACGAAGACGATGTTGAAGACCCGGGTGCTCCCCTCGATCCCGGACACCATGGGGATGGTCGCCAGGATGATGGGGACGGCGCCACGCAGGCCCGCCCAGGACATCAGCGCCTTCTCGCGCCGTGGCAGCCGGAACGGCGCCAGGCTGATGAAGACGGACAGCGGCCGGGCGACGGCGGTGAGGACCAGCCCCACGACCACGGCGGGCCAGAAGTCGTCGATCAGGTCGTGCGGGGTGACCAGCAGACCGAGCAGGACGAACATGCCGATCTGCGCCAGCCAGCCGAGCCCGTCGGCGAAGCCCCGGGTCGCCGGCCAGTGCGGGAGCTTGGAGTTGCCGAGGACCATCGCGGCCAGGTAGACGGCCAGGAAGCCGCTGCCGTGGGCCATGGCGCCCGCCGCGTACGCCGACACCGCGATGGCCATCACGGCGATCGGGTAGAGGCCGGACGCGGGCAGGGCCACATGGCGGATCCCGTAGGCGCCCAGCCAGCCCACCGCGAGGCCGATCGCGGCACCGATGGCCAGCTCCAGGGCTATCTCACCGACCAGCACGTACCAGTGCTCCACGGGGCCGACGGCGGAGAACGCCACCACGAGGATCACCACGGGGGCGTCGTTGAAGCCGGACTCGGCCTCCAGGACACCGGTGATGCGGGAAGGCAGCGGGACCTTGCGCAGGACGGAGAAGACGGCCGCGGCGTCGGTGGAGGAGACGACGGCTCCGACGATGAGGGCCTGCCGCCAGTCGAGGCCGACGAGATAGTGCGCCGCGCTCGCGGTGACTCCCACGCTGATGCCCACGCCGATGGTCGACATCATGGCTGCCGCCGGCAGCGCGGGTTTGACTTCTTTCCACTTCGTGCCCAGGCCGCCCTCGGCCAGGATGACGACCAGGGCGGCGTAGCCGATCACCTGGGTCAGCTCGGCGTTGTCGAACTTGACGTCGAAGATGCCGTCCTGCCCCATGGCGATGCCGATGCCGAGGTACAGGAGCAGGCTGGGGAGCCCGCTGCGGGACGAAATGCGTACGGCCGCGACGGCGACCAGCAGGACGAGTGAGCAGACGAGCAGAAGTTCGTTGAGCGCGTGGACAGTCAGGGTCCGTTCCTTCCCTGGTGCGTACGCCTTCCGGATCGTCCTCCGGCGGCCAGTACTTCGTTACCTTACCTAATCTTTAACGTTTTCTTGACGCCTTCGAGTGTTCGTGCGAACCGGTGCGCAAATGGATGCATCCCCATACCGCGTCCGAGTGGCTTCGGCGGGGCGCCTATGGTTGCTCCTGCACTCCCAGGACCACCCTGCCCCTCGAAGGACAGCGATGCCCGCCAACACAACCGCCCCTTCCGGGTCTTCCGCTGCGAAGAAGACCGGCAGGAAGAAGGGGCGACGCGCCCGCCTGATCGTGATCGTCCTGGTGCTGGCGCTTGTCGCGGGTGTCGGATACGGCGCGTACTGGTCCGTTTCCACGGTCCGGGCCTCATACCCGCAGACCACCGGTTCGCTCGAACTCAAGGGCCTTTCCGGTGACGTCGACGTCAAGCGCGACGACTACGGGATCCCGCAGATCTACGCGGACACCGACAGCGACCTGTTCCGTGCCCAGGGCTTCGTCCAGGCCCAGGACCGCTTCTGGGAGATGGACGTACGCCGTCACATGACCTCGGGGCGGCTCTCCGAGATGTTCGGAGCCGGCCAGGTCGGGACCGACTCCTTCCTGCGCACGCTCGGCTGGCGCAAGGTCGCGCAGCAGGAGTACGACGAGGTCCTGGACGAGGAGACCAAGAAGAACCTCCAGGCTTACGCGGAGGGGGTGAACGCGTATCTGGACGGCAAGGACGGCAAGGACATCTCCGTCGAGTACGCGGCGCTCGGCCTGACCAACGACTACAAGCCCACCGAGTGGACCCCGGTCGACTCGGTCGCCTGGCTGAAGGCGATGGCCTGGGACCTGCGCGGGAACATGCAGGACGAGATCGACCGCTCGCTGATGACCAGCCGGCTCAACGCGAAGCAGATCAAGGACCTCTACCCGGACTACCCGTACGAGAAGAACAAGCCGATCGTCGAGCAGGGCGCGGTCTCCTCGGTCACCGGCAAGTACGACCCCGAGGCCGAGCCGACGGGTGAGATCGGCTCGCAGACCGTCGAGGGCGCGACCGAGGGCCTGAACACCCAGCTCTCCGCGCTCTCCGACAGCCTCGACGAGATCCCGGCGCTGCTCGGACCCAACGGCAACGGCATCGGATCGAACTCCTGGGTCGTCTCCGGCGAGTACACGACCACCGGCAAGCCGCTGCTGGCCAACGACCCGCACCTGGCGCCGCAGCTGCCCTCGCTCTGGTACCAGATGGGGCTGCACTGCCGTCAGCTCTCGGAGTCGTGCCAGTACGACACGGCCGGCTACACCTTCTCCGGGATGCCCGGTGTGATCATCGGCCACAACCAGGACATCGCCTGGGGCTTCACCAACCTCGGCGCGGACGTCACCGACCTCTTCCTGGAGAAGGTCTCCGCCGACGGCTACCAGTACGACGGAAAGACCGAGCCCTTCATCACCCGCGAGGAGACCATCAAGGTCGCGGGCGGGAAGAGCAGGACGATCACCGTCCGCGAGACCAACAACGGCCCGCTGGTCTCCGACCGCAACGGTGAGCTGGAGAAGGTCGGCAAGAAGGCACCCGTCACGACCTCGGCGCCGGACCGCGGCGACGGGTACGGCGTCTCCCTGAAGTGGACGGCGCTGGAGCCGGGGAAGTCCATGGACGCGGTCTTCGAGCTCAACCGGGCCAAGGACTTCGCGAGTTTCCGCAAGGCGGCCGAGCACTTCGAGGTGCCGTCGCAGAACCTCATCTACGCGGACACCGAAGGGCACATCGGCTACCAGGCGCCCGGCAAGATCCCGGTCCGCCTCAAGGGTGACGGCACGACCCCGAGCCCCGGCTGGTCCGCCGCCTACGGCTGGGAGAAGGAACCCGTCCCGTTCGACGAGCTGCCGTACGAGTACGACCCGGACCGCGGCTACATCGTCACCGCCAACCAGGCCGTCATCGGCGACGACTACGAGCACATGCTCACCAAGGACTGGGGTTACGGCACCCGCAGCCAGCGGATCAACGACCTGATCCAGAAGAAGATCGACGGTGGCGAGAAGATCTCCACCGACGACATGCAGACGATGCAGATGGACAACCAGAGCGCGATCGCCGCGAAGCTGGTGCCCGAGCTGAAGAAGATCGGCATCAAGGACAAGAGCGTCCGCGAGGCGCAGAAGCTGCTGGAGGGCTGGGACTACACCCAGGAGCCCGACTCGGCCGCCGCCGCGTACTTCAACGGCGTCTGGCGCAACATCCTCAAGCTGGCGTTCGGCGACAAACTCCCCAAGGAGATGCGGGCCGAGGGCGACTGCGTCTATGTGAAGCCGGTCCCCGGGACCGGGCCCGTGGACGAGCAGGACAAGCTCGTACGCGAATGCGGCCGGCGCGCCCCG
The DNA here is from genome assembly GCF_040686735.1 of Streptomyces sp. NPDC079167. Taxonomy (NCBI): domain Bacteria; kingdom Bacillati; phylum Actinomycetota; class Actinomycetes; order Kitasatosporales; family Streptomycetaceae; genus Streptomyces; species Streptomyces sp. NPDC079167. Next base: position 204,823 of record NZ_JBFBLO010000010.1, on the reverse strand, counting down.
GACGCGGCGCAGCCGGACGGCGGCGACCGCTGGTACGAGGTGGTCGAGAGCATCCTGGACGACCAGGACAACGAGTGGTGGAAGGTCCCGGCCAAGGGGCGCGAAGAGGCCATCGACAGCCGTGACGAGCTCTTCGCCCGTGCCATGGAGGACGCGCGCTGGGAGCTGACGGCGGAGCTCGGCAAGGACATGTCCACCTGGAGCTGGGGCAGGCTGCACCAGCTCACCCTGCGCAACCAGACGCTCGGCAAGGAGGGCCCCGACCTTCTGCAGCGGGCGCTCAACCGGGGCCCCTGGGACCTCGGAGGCGGCGAGGCGGCGGTCAACGCGACCGGCTGGAACGCGGCGGGCGGCTACGAGGTCATCTGGGTCCCGTCGATGCGGATGGTCGTCAACGTCGGCGACTGGGACAAGTCCCGGTGGATCAACCTCACCGGCTCGTCAGGGCACGCCTTCAGCGCGCACTACACCGATCAGACCGACAAGTGGGTCGAGGGCGAACTGCTCGACTGGTCCTTCGGGGCGGACGCCGTGAAGCAGTCCACCGTCGACAGCCTGACGCTCAAGAAACCCTAGTCCCGGCCTCCGGGCGGGAAGCGCCGAGCTCCGGCAGGCGTGACCACGGCATCCACGGGGTGGTCGTGCGGTTCGTCAGGAACCCGCGCGACCACCTCGTCGTCGTACAGCAGGACGATCAGGGCGGGGTGCGCCCCGGCCGACGCGAGCCGGGCCAGTACCCGGTCGTAGCTTCCCCCGCCCCGCCCCAGCCGCATCCCGCGCCCGTCCACGGCCAGGCCGGGCAGCAGGACCGCATCCGCGTCCAGGACCGCCTGCGGGCCGAGAGGCGCGCCGTCCGGCTCCAGCAGGCCGCGGCCGGCGGGCACGAGATGCTCCGCTCCCTCGAACACGGCCCAGTCCAGGTTGTTGTCCGCCAGGAGAACCGGGAGCAGTACGCGTACGCCCCGCGCCCGCAGGGCGTCCAGGAGCGGGTGCGTTCCCGGTTCGCGCCCCACGGACACATAGGCCGCGACGGTCCGGGCGTCGGTCAGCTCCGGAAGCTCCGCGGCGGCCGAGGCGAGAACCGCGGCGGTCCTTCTGACGTCTTCCGAGGTGAGGAGCCTCCGCGCGGCGAGCAGTTCACGGCGCAGGGTCGTCTTTCTGGACATGTCATGGTTCAACGGGTGCTCACATAGTTCTTTTATGTGGATGTATGAGAACGAAGTTAACCGGAGGCTCATCTTCCGCCCATACGCACCGGTTAGAGTTCAGCGCATGACTCAGTCGCACCCCAGGATCAGCAAAGCTGTCATTCCAGCTGCAGGTCTCGGCACCCGGTTCCTGCCGGCCACCAAGGCCACTCCCAAAGAGATGCTGCCTGTCGTCGACAAGCCCGCCATCCAGTATGTCGTCGAGGAGGCCGTCGCCGCAGGCCTCTCCGACGTACTGATGATCACTGGTCGCAACAAGCGTCCCCTGGAGGACCACTTCGACCGGAACTACGAGCTGGAGTCCGCGCTGACCCGCAAGGGAGACGCCGAACGCCTCTCCAAGGTCCAGGAGTCCAGCGACCTGGCCACCATGCACTACGTGCGCCAGGGAGACCCGCGCGGACTCGGTCACGCCGTCCTCTGCGCCGCCCCCCACGTCGGCGACCAGCCGTTCGCCGTGCTCCTCGGTGACGACCTCATCGACCCGCGCGACCCCCTTCTCGCCAGGATGGTCGAGATCCAGGAGCGCGAGGGCGGCAGTGTCGTCGCCCTGATGGAGGTCGACCCGTCGCAGATCCACATGTACGGCTGTGCGGCCACCGAGGTGACCAACGACAGCGACGTCGTCCGGGTCACCGGGCTCGTGGAGAAGCCCGACCCGGCCGAGGCGCCCAGCAACCTCGCCGTTATCGGCCGCTACGTCCTGGACCCCGCGGTCTTCGGCATACTGCGCCGGACCGAGCCCGGCCGAGGCGGCGAGATCCAGCTCACCGACGCGCTCCAGCTGCTGGCCGAGGACGAGGAGATCGGCGGCCCGGTCCACGGTGTCGTCTTCAAGGGCCGCCGCTACGACACCGGTGACCGCGGTGACTATCTGCGTGCCATTGTCAGACTCGCGTGCGAACGTGAAGACCTGGGCCCGGACTTCCGGACCTGGCTGCGCAGTTACGTCGACGAGGAGTTGTAACAGCTTGAGCAGCACGATCTGGTCGGTGGACGAGCACCTGGACGACATCCTCGCCGCGGTGAAGCCGCTCGAACCCATCGAGCTGCAACTGCCGGACGCCCAGGGCTGCGTCCTGGTCGAGGACGTCGTGGTGGATGTCGCGCTGCCGCCCTTCGACAACAGCTCGATGGACGGATACGCCGTCCGGATCTCCGATGTCGAGGGCGCCACCGAGGAGTTCCCCGCCGTCCTCACCGTCATCGGCGACGTGGCCGCCGGCGACGGCGGCCTGGCCGACGGCCGGTCCGTCGGTCCGGGAGAGGCCGCCCGCATCATGACCGGCGCCCCGCTGCCCGCGGGCGCCGAGGCGGTCGTCCCGGTCGAGTGGACCGACGGCGGCACGGGCGGCGGCCCCGCCTCCGCCATGCGCGCCCACAGCGACGCCCCGGAGGGGGCGAGCGGTGAGGTCCGCGTCCACCGCCCCGTCGAGCCGCGCGCCCATGTCCGGGCCAAGGGCAGCGACGTACGGCCGGGTGACTTGGCGCTGCGGGCGGGCTCGGTCGTCGGGCCGCCGCAGATCGGGCTGCTCGCCGCGATCGGCCGCTCGACCGTGCGGGTGCGGCCCCGTCCGCGCGTCGTCGTGCTGTCCACCGGCAGCGAACTGGCGCAGCCGGGCGAGGAGCTGACCGGCGGCCGGATCTACGACTCCAACAGCTTCGCGCTGACCGCCGCGGCCCGGGACGCGGGCGCCATCGCCTACCGCGTGCCGGCGGTCGCCGACGATGCCGAGACGCTGCGGGCCACGATCGAGGACCAGCTGATCCGCGCCGACATCGTCGTCACGACGGGCGGTGTGAGCGTCGGTGCGTACGACGTGGTCAAGGAGGCCCTGTCCTCCGTGGGCGCCGGGGACGAGGCCGGCGGGGGCGTCGACTTCCGCAAGCTCGCCATGCAGCCGGGCAAGCCCCAGGGCTTCGGCTCGATCGGCCCCGACCACACGCCGCTGCTGGCGCTGCCCGGCAATCCGGTCTCCTCGTACGTCTCGTTCGAGTTGTTCGTCCGGCCGGCGATCCTGACGCTGATGGGCCTCGTGGACGTCCACCGCCCGAAGGTGCGGGCCACGCTCAGCACCGACAAGGCGCTCGCCTCGCCGTCCGGCAAGCGCCAGTTCCTGCGCGGGACCTACGACGCCGAGGCGGGCACCGTCACCCCGGTCGGGGGGCCCGGATCGCATCTGATCGCCGCCCTCGCCCAGGCGGACGCGCTGATCGTGCTGCCCGAGGACGTCACCTCCGCCGAGCCCGGCACGGAGGCCGAGGTGATCCTCCTCCGCTGACTTCGGCGCGGTGGCGGTACGGTATCTGGCGCTGTGCCTTACCGGGGGAAGCCCCCCGGTCCCCTCGGCCCGCGCCACGGTGCGGGCGGGCGGGCAACCGGCGCCCTACCGCTAGGCGGAGTGAGTTGAGTACGCAGAACAGGCTGACGCACATCGACGAGGCGGGCGCCGCCCGCATGGTCGACGTGTCGGAGAAGGACGTCACGGCACGTGTCGCCCGGGCGAGCGGCCGGGTCCTCGTGTCACCGCGTGTCGTGGAACTGCTCAGGGGCGAAGGCGTCCCCAAGGGCGACGCGCTCGCCACCGCGCGCATCGCCGGGATCATGGGGGCCAAGCGCACCCCGGACCTGATCCCGCTCTGCCACCCGCTCGCCGTCTCCGGTGTGAAGGTCGACCTGAGCGTGGCCGACGACGCGGTGGAGATCCTGGCCACCGTGAAGACCACGGACCGCACGGGCGTCGAGATGGAGGCCCTGACCGCCGTGTCGGTCGCCGCGCTCACGGTGATCGACATGATCAAGGCGGTCGACAAGAACGCGGTCATCACGGACGTACGGGTCGAGGCGAAATCGGGCGGCAAGTCCGGCGACTACCGGCGCCCCGCACCGGAGGGGGCGGACGCATGACCACGCCCGGCAGTGACCCTGCCACCGGCGGATACCGCGCTCTCGTCGTGACCGCGTCCAACCGTGCCTCCGCAGGCGTCTACGCCGACAAGGGCGGCCCCGTCATCGCCGAGGCGCTCACCGCTCTCGGGTTCGCCGTCGACGGCCCCCAGGTCGTGCCCGACGGAGATCCGGTGGAAGCGGCCCTCCGGGCCGGGACGGCCGCGGGTTACGACGTGATCGTCACCACCGGCGGTACGGGCATCTCGCCCACCGACCGCACGCCCGAGGCCACCCGCCGCGTCCTGGACCGCGAGATCCCGGGCATCGCGGAGGCGATCCGCGCGGAGGGCCGCGACAAGGTCCCGACCGCCGCGCTCTCCCGCGGCCTCGCGGGCGTCGCGGACCGCACACTCGTCGTGAACCTGCCCGGTTCGACCGGTGGCGTACGCGACGGGCTCGCGGTCCTGAGCAGGCTCCTGGTGCACGCCGTCGACCAGCTGCGCGGCGGCGATCACCCCCGACCGGGGAGCCCGAGCTGAACGTCCGGACCTGGCCGGTGATCCTGACCGACGGCGCCGTCACCCTGCGCCCGATAAAGCTGCGTGACCAGAGCATCTGGCGTGAGGTCAACCGCCGTAACCGCGACTGGCTGCGCCCCTGGGAGGCGACCGTCCCGCCGCCCGCCCCCGGCGGCCCGGTGGCCCAGCGCCCCACCTACCGTCAGATGATCCGCCACCTGCGTGCCGAGGCGAACGCCGGACGCATGCTGCCCTTCGCCATCGAGTACGAGGGGCGTCTCGTCGGGCAGTTGACGGTGGCGGGCATCACCTGGGGATCGATGTGCTCGGGCCATGTCGGCTACTGGGTCGACCAGGACGTGGCGGGCCGCGGGGTGATGCCGACCGCGGTGGCGCTCGCCGTCGACCACTGTTTCCGTACGGTCGGACTGCACCGGATCGAGGTGTGCATTCGGCCCGAGAACGCCCCCAGCCGACGGGTCGTGGAGAAACTCGGATTCCGTGCGGAAGGACTACGTCCACGATATCTGCACATCGACGGTGCGTGGCGGGATCATCTGATCTTCGCCCTCACCGCCGAGGAAGTGCCCGACGGGCTGCTGCGGCGTTGGCGCAGGATGCGGCCGGGTACCCCGGGAACGCCGCGCACGCCGGGGGAAATAAAATAGGTGTTCGAATTTGATCGCTCTCTGACGGTAATGAACCTCACTTTCGGCGACTGTTGACCCGAACAGTCGCAAAAAAAGTCCGTCATATCAGCCGGATCGTGCGACACACCGGGCCAATTGGCGGATGCCGCCGTGCAAACCCCTCTACGGTGTGAGCGTGAGCAGCAGCGGCCTCATCTACGCAGTCATCGTCGGTGCATGGGCCGCCTACTTGGTGCCGATGTGGCTCCGCAGGCAGGACGAGCTCAATGAAGCCCGTCCGACGGAACGCTTCAGCACCGCCATCCGGCTGCTGTCCGGACGGGCGGCCATGGAGCGCCGTTACGCCAAGGAGCTGCGGGAGCGGGATGCCGAGGAGGCGCCTGGCGACGTGGACCCGGATGCCGTCACGGACCGATTGGAGTCCGTCGACGTCCGGGCCTTTTCCGCGCCCCCGGACCGTACGGAAGCGCGGTTGCGCCTCCCGGCCCCCAGTCGGCCGGAACAGGAGCGCCCGCAGGAGCGGGCCTCCCGTCCGGAGCCCGCGCGGCGCTCGCGTCCGTCCGGCGCCGAGACCGAACGCGAGCGCCGACGGCGCTCCCAGGTCCTGGCGCGCCGCCGGCGTACCACCACGATCCTGTTCATGGCGTTCACGCTCGGCGCGGTCGTCGCGGCGGTGGGCGGGCTCCGCTTCCTCTGGGCGCCGGCCGTGCCGGCCGTGCTGCTGAGCTCGTACATCGTGCATCTGCGGGCCCAGGAGCGCCGGCGGTTCGTCTTCACCATGGACCGGCGCAGGGCCGAGGTGGCCGCGCAGCGGCTGCGCGAGAACCGGCCCCGCAGGCACCAGCCCGCGTCCTCGGCTCCCGCCGAGGCCGACGAGGAGCCCGAAGCGGCCGTCCCCGTGCCCACGGTCTCCCCCCAGGAGGCGGGGCGCCGCGCCCTCGTCGAGCAGACGGACCACGCCGAGTGGGTCGACCAGCAGCGCGAACGCGGGCCGGCCCAGGGCGACAGCTGGGAGCCGGTACCGGTCCCGCTGCCGACCTACGTCACCGCCCCGGTCGCCCCGCGCGCCACGGGCGGCGTCGAGGTCGGCGACCCGGAGACCTGGAGCGCGGCCCGCTCCAGCCCGGCGGAGCCGACCCGGACGGGCACGCAGGAGTCCGCCACGCCCGAAGCCGAACCCGCCCCGCGCCGCCGCCCCAACCCGGCCAGGCGCACCCGTGACCGTGGCCGTACGCCCCTCTTCGACCAGTACGACGACGAGGACCGGCCGCGCGCGGCCAACGAGTGAGCCCGGCGGCGAACCCGACTCGGTGACCTGCCGGGATACGGATTTCCGAGCACCCCGATGAGGGTGCTAGAGTTTCACTCGTTGCAAGGGCCTGTGGCGCAGTCTGGTAGCGCACCTCGTTCGCATCGAGGGGGTCTGGGGTTCAAATCCCCACAGGTCCACCGCACACACGAGATCCCGTCCGATCACAAGATCGGGCGGGATCTTCGTCGTTTCCCGGCGGTGTTCAGAAGGGCTGCCGCAGCGCGCCGGGCCGGCGCGCGCCCGGTTGGCCAGCCGGTAGCCTGGGCGTTCCTCGCTCACCCGCCCTTCCGGTGAACGTTGTCGGGGGGCCGCGCGGCCAGATGGCGGGGGCCTGTTCGTGGTTCCGTAGGAGGGCGCACTGTGACAGCCGGCATACCCAGCTCCCGCATCGACACCAGCAAGCCGCACCCGGCACGGGTCTACGACTGGCTGCTCGGCGGGAAGGACAACTACCCGGTCGACCAGGAGGTCGCCGAGAAGCTGCCCGCCGAGGCGCGGGCCAACGCGGCGCGGAACCGGGCTTTCATGCACCGCGCCTCCGAGTGGCTGGCCCGGCAGGGTGTCGGTCAGTTCCTGGACATCGGGACCGGCATCCCCACCTCGCCGAACCTCCATCAGATCGTCCAGGCCGTCACCCCGGGCGCCAGGGTCGTCTACGTGGACAACGACCCCATCGTGCTGCGTCACGCGGAAGCGCTGCTGGTGAGCCACCCCGACGGTGCGACCGACTACATCCACGGGGATGTGCGGCAGCCCGAGGCGATTCTCGAACAGGCGGCCAGGTCACTCGACTTCGCGAAGCCCGTGGCGCTGTCCCTCATCGCGCTGATGCACTTCCTGCCCGACGAGCAGGATCCGTACGCCATCACCCGCACGCTGGCCGGGGCGCTGGCTCCGGGCAGCTTCCTCGTGCTGTCGCACGGGACCGCCGATCAGCATCCTGAGCTCAAGCAGGAGACGGAGTCCGCGTACAGGAAGGGCGCGATCGCACTGCGCATGCGTTCCCGCGCGGAGGTCGAGCCGTTCTTCGAGGGGCTGGAACTCGTCGAGCCGGGGCTGGTCACGGCTCCCGAGTGGTACCAGGAGGAGCCCGCGCCGGCGTACGAGCGGAGCGGGTTCTACGTGGGTGTGGCGCGGGTTCCCTAGGAGGGCCGGCCCAGCGGCTTGGCCATGCAGATGCTGCTGTCGTACGTGCGGTAGTGCCCGAACTTCTCGCAGAGCGCGTAACCGCTGGACGTGTACAGCGCTATGGCCTCGGGCTGCTGGTCGCCGGTCTCCAGGACCATGCGTGTGCGGCCGGCCGCGCGGGCGTCGTCCTCCAGGGCGGCGAGGATACGGCGCGCGAGCCCCCGGCCCCGGCCCTCGGGGACGACGAACATCCGCTTGATCTCGGCGTCGCCGTCGGAGTAACCCTCGTCGTTCCGCTCCTGGCTGCGCCAGCCGCCGGTGGCCACGGGACGGTTCTGCTCGTCGTAGGCGAGCAGATACAGTCCGCGAGGCGGATCGAACATGGTGGCGTCGAGCGGTGTGATGTCGCCCTCGTCGCCGTAGCGCTCGGCGTATTCGAGCTGCACCTGGTCGTTGAGTTTCACGGCGTCGGGGTGGTCGAAGGGCCGAGGGTGGATATTCATGCGCGCAATAGTACATGTATGCAGCGCCTGCGTGTAGGTACTGTACCTGGATGCTGACTGTTACCACCGTGAACGTGAACGGGCTCCGTGCCGCCGCGAAGAAGGGCTTCGTCGAGTGGCTGGGGCAGACCGAGGCCGATGTGATCTGCCTCCAGGAAGTCCGCGCCGAAGCGCAGCAGCTCCCTGAAGAGGTGCGTGAGCCCGAGGGTTGGCACGTCGTGTTCGCCCCGGCCGCGGCCAAGGGGCGTGCGGGGGTCGCCGTCTACACCCGGCACGCGCCGGAGCGCGTCCAGATCGGGTTCGGCGGGTCCGGCGTCCCGGGGTGTGAGGAATTCGACACTTCCGGCCGCTACGTCGAGGTGGACCTGCCGGGGGTGACGGTCGCCAGCCTCTATCTGCCGTCCGGCGAGGTCGGCACGGAGAGGCAGGAGGAGAAGGAGCGCTTCATGGCGGCTTTCCTCCCCTATCTCCAGGGCCTGAAGGCGCGGGCGGCGGCGGAGGGGCGCGAGGTGGTCGTGTGCGGCGACTGGAACATCGCCCACCGCGAGGCCGACCTCAAGAACTGGAAGTCCAACAAGAAGAACTCCGGTTTCCTCCCCGAGGAGCGGGAGTGGCTGACCCGGGTCTTCGACGAGGCCGCGTACGTCGACGTGGTGCGCGCGCTGCACCCGGAGGAGGAGGGGCCGTACTCCTGGTGGTCCTACCGGGGCAGGGCCTTCGACAACGATGCGGGATGGCGCATCGACTACCAGGTGGCGACCCCCGGTCTCGCCGGGCGCGCGGTGAAGGCGTGGGTGGAGCGCGCCGCCACGCACGGCGAGCGGTGGAGCGACCACGCGCCGGTGACGGTCACCTACGAGCGCTGACCGTCCACGTGAAGCCGTCGGGCCGCAGGTGGTGACGGTCCTCGCGCCGGTGGCCGCCGGCTACGGGTGCTGACCGTCCTCGCTTCGTAGCCGTCGGTCCAGGGCCATCGACAGCTCGGCGTCCACCACCGCCTGGGCGAGCGTGCGCAGTTGCTCAGGCCCGGTCTGCGATGTGTGGGTGCGCAGGACACGTACGAAGAGGTCGGCGAGGGCGTCGGCGTGCTCGCGGACCTGGCGGCCCGCCGTGAGCACGGCGTCGAGCGGTACCCCGGCCCGCACCAGTTCGGAGGACGCCTCCAGCAGCCGGCGGCTGATGTGGACGATCTCGTCGCCGTCGATGCCGAGATAGCCCAGCTCCATGGCGGCGGAGAGGTTCTCCGCCGTGGCCTGGTCCTGGAAGTAGTCGGCGAGCTGCTCGGGCGTGAGCCGGACCGGGGTCTCCTCGGTCGGTTCGCCCAGGCCCAGCACCTCGGCGACGTCGCGTCCGCTGTCGAACGTGGTGGCGAGGTCGGCGATGCCGTTGAGCGTGTGGCCCCGCTCCAGCAGGCCCGTGATGGTGCGCAGCCGGGCCAGGTGGTGGTCGTCGTACCAGGCGATGCGGCCCTCGCGGCGAGGTGGCTGGATCAGGCCGCGCTCCCGGTAGAAGCGCAGGGTGCGCACGGTGATGCCGGCCTCCGCGGCCAGTTCCTCCATGCGGTACTCGCGGTGCTCGCGTCCTTCAGCCACCCCCGCACCCTATGTTGTACCGCCGGTAACTTTCCTCGGTCCGCCCCCTACCCATCGGTACGGAGCTGCCCTACTCTCCCAACAGTGCCAGTGATTGCTGGCAGAGTCGTGGCACGTACCGCGGGGAGGCGGCAGCATGGCCCAGCACGAGCACGTACGAGTGGCGGTGATCGGATCCGGATTCGGGGGCCTCGGCGCGGCGGTCCGGCTCCGCCGCGAAGGCATCACCGACTTCCTGGTCCTCGAACGCGCCGGCGCCGTCGGCGGCACCTGGCGGGACAACAGCTACCCGGGCTGCGCCTGCGACGTGCCGTCCCACCTCTACTCGTTCTCCTTCGCGCCCAACCCCGACTGGCCGCGCACCTTCTCCGGGCAGCAGCACATCCGCGCCTACCTGGAGCACGTGGCCGACACCTTCGGGCTGCGCCCCCACATCAGGCTGGACCACGAAGTCACGGTCATGCGCTGGGACAACGACGAGCTCCACTGGGTGATCGAGGCGGCGAACGGCGCCACGGTCACGGCCGACGCCGTCGTGTCCGCCACCGGCCCGCTCTCCGATCCGAAGCTGCCGGACATACCGGGGCTGGCCGAATTCCCCGGCAAGGTCTTCCACTCGGCGCAGTGGGACCACGACTACGACCTGAGCGGCAAGCGCGTCGCCGTGGTCGGCACCGGTGCCTCCGCGATCCAGATCGTCCCGGAGATCCAGCCGAAGGCCGGCCGGCTCACCCTCTTCCAGCGGACCCCGCCCTGGGTCATGCCCCGCATGGACCGCGCGATCAGCGGCGCCGAGAAATGGCTGCACCGGGCGCTCCCGTTCACGGCCACGGCGCGGCGCGGACTCCTCTGGGGAATCCGGGAGTTGCAGGTGGGCGCCTTCACCAAGCACCCCGACCAGCTCGGGCTGGTCGAGACGATAGCCAAGTCGAACATGGCGCGGGCCATCAAGGACCCCGCGCTGCGGGCCAAGCTGACCCCCTCGTACCGCATCGGCTGCAAGCGCATCCTGCTCTCCAACGCCTACTACCCGGCGCTCGCACAGCCCAATGTGGACGTGGTCGACTCCGGCCTCTCCGAGGTGCGGGGTTCCACCCTCGTCGGGTCGGACGGCACGGAGACCGAGGCCGACGTGATCATCCTCGGCACCGGCTTCCATGTGACGGACATGCCGATCGCGAACCGGGTCGTCGGCGCCGACGGCATCACCCTCGCCGAGTCCTGGAAGGACGAGATGCAGGCGCTGCGGGGTGCGACCGCCGCCGGCTTCCCGAACTGGATGACGATCATCGGGCCCAACACGGGGCTGGGGAACTCCTCGATGATCCTCATGATCGAGTCCCAGCTGAACTACATGGCCGACTACCTGCGCCAACTGCACGTCCTGGGCGGACGCGTCGCACTCGACGCGCGGCCCGCCGCCGTGGGCGCCTGGAACCACCGGGTCCAGGAACGGATGAAGCGGACCGTCTGGAACACCGGCGGCTGCACCAGCTGGTACCTCGACGCCAACGGGCGCAACACCACGGTCTGGCCGGGCACCACGGCCGAATTCCGGCGGGCCACCCGCTCGGTCGACCTGGGGGAGTACGACGTCATCCGTCCTCCCGCCGTCCACTCCGCGGCGCAGGCCGTGACCGAGGAGGCCGCACGATGAGCAGGCTGACCCAGCGGGCGGAGACCCCGCTCATACCCGTGCCCGTACGCGAACCGGTCGTCGTCTCCGCCGACGGCTCGCGCATCCACGTCGAACTGCACGGTCCCGAGGGTGCGCCGGCCGTGGTCCTGGCGCACGGCTGGACCTGCAACACCCGCTTCTGGGACGCCCAGGTGCGGGACCTCGCGGTGGACCACCGGGTCGTCGTCTACGACCAGCGGGGTCATGGGCGTACGCCCGCGGCCGGTCCCGGCGGATACAGCACGCGGGCGCTGGCCGACGACCTGGAGGCGGTGCTGAGGGCCACGCTCGCCCCGGGGCAGAAAGCGGTGCTCGGCGGACACTCCATGGGCGGGATGACGCTGATGGCGGCGGCCGGCCGCGCCGCCGTACGGGAGCACGGGGCGGCGGTGCTGCTGTGCAGCACCGGAAGCTCGCGCCTGACCGCGGAGTCGCTGGTGCTCCCGCTCCGGGCCGGCGCCCTCCGGACCCGGATGACCGCGGCGGTCCTCGGTGCGCGCGCGCCGCTCGGCCCGGTCAACGCGGTGTCGAAGGCGATCCTCAAGTACGCCACCATGGGGCGTGGTTCTGCCCCGGAACGGGTGGATACCTGTGCCAGGATCGTCCATGCGTGTCCTCGCGGTGCACGCGTCGCCTGGGGCCACGTGCTCGCGGAGCTCGACCTCGAGGCGCGTCTGCGGGAACTGCGGCTCCCGACCGCGGTGATCGCGGGCACGGAGGACCGGTTGACGCCGCCCGTGCACGCGAGGGCCATCGAGGCGGCGCTGCCGCAGAGCCTCGGGCTCACCGAGCTGGCGGGCATGGGCCACATGACGCCCGTCGAGGCGCCGGAGGCGGTCACGGCGAAGCTACGCGAGCTGGTGACCTCGTACGTCACTGTGGACGGTGCGGGCAGTACGGCGGAAGCCGTGAGCGAGGAGGAGGTCGCATGAGCGGCAGTCGGAGTCTCGAAGGACAGGTCGTCGTCGTCACGGGGGCGGCGCGGGGCGTGGGAGAGCTGCTGGCCCGCAAGCTGTCGGCGCGGGGCGCCACGCTGGCGCTCGTCGGCCTGGAGCCGGAAGAGCTGAAGAAGGTCTCGGAGCGGCTGCACTCGGACAGCGACCACTGGCACGCGGACGTCACCGACCACGAGGCGATGAGCCGGGTCGCCGAGGAGGTCAAGGCGCGCTTCGGGAAGATCGACGTCGTCGTCGCCAACGCGGGCGTCGCCACGGGAGGTCCGCTCGTGGACTCGGACCCGGAGGCGTGGCGCAGGGTCATCGAGGTGAACCTGATAGGCGGCGCGGTGACGGCGCGGGCGTTCCTGCCGGTGCTCATGGAGAGCCGTGGCTACTTCCTCCAGATAGCGTCGCTGGCGGCGATCACCCCGGCGCCGATGATGAGCGCGTACTGCGCGTCCAAGTCGGGCGTGGAGGCGTTCGCGCACTGCCTGCGCGGCGAGGTCGGCCACCGGGGCGTGAAGGTCGGGGTCGGCTATCTGTCCTGGACCGACACGGACATGGTGCGCGGTGCCGACGAGGACGACGTCATGCGGGAGTTGAGGCAGCGGCTGCCGTGGCCGACGAACCGCACCTACCCCCTCGGTCCGGCGGTCGACCGGATCGTGGCCGGGATCGAACGGCGCTCCGCGCATGTGTACGCGCAGTGGTGGCTGCGGGGAATGCAGTCGATCCGGGGTTATCTGCCGGCGGTGATAGGAAACGTCGGGCAGCGCGAGATGAAGCGCTTCGGGTCCCGGCTGGACGGTGTCGGCAAGGGGCTCGTGGGGGCCGGTGGCGAGGCCGACCAGAAGGCCCGAGTGGGGCGCGGATGATCGAAATGCGATGAATGTCCGGGTGTGTAAGTCTGAGCGAGGTCCCACCGGGGCCGACCCCACGCACCCACATAGGAGTGAACGGCATGGGCATCGCAGACCAGTTCAAGGACAAGGCGCAGGAGCTTGCCGACCAGGCCAAGCAGCAGAAGGCGGGCGGCAAGCGGGACGAGGCGCGTGAGCGTTCCTCGGACCGCCAGGACCGTGCCTCGGAGCAGGCGCAGGGCCGTCGGCCCGGCGCCCGGGACCGGGCGCAGGACGCGGCGGACCAGACGCGCGAGCGTTTCGAGCGCTGACGGCCGACGCGTCTGCGTCCGCGGTCTGTTGGGGCGTACCCGGGTTCCGGGTACGCCCCTTCCGCGTGCAGGCTCGCGCGGTGCGGGGTTTTCGGGGTTCCGCCCCGGACCCCGCTCCTCGATCTCCCCCGGACTTCGTCCGGGGGGACCCCCAAGGGGCTTGGCTGGGCTGAGCTCCTGGGTGGGGCCCGTCACCTCGGGGGGAGTGGCGGCCTGCGCAGGTTCGGGGCTGTGTCGTAGGAGGGGGGTGTGGACGCCGGGTGGGCGGCCAGGAGGTCCAGGGCGACCCTGACCGCGTCGTCCAGGACCGCGTGGCGGCCCTCCGCCCAGTCGAGGGGCGTGCGCAGCGCCTCCAGGTCGGGCTCGACGCCGTAGTTCTCGACGGACCAGCCGTAGGTGTCGAACCAGGCCGCGTTCATCGGCACCGTGATCACCGTGCCGTCGCCGAGCTTGTGCCGGCCGGTCATCCCGACCACGCCGCCCCAGGTGCGCTGGCCCACCACGGGCCCCGTTTTCAGCAGCCGGAACGCGGCCGTGATCATGTCCCCGTCGGAGGAGGTGGCTTCGTCGGCCAGTGCGACGACCGGGCCCCGGGGGGCGTTGGAGGCGTAACTGACCGCCTGGGCGTTGCGGGTCAGGTCCCAGCCGAGGATCGTGCGGGTGAGCTTCTCGACGACGAGCTCGCTGATGTGGCCGCCCGCGTTGCCCCGTACGTCCACGATCAGGGCCGGGCGCGACACCTCGAGCCGCAGATCGCGGTTGAACTGGGCCCAGCCGGAGCCGCCCATGTCGGGGATGTGCAGGTATCCGCACTTGCCGTGACTCAACTCCCGTACGACCTCGCGGCGTTTGGCCACCCAGTCCTGGTAGCGCAGCGGGCGTTCGTCGACCAGGGGGACGATCGCGACGCGCCGGGACCGGCCGCCGCACTCACCTCCGGACGGGCGGAACGTCAGCTCCACCGTGGTGCCGCCCGCAGCCGTCAGCAGCGGGTACGGCCCCGCCACCGGGTCGACCGGCCGGCCGTCGACATGGGTGAGTACGGCGCCCTCCCGGATCCCCGTACCGGCCAGCGGCGAACGGGCCTTGGAGTCGGAGGAGTCGCCGGGCAGGACCCGCTGCACGGTCCAGTCGCCGTCCCGGCACACGAGGTTGGCGCCCAGCAGCCCGATCGCGCGCTGGTAGTGCGGGGGGCCCTCGTTGCGGCGGGCGGGGGAGACGTATGCGTGGGAGGTGCCCAGCTCGCCCAGGACCTCGCGCAGCAGATCGGCGAACTCGTCGGGGGAGGCCACCCGTTCGACCAGCGGACGGTACTGCTCCAGTACGCCCTCCCAGTCGATGCCGCACATGTCCGGTTCCCAGAAGTAGGACCGGATGATGCGCCCCGCCTCCCCGTACGCCTGGCGCCACTCGGCCGCCGGGTCGACGTCGTGCAGGATGCGACGCAGGTCGAGGAAGACCGTGCTGTCGTTGTCGCCGGGCTCGTTGGACGGTACGGCGCGCAGCTCGCCGTCGTCCATGACGACCAGCCGCGTGGCGTCCCCGCTGACCGCGAACCAGTCGAGGTGGCCGACCAGTTCGGTCTTGCGGGCCTTGGCGATGTTGAAGTGCTCCAGGGTGGGACGGCCCGACATGTCCGCCGGGTTCGCGAAGGTCTCGCCCAGCGCGCCGGAGATCGGCCAGCGCAGCCAGACGAGGCCGCCGCCGCTGACCGGCTGGAGCCCCGAGTACTTCGACGCGGAGACCGGGAACGGGGTCACCCTGTTCTCCAGACCCTCGAACTCCACCATGACCGTCGGCCCCTCGACCGTGCCCTCGGGGATGTCCACCGGGTCCAGGCCGCCCGCCGCGGGCCTGCCGTCCGGGAGCAGAGCGAAGGGGGAGGGGGTCGCCGAGGTGAGGGGGACCAGATACGGGCGGCAGCCCAGCGGGAACGAGAGGTCGCCGGTGTGGACGTCGTACACCGGGTCGAAGCCGCGCCAGGAGAGGAAGGCGAGGTAGCGGCCGTCGCCCGTGAAGACGGGGTTCTCGTCCTCGAAACGGCCGTTGGTGACATCGACTGTCACCGGGGCGTCCGGGCCGGTGATCCGGGCGAGTTTGATCTGCCGCAGCGACCGGCCGACACCGGGGTGCGACCAGGTCAGCCAGTGTCCGTCGGGGGAGAACGCCAGATCGCGGACGGGGCCGTTCACGGAGCGGATGAGTTCGGTGACCGCCGCCCCCGTGTCCGCCACCCCCGTGCCCGCGGCCCCCACGTCCGCGGCCTCGGCCTCCACGAGGCTGCCTTCGACGCGCCCGCTCTCCAGGTCCTCGATGACCTCGACGACGATCCCGGTCTCCGCCTCCTCCGCCGTGTCCAGCAGCAGCAGCCGTCCGTCGTGCGAAGCGATGGCCAGCCGCTCGCCCTCCGGGTCGGAGATCAGCTCGTGGACCCTGCCCAGCCGCCCGGCGGCCAGCCGGCGCGGCGGGCGGTCGCCGCTGGCCCGGGGGAGATAGGCGATCTCGACCGCGTCCTCCCCCTCCGCGTCCGTGACGTACGCGACCTGGCCGCTGCTGCCGAGCATCTCCGGCAGCCGGACCCTCACCCCCGGGGTGTCGGCGATCGTCCGGGCGGGACCGTCGCGGTGGGTGAGCCAGTACAGGCTGCCGCGCACGGACACGGCGCTGGCCCGTCCCGTCTCGTCGACGGCCAGCGAGTCGACATGGCTGGACGCCGGCACCTGGTACGTACGCCGGCCCGTCCGGGGGCCTCCGAGCCGCACCTCCAGCTTCCGGGGCACCGCGTCCGGCGACTCCAGATCCTCGACCAGCCACAGATCGCCGGCGCACTGGTAGACGACCCTGCTGCCGTCACTGGAGGCGTGCCGGGCGTAGAACGCGTCGTGGTCCGTGTGCCGGCGCAGATCGCTGCCGTCCATCAGGCAGGAGTAGAGGTTGCCGACGCCCTCGTGGTCGGAGAGGAAGGCGATCCGGCGCCCGACGAACATCGGTGCGTCCAGGTGCCCGCCGATGTCCGGCAGCAGCCGCTCGCCGTGGAGCCAGAGCCGGCCGGTGGCGCCGCCCCGGTAGCGCTTCCAGGCCGCCGGCTCGTGCGGCGGCTTCCCGGTGAGCAGGAGGGTGCGGCGCTCGCCGTCGATGTCGGCGACCGCGATGTCGGAGACGGGCCCCCAGGGGAGCTTGCCGCCGGGGCTGCCGTCGGTGGGGACGCTGTACGCCCAGGAGAAGTACGAGAACGGCTGGTTGTGCGAGGACACGGCGAGGATCTGGGACGAGTTACCCGGATCGGGGCTCCAGCCGCAGACCCGGGCGTCGGTCGACCCCCAGTAGGTGAGTCTGCGGGCGGGCCCGCCGTCGACGGGGGCGAGGTGGATCTCTGGATCGAGCGTGCGCCAGGTCGTGTAGGCGATACGGCCCCCGTCGGGCGAGAAGCGCGGATGACTGACCCTGGTCCGGTCGACAGTCAGCCGCCACGCCCGGCCGGGCCGCTGCCCCGCCGGGGCGAGAGGGGCGACCCAGAGGTCGTCCTCCGCCGCGAAGCAGAGCAAGTCCTTGTGGAGGTGCGGGAAACGGAGATACGCGACGTCGTCACTCACTCTCCAATGCTTTCCGTGTGGAGGGCCAGCGGCAACTTGTGGTGCAGGACACAAGCCGGGGGACCGGGGCGACGATGAGCCCCCGTGCGCGCGGCACGGGGGCTCATCCCTGCTCAGGCGGGGGTGACGGGGGCGACGGCCGGCGGGCGCTGCGCCGTCAGCGCGCGGGTCCGCGCCAGGAAGCGGATGACGGGTGCGACGTCGAACTGGAAGACGGTGACACCGTCCGTGGAGTGCAGTTCCAGGATCAGCTGGGCCCGGCCGCACGGCCATATCCGTATGTCGCCGCGGGTAACGGGGGAGCGCAGTCCGCGTTCCAGGAGGTCGAGGCCGAAGGACCGGTCGGCGCCTCCGGGGAGGCGGACCTGGACGGTCCCCGGCTCCTCCGGGTCGCAGCGCAGTTCGACGGGGACCGGCCTGGGGTCCGGACCGTCGGTGATGAGCCGGGCGCGGGCGTGTTCTTGGATCACGAGGGACATGGCCGGCTCCTCCTGTGTGAAAATCTCTCCCCCTAATGTCCCATATATTCCCATTTGGGCATGTTGGGGGTGGGCGTAGTTGTCATCCCTGCGCTCTTGCGAACTATTTGCAACAGGGCTCTATCATGGAGCGTTTCCCGACCCCGCCAGCAGTAACGCCCGAAGCGGAGCCACTCCATGCATGTACCCGACGGTTTCATCAACGCACCCGTCTCCGCTGTCGCAGGTGTGGTCGCCGCGGGCGCGGTCGCCGTGGGCCTCCGCGGCGCGCGGCATGAGTTGGACGAGAGGACCGCGCCGCTGGCCGGGCTCGTCGCCGCGTTCATCTTCGCCGTGCAGATGCTGAACTTCCCGGTCGCGGCGGGCACCAGCGGACACCTCCTGGGCGGGGCCCTGGCAGCGATCCTGGTCGGCCCCTACACAGGGCTGCTCTGCATAGCGGTCGTACTGCTGATGCAGGGCATCCTCTTCGCCGACGGCGGCCTCACCGCGCTCGGCGTGAACATCACGGTGATGGGGCTCGTCACCACCCTCGTCGCCTACGCGCTCTTCCGCGGGCTGACCCGCGTGCTGCCCCGCACCCGCCGCTCGACGACCGCCGCCGCCTTCGTGGCCGCGCTCGTCTCCGTGCCGGCAGCAGCCGTCGCGTTCACCCTGATCTACGCGATCGGCGGCACCACCGACGTACCCATCGGCAAGGTGCTCACCGCGATGGTCGGCGTCCACGTCCTGATCGGCCTCGGGGAGGCCGTGATCACCGCGCTGACCGTCGGCGCCGTGATCGCGGTGCGCCCCGACCTGGTCCACGGGGCGCGTGGACTCGCCGCCCCGCTCAAGCTCCGTGTCGACGGCGAACTCGTCGACGCGCCGGCCGCACCGGCCTCCTCCCCCGTTCCCGCGGCCGCCCGCTCCACCCGTAGGGTCTGGGCCGCCGGTCTGGCCGCCGCCCTCGTCCTCGCGGGCTTCGTCTCCTTCTACGCCTCCGCCAACCCCGACGGTCTGGAGAAGGTCGCCGCCGACAAGGGCATCGACGAGAAGGTCCAGGAACACGACGCGGCCGGCTCCCCGCTCGCCGACTACGGCGTCAAGGACATCGGCAACGCCCGCGTCTCCGGAGGACTCGCCGGAGTGATCGGCGTCGGCGTCACCGTCGCCGTCGGCAGCGGCGTCTTCTGGGCCGTGCGTCGGCGCCGGGCGCCGGAGACCCCCGAGGCCCACACCACCGAGTCCGTCTGACATGGGCGCCGGCCACGCGCACAAGCTCTACCGGCACGGGCACTCACCGGTCCACGCCCTGCCGCCGCACTGCAAGCTCGCCGCCGTCCTCTGCTTCGTCGTGGCCGTCGTCTCCACCCCGCGCGAAGCCGTCTGGGCCTTCGGGCTGTACGCGCTGCTGCTCGCCGCCGTCGCCGCTCTGGCCCGGATCCCCGCCGGGTTCCTGCTGAAGCGGCTGGTCATCGAGGTGCCGTTCGTGGCGTTCGCGCTGCTCATGCCGTTCGTCGTGCCCGGGGAGCAGACCGAACTGCTCGGCGTCCCCGTCAGCGTCCCCGGCCTCTGGGGCGCCTGGAACGTCCTCGCGAAGGGCACCCTCGGCGTGGCGGCCTCGGTGATCCTCGCCTCGACCACCGAGCTGCGCTCCCTGCTGCTCGGCCTCCAGCGGCTCCGGCTGCCGCCGCTGCTCGTCCAGATCGCGTCCTTCATGATCCGGTACGGCGACGTCATCACCGACGAGCTGCGCCGGATGTCGATCGCCCGGCGCTCCCGGGGCTTCGAGGCCAGGGGGGTACGGCACTGGAGCGTCCTCGCCAAGACGGCGGGCGCCCTCTTCATCCGGTCCTACGAGCGTGGTGAGCGCGTCCACCTCGCGATGGTCAGCCGCGGCTACACCGGCACCATGCCGGTGATCGACGAGGTGACCGCCTCCCGCACCCAGTGGGGGCACGCCGCGGCGCTCCCCGTGCTCGCCCTCGTCGTATGTCTGCTGGGATGGACCGTATGAGCCTGCCCACCGCCTCCGCGCCGTCCCTCGAGGTCAGCGGCCTCGCCTACGCCTACCCCGACGGCCACCAGGCCCTCTTCGGCGTCGATCTGACCGTGGCCCGCGGTGAACGCGTGGCGCTGCTCGGCCCCAACGGCGCGGGCAAGACCACCCTCGTCCTCCACCTCAACGGCATCCTCGACGCGGGTGCCGGCACCGTCCGGGTCGCCGGGCTGCCGGTGGAGAAGCGGCACCTCGCCGAGATCCGCCGCCGCGTCGGCATCGTCTTCCAGGACCCCGACGACCAGCTCTTCATGCCGACCGTCCGCGAGGACGTCGCGTTCGGGCCCGCCTCGGCCGGACTGCGCGGACCCGAGCTGGAGGACCGGATCATGACCGCGCTCAAGCAGGTCGGCATGGAGGAGTACGCCGCGCGGCCGCCGCACCACCTCTCCTTCGGCCAGCGCCGCCGGGTCGCCGTCGCCACCGTCCTCGCCATGGAGCCGGAGATCCTCGTCCTCGACGAGCCGTCCTCCAACCTGGACCCGGCCTCCCGGCGGGAACTCGCCGACATCCTGCGCGCCCTGGACGTCACCGTGCTGATGGTCACCCACGACCTGCCGTACGCCCTCGAACTCTGCCCCCGAGCCGTCATCCTCAGCGACGGGGTGATCGCCGCCGACGACCGCACGCACGACCTCCTGTGCGACGAAGACCTCATGCGCAGGCACCGGCTGGAGCTGCCCTTCGGCTTCGACCCGCGTTCCGTGTCCGTACCGCGTTCGTGAACAGGAGGTGACCCGCCACCCGTTCCACCTGCGGCGCGATGCACCATGGGGGGATGAGCGGGAGCGCGGTAGCAGGTGTGGACGTACGGGGCACGGTGGCACCGGGATTCGAGGCGGTACGGGACGCTTTCGTCCGTAACTTCGAACAGCGCGGCGAACGGGGAGCGGCCGTCGCCCTCTACCACCACGGCCGCAAGGTCGTGGACCTGTGGGCCGGTACGAGAGACGTCGACGGCACCGAGCCCTGGGCCGTGGACACCGTCCAGATCGTCCGCTCCGCCGGGAAGGGCATCGCCGCCGCCGTGCCGCTGCTGCTGCACCAGCGCGGACAGGTCGACCTCGACGCCCCCGTAGGCACGTACTGGCCGGAGTTCAAGGCGAACGGCAAGGAACGCGTCCTCGTACGCCACCTCCTGGCCCACCGGGCCGGGCTGGCCGCCCTCGACCGGGCGCTGACACCCCAGGAGGCGGCGGACGGCACCACCGGAGCCGCGGCCGTCGCCGCACAGCGGCCGCAGTGGGAGCCCGGCACCGACCACGGCTACCACGCCCAGACCTACAGCTGGCTCGTCGGCGAACTGGTGCGCAGGGTCACCGGGCGGACCATCGGCCGCTGGGTCGCGGAGGAGATCGGGCGCCCGCTCGGCCTGGACTTCTGGTTCGGGCTCCCGGCCGACGAGGCGCACCGCATCGGGCGGATCGGCCCCGTCGAGCCCCCACCGGTCGAGGGCAGCGGCGCCCTGCGCGTGCGCCCCAAGCGTTCCGTCGTCGACGCCTACGCCGATCCGGCTTCGCTGACCCGCCGCGCCTTCGGAGCGATCGACCCCTTCCCCGACGAGAACGCCCCGGACTACCGCGCGGCGGAACTCCCCGCGTCCAACGGTGTCGCCACCGCGCGCGGCCTCGCCCGCTGTTACGCCGCGATGATCGGCCAGGTCGACGGAGAGCGGCTGTTCGCGCCCGCCACCCTCACCCTGGCCCGCACCGAGGAGTCCGCGGGGCCGGACCGTGTGCTGGTGGTCAGCACCCGCTTCGGCCTCGGCTACATGCTGCACGGCCCGGCGGCCCCGCTGCTCGGACCGGGGTCGTTCGGGCACCCCGGCCGCGGTGGTTCGCTGGGCTTCGCCGACCCCGAAACGGGCATAGCACTCGGCTATGTGACGAACGGTCTGCAGAAGGGAGTTACCGCCGATCCCCGTGCCCAGGCCCTGGTCCGCGCAGTACGGTCGGCGCTATGACTCCTCGCCTCGACGGATACGCCGCCCTCCTCACCGGTGCGGGACAGGGCATCGGGGCGGCCACCGCCCGCCGGCTCGCCTCCGAGGGGGCGGCCGTCCTCGTCACCGACCTGGACGCCGGCCGCGCCGAGCGCACGGCGGCCGGGATCCGCGACACGGGTGGCACCGCCGAAGCCCTGGCCTGCGACGTGGGCGACCGGGCGGCGGTCGAGGCGGCGGTGGCCCACGCGGTCGCCGCCTTCGGACGGCTCGACGTCCTGGTGAACAACGCCTACGCCAACCACGAGGACGCCCCCCTCTTCGAGGACGAGGCGGACGACGACTGGGCCCACACCCTCGACATCACCCTGAGCGGCCCCTACCGCTGCTCACGTGCCGCGATGCCGCACCTGGCGGCCTCCGGGCGGGGCGCCGTCGTCACCATCGGCTCGGTCAACGGCGAAGCGGCCTTCGGGGGCCATGCCTACAGCGCCGCGAAGGCGGGTCTGGCCAGCCTGACCCGCACCCTCGCCGGCCACGCCGGACCGCGCGGCGTCCGCGTCAACCTCGTGGCGCCCGGCACGATCCGTACGGAAGCCTGGGAGGGCCGCGACGCCGAACTGGAGCGGGCCGCCGCGCTCTACCCGCTCGGGCGCATCGGCGAACCGGACGACATCGCGGCCGCCGTCGCCTTCCTCGCCTCCCGGGACGCGGCCTGGATCACCGGCACCACGCTGCGGGTCGACGGCGGCCTGCTCGCCGTCAACACGGCCTTCAGCGCGGCGATGAACGGGGACCCGAAAGCCGGGTAGCCGGGTGACGAGGGTCCGGAAACCCGGTAGCCGGACCGGCGGCCCGCTGCCTACCCTGCCCGGATGATCGACCACGGACTAACGGACCGGGCCGGCCGGCGCATCAGCCTGCGCCCGGTCGACGATGCCAACTGGCGCGCCGTCGCCGACATCGCGCCGCTGGACGGCCAGCGCGCCCACGCTCCCGCACTGGCCGCCCGATACCTGCTGCTGTCGCTCCGCGAGGACACCTGGCACTCGCTCGCGGTGTACGGGGACGACACCGTGACCGGCCATGTGATGTGGGCCAGGGACGACGACGGCTCGTACTGGATCGGCGGGATGCTCGTCGACGGCCCCGAACAGGGCAGGGGCGTCGGCCGCGCCGCCGTACGCACGCTGGCCGGCTGGCTGGCGCAGCAGGAGGGGTGCGAGGTGCTCCGGCTCTCCTACGATCCGGTCAACACGACGGCCGGACACCTCTACACCTCGCTCGGCTTCCGGCCCACGGGCGAGGAGGAGGACGGCGAGGTGGTCGTGGAGCTGGCGGCGTCGGCCGCACGGTGACGAAGGCCCGGCCCGCTCAACTCGTGTGCAGCATCAGGCCGATGCCGACCACCATCAGCCCGGCCGCGGCGATCCGCGGGGCCCCGAACCGCTCCTTGAAGAAGAGGGTGCCTATCGCGGCGCCCACGATGATCGAGGATTCCCGGAGCGCGGCGATCGGAGCGAGTGCCGCCTTCGTCTGCGCCCAGAGGACGAGACCGTAGGCGGCGACCGACAGGGCCGCGCCCAGCAGCCCGCGCACGGCGAACGGGGAGAGCTGGGGCACCAGTTCGCCCCGGCGGCGCCAGAACGCGTAAGCGGGGATGGCGATCCCCTCCAGGATCATCAGCCAGGCGATGTAGCCGATCGGTGTCCCCGAGGCACGCACCCCCACACCGTCGACCGTCGTGTAGCCGGCGATGGCCAGACCCGTGGCGAGGGCCGCCAGGATCGCGGGCCAGTGGGGGCGCTTGCCGGAACCCCGGATGCCCCACAGGGCCAGCCCGACGAGCCCCGCCGAGGCCACGGCGACGCCCGCCGTCGCCCAGCCGTCCGGGCGCTCCCCGACGAACACGGCGGCCAGGACCGTCACGACGAGGGGGGCCGTGCCCCGGGCGATCGGATACATCTGGCCGAAGTCGCCCAGGGTGAACGAGCGCATCAGCAACAGCATGTACGCCACGTGCAGACCGGCGGAGACGAGCAGGTACGGCCAGGCGCCGGCGGCCGGGAGCGGGGCGAAGCAGGCCAGCACGAGCCCGATCAGCGCCCCGCCGCCGGAGATCAGGGTGAAGGACACCAGCTGGTCACGTATGGCGTGGGCGATGGCGTTCCAGCTGGCGTGCGTGATCGCGGCGGCCAGGACGGCCGACGCCACCAGGGGCGTCACGCCGTGTCCTCCCGCACGTCCACCACTGTGCCGCCCGAGAGTTCGACCAGGCTCCCGGGGGCGAGCGCGAAGACCGTGTGCGGGGTGCCGGCGGCCGCCCACACCGTCGTGTGGCCGAGCAGCCCCCGGTCGGCCAGCACGCGGGTCTTCGTACGGTGCCCGAAGGGCGGGACCCCGCCGATCGCGTACCCGGTGGTCTCCCGGACCAGAGCGGCTCCGGCCCGCTCGACCTTCCCGGCGCCGAGCTCGGCCCGCACGCGCTCGACGTCCACCCGGGACGAGCCGTCCATCAGGACCAGGACGGGCACACCGTCCGCCTCGAAGATCAGGGACTTGACGATCTGGCTGAGCTCGCAGCCGACCGCCGTGGCGGCCTCGACAGCGGTGCGCGTGGCGTCGGGGAAGCGGCGTACCTCGACGTCGAGGCCCAGCTCCCGCAGGGCTTCGGCGAACCGGGGGTGGGCATCGGACGAGGCCGTGGAGGGGGTGGTCCCGGAAGTGCTCATGGACGCACGCTACTCAACGGTCCCGGGAGCGGACCACAGCGCTTCCCCCGGCTGTGCCGGCCCTCACCCGTGCCGGGGTCCTGAGTCGGACTCCCCGGGGGCGCGGTCAGCGCCCCCGGGGATCCGCCGGTTCAGGACCCCGCGCGCAGCACCGCCGCCACCACCGGGCCGGCCGCGTCGCCGCCGTGGCCGCCGGACTGGACGACCGCCGCCGCCGCGAGGTCGTCGCTGAAGCCGGTGAACCAGCTGTTGGACGTACCCTGCCCGTCGACCTCGGCGGAGCCCGTCTTGGCACCCTTGTCGCCGCCGACCGATGCCATGGCCTCCTTGCCGGTGCCCCAGGAGGCGGTGGCCCGCATCATGTCGTTCAGCTGACCGGTGACGTTCTGCGAGAGCGAACGGGACGCGGTGGCGAGCTGACGGTCGTCCAGGGACTGCGGGACGATCACGGGCTGGTGGAACGTTCCTGTGCGGGCGGTCGCCGTGATGGACGCGATGTTGAGCGCGTTCATCTGGACGGTGCCCTGGCCTATGTACTGCGCCGCCGCCTCACCGCCGGTCTCCTCGGGCACGCTGCCGTCGTAGGAGACCACGCCGGTCTGCCAGTTCAGGCCTATCCCGAAGACGTCCCGGGCCTCCTTGGCGAGCGCGGCGTCGTCCTTGGTGTCATCGATCTTCTTGATGAAGGCGGTGTTGCACGAGCGGGCGAAGCTCGTGGTGAAGCTGCTGGAGGCGGGCAGGGTGAAGTTGTCCAGGTTGTGGAAGGAGCGGCCCTGGTACAGCACGTCCTTGGGGCACTCCGCCGCGCCGCCTGCCGTGACCAGGCCCTTCTCCAGGAGCATCGCGGCGGTCATGATCTTCAGTGTGGAGCCGGGCGCCTGCTTGCCCTGCATCGCCGCGTTGAAGCCGGTCGCCGGGTTGTTGGCGACGGCGCGGATGGAGCCCGTGGACGGCTTCACGGCGACCACCGACGCTCCGCTGAACTGCTTGACCGCCTTCTCCGCCGCCGCCTGGGCGTCCGCGTCGAGCGTCGTCTGCAGCTTGCCGGGCTTCCCTTTGGCGAGCGTCAGCAGCGTGGTGTCCGGCAGCTGCTCGTCGGCGGGCTCGATCCAGGTCTCGATCCCCGGTGAACCGCCCGCCTTGTCGCCGTACTTCTCGCGCAGGGAGTCCAGGATCGGCCCGAGCGACGGGTACGTCTCCTTGTCGAGCACCTTGCCGTTGTGGTCGACGGCCTCGATCGCCGCCGAGGAGGACTCGCCGGTCGTCAGCGACGCCCCCTCGGTCAGCTGCGGATGGATCACCGTGGGCTCCCAGTCGACGAGCGCCTTCCCGGTGGTCAGGCCGCGCACCACGGTCAGCTCGGAGGAGTACGACCAGGGCTTGGTCTTCCCCTCGTAGGAGACGGTCGCCTTGACCGTGTACGGCACCTTCGTGCCGACGGCGGCACCCGGCGTGATCACCGCCTTCGTGACGTGGGCCTCGTCGGCGTAACCGGCCAGCAACGGCTCGGCGGCGGACTCGTTGTTGGTGAGCAGGGCGGCGGCCGACGCGTCACCCGACGCCCATGCGTCGAGGAAGCCCTTGGCGGTCTCCTCGATCTCCTCCTTGCCCGGCGGCCCCGTCTTCACCTCGGAGGACTCGGAGGCGGTCCCCATGCCCCCGGACCCGTCCCCTCCGAGCACGACCTCGTACACGCCGTAGCCGAGTCCTCCGGCCACCAGTACGAACACTCCGCCTATCACGGCGACCTTCGCTCCACTGCGCATCTGTGCAGTCCCCCTCCCCAGGATGCCTTCTTGAACATGTTCAAGAAGGCCGCTCACTCGGCACTTTACGGGACGGGGGTGAACCCGGAGGGAGTTGTTACCGGACCGGGATGCCCCCGGACGCCTCCCTCCGACGCCCTGACCTCGGTGGGGACGCTCGTCGCCGAGGCTCGTCCGCACGGGGTCGGTCACGAGCATTGCCGACGGTGGCGCGCCTCGCTATGTTAATCAAGAATCACATTACTCGGCACTATCCCGAACATGGCGGCAGCGTAACTCGCAAGCCAGAAAAGGCGTCCAGCGCCGTCTGGTCCAGCAGGGAAGTGGGTAAGTAAATGCACGATCTCAACAGGCGAAGCATCCTGTCCCTCGGTGCCGCGCTCGGCCTCGTGGGGGTGGCGGCCCCCGCCAAGGCATGGGCGTGGACCTCGGCGGACTCACTGGCCGGAACCGGCTCGGGAGCCGATCCGGAGTACGTCTGGGACAGCGCGACGGACCCCCTCATGGCGTCGCTGCTCGAGAGCGGCCAGATCCCCTCGGTCAACACCGCGATGGAGAAGTGGGTGAACAACGGTGATCCGCTCCCCAGCGGACTGCCGGCCGCCCTCACCGCGCATCTGCGGACCTTCAACAAGCTGCCCCCCTGGGCCGACACCGCGAAGCTGACCCGCGCCGCCGACTTCAACCGGCGCAAGGACACCTACCTGTTCATGCTCTACGGCCTCGGCAGCGGAATCATGAGCACCGTGATCCCGCGGGAGGCCAGAAGCGTCTACTGGTCCTTCGGCGGCGCCGACATGAAGGACCGCGCGGCCAAGACGTTCACCTTCGGCTACGACCTGTCCGAGCTGCGCGCCTTCGAGCCGTCGGGGCAGTTCATCGTCACCGCCAACAAGACACGGCTGGTCCACGGAGCGGTACGTCATCTGCTTCCGCAGTCGCCGCACTGGAAGAACGGCGCCGACCAGACCATCCCGATCAGCGTCGCCGACATCCTGGTCACCTTCCACAGCCTGGGCACCTACGTGCACAGGAAGATGCGTGACTGGAAGATCCCGATGTCGGCCGCGGACGAGGAGGCGTTCCTGCACTCCTGGCAGGTCGCCATCTACCTGCTCGGGGTGCCGACCGAGTACATCCCGAAGACCTGGGCGGCCGCGGAAGCGCAGTCGGCACAGGTGCTCACCCCGATCCTCGCCCCGACGCCCGAGGGCCTCGACCTGGCGGAGGTGCTGCTCGGCCTGACCGCGGAGATCGACCTCGGTGTGACGCGCGGCTTCCTGAACGAGTTCGTGCGCTACGCCCTGAGCAACGAGGTCGGCGACTGGCTGAAACTCCCGCGCGACTACGCGGCGGCGGCCCTGGTCCGCACCGCGTGGCCGGCCTTCATCCTGTTCCGCGAGGGGCTGTCACCGGTCATGCCCGGCGCCTTCTACATGCTCGACCAGTTCGTGCGCGCCCTGGCCATGCTGTTCCTCAACAAGGGCGGATCGGGGACCACCACCCCGATCACGATCCCGACCGGGAACAGGCCGACGAGCTGAACCGCCCCCGCCCCGGGGGACATCGGTGGGCGCCCGGGAGCGCCCACCGATGCCCCCTCAGACGCCCAGGGCCGCCACGACCAGCGCGGTCACGGCGTCACGGCGGTCCTGGCCGTCCCGCCACCGCAGTGCGCGTCCGGCCTCGACCGCCACCCCGAACCCCGCGTGCACCAGCACCCGGGCCTGGCGAGGGTCCAGCTCCGGACGGGCGAGCCGCAACTGCTGCTCCCAGACGGCGATGTGTTCACGCTGTGCGAGGACCAACGACCGTCGCAGCTCTCCCGGCAGGCCGACGAGTTCGGCCTCGGCGACGCTGTTGAGCGCCGTGTATTCGAAGCTGTAGGCCACGTACGTCGCCGCCAGCGCGGCCACCGCGTCGTGCGGGCCGGCGACCCCGTGCAGGCTCTGCTCCACACCCTGGGCCAGAAGTCCCGCCGCCTGGAGGCACGCGGCCGCCAGGATGCCGACCTTGCCGTCGTAGTGACGGTAGAGCGCCGACGGCGCCAGCCCCACCGCCTCCGCGATCTGCCCGTTCGTGACGCTGGCGAAGCCGTCCCGTGCGAACAGCGGGACGGCGGCCGCGAGGATCTCCGCACGGCGCGTGCGCGGCACCGTCCGGGCGGGCAGCTCGACGGGGTGCGCGCCGCTCCTGCGGGCCTTCGCGGTGTCGGTCGCGGCGACACGCAGCGCGGACGCCGACAGCAGGTCCTCGGCCCGGCGCTGGGCGATCGAGGTGTGATGCATCGTGATGGACGCGATCGCCCCGAGAGCCGCCATGGCCCGCAGGCGCCCGCCGGGCAGCGGGTACGCGCACCGCACCGCCTCGTCGACCCGCCCGACGACGTGCCCGAACTTCGTCATGAGACGCCGGCGGTCCTCGGCCCCGAGGTACCTGGCCTCCCACCGGTACACCCCGCCCGACGCGCGATGGGCGACGGTGACGCGGGTGACGGCGTCGACGACCTCCGCCAAGGGGGCCCCGGACGGCACCTCGTCGAGCGCCGCGACGAGCCGCTCCGCCGTGACGTCGGCGCACTCGGCGAACAGCGCGTACTTGTTCGGGAAGTGCCGGTACAGGGCCGCCGCGGTGATACCCACGCCGGCCGCGATCTTCTCCATGGACGCCGCGTGGTACCCGTGCTCGCTGAATACCCGGCCGGCCGCCTCGACGATGAGCTGCCTGCGGTTGCGGGGCCGGGTGGCCGCGGCCGGATCGGTCACGGCCGCACCGGCGGAAGCGGATACAGGGCCATGCCAGGAGTCAATCACACGCGCACACGGGGGACCGGGGCTCCCTCGGTGCGCGCTGCGGGACCCTGGCCCGCACCCCGCAACTTCCCCGCTACACCCAGGTGTCCAGCCACATCCGGTCGCGCCAGGCGTCCTCCGGGATCGACGTGCCCGTGTAGATCGGCCAGAAGTAGATGAAGTTCCAGACGATCAGCAGCACCAGGACGCCCGCCGCGATCGCGCCCAGGGTCCGTCTGCGCTCACCCGTGGGATCGGCGGTGTCCATGCCGAGACGGTGCCGGGTGCCCGTGCCGGCCGCAGGGCCCAGGAGTGCGCCGATCATCATCGTGACCGCCAGACACAGGAACGGCACGAACACGACCGCGTAGAAGAGGAAGATCGTCCGCTCCTGGTAGAAGAACCAGGGCACCCAGCCCGCCGCCACCCCGCACGCGATCGCGCCGGCCCGCCAGTCCCGGCGGAAGGCCCAGCGCCACAGCACGTACAGCAGCGCCACGCACGCCGCCCACCAGAGCAGCGGGGTGCCAAGAGCCAGGACCTCGCGGGCGCACTTGCCGCTGGTGGACTCCAGGCAGCCCGTCTTCTCCTCGTAGAAGTACGAGACGGGGCGGCCCAGCACGATCCAGCTCCACGGATTGGACTGGTAGGTGTGGCCGGAGGTCAGGCCGACATGGAAGTCGTAGACCTGGTTCTCGTAGTGCCAGAGGCTGCGCAGCCAGTCCGGCAGCCATGTCCAGCTGCCGCCCTTGCCCTCGGTGGCCGCCCAGTTGCGGTAGTACCCCTTGTCCGTGACGATCCAGCCGGTCCACGAGACGAGGTACGTGCCGATCGCGACCGGCACCGTGGAGACGAACGCCGGCAGCAGGTCCCGCAGGACGACGGCCTTGTACGGCTGCACGGCGCCCGCCGTGCGCCGCGCGCCGACGTCCCAGAGCACCGCCATCACGCCGAACGCGGCCAGGATGTAGAGCCCGTTCCACTTCGTGGCGAAGGCCAGACCGAGCATCAGGCCGGCCATGATCCGCCACGGGCGCCATCCGAGGCGGAGCGATTCGGCGATGTGGGCGTCCGGCCGCAGGACCCCGTCCTCGTCCACCGGGAGCGCCGAGGCCAGCTTGCGGCGGGACCGGTCGCGGTCGATGAGCAGGCAGCCGAAGGCCGCCAGCACGAAGAACATCAGCACCAGGTCGAGCAGCGCGGTGCGGCTCATCACGAAGTGCAGCCCGTCCACGGCCAGCAGGGTGCCCGCCAGGCAGCCCAGGAACGTCGAGCGGAACAGCCGGCGGCCGATGCGGCACAGCATCAGGACCGAGAGGGTGCCGAGCAGCGCCACCATGAAGCGCCAGCCGAACGGGGTGAACCCGAACATCTGCTCGCCGAACCCGATGATCCACTTCCCGACCGGCGGATGGACGACGTAACCCGGGTCCACCGGGATGTCCACCGAGGACGGGTCCCGCAGGATCAGCTTGTCGACGTCCTTGGGCCAGGAACCCTCGTAGCCCTGGTTGACCAGTGCCCAGGCGTCCTTGGCGTAGTACGTCTCGTCGAATATCACCGCCTTCGGGCTGCCCAGGTTCCAGAACCGGAGCACCCCGGCGACCAGGGCGACCAGCAGCGGCCCGCCCCAGGCGGACCAGCGCACCAGGTGGCCGGCGAGGACCGGCGGCACGGCGAGCACCTTCCAGAACTGGCGGCCGGGGCGGGCGTAGGGCGGGTCGAGGCGCTCGCGCAGCCCCGTCTCCGGCCGTGGGGAATGGCCGAAGCGGCGCAGCCGCTGCTGCCAGGAAGGCGGCTGGTCGCCGGTGTGATCCCCGGCGTCGTTGCCCTGCTGGGCCTCGGGCGCAGTACTCGTCACCGCGCCATCGTAGGGAACGCATCTGTGCGTGGGGTGCCGCCCGTGCTGGGAGGATGGCCGATGTGACTGGAACGACTGGAACGCTCGTACTCGCAGGGACCCCCATCGGCGACGTGGCGGACGCCCCGCCACGGCTTGCCGCCGAGCTGGAGACGGCCGATGTCGTGGCCGCCGAGGACACCCGGCGGCTGCGCCGGCTCACTCAGGCGCTCGGTATCCGCACGACGGGGCGTGTCGTGTCCTACTTCGAGGGCAACGAGTCGGCGCGCACGCCCGAACTCGTCGAGGCCCTCGCCGGCGGCGCGCGTGTCCTGCTGGTCACGGACGCCGGGATGCCGTCCGTCTCCGACCCCGGCTACCGGCTCGTCGCCGCCGCCGTGGAACAGGACATCAAGGTCACCGCCGTACCGGGTCCGTCGGCCGTGCTGACCGCGCTCGCGCTGTCCGGGCTGCCGGTGGACCGCTTCTGCTTCGAGGGCTTCCTGCCGCGCAAGGCCGGCGAGCGGCTGGGGAAGCTGCGCGAGGTCGCGGACGAGCGCCGCACGATGGTCTTCTTCGAGGCCCCGCACCGGCTGGACGACACGCTGGCCGCGATGGCCGAGGCGTTCGGGGCGGACCGCAGGGCCGCCGTGTGCCGGGAGCTGACCAAGACGTACGAGGAAGTGAAGCGCGGGCCGCTGGGCGAGCTGGCGGTCTGGGCCGCCGAGGGGGTGCGCGGCGAGATCACCGTCGTGGTCGAGGGCGCCACGGACTCCGGTGTCGAGGGACTGGACGCCGCCGAGCTGGTGCGCAGGGTGCAGGTGCGCGAGGAGGCGGGGGAGCGGCGCAAGGAGGCCATCGCCGCGGTCGCCGCCGAGGCGGGGCTGCCCAAGCGCGAGGTGTTCGATGCGGTGGTCGCGGCAAAGAACGCGGCTCGGCCCGGCCAGGAGCAGGGCAAAGGACTAATCTGAAAGGTAAAGCCTGAGCCGCGTACCGGGCCGTTCGGCCACGAAACGGCCAAAAGCGTTCCAACACTCGGCAGACCTGGTGCACCGCCGTCGGCGAAGGCGTCCACTTGAGGGTGGAACGCACCATCCGGAGTGCTTGTCCGGAGTGCTTGTCCACCGGACAAGAGGAGCAGGCATGAGTGAGATCGCAGCAGGCACCGCGCACGAGGCGTACGCCTTCGCGTGCATGAGGTGCGGGCACGGCTGGGAACAGGCCTACGAGATAGAGCACCACGTCGACGGCTCGGGCAACGCGTTCGTGGTGTACAAGGCGGACGGGGAGCGCGTGCCGTCGCCGCTGTCCACCCCGGCCTGCGCGAACTGCGGCGGCCACGTGGTGCGGATCATGCGCGCCGGCCGGGTCTCCACCGTCCAGCAGCTGCTCAGGCCCCCGCAGACCACGGCCGGGCGCCAGGAGGCCCCCGCGGAGATGTCAGTGGCCACCGCAGCCCCGGCGGCCGGCTCCGGATCGCACCACTGGCAGCTGTCCGATCTGCTCCGCCCCTTCCACCGGCGGTGAGAGAGAGCTCAG
Organism: Streptomyces sp. NPDC079167; assembly: GCF_040686735.1. Taxonomy (NCBI): domain Bacteria; kingdom Bacillati; phylum Actinomycetota; class Actinomycetes; order Kitasatosporales; family Streptomycetaceae; genus Streptomyces; species Streptomyces sp. NPDC079167. The sequence goes on along the minus strand of NZ_JBFBLO010000010.1, from coordinate 172,511 downwards.
GCCCTCGTAGAGTCGGGGGCATGAGCCGTACCGAAGCCCCGCCGCTCCCCGAACCCCTCAGGGTCCCGGTCGCAGATTCGCACACCCACCTCGACATGCAGGACGGAACCGTCGAGGAGGGGCTGGCCCGGGCCGCGGCGGTCAACGTCACCACCGTCGTCCAGGTCGGCTGCGACGTGAAGGGCTCCCACTGGGCAGCCGAGACCGCCGCCGCACACCCTTCCGTGCACGCCTCCGTCGCGCTGCACCCCAACGAGGCCCCGCGCATCGTGCACGGGGACCCGGAGGGCTCCGCACGGCAGGGGGTCAGGGAGCCGGGCGGGAAGGCGGCCCTCGACGAGGCGCTGGCCGAGATCGACGCGCTGGCAGCCCTCGCCCACGTACGCGCGGTCGGCGAGACCGGCCTGGACCACTTCCGTACGGGTCCCGAGGGCGTGGCCGCACAGGAGGAGTCCTTCCGCGCCCACATCGAGATCGCCAAGCGGCACGGCAAGGCCCTGGTCATCCACGACCGCGAGGCCCACGCGGACGTGCTGCGGATCCTCGCCGACGCCGGGGCGCCGGAGCGGACCGTCTTCCACTGCTACTCCGGGGACGCCGACATGGCCCGGATCTGCGCGGCGGCCGGCTACTTCATGTCCTTCGCGGGCAACGTCACCTTCAAGAACGCGCAGCCGCTCCGCGACGCGCTGGCCGTCGCCCCCGCCGAGCTCGTGCTCGTCGAGACGGACGCCCCCTTCCTCACCCCGGCGCCGTACCGCGGACGGCCCAACGCGCCCTATCTGATTCCGGTCACGCTCCGTGCCATGGCCGAGGTGAGGGGCACCGACGAGGACACCCTGGCCGCCGCCGTCTACGACAACACCGCGCGCGCGTTCGACTTCTGAGGGCTGTTTCCGAGGACTGCCGCACGCTCCGGGCGGCACGTAGGGTAATCGTACGGCTTTGTACGGTTACGCGGGGTCCGCTATCGTGCCCGCGCAACGGGGACGGCAGGCCGAACGTCTGGAGCGTCGTGGGCCATTCACAGGGCAGTCACCGCGCGGCGCGCGGCAGTCGGCGTACGAGGCAGGCCCCGGCCAGGCCCCCCGCCCCGCCCCCGGCGCCGGCGCGCTCCCTCCACGAGGAGCGGACGATCGTCGCCGGGCTCCGGCCCGGCCCCCTGCCGGTCCACGACCCGACCGTGCTGGACACCCCGCTGGTGCCCCGTCATCCGGCCCCGCGGGGGGAGACCGGCGGACACCGGGCGGCCCGGCGCCACCGGCGTGCCGCGGGCGCCGGCGCACCGGAAGCCCTGCGGCGGATCGTCCCCCGCGCCCTGGTCGTCGCCGTCCTGGCGGGCGGCACCGCCGGGTTCCTCGCCCAGGACAAGGCCGTCCGCGTCGACGTCGACGGGACATCACGCACCCTGCACACCTTCGCGGACGACGTGGGGGAGCTCCTGGAGGCCGAAGGCGTCACGGTCGGCGCCCGCGACACCGTCGCCCCCGCCCCCGCCACGGCCCTGGACAACGGCGACGAGGTCGTCGTCCTCCGGGAGGCACGCGGGTTCGGCCCGGTGCCGGGCGGCGCCTCCTGGCTGCGGCCGTAGGCTTAACGGGTGAGCACCACAGAGCCCGACGCCCTCCTGGGCCCCGCAGACATCCGCGAGCTGGCCGCAGCGCTGGGCGTACGCCCCACCAAGCAGCGCGGCCAGAACTTCGTCATCGACGCCAACACGGTCCGCAGGATCGTACGGACCGCCGAGGTGCGGCCCGACGACGTGGTGGTCGAGGTCGGGCCCGGTCTGGGTTCGCTGACCCTGGCCCTGCTGGAGGCGGCCGACCGGGTCGTCGCCGTGGAGATCGACGACGTGCTCGCGGGCGCCCTGCCGGCCACGGTCGCCGCACGGCTGCCCGAGCGCACCGACCGCTTCGCCCTGGTCCACTCGGACGCGATGCTGGTCAAGGAGCTGCCCGGCCCCGCGCCGACCGCGCTCGTCGCCAACCTGCCGTACAACGTCGCGGTGCCGGTCCTGCTCACCATGCTGGAGCGCTTCCCCACCATCGAGCGGACGCTCGTGATGGTGCAGGCCGAGGTCGCCGACCGGCTGGCCGCCCGGCCCGGCAACAAGGTCTACGGTGTGCCGTCGGTCAAGGCCAACTGGTACGCCGACGTCAAGCGCGCCGGGTCGATCGGCCGCACCGTGTTCTGGCCCGCGCCCAACGTCGACTCGGGCCTGGTGTCCCTGGTCCGCCGCACGGAACCGATCCGTACCACAGCGAGCAGGACCGAGGTCTTCGCCGTCGTGGACGCCGCCTTCGCCCAGCGCCGCAAGACGCTGCGCGCGGCACTGGCGGGCTGGGCGGGCTCCGCGCCGGCCGCCGAGGCCGCCCTGACCGCCGCGGGGATCTCGCCGCAGGCCCGCGGCGAGGCGCTGACCGTCGAGGAGTTCGCCGCCATCGCCGAGAACAAGCCGGAGCCCTCCGCATGAGCCGCAGCGTCACCGTCCGCGTACCCGCCAAGGTCAACGCGCAGCTCGCCGTGGGCGCCCCCCGTCCCGACGGCTTCCACGACCTGGCCAACGTGTTCCTCGCCGTCGGCCTCTACGACGAGGTCACCGTCACCCCCGCCGACACCCTGCGCGTCACCTGCTCAGGCCCGGACGCCGGCCGGGTCCCGCTGGACGCCACGAACCTCGCGGCCCGCGCCGCGATCGCGCTGGGCGCCCGGCACGGCATCGCCCCCGATGTGCACATCCACATCGCCAAGGACATCCCCGTCGCCGGCGGCATGGCGGGCGGCAGCGCCGACGGCGCCGCCGCCCTGCTGGCCTGCGACGCGCTCTGGGGCACGGGCGCCACCCAGGAGGAGCTCCTGGCGATCTGCGCCGAGCTCGGCAGCGACGTGCCGTTCAGCCTGGTCGGCGGGGCGGCACTCGGCGTCGGACGCGGTGAGCAGCTGACGCCCGTCGAGGTCGGCGGAAGCTTCCACTGGGTCTTCGCCGTCGCCGACGGCGGACTCTCCACCCCCGCGGTCTACGGCGAGTTCGACCGGCTCACCGCCGGCACCGACGTGCCGGAGCCGGCCGCCTCCCCCGCGCTCCTGGCCGCCCTGCGCAAGGGGGACACCACCGCACTCGCGGGCGCCCTCGGCAACGACCTCCAGGCCGCCGCCCTCTCCCTGCGCCCCTCGCTGGCCGACACCCTCGCGGCGGGCACCGCCGCCGGCGCCCTGGCCGCACTGGTCTCGGGATCCGGGCCGACCACCGCGTTCCTCACCGCCGACGAGGAGTCCGCGCGGAAGGTGGCCGACGCACTGCTGGCGTCCGGCACCTGCCGCGACGCCCGCGTGGCCGCGTCCCCGGCGGCGGGCGCGACGGTTCAGCGACCGTAGTGGTAGCGGCACGAGACCTCGTGCCGTACGAGCTTCATTCGGGGCCGTACGCCCTGTCAGCCCAGCTCCAGAGTCCTCTTCGCCAGCTCGTACGCCGGGAGCATCTCCCCGTGCTCCTGGGAGTCCAGCCCGCCCAGGTGCACCACGACCGGGCCGTCCGGTGTCGCGACGGCGAAGGCGCGCTCGGTCTTCGGCTCGTCCAGCAGCTCGCCGTCCACGGTGTAGCCGACCTCGGTCCCGGCCAGTGAGCCCGCACGGAAATCGGTGTACGTGGCCTTGCCCGCGTTCGGATCGGCCGTCACGAAGGCCTCCAGCACCGCGCGGGGGGCGTCGTCGGACGGTTTGCCCTGCCACACCCTGAGGTAGCCGATGTTCCCCGCAGGCTTCGCGTCGATCTCGCAGACCATCGTCACCGAGCCCTGCTGTCCCAGTTCCGCGAGCTCGGAGTCCGGGTCCACCTCCACCGCCTCCGGCTTCCACTCCGCCGCCAGGGCGAACGTCACCGGCAGCTCGCAGGCCGAGCCGGGGGCGCCCAGCGTGGCGCCCTTCGCCGCAGCGGTGCTCCCCGCGGCCTCCGCGGGGACGTGGTCCCCGTTCTTCCCCGTGTCACCGCCGCCCGGCGACGACGAACAACCCGCCACCGCCGCCGTCACCACGACCGCCGAAACCAGGGCCCGCCCCGCGCCACGCATCATGAAGTCCCCACCCCAGAGATGTTCCGAACCGCTCCGACCTGGGGTTACTCCCCATGATCGATCGCCGCACGCTATCGCACCCCGCGCGGCGACTACTCTGGGACGTCGAGCGGTCCCCGACGCGAGGACCCCCGAGGCAGGAGTGAAATGGCCGTCAATCTGGTCAATGTCGAGCAGGTCAGCAAGGTGTACGGCACCCGTGCCCTGCTCGACGGTGTATCCCTCGGGGTGTCCGAGGGCGACCGGATCGGCGTCGTCGGCCGCAACGGCGACGGCAAGACGACGCTCATCCGGATGCTCGCCAAGCTCGAGGAGGCGGACACCGGCCGGGTCACCCACAACGGCGGGCTCCGCCTCGGTGTCCTCACCCAGCACGACTCGCTGGACCCCGCGGCCACCATCCGGCACGAGGTGATCGGCGATCTCGAGGACCACGAGTGGGCCGGCAGCGCCAAGATCCGCGACGTCCTGACCGGGCTTTTCGGCGGCCTCGCGCTCCCCGGCTTCGAACACGGCCTGGACACCGTCATCGCCCCGCTCTCCGGCGGCGAGCGGCGCCGCATCGCGCTGGCGAAGCTGCTCATCGCCGAACAGGACCTGGTCGTCCTCGACGAGCCCACCAACCACCTCGACGTCGAGGGCATCTCCTGGCTCGCCGGACACCTGCGCACCCGGCGTTCCGCGCTCGTCTGCGTCACCCACGACCGGTGGTTCCTGGACCAGGTCTGCACCCGCATGTGGGACGTCCAGCGGGGAGCCGTCCACGAGTACGAGGGCGGGTACAGCGACTACGTCTTCGCACGGGCCGAGCGGGAGCGGATCGCCGCGACCGAGGAGTCCAAGCGGCAGAACCTGATGCGCAAGGAGCTGGCCTGGCTGCGACGCGGCGCCCCCGCCCGTACGTCCAAGCCGCGCTACCGCATCGAGGCCGCCAACGAGCTGATCGCCGACGTGCCGCCGCCGCGTGACACCAGCGAGCTGATGAAGTTCGCCAACGCCCGCCTCGGCAAGACCGTCTTCGACCTGGAGGACGTGACCGTCCAGGCCGGACCCAAGACGCTGCTCACCCACCTCACCTGGCAGCTCGGCCCCGGTGACCGCATCGGCCTGGTCGGCGTGAACGGCGCGGGCAAGACCTCGCTGCTGCGGGCGCTCGCGGAGGCGGCCCGCAGCCAGGGCGACGTACAGCCCGCGGCCGGGAAGGTCGTCGTCGGCAAGACCGTCAAGCTCGCCTACCTCTCCCAGGAGGTCGCCGAGCTCGACCCGAAGCTGCGCGTGCTCGAAGCCGTCCAGCAGGTGCGCGACCGGGTCGACCTCGGCAAGGGCCGCGAGATGACGGCCGGCCAGCTCTGCGAGCAGTTCGGCTTCGCCAAGGAGAAGCAGTGGACGCCCGTCGGAGACCTGTCCGGCGGCGAGCGGCGGCGACTGCAGATCCTGCGGCTGCTGATGGACGAGCCCAACGTCCTCTTCCTCGACGAGCCCACCAACGACCTGGACATCGAGACGCTCACCCAGCTGGAGGACCTCCTCGACGGCTGGCCCGGGTCGATGATCGTGATCTCCCACGACCGGTTCTTCATCGAGCGGACCACGGACAAGGTGATGGCGCTCCTCGGCGACCGCGCGCTGCGGATGCTGCCGCGCGGCATCGACGAGTACATCGAGCGCAGGCAGCGCATGGAGGAGACGGCGACACCCGCGTCCGCCGCCGGGGCGTCGGCGCCCAAGGCCGCGCCGGCCGAGGCCGTCTCGCCGCAGGCCGCGCGTGCCGCGAAGAAGGAGCTCCAGAAGGTCGAGCGGCAGCTCGACAAGATGTCGACCAGGGAGACGACGCTGCACGCGCAGATCGCCGACAACGCCACCGACTTCGAGAAGGTCGCCGCGCTCGACGCCGAACTGCGTGAACTGGTCGCGGAGCGGGACGTCCTGGAGATGCGCTGGCTGGAACTGGCCGAGGACGCCTGAGAGAACGCCTGAGGTGCCCGGCCGGCCCGGAGAGCGCATCCGGGCCGGCCGACACGGTCGGCGGCGTCGAATCCGGTGAAAGTGTCACCTCCTGCGCGCAGTTGACGGAGCGTCGGGGAATGCGTGACGCGGCCGGCGCGGCGGGCGCGTAACGGCGGCATCACGACCCGGTTCTCCCTTGGGAACAGGGGATGGACCGATCCGGTGCCGGGCGTGGTGCGGGTGGTACAAAGAAGCCCCGCTCGACTGTCGTAACGCCGCGGAAGCCATGCCCGATTCGCTCCTTTCCGGGGGGAATTCAGAGATTTCTCGCATCTGATCCTCTGAGCCCAGCGGAATCGCGGGGGAGACCGGACCGGGCACCGGACCGCACGAAGGGGGACGTGCTGATGACCCAGCCGCCCAGCCAGCAACCGCCGCAGGGGGGCTTCGGGGCTCCGCAGGATCCGCAGGGCACTCCTCAGCCGCCGCCACCGGCAGCCCCGCCGCAGATGCCGCCCGCACCGCCGCAGACCCCGCCGCCGGGGGCACCGCAGACGCCCCCGCCCGCGCAGCCCGGCTACGGCTACCCGCAGGCACCCGGGGCGCAGCCCGGCCACGGCTACCCGCAGGCACCCGGTCAGGCACCCGGCCCCTACGCCCAGGCACCCGGCCCGTACGCCCAGCAGCCCGGACCCTACGGCGCCTCCTCCGGCCCGTACGCGCAGCAGCCGGGCCCGTACGGTCAGCAGCCCGGTTACGGCTACCCGCAGCAGCAGTACCCCGGCGCTCCCGCGCCCACGCCCGGCGGCTCCGGCGGCAGTCCCTTCAAGGGCAAGCCCGCCGTCATCATCGGTGCGGCGCTCGCCGCGCTCCTCGTCGTCGGCGGCGGTGTCTTCCTGGCCACGAGCGGTGGCGACGACGAGAAGAAGCCCGTGGCGAAGACCAGCAGCGGCGCCCCGGCCCCGAGCGGCTCGACCGACGTCGACCAGGGCGACGGCAAGGGCGACGGGCGTGAGGCGAACGACGACCTGAACGCCGGCCGCAAGGACGGCGAGGCGAAGGTCCTCTGGACCACCGCGAACGACATCGACCTGCCGCGCAACGGCGCGGACGTGTACGGCCCGTGGATCGTCGGGGACACCCTCGTCAAGGGAATGTACCGCTCGGTCGTCGGCCTTTCGGTGGGCGACGGCAAGCAGAAGTGGAGCCTCCCGCTGCCCGCGGACATCTGCGCGGCACCCGCGACGGCCACCGCGGACGGCAAGATCGTCGTCGGCGTGATGAGCGGCACCACGGACAAGGCCGACTGCTCCGTACTCCAGATGATCGACCTCAACACCGGCAAGGCCGGATGGAAGAAGACGGTCACGAAGAAGGGCATCTGGGACCTGCTGTCCAACATCGGGCTCGCGATCAGCGGTGACACCGTGACCGTCGGCCGTACGAGCTACTCCAGCGCCTACCGGGTCAGCGACGGCAAGGAACTGTTCGGCAACCCGTCGGGCAACTGCAAGCCGTACTCGTTCGCCGGTGGACCCAAGCTGATCGCCGCGCTCAACTGCAGCACCGGCGACGTGGAGAACCCGCAGCAGCAGGTCCAGGAGCTCGACGCGACCACCGGCAAGGCCAAGTGGACGTACCAGGTCAAGCGTGGCTGGGAGGTCGACAAGGTCTACTCGGTGAGCCCTCTGGTCGTCTCGCTGCGGCAGCAGGAGGAGAAGAAGTGGGGCATCGTCGCGCTCAAGGAGAACGGAACCCTCCGCTCCCAGCTGGCCGGTGACGACGAGGACAAGATCAGCGTCGAGTGCGGTGGCGGCCTCATCGACTTCGCCGACACGCTCGAAGGCTGTGGCGGCCTGGCTGCCGACGCCAACACCTTCTACATGATGACCGGGGACGACACCAGCGGCGCCGCCCGTACCAACAAGGTCGTCGCGTTCGACCTGAACACCGGCAAGATCAAGTGGAAGGCCCCCGCCCCCGCCGAGCGCACCATGAAGCCGCTCCGCATGGAGGGCGGTGACGTCCTCGTCTACGTGGAGCCCTCGTACGAGGAGGGCGGGGCGATCGCGACGATCGCACCCACCGGAGGCGCGCCGAAGGTGCTGCTCCAGCACCTGGACTCGACCGCGCAGATCGAGAACTTCTACTCCTCCAAGACCGTCTACGCGGGCGGCCGTTCCTTCGTCGTCAGCGACCGTGTCAGCGGCAACGACGACTCGGAGGGCGAGACGACCATCATGGCCTTCGGCAAGTGACGGCCGACGACGGCAGCCCCAGCCCTTCCTTCTCAGACCCCGCAGAGGTACGCACGCCATGACGCAGCCGACCGACGAACCGCCCCAGGGCGGGTTCGGTGCCCCGCAGGACCCGCCGCCCGGCGGATTCGGGGCGCCCACCCCGCCGCCCGCCGACCCGTTCGGCAAGCAGCCCCCGTCCGCGCCGCCCACTCCGCCCGCCGGTGGTTACGGCAGCCCGCCCACCCCGCCCGCCGGCGGCTACGGCAGCCCGCCGCCGCCCCCGCCCGGGCAGCAGCCGCCGCCGAATCCAGCGTACGGCTACCCGCAGGCGCCGCCCCCCGGCCAGCCGCCGGCCCAGCCCGGCTACGGCTTCCCGCAGGGGCCCCCGCCCGGACAGCCCGGCATGCCCCCGCAACAGGGATACGGCTACCCGACCGCCCCGATGCAGCCGCAGTACGTCGCACCCCAGCCGGGCGGCGGCAAGAAGTTCACCACCCAGATGCAGATCATCGTCGCGGCGGCCGTGGCCATCGTCCTCATCGTCGGTGGCGGGATCTTCTACGCCTCCAGCGGCAGTGACGACAGCGGCAAGGACGACGTCGCCTCGGCCGGAACCGAAGGCAAGGACGGCGGCGAGGGCAAGGGCGGCGAGGGCAAGGACGGCGGCCTCGCCGGCGGCACCGAGAAGGCCCCGGCCGACACCAAGTCCAAGGTCGGCTTCCAGCTCCCGCACCCGAAGGTCACCGACACCACGAACGTCGCCGGCTCCTGGGTGACCGACAAGGTGTACGTGAAGACGGGCGTGTACGAGGTCGTCGGCTACGACCTCGCCAAGGGCACCAAGCTCTGGACGATCCCGCTGACCGGTCAGCTCTGCGCCGCGTCCCGGCACATGAGCAAGGACTACAGGACGGCCATCGCCTTCGAGGAGGGCAAGCCGAGCGCCGCGGACAAGTACCCCTCCTGCACCCAGATCGGCGCGCTCGACCTGGCCACCGGCAAGCTGATGTGGAGCAAGTCCGTCACCTCCGCGTCCAGCGGTGACGACGCCGTCAGGTTCAACGAGGTCACGCTCAGCGGGTCCACGGTCGCCGCGGGCGGCACCAGCGGCGGCGCCGCCTTCAACCTGGCGAACGGCGCCGAGCTCTGGAAGCCGAAGGCCGACACCAACAACTGCTACGACATGGGCTACGGCGGCGGCGAGGCCCTCGCCGTGGTCCGCAAGTGCGGCAGTTACGACGAACCGCAGCTGACCATCCAGGCCCTGAACCCGGCCACGGGCGCACCGCTCTCCTCGTACAACATGCCGGCCGGCGTCGAGTACGCGAGCATCGTCTCCACCAAGCCGCTCGTCGTCGCGGCCGACGTCGGCGACACCGCCGGCGACGGCAGCAGCATCTCGGACTTCTTCTCCATCGACGCGGCCACCGGCAAGCTCATCGTCCGGATCTCCGCCGACGCCGACAAGTACGCGGGGGACTGCGGCTCCACCGAGGTCGAGGAGTGCACCGCCCTGGCCGTCGGCAACAACAAGCTCTACGTGCCGACCGAGAGGCACGAGGGCGGCGGCGAGTACGGCGAGACCAACGAGATCGTCGCCTTCGACCTCACCACCGGAAAGCTCGTCGGCGGCAGGGCGGACGCGGGTGACCGCTATTCGCTGACCCCGCTGCGCATGGACGGCTCCAACGTCATCGCGTACAAGGAGCCCCCCTACGACAAGGGCGGCCAGATCGTCTCCATCAACGGCTCGACCTTCGAGCAGACCGTGCTGATGGTCAACCCGGACGAGAAGTCGGTCCGCGACGCGGAGACGAGCTTCTCCGTCGACTACGCCGAGTTCCACTACGAGAAGGGCCGGCTGTTCATCTCCGAGCAGATGGTCAGTGAGCCCAGCAAGTCCAGCTCGCTGGACGACAAGCAGTACCTCGTCGTCTCCTTCAGCACCAACTGACGCGCCCGGCCCGTTCGCGGGCCGGCGGCAACGGCCCTGCCGGTTGATCACCCGACCGGCAGGGCCGGTCGTTTTCCGACGGCGAAGCGATCCTGAACGACGCAGAATTCGGCATTCCGGGGGGCTTCTGCCCGGTAGAGGGCGCGCGGCGTCGAACAAGCGTGTAACTTGCCGGGTCAGAGGGGCCGGGGGGCCTGTTCAGGGTTACGCAGCGGTAGTGCGCTGCACACATGGGGGCTTTTCCGATGGGCGTGCGGCTCATGGTGGTCGACGACCACCGACTGCTCGCCGAGGCACTCGCCTCGGCACTGAAACTGCGAGGACACCGCGTGCTCGCGGCAGCCGCTCCGACGTCCGGGGCCGCCGACCTGGTGGTCAGCAGGGCGCCGGAGGTCTGCCTGTTCGGTACGGCGGCGCCCGCCGAACCCGGGGCCTTCGACCCGATCGTACGCATCGGACGGGAGCGTCCGCAGGTGGCCGTGGTGGTGCTGGGCCCGGTGCCGAGCCCGCGGGGGATCGCCGCGGCCTTCGCGGCGGGAGCGGCCGGTTACGTCCGGCACGACGAGCGGATAGAGGGCGTCGAGCGCGCCATGATCAAGGCCCGGGCGGGCGAGGTGGCGGTCGCACCCCAGCTGCTGCGGGGCGCCTTCGCGGAGCTGCTGCACCCGGCGGCGCAGCCGGACGACGAGGGCCAGCGGCTGCTGCGGATGCTGACCCCGCGCGAGATCGAGGTGCTGGTGCGGGTGGCCGAGGGGGAGGACACCCGGCTGATCGCGGCCGGTATGGGGATCGCTCCGAGTACCGCGCGGACCCATGTGCAGCGGGTGCTGATGAAGCTCGGTGTCGGGTCCCGGCTGGAGGCCGCCGCGCTCGCGGCCCGTACGGGGCTGCTCGACCGGGCCGCGGCGGGAACGCCGCAGGGGCCGGACGGCCTCGCGTGAACGCGTGATCGTCCGGCCCCCGCGGGGTGCCGGGGTCAGCTCTCCGGTGTGCCGGGGGCCTCGTCGGGCACCTGGGCCGGGCGCAGCTTCATCCAGATCAGGAAGAAGAGCCCGAGCGCCAGCATGGCGAGGCCGGTCCACAGGTTGATGTGGACGCCCTCGGCCTTCTTCAGGTCGGCGTCGGACGGGTTGATGCCGGCGATGGTGACGATCACTCCGTAGACCACGAAGAGACCGCCGATGATCCGCCGGATGTCGAAGAGCCGGGCCGCGGTCGCGGACTTGCGCTCCAGCTCGGAGACTTCCTTGTGCAGGTCGGACATGGTGAGTGCCTCCGATCAGAGCGAGTAGGGCAGGTAGCAGGCGGCGGCGAGTACGACCGCGCCCCAGCCGAGCAGGGCGGGCTTGCGGTACCAGGCGTCGTCGCCGTCGCCGGGCGCCTCGTCGGTGTCCGGGGACTCCGTCCCGTAGACCAGACCGGCCAGTTCGGCCGCCGGCTTGGGGGCCGTGAAGAGGGTGACGACGACCATGACGACCGCGCCCGCGACGAACCCGACGATCGCGGAGACGAAGTTGGCGCCCTGGTCGGTCGGGATGTCGATGATGCCCTGCTTGTAGATGACGAAGTAGTTGACCATCGCGGCCGTGGTGCCCGCGGCGAGGCCCCAGACACCCGACTTCATCGAGGCGCGCTTCCAGAACATGCCGATGATGAAGACGACGAACATCGGAACGTTGAAGAACGAGAACAGGGTCTGCAGGTACGTCATGATGTTGGAGAAGCTGGCTGCGATGAACGCCGTGCCTATGGACGCCAGCACACCGATCGCCGTGATCAGCCGGCCGAAGCGCAGGTAGTAGGCGTCGGACTGGTCCTTCTTCACGTACCGCGCCCAGATGTCCGTGGTGAACACCGTGTTGAACGAGGAGACGTTGGCCGCCATGCCGGCCATGAACGCGGCGAGCAGGCCGGTCACCGCGATGCCGAGCACACCGTTGGGCAGCAGTTCCCGCATCAGCAGCGGAATGGCGTCGTTGTAGCTCGGGTCGTTCTTGCCCCCGGCGCCGATGCTGGGCACGACGACCGCCGCGACCAGGCCCGGGATCATCACCAGGAACACGATGAACATCTTCGGGAACGCGGCGATCAGCGGGGTGCGCTTCGCGGCGGAGAGGTTCTTCGCGGACAGGGCGCGCTGGACCTCGGCGAAGTTGGTCGTCCAGTAGCCGAAGCCGAGCACGAAGCCGAGGCCGAGGATGATCGTCAGCCAGTTGGCGCCGAGCGGGTTGGCGTCACCGATGCCGGTACCGCCCCAGGCGGACATGAAGTCCGTGCCGTGTTCCTTCTCCAGCGATCCGCTGAGCCCGTCCCAGCCGCCGACACGCTTCAGGCCCAGCAGGGTGATCGGGATCAGCGCCGCGAGGATGACGAAGAACTGCAGCACCTCGTTGTAGATCGCGGACGAGAGACCGCCGATGGTGATGTACAGCAGCACGAACACGCCGGCCACGACGATCGCGACCCAGCGGTCCCAGCCCAGCAGGGCCTCCACGACGATCGACAGGGCGTAGAGGTTCACGCCCGCGATCAGGATCGCCGCGAAGGCGAAGAGCACGGAGCTCAGCAGGTGCGCGGACCTGTCGAAGCGCTGGAGCAGGAACTCCGGTACGGAGCGGACCTTCGACCGGTAGTAGAAGGGCATCATCACCAGGCCGAGGAAGACCATGGCGGGGATGGCGCCGATCCAGTACCAGTGGACGACCGCGACGCCGTACTGCGCGCCGGTCGCCGCCATGCCGAGGATCTCGGTCGCCCCGAGATTCGCCGCGACGAAGGCCAGGCCGGTCACCCACGCGGGCAGGGACCGTCCGGACAGGAAGAAGTCGAGGCTCGTCTTCACACTGGCCCGGGCGGCGAAGCCGATGCCGAGCACCACGACGAAGTAGATCGCCAGAATTGTGTAATCGAGCCCGTTCGTGGGGAGCCGGAGCCCTTCGGCCAGATATTGCATGGGGGGTACTCGCTTCGTTGCGCGAACTGAACCCGTCGGAACCTACGCCTATGTGTTCAGAAAATGAACAGGTCACATGACGTTCTTTGTTTGATCGTGATCGCGCGGGATGAAATGTCCTGGTTTCGACTGGCCCTGTGCACAGGGTGTCCACAGGACTCGTCCGCATTGACTGTCGTGTTGAGTTGTGATTTGTTATGTGCGGTTATGTTTGGAGGGCGTTACATGGAGGAGCCTGGTGAAGAAGACGGTTACGACCCTCGCCGACGGCCGTGAGCTGATCTACTACGACTCCGCGGACGACACCGTCCGCGACGCCGTCGACCTGCGGCCGCTGGATGCCGTCTCGACGTCCTCGGAGATCCGCCACGACCCGCTGCTCGGCGACTCGGTCGCCATCGCCTCGCACCGGCAGGGGCGCACCTACCACCCGCCGGCCGACGAGTGCCCGCTCTGCCCCTCCCGGGAGGGCCGGCTCAGCGAGATCCCCGACAGCGGCTACGACGTCGCCGTCTTCGAGAACCGCTTCCCCTCCCTCGCCGGCGACTCCGGCCGGTGCGAGGTCGTCTGCTTCACCTCCGACCACGACGTCTCCTTCGCCGGCCTCACCGAGGACCAGGCCGCCCTGGTCCTGGAGGCCTGGACCGACCGCACCGCCGACCTCGCCGAGCTCCCGCAGGTCACCCAGGTCTTCTGCTTCGAGAACCGGGGCGCCGAGATCGGCGTCACCCTCGGCCACCCCCACGGCCAGATCTACGGCTACCCCTTCGTCACCCCGCGCACCGAGCAGATGCTCCGCTCGATGGAGACCCACCGCGCCGGGACCGGCCGCAACCTCTTCGACGACGTCGTCGCCCGCGAACTGGCCGACGGCGACCGGATCGTCCTGGAGGGCGAGCACTGGGTCGCCTTCGTGCCCTACGCCGCGCACTGGCCGTACGAGGTCCACCTCCACCCGCGCCGGCGCGTCCCCGACCTGCGCGAACTCGACGAGGGCGCACGCACGGAGTTCCCACAGGTCTATCTGGAACTCTTGAGGCGATTCGACCGGATCTTCGGCCCCGGCGAGCCGCCGACCCCGTACATCTCGGCCTGGCACCAGGCACCCTTCAGGGTCCCCGGGCGCGAGGAGTTCGGGCTGCACCTCGAGCTTTTCACCATCAGGCGGACCACCGGCAAGCTGAAGTTCCTCGCGGGCTCCGAGTCGGGCATGGGCGTCTTCATCAACGACGTGCCGCCGGAGGCCGCGGCCCAGCGACTGCGAGAGGTAGCGAGCGAGTGAGCAACACCGGCAAGAAGTACCTGGTGACGGGCGGCGCGGGATACGTCGGCGGTGTCGTCGCCGCACACCTGCTGGAGGCCGGTCACACCGTGACCGTCCTCGACGACCTGTCGACCGGCTTCCGCGAGGGCGTCCCCGCCGGCGCCGAGTTCATCGAGGGCCGCATCCAGGACGCCGCGAAGTGGCTGGACGCCAGCTACGACGGAGTGCTCCACTTCGCGGCGTTCTCCCAGGTCGGCGAGTCGGTCGCCGACCCCGAGAAGTACTGGGTCAACAACGTCGGCGGCACCACCGCCCTCCTCGCCGCCATGCGCGACGCCGGGGTGCGCACCCTCGTCTTCTCCTCCACAGCGGCGACGTACGGGGAGCCCGTCTCCAGCCCCATCACCGAGTCGGACCCCACCGCGCCCACCAACCCGTACGGCGCCTCGAAGCTCGCCGTCGACCACATGATCACCGGTGAGGCCGCCGCACACGGCCTGGCAGCGGTCTCCCTGCGTTACTTCAACGTCGCCGGGGCCTACGGCAGCCACGGCGAACGCCACGACCCGGAGTCGCACCTCATCCCGCTGGTCCTCCAGGTCGCCCTCGGACAGCGCGAGTCCATCTCGGTCTACGGCGAGGACTACCCGACCCCCGACGGCACCTGCGTACGCGACTACATCCACGTCGCCGACCTCGCCGAGGCCCACCTGCTGGCCCTCGGAGCGGCCACCGCGGGCGACCACCTCATCTGCAACCTCGGCAACGGCAACGGCTTCTCCGTACGCGAAGTGATCGAGACCGTCCGCCAGGTCACCGGCCACCCCGTCCCGGAGACCGCCGCACCCCGGCGCGGCGGCGACCCGGCCGTCCTCGTCGCCTCAGCCGCCACTGCCAGGGAGCGGCTCGGCTGGCAGCCGTCGCGCGCCGACCTGGCTGCCATCGTCACCGACGCCTGGACGTTCGCCCGCCGAGAGGAGCCCACCGCACCATGACCGACAACGCCGAGCTCACCGCCTCCTTCACCGCGCTCTACGGGACCACGCCCGAAGGGATCTGGGCCGCACCCGGACGGGTGAACCTGATCGGTGAGTACACCGACTTCAACGACGGCTTCGTCATGCCGCTCGCCCTCCCGCACACCGCACGCGCCGCCGTCGCCCGCCGCACCGACGGACAGCTGCGCCTGCACTCCACCGACGTACCGGGCGGAGTCGTCTCCCTGCGCGTCGACGAGCTGACCCCGCACTCCGGCCACGGCTGGGCCGCCTACCCCGCCGGCGTCGTCTGGGCGCTCCGCGAGGCAGGCCACGACGTCACCGGCGCGGACATACAGCTCACCTCCACCGTCCCGGTCGGCGCCGGCCTCTCCTCCTCGGCCGCCCTGGAGGTTGTCACCGCGCTCGCCCTGAACGACCTCTTCCAGCTGGGCCTCAGCGCCCCCGAGGTCGCCGTCCTCGGCCAGCGGGCCGAGAACGCGTTCGTCGGTGTGCCCTGCGGCGTCATGGACCAGATGGCCTCCGCGTGCTGCACCGAGGGCCACGCGCTGCACCTCGACACCCGCGACCTCACCCTGCGCCAGGTCCCCTTCGACCTGGCCGCGCACGGGCTGAAGCTGCTGGTCGTCGACACCCGCGTCAAGCACGCCCTGGGCGACGGCGCCTACGCGGAACGCCGGGCCGGCTGCGAGGCGGGAGCCCGGGCACTCGGCATCGGCACCCTCCGCGACCTCCCGTACGAGGACCTGGACGCCGCGCTGGAGACCCTCGCGGCGGCCGGCGAGGACGAGTCGGTCGTCCGCTACGTCCGCCACGTGGTGAGCGACAACCACCGGGTGGAGCAGGTCATCGCGCTGCTCGACGCCGGTGAGGTGCGCGCGGCGGGCCCGGTCCTCAACGCGGGTCATGTCTCGCTCCGCGACGACCTGCGGGTCTCCTGCCCGGAGCTGGACCTCGTGGTCTCCGCGGCGAACGAGGCCGGGGCACTCGGGGCCAGGATGACCGGGGGCGGCTTCGGCGGATCGGCGATCGTGCTGGTGGAGGAGGCGATGGAGGACACCGTCGCCAAGGCCGTCTCCGAGGCCTTCACCGCGGCCGGTCACGCCGCCCCCGGAATCTTCCCCGCGGTTCCCTCGGCGGGAGGCCGACGGATCACAGAATAAGACGATCTCTGTCTACTTCGGTCCCAAGACGGCACATGGACAACACCCCGAACACCCGGGGCGGTCAGTTCTGCGAATCGCCTTCCGCCACCCCCCGCCCGCCGTAGGCTGATGCGCAGCACCGGTGGGGGCCGGTGCCGTTTCAGGGGACGAGACAGTCGGGTACGGCGCCCGGAGCGGGTGGCCGGCCGGCACACGGCGGCGGCCGTGCGCCGGAGGGTCCACCGGAGTGCTCCGGGCGCCGTATCCGCCGTGGTCCTTCCCCGTCGGGGCCGGCCACGAACGGGACGCCCCAGGAGCTCACACAGCATGGGGGTGTCTGTGGCTCGTATCCGGGTTCTGGTGGTCGACGACCACCGCATCTTTGCCGAGTCCCTCGCGGCGGCCCTCGCGGCCGAACCGGACGTCGACGTCTCCGCGGCGGGCAGCGGCCCCGCCGCGCTGCGGTGTCTGGAGCGCGCGGCCGCCGAGGGCCGCCGCTACGACGTGATGCTGGTCGACGCCGAACTGGGCGTCCTCGCCACCGGCGCCACCCACACCGTTCCCGCCCCGCGCGGCGCACCTGACGGCGCGCCCGCCGGTATGCCCGCCGCCGGGCCGGTGGACGGCATATCGCTGGTGGCGGAGGTGCGTTCGGGCCGGCCCCGGATCCGTACGGTGGTGCTCGCCGAGAAGGACGAACCGCGCCGGGCCGCGATGGCGCTGCAGGCCGGCGCCTCGGGCTGGGTCGCCAAGGACTGCTCGCTGCAACGGCTGCTGACAGTCATACGGGGCGTGCTGCGCGACGAGACGCATCTGCCGGCCGCGCTGCTGACCGGTGTCCTGCGGGAGCTGACCGCGGACCGCAAGCACCGCACGGAGAGCGAGCAGCTCGTCGAGTCGCTGACGCCGCGCGAGCGCGAGGTGCTGCGCTGCATGGTGGCCGGCCTGGGCCGCAAGGCGGTCGCGGAGCGGCTCTTCCTCTCGCCGCACACGGTGCGTACGCACATGCAGAACGTGCTGGGGAAGCTGGGCGTGCACTCGACGCTGGCGGCCGTGGCGCTGGCCCGGCGGGCCGGGGTGGGCCCGGCCGCGCTAACCGGGGATGTTGTCGAACGGGGCGGTCAACTGGCGTAGCAGTCCGGCCAGTTCGGAACGCTGCTGGCGGGAGAGCTCACCCAGGATGGCCCGCTCCTGTTCGAGCAGCCCGGCCAGCGACTGGTCGGCCTTGTCGCGGCCGAGGTCGGTCAGCCGGACGAGGACACCACGGCGGTCGCTCGGGTCGGGCAGCCGCTCCACGAGATTCTTCTTGGTCAGCCGGTCGATGCGGTTCGTCATCGTGCCCGAGGTGACCAGGGTCTGGGTCAGCAGCTGGCCGGGGGAGAGCTGGTACGGGGCGCCGGCGCGGCGCAGGGACGTCAGTACGTCGAATTCCCAGGGCTCCAGCTGGTGCTCGGCGAAGGCGATCCTGCGGGCCCGGTCAAGATGCCTGGCCAGGCGGGAGACGCGGCTCAGGACCTCGAGTGGTTCCACGTCGAGGTCGGGGCGCTCACGGCGCCATGCAGCGACCAGTCGGTCGACCTCGTCCTCCATGTCGATCAGTGTAGAGGGTCCCTCGACATGAAGTCTCTTGAATTCAAGTGTCTTGACATCAAGAGAGTTGCCTGGTGATCCTGACCCCATGACAGCACCCACCTGGGACCCCCGGCAGTACCTCCGCCACGCCGACCACCGCACCCGCCCCTTCCACGACCTCCTGGCCCGGACCGGACCACTCCCGCACGAACCCGCACCCCGGATCGCCGACCTCGGCTGCGGAGCGGGCAACGTCACCGCCCTCCTCGCGGACCGCTGGCCCGGCGCCCGCATCACCGGCTACGACAGCTCACCCCAGATGCTCGAACGAGCCCGCACCCACGCCGGACCCCACCTCGACTTCACCGAGGCCGACGCCGCGACCTGGGAGCCCACCGAGACGTACGACCTCATCGTCTCCAACGCCCTGCTCCAGTGGATCCCCGGCCACACCGCCCGCTTCCCCCACTGGCTGGACGCCCTCACCCCCGGCGGCACCCTCGCCTTCCAGGTCCCCGGCAACTTCGACGCCCCCAGCCACACCCTCATGCGCGAACTCGCCGGCTCACCCCGCTGGCACGACCGCCTCGACGGCCTCCTGCGCCACTCGGACGCCGTACACACCCCCGCCGACTACCTGGAACATCTCACCGCACCCGGCCGGACCGTCGACGTCTGGGAGACCACCTACCTGCACCTCCTCCAAGGCGAGGACCCCGTCCTCGACTGGGTCAAGGGCACCGGCCTGCGCCCCCTCCTCGACGCCCTCGCCGACGACCCCGACGCCCGCGACGCGTTCCTCACCGAATACCGCGACCTGCTGCGCACCGCCTACCCGGCCGGCCCGCACGGCACGGTCTTCCCGTTCCGCCGGATCTTCGCGGTGGCACGCACGGCCGGGTGACCGTACGCACCAAGGGTCAGAGGGCGTCGAGCGCCTCCGCCGAGACGTCGAGGTCGACGGGGAACGGAACCCCGGTCTTGAGCCGGTCATGGTGGATGCCCGTCAGGGCGTACGCCTTGTTCACCGGGTCCAGCTCGTACACCCGCACGACCGGGTGCCTGTCGCTCCCGGCCATCTCGACCAGCCAGAAGTTCGGGATGCCGGCCGCCGCGTACTTCTGCGGCTTGGTGTCACGGTCCCGCGCCTCGGAGTCCGGGGAGACCACCTCGACGGCGAGGAGCACGTCGGCTGCCTCGAAGCGGGTCTGCTCCCGGCCGGTCACCGCTTCCGCCCGGACGACGCAGACATCCGGCTCCGGGGCGTTGCGCCGGTCGAGGACCACGGTCATCTCGCGGCGCGCCTTCAGTTCCGACGGCGCGCTGTGACGGAGCCCGGTCACCAGAAGGTCGATCATCGTGCTGTGGAAATCTCGCTGTGGACTCACAAAAATCAGGCTCCCGTCGAGCAATTCCGTGTGCGGCGGGAGATCGGGCAGCGTGAACAGGTCGTCCACGGTGTATCCGTCCTGCGGGGGCACCGGCCAGCGGCTGCTGTGCCCCGTGATCGGCTCGGCGGTCATGGTTCCTCCCATAGGCGGGATTCTGTGCCCTGCCGACCACACTACGGCCGGGAATCCGCAGGCGTCATCACAACGGGTGACGTGCCGGGGCTCAGTTCTTCCGGTGGCCTATCAGCCGCGGCTTCGACTCCAGGTTCTCCAGCCCGTGCCACGCGAGATTCACCAGATGGGCCGCGACCTCCGCCTTCTTCGGCTTCCGCACGTCCAGCCACCACTGCCCGGTCAGCGCCACCATCCCCACCAGCGCCTGCGCGTACAGCGGGGCCAGCTTCGGATCGAAGCCCCGGGCCTTGAACTCCAGGCCCAGGATGTCCTCGACCTGCGTCGCGATGTCACTGATCAGCGACGCGAAGGTGCCCGTGGACTGCGCGACCGGCGAGTCACGGACCAGGATCCGGAAACCGTCCGTGTACGTCTCGATGTAGTCGAGCAGCGCGAACGCCGCCTGCTCCAGCAGCTCACGCGGATGGCCCGCCGTGAGCGCCCCCGTCACCAGGTCCAGCAACTGGCGCATCTCACGGTCGACCACGACGGCGTACAGGCCCTCCTTGCCGCCGAAGTGCTCGTACACCACCGGCTTGGAGACCCCGGCACGCGCCGCGATCTCCTCCACCGACGTGCCCTCGAAGCCCTTGTCGGCGAACAGGGTGCGGCCGATGTCCAGGAGCTGCTCGCGGCGCTCCTTGCCCGTCATCCGGACCCGCCGGGCTCTTCTCGTCGGGGCCTGCCTGCTCTTCTCGCCGCTGGTACTTCCGTCGGTCGCCACGTCGTCAATCATGCCGGGTCGGCGGCCGCGGGCTTGCGCCGGGAGGCGATACGCGACGCATCCGGCCACCGGACGTCGTGCGCCCAGCCCAGCTTCTCGAACCAGCGGATCAGCCGCGCACTCGAATCGATCTGGCCCCGCATCACCCCGTGCCGCGCGCTCGTCGGGTCCGCGTGGTGCAGGTTGTGCCACGACTCACCGCACGAGAGCACCGCCAGCCACCACACGTTCCCCGACCTGTCGCGGGACTTGAAGGGCCGCTTCCCGACCGCGTGACAGATCGAGTTGATCGACCACGTCACATGGTGCAGCAGCGCCACGCGGACCAGCGAACCCCAGAAGAAGGCGGTGAACGCATCCCACCACGACATCGTGACCAGACCGCCGACCAGCGGCGGAATCGCCAGCGAGAGCACCGTGAAGCTGAGGAAATGACGGGAGATCGCACGGATCGCCGGGTCCCTGACCAGGTCCGGGGCGTACTTCTGCTGCGGCGTCTGCTCCTCGTTGAACATCCAGCCGATATGGGCCCACCACAGGCCCTTCAGCAGCGCCGGGAAGTTCTCACCGAACCGCCACGGCGAATGCGGGTCGCCCTCCGCGTCGGAGAACCGGTGGTGCTTGCGGTGGTCGGCCACCCAGCGCACCAGCGGGCCCTCCACCGCCATCGAACCCGCGACGGCCAGGACGATACGCAGCGGGCGCTTCGCCTTGAACGAGCCGTGCGTGAAGTAGCGGTGGAAACCGATCGTCACGCCGTGGCAGCCCCAGTAGTACATGACGACCAGCAGAGCCAGGTCGAGCCAGCTGACGCCACGCCCCCAGGCCAGCGGCACCGCCGCGACCAGGGCCGCGAACGGCACCACGATGAAGAGCAGCAGCGCGATCTGCTCGACCGAACGCTTCTTGTCGCCGCCGAGCGTGGCGGAGGAGGGTGCGGATTCGCCTGCCGCGGTCGGCAGGCCGTCGTCGATCACATCGGGGCTGGTGGGCATTGGGGAGTCCCCCGTGAGGTGAGGAAATATGACGGTATGAGCGGGCTACGCTTCCGTAACCTACGGCAACGTAAGTATGGCAGCGAAGAGGCCCGCAACACGAGGACACCACCGTGGCCACCCTTGTGCGAACCGGCCTCCGCCCTTCGTGTACCCCCGAACGGGACCACCCAGCAGGGCAGCGAGCACACCGAACCCCCGGACACCTATCCTGGGAGCGTCGGACAGCGCGGTCCGCACTCTGCAACAACCGGGGTGACCCCGTCAGCACCGCGAGCGCCCCGGCCCCCCTGACAGACGTGCTCAACCACTGCAAGGAGCCGCACACTGTGAGCAGTGCCGACCAGACCCCTGCCGCCAACACCGAACTGCGGGCCGACATCCGCCGCCTCGGCGACCTCCTGGGCGAGACCCTCGTACGACAGGAGGGCCAAGACCTCCTCGACCTCGTCGAACGCGTCCGCGCCCTGACCCGCACCGACGGCGAGGCAGCAGCCGAGCTCCTCGGCGACACGGACCTGGAGACCGCCGCACAGCTCGTGCGCGCCTTCTCCACCTACTTCCACCTCGCCAACGTCACCGAGCAGGTCCACCGCGCCCACGAGATGCGCGACCGCCGGTCCGCCGAAGGCGGGCTCCTCGCCCGCACCGCCGACCGCCTCAAGGACGCCGACCCCGAACACCTGCGCGAGACGGTCAAGAACCTCAACGTCCGGCCCGTCTTCACCGCACACCCCACCGAAGCCGCACGCCGCTCCGTCCTCAACAAGCTCCGCCGCATCGCCGAGCTCCTGGACACCCCCGTCATCGAGGCCGACCGCCGCCGCCAGGACGTACGGCTCGCCGAGAACATCGACCTCATCTGGCAGACCGACGAACTCCGCGTCGTCCGCCCCGAGCCCGCCGACGAAGCCCGCAACGCCATCTACTACCTCGACGAACTCCACGCCAACGCCGTCGGCGACGTCCTCGAGGACCTCGCAGCCGAGCTGGAGCGCGTCGGCGTCGAACTGCCCGCCGGCACACGCCCCCTCACCTTCGGCACCTGGATCGGCGGAGACCGCGACGGCAACCCCAACGTGACACCCGCCGTCACCTGGGACGTACTCATCCTCCAGCACGAACACGGCATCACCGACGCCCTCGAACTCGTCGACCAACTGCGCGGACTCCTCTCCAACTCCATCCGCTACACCGGAGCCACCGACGAGCTCCTCACCAGCCTCCAGACCGACCTGGAGCGCCTCCCCGAGATCAGCCCCCGCTACAAGCGGCTGAACGCCGAGGAGCCCTACCGCCTCAAGGCCACCTGCGTCCGCCAGAAGCTCGTCAACACCCGCGAACGCCTCGCCAACGGCACCCCGCACCGCCCCGGCTGCGACTACCTCGGCACCGCCGAACTCATCGCCGACCTCGCACTCATCCAGACATCACTGCGCGCCCACAAGGGCGGCATCGTCGCCGACGGCCGCATGGACCGCACCATCCGCACGCTGACCGCCTTCGGCCTGCAACTCGCCACCATGGACGTACGCGAACACGCCGACGCCCACCACCACACCCTCGGACAGCTCTTCGACCGCCTCGGCGAAGAATCCTGGCGCTACACCGACATGCCCCGCGAGTACCGGCAGAAGCTCCTCGCCAAGGAACTCCGCTCCCGCCGCCCCCTCGCACCCACTCCCGCCCCCCTCGACGCAGCCGGAGAGAAGACCCTCGGCGTCTTCCACACCATCAAGGAAGCCTTCGAACGCTTCGGCCCCGAAGTCATCGAGTCCTACATCATCTCGATGTGCCAGGGCGCCGACGACGTCTTCGCCGCCGCCGTCCTCGCCCGCGAAGCCGGACTCATCGACCTCCACGGCGGCTGGGCCAAGATCGGCATCGTCCCGCTCCTGGAGACCACCGACGAACTCAAGGCCGCCGACGTCATCCTCGACGAAATGCTCGCCGACCCCTCCTACCGCCGCCTCGTCTCACTCCGCGGCGACGTCCAGGAGGTCATGCTCGGCTACTCCGACTCCTCCAAGTTCGGCGGCATCACCACCTCCCAGTGGGAAATCCACCGCGCCCAGCGCCGACTCCGCGACGTAGCCCACCGCTACGGCGTACGCCTCCGCCTCTTCCACGGCCGCGGCGGCACCGTCGGCCGCGGCGGCGGCCCCTCCCACGACGCCATCCTCGCCCAGCCCTGGGGCACCCTCGAAGGCGAGATCAAGGTCACCGAGCAGGGCGAAGTCATCTCCGACAAGTACCTCATCCCCGCCCTCGCCCGCGAAAACCTGGAACTGACCGTCGCGGCCACCCTCCAGGCCTCCGCACTCCACACCGCACCCCGCCAGTCCGACGAAGCCCTCGCCCGCTGGGACGCGGCCATGGACACCGTCTCCGACGCCGCCCACGCCGCCTACCGCAAGCTGGTCGAGGACCCCGACCTGCCCACGTACTTCCTCGCCTCCACCCCCGTGGACCAGCTCGCCGACCTCCACCTGGGCTCGCGACCCTCCCGCCGCCCCGGCTCCGGAGTCTCGCTCGACGGCCTGCGCGCCATCCCCTGGGTCTTCGGCTGGACCCAGTCCCGCCAGATCGTCCCCGGCTGGTACGGCGTCGGCTCCGGCCTCAAGGCCCTGCGCGAAGCCGGCCTCGGCACCGTCCTCGAAGAAATGCACGACCAGTGGCACTTCTTCCAGAACTTCCTCTCCAACGTCGAGATGACCCTCGCCAAGACCGACCTGCGCATCGCCCGGCACTACGTCGACACCCTCGTCCCCGACGAACTCAAGCACGTCTTCGACGCCATCCAAGCCGAGCACGAACTCACCGTGCAGGAAGTCCTCAAGGTCACCGGCAGCAAGGAACTCCTCGGCACCAGCCCGGTGCTCCAGCAGACCTTCGCCATCCGCGACGCCTACCTCGACCCCATCTCCTACCTCCAGGTCTCCCTCCTCGCCCGCCAGCGCCAAGCACTCGAACGCGGCGAGGAACCCGACCCGCTGCTCGCACGGGCCCTGCTCCTCACCGTCAACGGCGTAGCCGCAGGCCTCCGCAACACCGGCTGACCCCGTGAACGGGTGCGGTCCTGTCAGAGAGCGACGAACGTCGCCAACAACAGGACCGCACCCGCCACCCCCGTACCCCACGCCGTCCGCGTCAGCCGCATACCCCCACCGATCACCAGCGCGGCCAGCACCAGCGCACCACCCAACGGCACCCACGCATGCAGAAAGCCCGGCGTCCCGGTGCGTACGACCTCACCGGTACCGGGCTTCACCACAACAGGGAAACGAGCCCCCTTCTCCGCCGCCACGGACCGCTCGATCCGCACCTCCGACCGCTCCCGCGAAACCGCGTCCGGCGAGAACGACCCCGTGCAGACATCCTCCCCGCACACCGTCACCGACATCGTCCCGTGCTCACGCCCCTTCGCCAGGACGACGTGATGCGCGCTCTCCCACGACGACCACACACCCGCCACCAGCAACAACAGGACGACACACCCCGCGACGAACGAACGGCCATGAGCCACCAGCCGGTGGGAAGAACTCCGCTTCATGGGCGCCGATCCTTGGGCAGCGCCCCACCACCGGTCAACCCATGGCCGAAAAACACCCAAGAAGCAACAGGAATGTCAGGAGTTGTACGCGGACTGAGCCCGCTCCAACCCCTCCGCCAACAACGACTCCACCGCATCCGCCGACCGGTCCACCAGATACGCAAGCTCCTTGCGCTCCGCCGACGAAAAATCCTTCAGCACAAAATCAGCGACCTGCATCCGCCCCGGCGGCCGGCCGATCCCGAACCGCACCCGGTGATAACCCGGACCCATCGCCTTCGTCATCGACTTCAACCCGTTGTGCCCGTTGTCACCACCACCCAACTTCAGGCGCAACATGCCGAAATCGATGTCCAACTCGTCATGCACAGCCACGACGCGATCCATGGGCACCTTGTAGAAATCCCGCAGCGCGGTGACCGGACCCCCCGACAGATTCATGTACGACATCGGCTTCGCCAGCACCACCCGCCGGCTCCCCGGACCCGGCGGACCGATCCGCCCCTCCACCACCTGCGCCTGCGCCTTCTGCGCCCGCTTGAACTTCCCACCGATCCGCTCCGCCAGCAGATCAGCCACCATGAAGCCCACATTGTGCCGGTTCGCCGCATAATCAGGACCCGGATTACCGAGACCCACGATCAGCCAGGGGTCGGTGACGTCGGACATCAGAACTCGGTCTCCTCGCAGTGCGCACGGAACACGTCGACAACTCGATACAGGGAAGCCCACACAGGCCGACGGGGCGGCGGAACCCCCGAAAAGGGAACCACCACCCCGTCAGTCAAGCAGGTACGGCGAGGGATCAGGCCTCGGCGGAAGCCTCCTCGGCGGGGGCCTCCTCGACCTGCGCCGTGACGACCTGGAGCACGACGGCGTCCTCGTCACCGGCGAGCACGGAGCCCTTCGGCAGCGGGATGTTCTTCGCCAGGATCGAGTCACCGGCATCCAGACCCGCGATCGAGACCGTGACGGACTCGGGGATGTGCGTCGCCTCGGCCTCGACGAGCAGGGTGTTCTGCACGTACTCGAGAAGGTTGCCGCCCGGCGCCAGGTCACCCTCGACGTGCACCGCGACCTCGACCTCGACCTTCTCGCCACGCTTCACCGTGAGGAGGTCGACGTGCTCGATGTTGCCCTTGATGGCGTTACGCTGCACGGCCTTCGGAATCACCAGCGCGTCCTTGCCGTCGATCTCCAGACCGATCAGGACGTTGGCCGTACGCAGAGCCAGAAGCAGGTCATGGCCCGGAAGGTTGATGTGAACCGGCTCAGCACCGTGGCCGTAGACGACCCCGGGAACCAGGTTGGCACGACGCGTACGACGGGCAGCGCCCTTGCCGAACTCCGTACGGACCGTTGCGTCGAGCTTGATCTCAGCCATGCTGCACTCCTCGTAGGGTGACTCGAAAGGTGACGAAAAACCGATGGTCACCCGGCCCACGACAGGCCTGCTACGAAGAGCGCGTCGATAACGGACAACCGACCCCACGCCTACGCATGAGAACGGCCTCCCTCGCCGAGCAACTTGTCCAGTCTACCCGGCGGAGAGGCCGCCCCCCAAGTCGATCACCCGCAGGTGATCACTCCTGCTCCTCGAAGAGGCTCGTCACCGAACCGTCCTCGAACACCTCACGCACCGCACGCGCGATCGTCGGCGCGATCGAAAGCACCGTGATCTTGTCGATCTCCAGCTCACCCGGGGTCGGCAGCGTGTCCGTGAACACGAACTCCGACACCTTCGAGTTCTTCAGCCGGTCCGCGGCCGGACCCGACAGCACACCGTGCGTAGCCGTCACTATGACGTCCTCGGCACCATGCGCGAACAGGGCGTCAGCGGCCGCACAGATCGTGCCACCCGTGTCGATCATGTCGTCGACCAGCACACACACCCGGCCCTCGACATTACCGACGACCTCGTGGACGCTGACCTGGTTCGGCACGTCCTTGTCACGACGCTTGTGCACGATCGCCAGCGGAGCGTCCAGCCGGTCGCACCAACGGTCGGCCACACGCACCCGGCCGGCGTCCGGAGAGACGATCGTCAGCTTCGAACGGTCGACCTTCGCACCCACGTAGTCCGCCAGGATCGGCAGCGCGAACAGGTGGTCCACCGGACCGTCGAAGAACCCCTGGATCTGGTCCGTGTGCAGATCCACGGTGAGGATGCGGTCCGCACCCGCCGTCTTCATCAGATCCGCGACCATACGGGCCGAGATCGGCTCACGGCCACGGTGCTTCTTGTCCTGACGGGCATAACCGTAGAACGGCACGATCACCGTGATCGACCGCGCCGACGCGCGCTTCAGCGCGTCCAGCATGATCAGCTGCTCCATGATCCACTTGTTGATCGGAGCCGTGTGGCTCTGGATCAGGAAGCAGTCGGCGCCACGGGCGGACTCCTGGAAACGTACGTAGATCTCACCGTTGGCGAAATCGAAGGCCTTCGTCGGCACGAGGCCGACACCCAGTTGATGCGCGACCTCCTCGGCCAGCTCGGGGTGGGCGCGGCCGGAGAAGAACATCAGTTTCTTCTCGCCGGTCGTCTTGATCCCGGTCACAGCACAGTCTCCTCAGACGTGTATCTGGCACCGCGCAGCATGTGTCCCGATGTGCGACGAGCCAGCCGAAATGGGTGAGCACGTATCACGGTACGCCGCCTTTGGCGCACCTGTTTCCGGTCAGCTTTCGCCGTCGGACTCCTGCGAGGCCGCCTGAGCGGCCTGAGCCGCCGCACTCCCGGGCCGCTTCCGGGCGACCCAGCCCTCGATATTCCGCTGCTGGCCCCGCGCGACGGCCAGCGAACCCGCCGGCACATCCTTCGTGATGACCGAACCCGCAGCCGTGTAAACGCCGTCCCCGACCGTGACAGGCGCCACAAACATATTGTCCGACCCGGTCCGGCAATGAGACCCGATCGTCGTGTGGTGCTTGGACACGCCGTCGTAGTTCACAAACACGCTCGCCGCACCGATGTTGGTGTGATCACCGATCGTCGCGTCCCCGACATAGCTCAGGTGCGGCACCTTCGTGCCCTCACCGATCGTCGCGTTCTTCATCTCGACGTACGTACCCGCCTTGGCCTTCGCGCCCAGCCTCGTCCCCGGCCGCAGATACGCGAACGGCCCCACCGACGCACCAGGGCCCACCTCGGCGCCGTCCGAGACCGTGTTGTCCACACGGGCGCCCGCGTGGACCACCGTGTCCTTCAGCCGCGAGTTCGGGCCCACCTCGGCGTCCTCGGCGAGATGCGTCGCACCCAGCAGCTGCGTCCCCGGATGCACGACCGCGTCACGCTCGTACGTCACCGTCGCGTCGATCAGCGTCGACGCCGGGTCCACCACCGTCACACCCGCCAGCATCGCGCGCTCCAGGAGCCGCTCGTTGAGCAGACGCCTGGCCTCGGCCAGCTGGAGCCGGTTGTTGATGCCCAGGATCTCCCGGTGGTCACCGGCGACCGAGGCGCCGACACGGTGACCCGCCTCGCGCAGGATCGACAGCACATCGGTGAGGTACTCCTCGCCCTGGCTGTTGTCCGTACGCACCTTGCCGAGCGCCTCGCTCAGCAGCCGGCCGTCGAACGCGAAGACCCCGGAGTTGATCTCCCGGATGCCACGCTGCGCGACGGTGGCGTCCTTGTGCTCGACGATCTCCGTGACCGCGCCGGTGGCCGCGTCGCGGACGATCCGGCCGTAACCGGTGGAGTCCGGGACCTCGGCGGTCAGCACGGTGACGGCGTTCCCGTCGGCCGTGTGGGTGGCGGCCAACGCGGACAGCGTCTCGCCGGAGAGCAGCGGGGTGTCCCCGCACACGACGACGACGGTGCCGTCCACGGTGCCGCCGAGCTCCTCCAGACCCATCCGGACCGCGTGACCGGTGCCGTTCTGCTCGGCCTGGTACGCCGTACGTACGGGGGTGTCCCCGGCGGAGAGGTGCGCGGTGACCTGCTCGCTCGCGTGGCCGACCACGACGACGAGGTGCTGGGGGGCGAGCTCACGGGAGGCGGCGACGACATGTCCGACGAGCGAGCGCCCGGAGATCTCGTGCAGGACCTTGGGGGTCTTCGACTTCATGCGGGTGCCCTCACCCGCTGCGAGGACGACGACGGCGGCCGGGTGGTGGACGCTCACGGAATTGCCCTTCGGCTTCGGGTGGTGGACATCCGCAGGATACCGGGGGCGTATGTGCCCGAAACTGGCGCGGGCCCCGACCGTGAGGTCGGGGCCCGATGCGTGGGCTCCGCCGGCTGGATTCGAACCAGCGTCTCAAGGCTCCAAAGGCCTGCGGGATGCCGCTACCCCACGGCGGATCACTGCGTCAGACCCTACCTGAGGTGGAGTTGGGCCTGATCCACGATTCCGCGCCACCAGCCCTCGACTCGACGATACAACTCGGCACCTTGCGCGACACGGATCACCAGGCAGCCGCGATAGGTCTCGCCGGTGTTCTTCCGTGACGTCTTGGGGTTGTGCTTCTTCAGTGTCGTCTTCTGGAGGGCGGAGGCATCGATGCCCACAAGCTCCGCCCAGTAGCGTTCGGCGGCCTCGACGTCCGCTGTCTCGTGGATCATGACCCGGAAGCAGATGCGGTCGGGCGTGACCCCCACTACGGCCAGCCAGGCCAGATAGGTCTCGATCATGCCCGGGTCGCTATTGACGAACGTCAGGTTCTCCCGGCGGTCGTACGGTTTGTCCTTCGTCCCCTCGGACCAGTAGAGCCCCACGCCGATGAGGAGAAGCTCCCGGTCCGTGAGGTCGCCGATCTCCGCCTTCGCGGCGGCCTTCGTCCGCTGCCGCTCTTCGTCGCGCACGGCCAGTTCGTGATCCCAGCGCATGCGCCCTGCTAGTCGGGCTTGCTCGACGGCGCTGCGGCTGGGGACGGGCTTCGGGAGGTCCCGCACCCACAGCGAGATCGACCCCTTCGAGCACCCCAGCTTCACCTGGATCTGGTCGTAGGTCATGCCCTGGAGCCGCAGCTCCCGGGCCTTCGCCCGCAGGTCGTCCTTGGCGTTCGGGCGCTTCGTCCACTCCGGGGCGGGTTCGCCTTGCAGGAGGCGGTTCAGGATGTCGTTGTTGTCGACGTACAGCCGGTCGCGGATCTGGCGTCGGCTCAGTCCCTCCCTCCGCAGCGCGATCGCCTGCTTCCGTAGTCCCTCGAAGTCCGCGTACTTGCCAGTGGCATGTGTCATACGAGCAGCGTCGTCCGGAATGCGGACGTCCGGGTCGAAAGGGTGCTCGGTTCACCGGATCGTGCGATCTACCCGCCTTTGCGGTATGACCGGTCACTTTCTGTGCTGACGGACTCGCCGGAAATTGGGATGCGTCCGCCCGTAGGCTGGATGCCATGACCGCAACGGGGGCAGACCGGGAAGCGGCGGGTCCGACCACCCGCGGCTACTGGTGGTGGGAGCGGCGGCGCAGTGTCGCCCTGGACGTGGGACTGGCGCTGGTTTCGGCGTTGGAGTGTGCGCTGGAGGGGGTGGCGTTCGCCGGGGAGACCGGGCTGCCGGTGCCGCTGGGGATGCTGTTCGGGCTGCTGGCGGGGGCGGTGCTGGTGCTGCGCAGGCGCTGGCCGATCGCCGTGGTGCTGGTGTCGATTGCGACGACGCCGGCCGAGATGGGCTTCCTGATGGCGATCGTCGGGCTGTACACCCTGGCGGCTTCCGATGTGCCGCGCCGGATCACGGTGGTGCTGACGGGGATGACGCTGGTCGGCGCGTTCATCGTGTCGTACGTGCGGCTGCGGCAGAGCGTGAGTGAGCACGCCGATCTCGGGCCGCTCTGGTACGTCCTGGTGATATCGCTCTTCATGTCGCTGGGGCTGACGGCGCCCTCGGTGTTCTTCGGGCTCTACATCGGGGCGCGGCGCAGGCTGATGGAGAGTCTGCGGGAGCGTGCGGATTCGCTGGAGCGGGAGCTGTCGCTGCTGGCGGACCGGGCGGAGGAGCGGGCCGAGTGGGCGCGTACGGAGGAGCGGGGGCGGATCGCGCGGGAGATGCATGACGTGGTGGCGCACCGGGTGAGTCTGATGGTGGTGCACGCGGCGGCGTTGCAGGCGGTGGCTCCGAAGGATCCGGCGAAGGCGGTGCGTAACGCTGCGTTGGTGGGGGATATGGGCCGGCAGGCGTTGACGGAGTTGCGGGAGATGCTCGGGGTGTTGCGGAGCGGGGATGCTCTGGTGGCTCCTCCGGCGGGGCAGGTGCCGTTGGCTTCGGTGGGGCGGGTGGCTGCGGCGGCGGTTGTGGTGGTGGCTGAGGACGGGCCGCGGTTGCGGGAGGTGGAGGCGTTGGTGGCGCAGTCCCGTGAGGCGGGGATGACGGTGGAGTTGTCGGTGGAGGGGGAGTTGCGTCCGTATGCGCCGGAGGTGGAGCAGACGGCGTACCGGGTGGTGCAGGAGGCGTTGACGAACGTGCACAAGCATGCGGCGGGTGCGCGGACGTGGGTGCGGTTGGCGTATCGGGGTGTGGAGGTGGCGATGCAGGTGGAGAACGGTCCGACGGATGGTGTGACGGCGGATGCGGGGCTGCCGAGTGGGGGGAACGGTTTGGTGGGGATGCGGGAGCGGGTGTTGGGGCTGGGGGGTGTGTTCGTGTCGGGGCCGACGGATGCGGGTGGTTTCCGGGTGTCGGCGGTGTTGCCGGATGCGGGGTCGGTGTAGGGGTGTCAGCTTGAGGTGAGGCGGGTGGGCTGTACGCCGGTGATGAGGGTTTCGAGGGCGCGGTCGATGTCGGAGCCGAGGTACCAGTCGCCGGTGTGGTCGATGGAGTAGACGCGTCCTTCGTTGTCGATGGCGAGGACTGCTTGTGCGTCGCCTTCCTGGCCGAGGGGGGCGACTTCGGTGTCGAGTGCGCGTCCGAGGTCGCCGAGTGTGCGTGCGAGGTGGAGTCCGCTGAGCGGGTCGATGTGCACGGTGGTGGTGGCGATGTGGCGGCCGGGTGCGGTGGAGGTGATGTGGAGTCCGCCGAATTCGGCCCAGGCTTCGACGGCTGCGGGGAAGACGGCGTGCTGGTGGCCGGCGGGGGAGGCGTGGGAGCGGAGGGCGTCGGCCCATTCCTCGGCTTGTCGGATGTCCCAGCGGCCGGGTTGCCAGCCGGCGTCGCGGAGTGCGGCGTCGAGGGCGACGGGGAAGCGGGTGGTGGAGTTGCGGGCTTGTTGGCCGGGTACGTCGCGCATGGGTGGTGGGTTCAGCCCTTCTCGGCGGTGGTCGCCGCACCGGTGGTGAGGTCGACGGGGCGTACGCCGAAGTGGGCGAGCATTTCGGTGCAGGAGCGGCAGGGGGGTGCGTAGCTGCCGTGGAGGGGGTCGCCGTCCTCGCGGATGCGGCGGGCGGTGAGGCGGGCGTGTTTGAGTGCGCGGCGGGCTTCGCCGTTGGTGAGGGGTTTGCGCTGGGCTCGTTTGGAGCGGCTGCTGTCGGCTGCGGTGAGCTGGCGTGAGAGGAGTATGGCTTCGGGGCAGCGTCCGGTGAAGCGTTCGCGTTGGTTGCTGGTGAGGGTGTCGAGGAAGTCCTGTACGAGGGGGTGGAGGACGGGTGGCTGGTCGCCTTTGCCTGCGGTGCAGGTGAGTGTTTCTCCGCGTACGGACAGGGCTGCGGCCACCGCGGGCAGGATGCCGTCGCGGCGGTGGTGGAGGTGGGGTGCTGTGTTGGTTTCGGTGGTGCTCCAGCTGAGTCGTGGGTCTCCGGATGTGACTGTTTGTGCTGTGTGCATGGTGCTGGTGTCCCTCCCTGCAATCCCCCGAGTTGCGGGGACAGCCTGCCAAATATGCAGGGTGGTGGGGAAGCTGGGTGGGGGAAACGTGTCTGCGTGTCGTGGGTCGGTGGTTCGGTTGTCGCGTGTCCGTCACGCGTTGGTGACGTTGGGTGAGTGGGGTGGCGGGGGCGGGGGGCGTTGTTGCGTCACGGCATAGGCTGTGCGCAACACCAGACGCAGCAGGGGGCAACCGCCATGACGACAGGTCGGCTCGGGCAGCAAGCCGCGCCACCGAATGCGGCCTATGCCGGGCAGGTCGTGCATTTCCCGGATCCTGTCCGGGCGTCCCGCCACCCGAGGGGTGTGCGTGTGGACGGGAACGGCTTTCCGGTGCTTTCGCCGTACGCGCGTGCGGCGGCGGAGATCGCGGATCCGCCTCCGGGGTTCGGTATCGACGAGTTGCGGCTGACGGATTACGTGTCGGCGAACGCGGCGTTGGCGGCGAGTGGTCATGAGTTGTGGGACACGATTCCGGCGGTGGCGACTCCGCACGGGTGGACGTGGCATCACGTGGCGGGTGGCCGGCGGATGGAGCTGGTGCCGGTCGAGGTGAAGGCGTTGTTGCGTCATCACGGTGGTCTGGCGACGACTTCGGTGGATCAGGGCCGTCGTGGTACGCGGCCGTTGCAGGAGACGCGGCCTGCTCATTTCCGTTTGCCGAAGGGTTCTGTGGCGGTGGGTGAGCAGCAGGTCCTGGGTGTCGAGGAGGATTTGGGGTATCGCCTTCCGGGTGCGTACAGGTCGTTCCTGAAGGCGGCCGGTGGTTCGGCTCCGGTGGGTGCGGCGTTGGACGCGGAGTTGGGTCTGCTGGTGGATCAGCCGTTTTTCACGGTGCGTGAGGAAGCGGCTGTGAATGACCTGGTTTATGTGAACAAGTGTCTGCGTGATCACTTCACGAAGGATTTCCTGGGTGTGGGTTTTGTCCAGGGCGGGATCCTGGCGGTGAAGGTGCGTGGTGGTGGTGTGGGGTCGGTGTGGTTCTGCGCGTATGACGATGCGCGGGATCAGGACGGCTGGGGTGTGCAGGAGCGGGTGGACCGGCTGCTGTTGCCGTGCGGTGAGGACTTCGATGCGTTCCTCCAGCGTCTGGCGGGTAATCCGCCGGAGTTGGAGACGGTGGCGAACCTGATGGTGGACGGTGGCTTCGCGCGGGCCGTCCCGGTGGAGGGGTGAGCGCGGTGGTGACGTTCGCGCAGGCGCAGGAGCGGGCGGATGAGTGGGTCAACGGTGATGTGCCCGCGTATCAGCACCGTGAGGTCCGGGTCCGTGAGTTCGAGCTGGGTTTTGTGGTGTGGGCGGAGGACCGTGCGGAGGGTCCTGTTTCGGACGGGGGCCGTCAGCGGCTGGTGATCGCCCGGGACAGTGGTGAGGCGACGTTGTGGCCGGGGTTGCCGGTGGGTGAGGTGATACGGCGGTACGAGGAGGATTACGGGGTTTCCGCGGAGGTGGAGGCTGCTCCGGAGCCGCCGCAGCGTATTGATCTGAATCAGACGTCGTTCTTGTTGACGCCGCCGGAGTGGTTGCAGGAGGCGGCGGACAAGCTGGGGATTCCGGATCGGCGTGCGGAGGGGGAAGCGCCGTCTCCGGCTCCTGTGCCGGCACCTGAGGCGCCTTCTCCTTCTGTTCCCGCGCCGGCTGGTGGTTCGGGGTCGGCGTGGCCGGCTGCCGGTGGGCAGCCGGATCATGAGCCGACGGCGAACGACGGGGTGCCGGCCGGGGCGACGCCTTGGGCGGGTACGGACACGAACGCGGGTTCCGACGAGGGCGGTGTGCCGTTGCCCGCGACGGTGTTCGCG
Source organism: Streptomyces sp. NPDC079167 (assembly GCF_040686735.1). Classification (NCBI taxonomy): domain Bacteria; kingdom Bacillati; phylum Actinomycetota; class Actinomycetes; order Kitasatosporales; family Streptomycetaceae; genus Streptomyces; species Streptomyces sp. NPDC079167. Next base: position 137,988 of record NZ_JBFBLO010000010.1, on the reverse strand, counting down.
CCGCCGCTTTCGGGGTCGGACGACGACGGGGCTCCGCCGCCGGTGGTTTCGGCGGAGGCGCCCACGGCGTTGATGTCGGGTGGCAGTCAGCTGCCGCCGACGGCGGTGGTGCCGGGGCTGGATCCGCAGGCGCCGCCTCCGGGGCCTCCTGCGCCCGCTGCTCCTTTCGTCCCTCCTGCTCCGGCTCCTTCGGCTCCGGCGCCTGCCGGGCCGCCTTCTGCCGGCTCGGGGCGCGGGGCGGGGGACATCGCGGACGCGGCGACGAGCAAGGCCGTCGTGCCGCCGCGGAGTGCTCGGGGGTCGGTGTCGACGACTCCGCCGCCGCCCGGGGCGCCCGGGGTGCCGGGGGCGCGGCCGGGGGCGGTTCCGCCGCCTTCCGGGCCGGGTGTGCCGGGTGCGCCGGCGGGTGGCTATGTGCCGACGCAGTTGGTCTCGCAGACGCCGCCTCCGGGTGTGCAGCCGCCTGGTCCTCCGGGGCCTCCTGGTTCCACGCCGCCTCCGGGCGGCGGGCTGCATCATGCGGCGACGATGTTCGCCGATGCGAGCATCGGTGGTCCGAACGCGCCACGTCCTCCGGGCCCGCCGGGTCCTCCTGCTCCTCCGGGTCCTCCGGGGGCTCCGGGTGCGCCGCCGCCTCCTCCGCCGCCTGCCGGCTCCACGCCGCCGCCCGGTCCTCCGCCGCCGCCTCCGGGTGGCGGGGTGCACCATGCCGCGACGATGCTGGCGGGTCCGGGGCAGGCCGGTGCGGGTGCGCCGCAGCCGCCCGGTCCTCCGGGGCCTCCTGGTCCTCCCGGGGCGCCGGGGCAGCACATGCCGCCGCCTCCTGGTCCTTCCGGGGCGCCGGGTCAGCACACGCCGCCGCCTCCTGGGGCGTACGGCTATCCGCAGCAGCCGGTGGGCCTGCCGACGGTCGGTCCGGGGTATCAGGCCGTGCTGCGTTTCCGTGCGGCCGACGGCAGTGAGCAGCAGCTGATCCGGCGTTCGGCGCCGGGTACTCCGCATCCGGAGTGGCAGATGCTGCATGAGCTGCGGGGGATGGGTGTGCCGCCGCAGCAGGTGATCGAGCTGCATACGGAGCTGGAGTCGTGCGAGCTTCCGGGTGGTTACTGTGCGCGGATGATCCGGGAGACGTGGCCGCAGGTCCGGATCACGAGTGTCGCGCCGTACGGGACGGATCATGCGAGCCGGCAGCAGGGGATGCAGCATCTGCTGACGCATCAGGGTGAGTTGCATCAGGTGGCGGACGGGCCGGCGCGGCCGGCTCCGGTGCGGGCGCCGTTGCCGCAGGTGCCGCCTGCGCCGGCGGTGCCTCCGGAGGCGTTGGCGGAGGAGATGCTGGGGGCTTTCGGTCCTCAGGGTGTGCTGCGTTTCGATCAGCGGGCGGTGTCCCGTCAGGGTGTGCCCGAGGTGGTGGCGCGGACGCTGGTGTGGGCGGGGCTGCCTGCTGATTTCGGGCCGTTCTTCTGGGCGCAGCCGGGTCATCCTGTGGTGCCGACGCTGGCGGAGCTGGCGGGGCAGCGTCAGGTGCAGCCCGCGTCGGACGCGGGTTCGTATCTGGTGATGGGTTCGGACTTCGGCCGGGCGATCTGTGTGCAGTACGGGACGGCGAACATCGTGGCTGTTCCGGTGGAGGCGGGTCCGGGGGGTCAGCCGGTTCCGCCGCAGTTCGTGAACACGGGGCTGCCGGAGTTCGTGCGGTCGATGGCGTTGCTGGGCCGGATGTGGCGGTTGCGGTTCGGGTTGAATCCTGAGCAGGCGGGTCGTTGGACGGTCGATTTCCAGGCGCAGCTGGTGGCGATCGATGCGGCTGCTCTGGCGTCGCCGGAGGGCTGGTGGTCGGTGTTGCTGGAGCAGATGTGGGACGGGCTGCTGTGACGCGGGCCGGTCGGATCTGATCTGTTGTGTGCGAGAGGCGTTCGTCCTGTGATGGGGCGGGCGCCTTTTGTGCGGGGTGTCTGTGATGCGGGTCGCTTCCGTCCTGAATGCAGCTGATCGATTCCGACTTCCGGGCCAATTACCGCATCCTTGACGTATTGCTTCATGGTCGGGGAGTCGGAGAGCGGGAAAGAGGGCTTCAGGGATGAGTGGTGGACCGGTGTCCGCGCACGGTTTTGTCGGTGGTCGGGGGCGTGGTTACCGTCCTGAGCAGGTGGACCGTGTGGTGGCCTCGCTGTCGGCGGAGCGGGACGGGGCTCTGGAGCGGCTTGCCCTGCTGACGGGGCGGGCCGAGGAGTTGGCGGCGGAGGCGGTGCGGCTGGGTGAGGTGGTGGCCTCGCTCGCTCCGCAGACGTACCGGTCGCTGGGGGAGAGGGCGCAGCAGATCCTGGCTCTGGCGGAGGCCGAGGCGGAGGCGGCGCGGGGGGCGGCGTCGGAGGAGGCGCAGGCGCTGCGGGACGCGGCGGATGTGGCGGGCCGGGAGATCCGTGAGGCGGCGCGTGAGCGGGCTGGGGTTGTGCGGGCGGAGGCGGACGCCTGTGCGGAGGGGGTGCTGGCCGAGGCGCGGGAGAGCGCCGGTGCGCTGCTGGAGGAGGCGCGCCACGAGGCGGGTGAGGTGCGTGGGGCCGCGGAGGCGGAGATGGACAGCACGCGTCGTCGTACGGCGGGGGTGCTGGCGCATCAGGAGCAGGAGCATGCCGAGCGGGGCAAGGCGGCGGAGGGTGAGATCGCCGGTGCCGAGGTGGCTGCGGCGGAGCGTGAGGCGGAGCTGACGGCTCGTGGGGAGGCGCTGCTCGACCGGGCGCGGCGGGAGCTCGCGGAGGCGGAGGAGGCGGCCCGGCACGGTCAGGAGGACGCGGAGGCGCGTGCGGCGGAGCTGCTGGCGGGGGCCAGGGTGGCGGAGGAGCGTGTGGTGCGGGAGACGGAGCGGGTCCTGCGGGAGCACGAGGAGGGTCGTGAGGAGGTGCAGGCGCACATGGCGCATGTGCGTCATTCGCTGGCGGCGCTCACGGGGCGTGCGGTGTCGGGGTCCGTGGGGGAGTGACGGGGTGCCTGGCGCCGGCCGGCCGGGTCAGGGGCGTGGCCAGGGGCGTTCGGAGAGGCGCTCGATGCCGGTGTTGAAGCGTTTGAGGTAGGCGGCGTAGGCGGCTATGTCCTGGTCCGGCCAGTCGTGCATGACCTGGTCCAGGGCGCGTACGACGCGTTCGCGTTCTTCGTCGAGGAGGTGGGCGCCCTTGTCGGTGATGCGGAATTTGCGGGCCATGCCGCCCTCGGGGTCGGCGATGCGTTCGGTCAGTCCGGCGCGTGTGGCGGCGGCGGTCTGGCGGTTGAGGGTGGAGGCGTCGAGGCCGAAGGCGTCGCTGAGTTCGCCGATGGACATCGGTCCCTGGACGCGTATGCGGCTGAGGAGTACGTAGGCGCTGCGTTCCAGGAGGGCGTTCCGGTGGCGTCCGCCCCGGTGGTAGGCGAGGTCGTGGCGCCAGAGGAGCATCTGTTCGTACTCCACGTCGTCCGTGGGTCCGGCCATTTCTGTCGCCTCCTTCTCCTGTCCCGGGTCGGTCGCGTGTTGGTCGCGGGCGGTTTCATGCTCTCACAAGACGTGTACTGGACACATAACATGCATGACACATTCAACATGTACGATACATTGGGCATGTACGATGCATACTGTTGATCGAGACGACCGACCCCAAGGAGTACCGACCTCATGGATGCCCCCCAGCCGACAGCCGGATCAGGCGGTGTGATCGCCACGCTCGCTTTCGCGGGCACCGTGGCGGCGGTCATGCAGACCCTGGTCACCCCGCTCATCGCGGAGCTGCCGAAGCTCCTCGACACCACGTCCTCCAACGCCGCCTGGGTGATCACCGTCACCCTGCTGGTCTCGGCCGTGTGTGTGCCGGTCTCCGGGCGGCTGGGCGACCTGCTGGGCAAGCGCCGGATGCTCCTCGTGTGCGCGGTGCCGCTGGTCGTCGGGTCGGTGGTCTGCGCGCTCGCGTCCTCAGTCGTCCCGATGATCATCGGGCGCGGTCTGCAGGGGATGGGCATGGGCATGGTGCCGCTCGGCATCGCCCTGCTGCGTGACGTGGTGCCGAAGGAGAAGATGAGCTCCTCCATCGCCCTGGTCAGCGCCTCCCTCGGCATCGGCGGCGCCCTCGGCCTGCCGATCGCCTCGGCGGTCGCCCAGTACGCGAACTGGCGCGTGCTGTTCTGGGGCTCCGCCGTGCTGGCCCTCATCATCTTCGCCCTGATCTGGTTCCTGGTCCCGGACGTCCCGGCCGCCGCCAAGGGGCAGCGTTTCGACATGCCCGGTGCCCTCGGCCTGGCCGTCGGTCTGGTCTGTCTGCTTCTCGCCGTCTCCAAGGGCGCCGAGTGGGGCTGGGCCTCCACGACGACCATCGGCCTGTTCGTCGCCTCCGTCGTGGTGCTGCTGGTCTGGGGATTCTGGGAGCTGCGGACCAAGGACCCGCTGGTCGACCTGCGCACCACGGCCCGTCCCCGGGTGCTGATCACCAACCTGGCGTCGCTCTTCGTCGGCTTCGGCATGTACGCCGGCATGCTGATCGCGCCGCAGCTCCTGCAGTTCCCCGAGGCCACCGGCTACGGCCTGGGCCAGTCGATGCTCGCGGCGGGTCTGTGGATGGCCCCCGGGGGCCTGATGATGATGGTCATCTCCCCGCTCGGCGGGAAGCTCACCGACTCCCGCGGCCCGAAGTTCACGCTGATCTGCGGTGTGCTGGTGATCGCGGGCGCCTACGGGCTGGGGATCCTCCTGATGGGCTCCGCCTGGGGTCTGATGCTGTTCCTCATGGTCAGCAGCAGTGGCGTCGGACTCGCCTACGGTGCGATGCCCGCCCTGATCATGAGCTCGGTCCCGGTGTCCGAGACGGCCGCCGCCAACGGGTTCAACACCCTCATGCGCGCCCTCGGCACCTCGATCGGTGCCGCGGTGATCGGCGCGGTCCTCGCCCAGATGACCACGGAGACGGCCGGCTACAGCTTCACCTCCGAGGCCGGGTTCCGTACCGGCCTGGCGCTCGGCTGCGGTGTCGCGCTGGTCGCCGTGGTGATCTCGGCGTTCATCCCGGCCCTCCGCCGTCCCGCCGCCGGTCCCGGCGAGCAGGCCGACGCCAGCGCAGCGCCCGAGGTGGCCGCCGCCAAGGGCTGACCCCGGCGCGAGCTTCCGTACGCCGAAGTGCCCGGCCTCGACCCCACCGGGGCGAGACCGGGCACTTCGGCGTCGAGGGCCGGGCGCCGGGGCGGGCCGCCTCAGATGCGCGGGTCCGTCGGGTGGGAGCCGGTGGTGGGGCCGCCACCGGGAGTGTTGCGCCGCGGTACGTCGTGGTCCTTCTTCTTGCGCGGGATCAGGCCCGCCAGGCCGAGGAGTCCGACGAGCCCCCACAGCCCCCAGCCGCCACTGCTGTCGTCATCCTTGTCGTCGTTCGCGGCGACGGGGGAGACCGCGGCGGTGGCTGCCACCTGCCCCCCGGGAGCCTGGGCGAGGGCCGGTGCCGCGGGGGCGAGGAGAAGCGCGGCGGTGAGGGCCAGGGTGGCGGAGGTGTGTCGCATCGTGTCGATCCTCTTCTTCCGGTGAATCGTCGCTGGGTGCTCGCTGACCGGTCACCGTCAAAATGCGGGGAGCAGCGCTCCGAGCGCACCTGCGGGGTCCGGATGCATCCCGGCCATCACCCCCCGTCCGGTCCGGCCCCGCAACCGCAGCCGCAGCCTCTCCGGCCGACTTCACCCCCGCCACCTGCGGACATGCCGCGACGGCTGCCGGAGTCATGCCTGCCGAACGGAGGACGCCCACCCGGAGTCAGGCCGCGAGGTCACCTCGTCGGCTCGGTGCTCTCGTGCTCGTCCAGGACGGGGAAGCGGCGCGGGGCCAGGAAGACGAGGACCAGCAGGGCGAGAGCGGCTGCGACCGCGGCGCCGGTGAACACGTGGTCGACGGCGGTGTCGACGGCCCGCCGCAGATAGTCCGTCGCCGCGGCGGAGAGGGCGGCCGGGTCCTCGAGGGCGTGCGACACCGCGTCCAGGTCGCCGGGCAGGCCCGGGACGGGGGCAGCGGCCAGCCGGGAGGCGAGCACGCCGTTGGCGACGGCGCCGAACAGCGCGGCACCGAGGCTCTGGCCGACCTGGCGGCAGAAGAGCACGGACGCCGTCGTCGTGCCCCGCTCGGCCCAGCCGACCGTGGACTGGACCCCGACGATCAGGGGGAGTTGGAAGAGGCCGAGGGTCGCGCCGAGCAGCAGCATGAGCAGGGCGGGCTGCCAGGCGCTGCCGGGGTAGGGCAGCAGCGGGAAGCAGAGCAGCACCAGCAAAGCCCCGGACATGCCGGTGATCGCGGTGCGGCGGAAGCCGATGCGGTTGTAGACCCGGTCGGAGAGGGCGGCGGAGACGGGCCAGCTCAGGGTCATCACGGAGAGGACGAACCCGGCGGCGATCGGGCCCAGTCCGAGGACGGACTGGGCGTAGGTCGGCAGGAAGACGGTCGGCGCGACCATGAGCAGCCCCATCGCGCCGAGGGCGAGATTGACCGAGGCGATGGTGCGGCGACGCCAGACCCAGCCGGGTATGACGGGTTCCGCGGCGCGGCGTTCGATGAGGACGGTCAGGGCGGCCAGCGCGGCGCTCGCACCCAGCAGCCCGAGCGAAGGGGCGGAGAGCCAGGGCCACGCGACACCGCCCTGGACGAGCGCGGTCAGCAGCAGCGCGCCGGTGGCGAAGACCGCGAGGGCGCCCGCCCAGTCGGTACGGGGACGGGTCGCGGGGCGCGGCCTGGCGGGTTCGTGGAGGTGACGGACGACCAGCCAGAGGGCGACGGCGCCGACCGGCAGGTTGATCAGGAAGATCCAGCGCCAGTCGGCGTACGCGGCGAGGAGCCCGCCGACCGCGGGCCCCGCCACGGCCGAAGTGGCCCAGACGGTGGACAGTTTCGCCTGGATCTTCGGCCGTTCCTTGAGCGGGTACAGGTCGGCGGCGATGGTCTGCACCGTGCCCTGGAGGGCGCCGCCGCCGAGACCCTGGACGACGCGGAAGGCGATGAGGGCGGCCATGTTCCAGGCGGCGGCGCAGAGCAGGGAGCCGGCCAGGAAGAGGATGATCCCGGCGATCAGGACGGGCTTGCGGCCGAAGGTGTCGGAGAGCTTCCCGTACACCGGCAGGGTGACGGTCACGGCGAGCAGATAACCGGAGAAGAGCCAGGAGAAGACGGAGAACCCGCCGAGGTCACCGACGATCTGCGGCACGGCCGTCGCGACGATGGTGCCGTCGATGGCGGCGAGCCCCATGCCCAGCATGAGGGCCGCCGCGACGGGGCGGCGGCTCCGCGGGGTGTCCGGTGGGGACCCGGGGGCGGCGGTCCCGCGTACCGCTTCCGGGCTGTCCGTGCCGCCGGTGCCGTCCGTGCCGCCCACAGGGGTCCCTTCCCTATGCATCTACTTGCCGGTGGACACTGTCTCACCGCCCGGCGCCGTACGGGAGCCGCAGGCCGGACACCGGGACCCCTACTCAGGTCCCGCACCCGCGGCCCGGACCCCTAGGGGGAGCACCGGAGTTGTGCCCGGGGGCCGTTCCTCCCGCCGGAGGACGAGAGGCGGGTGTCCCGTTCCTTAGCGTGTTCTTATACCGGCCGACACGTGGGGGGCGGCCGGTACGGCGCCGTGGATGCGGCCGGCCGCAGGGGGCGGGGTGGGGAAAACCCCCCTCGAAGACTGCGCCGGGCACCAGCGCGCCGGAGCACCTCTTCACCCGAGACTCGGAACGTACACAGAGACGTCCGCGCATCGACCGGCATAGGAGAAAAAACGTGACAACGGCTGTAACCATTCCCAGGCACGGGGACACTGGAGGGCGTACGGCCGTTGCTGCGCGAGCGCGACAGGTCGTCAAGGCGTACGGGGCGGGGGAGACCCGGGTGGTGGCACTCGACCACGTCGACGTGGACATCGTCCGCGGGCAGTTCACGGCGATCATGGGCCCGTCCGGGTCGGGCAAGTCGACCCTGATGCACTGCCTGGCGGGTCTGGACACGGTGACCTCGGGGCAGATCCACCTCGCCGACACCGAGATCACGGGGCTCAAGGACAAGAAGCTGACCCAGCTGCGCCGGGACCGCATCGGCTTCATCTTCCAGGCGTTCAACCTGCTTCCGACGCTCAACGCGATCGAGAACATCACGCTGCCGATGGACATCGCGGGCCGTAAGCCCGACGCCGGCTGGCTGAGGCAGGTCGTGGAGACCGTCGGGCTGTCCGAGCGGCTCAAGCACCGGCCCACGGAGCTCTCCGGCGGTCAGCAGCAGCGTGTCGCGGTGGCACGTGCGCTCGCCGCCCGCCCCGAGATCATCTTCGGTGACGAGCCCACGGGGAACCTGGACTCGCGGGCAGGCGCCGAGGTGCTGTCCTTCCTGCGCAAGTCGGTCGACGAGCTCGGCCAGACCATCGTCATGGTCACCCACGACCCGGTGGCCGCCTCCTACGCGGACCGGGTCCTCTATCTCGCGGACGGCTCCATCGTCGACGAGATGAAGAACCCCACGGCCGAGCAGGTCCTGGACCGGATGAAGGACTTCGACGCACGCGGGCGGACGTCATGACCGTCTGGAAGACCTCGATGCGCAACTTCCTCGCGCACAAGGGGCGGATGGCGCTCTCGGCCGTTGCCGTCCTGCTGTCGGTGGCGTTCGTGTGCGGCACGCTCGTCTTCACCGACACGATGAACACCACCTTCGACAAGCTCTTCGCGGCGACGTCCGCCGACGTGACGGTCAGCCCGAAGAAGGCCGGGACCGACGACGTCCCGGAGAGCGGCAAGCCCGATGCGCTCCCCGCGTCCGTCGTCGCCGAGGTCGCCGCGGTGGACGGGGTGAAGAAGGCGGAGGGGGCGGTCAGCAGCATGGCCGTCACCCTCGTCGACAGCAACAACAAGAACCTGGGTTCCGACACCGGTGCCCCGACGATCGCGGGCAACTGGACCGACAACGACCTGCGGTCCATGGAGATCACCTCCGGCCACGCCCCGCGCGGGCCGACCGAGGCCATGATCGACGCCGACACCGCCGAGAAGCACCACCTGAACGTCGGCGACGAGGTGCGCACCATCGCCGTCACCGGTGACATCAGGGCGAAGATCTCCGGTATCGCCTCGTTCACCGTGACCAACCCCGGTGCGGCCGTCGTCTACCTCGACACCGCCACCGCGCAGCAGAAGCTGCTGGGCGCGTCCGATGTGTTCACCCACATCTCCGTCACCGCCGAACCGGGTGTCGGCGACACCCGGTTGAAGAAGGACGTCGCCGCGGCTCTGGGCGACGCGGGCACGTACAAGCTGCAGACCCAGAAGGAGGCCGCCGACGCCAACAAGGACTCCATGGGCTCCTTCCTGGACGTCATGAAGTACGCGATGCTCGGCTTCGCCGGGATCGCCTTCCTCGTCGGCATCTTCCTGATCGTCAACACCTTCTCGATGCTGGTCGCCCAGCGCACCCGTGAGATCGGCCTGATGCGGGCCATCGGCTCCAGCCGCAAGCAGGTCAACCGGTCCGTGCTCGTCGAGGCGGTCCTCCTGGGCATCGTCGGATCGGTCCTGGGAGTCGCCGCCGGCATCGGCCTCGCCGTCGGGCTGATGAAGGCCATGGGCGCCGTCGGCATGGAGCTGTCCACCGGGGACCTCACCATCGCCTGGACGACACCGGTGACCGGGCTGGCGCTCGGCATCGTCGTCACCGTCCTCGCCGCGTACATCCCGGCCCGCCGGGCCGGCAAGGTCTCCCCGATGGCCGCCCTGCGGGACGCCGGGACGCCGGCGGACGCCAGGTCCGGCTGGGTCCGTGCCGGCATCGGCCTGGTCCTCACCGGGGCCGGCGCCGCCGGCCTGTGGGCGACGACCCGGGTGGACGAGGCGAGCGAGGGCTCGCTCTACCTCGGCCTGGGAGTGGTCCTCACCCTCATCGGTTTCATCGTGATCGGCCCGCTGCTCGCCGGTGCGGTCGTGCGGGTGCTCGGCCTCGTCGTCCTGCGGCTGTTCGGCCCGGTCGGGCGGCTGGCGGAGCGCAACGCGCTGCGCAACCCCCGGCGTACGGGAGCGACCGGCGCGGCCCTGATGATCGGGCTTGCCCTGGTGGCGTGCCTGTCGGTCGTCGGCTCGTCCATGGTCGCCTCCGCCACCGACGAGCTGGACAAGTCGGTCGGCACGGACTTCATCGTCCAGTCGAGCACCGGCCAGCTGATCGTGCCGCAGGCGGCGGACGCCATCGAGAAGGTGCCCGGCATCGAGCACGTGACGAACTACAAGGTGCTCGCCGCGAAGCTCACCAACCCCGACGGATCGACGGCGGACGAGCACGTCACCGCCGCCGACCCGACGTACCCGCAGGACCTGCGGCGCGAGACCGTCGCCGGTGACCTGGCGAAGGCGTACGGCGCGGACTCCATGTCGGTCGGGTCGGACTACGCCGCCCTGCACAGGATCGAGGTGGGTGACGAGCTCACCGTCGCCTTCAAGGCCGGCGACACCGCGAAGCTGAAGGTCGCCGCGATCACCTCGGACGACACGTCCGTCGACCAGGGGGCGATGTACATCAACGTCACCACGGCCGAACGTCACGTCGCCGCCGACCGGATGCCCGAGAACATGATCATGTTCGCCGCGGCGGAGGACGGCAAGGAGAAGGAGGCCTACGCGGCCATCAAGAGCTCGCTCGCCGCCTACCCGCAGTACAAGGTGCAGAACCAGGCCGACTTCAAGCAGGACCTGAAGGACCAGATCGGCCAGCTGCTGAACATCGTGTACGGCCTGCTCGCCCTGGCGATCATCGTCGCGGTGCTCGGTGTGGTGAACACCCTGGCCCTGTCGGTGGTCGAGCGGACCCGCGAGATCGGCCTGATGCGGGCGATCGGCCTCTCCCGCCGTCAGCTGCGGCGCATGATCCGGCTGGAGTCCGTGGTCATCGCCCTGTTCGGCGCGCTGCTCGGACTGGGCCTGGGCATGGGCTGGGGAACCTCGGCCCAGAAGCTGCTGGCCCTGGAGGGGCTCGGGGTCCTGGAGATCCCGTGGCCGACGATCATCACCGTGTTCGTCGCCTCGGCCTTCGTCGGACTGTTCGCCGCCCTGGTCCCGGCCTTCCGGGCAGGCCGGATGAACGTCCTGAACGCGATCGCCACGGACGGGTGACGGAGCCCGCCGTAGGATGACTGATCCGGCCCCGGGGCGTTCCTCCAAACGCCCCGGGGCCGGTTCGTGTCCCGTTGCCTCCGTCAGGCGTGCAGGACCGGCACGTCGTACTGGGGGATCCACTTGTCGCGGGTGACGATCGTCAGCCCCTCCGTCTGGGCCTGGGCGACGAGGACGCGGTCGAAGGGGTCGCGGTGGAGCGGGGGGAGGCGGCCGGCCTTGACCCCGTGTCCCGCGGTGATCGCGAGGCTCGTCAGCTGGCAGTCACGGACCCGCTCAGCCAGGTCGTCGGGTCCTGCGAGCTTGCCGGCAGACTGCTTGATGGCGATTTCCCAGGGCGTCGCGGCGCTGAGGAACACCGCGGGCTCCGTGTCGATCAGGTCCTTCACCTCCTCGGACAGCTCGGGGGAGTCGTCGAGCCACCAGAGAGCGATATGAGTGTCGAGCAGCAGACGCATCAGCGCATCCCGAAGGCTTCGGCGATGTCGTCCGGGAGCTCGTCGAAGTCGTCGGGGATGTGAATCTGCCCCCGGAGCGAACCGCGGCCGGTCCGTCGCACCTTCGGATGCAGCGGTACGACCTTGGCGATCGGCTCCCCGGCCCGGCTGATCACGACCTCCTCGCCGGTCTCGACCTGTTGCAGTATCCGGGAGAAGTGGGTCTTGGCCTCGTGCACGTTGTACTGCCGGGCTTCCATGACGCCTCGCTCGGGCCAGAAGTGGACTAGCTACCGGACTAAGGCTAGCCCCGCTGCCGCCGTACGGACAACGGCGTTCCCTCGCGCGAGTGACACACCGGCGTCGTACGCTGGAGACCCCCGGCCCGTGCCACGTGTCGGGTCCTTCGCGTTGCTCACTCGCCACACCGGACGGAACCTTCATGAGCCTGCACGGTCTGCTGGATGTCGTCGTCACCGACCCGGCGCTCTCCGAAGCGGTGAAGGCCGCCTCCGACGGCCACCGGGCCCATGTCGACCTGGTCGGCCCGCCCGCCGCGCGGCCCTTCGCCGTGGCCGCGCTGGCCCGCGACGCCGGGCGTACGGTGCTCGCCGTCACCGCGACCGGCCGGGAGGCCGAGGACCTGGCGGCCGCGCTGCGGACCCTGCTGCCGCCCGACACCGTGGCGGAGTTCCCGTCCTGGGAGACCCTGCCCCACGAGCGGCTCTCGCCCCGCTCGGACACCGTGGGCCGCCGCCTCGCCGTGCTCCGCCGCCTCGCGCACCCCCGGCAGGACGACCCGGAGACCGGCCCGGTCAGCGTGGTCGTCGCGCCGGTCCGCTCCGTGCTCCAGCCGCAGGTCAAGGGGCTCGGCGACCTGGAGCCCGTCGCGCTGAGCAGCGGGCAGACCGCGGATCTGGGCGAGGTCGTGGACGCGCTCGCGGCGGCGGCGTACGCCCGTGTCGAGCTGGTCGAGAAGCGCGGCGAGTTCGCCGTGCGCGGCGGCATCCTGGACGTCTTCCCGCCGACCGAGGAGCACCCCCTGCGGGTGGAGTTCTGGGGCGACGACGTCGAGGAGATCCGCTACTTCAAGATCGCCGACCAGCGGTCCCTTGAGGTCGCCGAGCACGGCCTGTGGGCCCCGCCCTGCCGTGAGCTGCTGCTCACCGAGGAGGTACGCACCCGGGCCGCGGCCCTCGCCGAGGCGCACCCGGAGCTGGGCGAACTGCTGGGGAAGATCGCGGAGGGGATCGCCGTCGAGGGGATGGAGTCCCTCGCCCCGGTCCTCGTCGACGAGATGGAGCTGCTGCTCGACGTCCTGCCGAAGGGCTCGATGGCACTGGTCTGCGACCCGGAGCGGGTGCGGACCAGGGCGGCCGACCTCGTCGCGACGAGCCAGGAGTTCCTCCAGGCGTCCTGGGCGGCCACCGCGGGCGGCGGCGAGGCCCCGATCGATGTCGGCGCGGCCTCCCTGTGGGGCATCGCGGACGTCCGGGACCGGGCGCGTGAGCTGTCGATGATGTGGTGGTCGACCTCCCCGTTCGCCGCCGACGAGGAGCTCGACGGGGACTCCCTGAAGCTGGGGATGCACGCCCCGGAGACGTACCGGGGCGACACCGCCCGGGCGCTCGCCGACACCAAGGGGTGGCTGGCCGAGGGCTGGCGCACGGTGTACGTCACCGAGGGGCAGGGCCCCGCCTCCCGTACGGTCGAGGTGCTCGGCGGCGAGGGCATCGCGGCCCGCCTCGACCAGGACCTGGCCGAGATCACGCCGTCGCTCGTGCACGTCTCGTGCGGAGCGATCGAGAACGGCTTCGTGGACCCGGCGCTGAAGCTGGCCGTGCTGACGGAGACGGATCTGACCGGACAGCGCACCGCCAGCAAGGACCTGGGGCGGATGCCGGCCCGCCGCCGTAAGTCCATCGACCCGCTGACCCTCCAGGCGAACGACTACATCGTGCACGAGCAGCACGGGGTCGGGCGCTACATCGAGATGGTGCAGCGCACCGTGCAGGGCGCGACCCGCGAGTACCTCCTCGTCGAGTACGCCCCCGCCAAGCGCGGCCAGCCCGGGGACCGCCTCTACATCCCCACCGACCAGCTGGAGCAGGTCACGAAGTACGTCGGCGGCGAGGCCCCGACGCTGCACCGGCTCGGCGGCGCCGACTGGACGAAGACGAAGCAGCGGGCCAAGAAGGCGGTCAAGGAGATCGCCGCAGACCTGATCAAGCTGTACTCGGCGCGGATGGCGGCCCCCGGCCACGCGTTCGCCCCGGACACCCCGTGGCAGCGCGAGCTGGAGGACGCGTTCCCGTACGCGGAGACGCCCGACCAGCTGTCCACGATCGCCGAGGTCAAGGAGGACATGGAGAAGTCCGTCCCGATGGACCGGCTGATCTGCGGCGACGTCGGGTACGGCAAGACGGAGATCGCGGTGCGCGCGGCCTTCAAGGCCGTCCAGGACGGCAAGCAGGTCGCCGTCCTGGTGCCCACGACGCTCCTGGTCCAGCAGCACTTCGGCACGTTCACCGAGCGGTACGCGCAGTTCCCCGTCAACGTACGGGCGCTGAGCCGCTTCCAGTCGGACACCGAGTCGAAGGCGACGCTGGAGGGGCTGAAGGACGGGTCGGTGGACCTGGTCATCGGGACGCACCGGCTGTTCTCGTCGGAGACGAAGTTCAAGGACCTGGGTCTGGTCATCGTCGACGAGGAGCAGCGCTTCGGCGTCGAGCACAAGGAGCAGCTGAAGAAGCTGCGGGCCAACGTCGACGTGCTCACGATGTCGGCGACGCCCATCCCCCGTACGCTCGAGATGGCGGTGACGGGCATCCGCGAGATGTCGACGATCACGACGCCCCCCGAGGAGCGGCACCCGGTCCTCACCTTCGTCGGGCCCTACGAGGAGAAGCAGATCGGCGCGGCGGTGCGCCGTGAACTCCTGCGTGAGGGCCAGGTGTTCTACATCCACAACCGGGTCGAGTCCATCGACCGGGCGGCGGCGCGGCTGCGGGAGATCGTGCCCGAGGCGCGGATCGCGACGGCGCACGGGCAGATGGGCGAGAGCCAGCTGGAGCAGGTCGTCGTCGACTTCTGGGAGAAGCGGTTCGACGTCCTGGTCTCGACGACGATCGTCGAGTCCGGCATCGACATCTCCAACGCGAACACGCTGATCGTGGAGCGCGGTGACAACTTCGGGCTCTCCCAGCTGCACCAGCTGCGCGGCCGTGTGGGCCGTGGCCGGGACCGGGGTTACTCCTACTTCCTGTACCCGCCGGAGAAGCCGCTGACCGAGACCGCGCACGAGCGGCTGGCGACGATCGCCCAGCACACCGAGATGGGCGCCGGCATGTACGTGGCGATGAAGGACCTGGAGATCCGCGGAGCGGGAAACCTGCTGGGCGGCGAGCAGTCCGGTCACATCGCGGGGGTCGGCTTCGACCTGTACATCCGGATGGTCGGCGAGGCGGTGGCGGACTACCGGGCGGCCGTGGACGGCGGGGTCGAGGAGGAGCCGCCGCTGGAGGTCAAGATCGAGCTCCCGGTCGACGCGCACGTCCCGCACGACTACGCGCCGGGTGAGCGGCTGCGCCTGCAGGCGTACCGCTCGATCGCCTCCGCGAATTCGGAGGAGGACATCAGGGCGGTGCGTGAGGAGCTCACCGACCGTTACGGCAAGCTGCCGGAGCCGGTGGAGAACCTTCTGCTGGTGGCGGGTCTGCGGATGCTGGCCCGGGCCTGCGGGGTGGGCGAGATCGTGCTGCAGGGGCCGAACATCCGCTTCGCGCCGGTGGAGCTTCGGGAGTCGCAGGAGCTGCGGCTGAAGCGGCTGCACCCGAAGACGATCTTCAAGCCGGCCACGCGCCAGATCCTGGTGCCGCGGCCGACGGCGGGCCGGATCGGCGGGAAGCCGGTGGTGGGGCGCGAACTCCTGTCGTGGACCGGGGAGTTCCTTACGACGATCCTGGGGTCGTGACCCCCGGCAGGGACCGCGGCGGGGACGCCGCCTTCACGCCCGGAGTCCGGCGCGCCTAACCTGGTGCGCTGTGACCCCTCTTCGCGCCGTGCCCCGCCGACACCGACTCCTCGCCTGTGCCACGTCGGCGTTGGTGGGCGCGGCGGTCCTGACCGGCTGCGACGCCGTGAGCGACCTCGGCGTCCCCGAGCCGGCCGCCACCTCCCCGGCCCCCGGGGGGTCGGCGCTGCGCGCCGTCGACGGGCTGAGCGTGAAGGGCCGCGCGCCGAAGACCGGGTACGACCGTGACGCGTTCGGGTCCGCCTGGGTGGACACCGACCGCAACGGCTGCGGTACCCGGGACGACGTACTCGCGCACCAGCTGTCCGGTGTCGAGCGGGACGCCGACGGCTGCAAGGTGCTCAGCGGCGTCCTCGACCCCGATCCGTACACGGGGGGCCGCATCGCGTTCGAACGCGGGCGCAGCAAGGTGGACATAGACCACCTCGTCGCCCTGTCCGACGCGTGGCAGAAGGGCGCCCAGCAGTGGAGCGACGGCAAACGGCGGGCGTTCGCGAACGATCCGCTCAACCTGGTGGCGGCCGACTCGTCCACCAACCGCCGCAAGGGCGACGGGGACACCGCGACCTGGCTGCCGCCCAACAAGGCGTACCGCTGCACGTATGTGGCGGGGCAGGTGTCGGTGAAGAGCAAGTACGGGCTGTGGGTGACCGAGGCGGAGCGGGACGCCATGCGGAAGGTGCTGTCCTCCTGTCCCGCCGAGAAGCTGCCCACGGGTGGCAGTCCGACCGAGGCTCCCAGGCGCTGAGGGCGCCCGAGCCGCCGTTGTGAATACTGTGCCCATGTGGAAGTGGCGGCTGACGGCCGCGGGGATGAATCTGCTGCTCGGGGTGCCGGGCGTCGTGCCGGTCTGGCTGGTCTGGTACTACCTGTCGAACGGGCCGCTCGCCGACGCCGGATGGACCTCCCGCGAGCCGACGGAGAACGACGGGATGACGCTGTGGCTGGTGATCGTCGTGCCCGTGGCGGCGGTCTTCGGGATCATCTGGTGGCTCGCCAACGACTGGGTGGGGCGCCGTGCCTCGCTGTCGCCGGGTGCGTACTGGACGGCTTGTGCGCTGCTCACCCTTGTGCCGACCGGGGTGCTCGTCGCCGGCTCGGTGTGACCCGGAAACGTGTTGGCCGGGGCCCGGATGCTGCCTATCTTGGCCGCATGGACCTGAAGATCACGACGCTTGCCGAGCGCCCGGAACTCGCCGGCGCGATCGAGGAGATGCCCGACACGTGGCCCGAGTTCGTGCTGGAGGACCTGGTCGGCTGGGCCAACTTCCCGCGCATAGCCGCCGAGTTCCCTGAGTTCGTGCTCGTCGCCACCGATCCCGGGGGTGCGGTGGTGGCCCGGGGCTACAGCGTGCCGTTCGCCCTCGGTGCGCCGGGACGGGGGACGCTGCCGGAAGGCGGCTGGGACCAGGTGCTGTTGTGGGCCTTCTCGGACCTGCGGCACGGCCGCACTCCGGACACCGTCAGCGCGATCGAGATCACGGTGACGACGGGGCGGCTCGGGCAGGGGATCTCCGGGCACATGGTGGCCGCGATGCGCGAGAACGCCCGTCGCCTCGGGTTCCGGGAACTCGTCGCCCCGGTCAGGCCGAGCGGCAAGCACGCGGAGGCCGCGGCGCCGATGGAGGAGTACGCCCGCCGCGTGCGGGACGAGGACGGGCTGCCGTACGACCCCTGGCTGCGGGTGCATGTGCGGGCGGGCGGGGTCATCGAGGCCGTGGCCCCGGTGTCGATGACGGTGAGCGGGTCCCTGGACCGGTGGCGGGCCTGGACCGGGCTGCCCTTCGACACGGAGGGGCCGGTGGAGGTGGAGGGCGCCCTGGTACCGGTGCACTGCTCGCTCGCCCACGGGTACGCCGTCTACGTCGAGCCGAACGTCTGGGTGCGGCACCGGACGGGCTGAGGCCACAGGGCCGGCCTGCCCGCAGGGGGGTGGCCGGCCCCGAAGGTGCCGCGCGGACGGGGCGTTCCGCCCGTCAGAGTTTCAGCTCCCACTGGCTCGCGTCCCACTCGAAGCCGGGGCCGACCTCGACGGTCAGGTTCTTGGCGTCGGCCGGGGCGTCGAAGGCGTACTTCGCCGTGATCTTCTTGCCCGGCAGGACGGTGCCGCTGAAGCCCTCGCCGACCTTGCCGTCGAAGATCTGCTCGGCGTTCACACCGTCCTCGCCGGCGCGGGCGTCGACGCTGACGAGTGCCGCGTCGAACTTCTCCTTGCCCTTGTTCTCGATGACGACTGAGACCGTGTAGGCGCTGTTGCCCTTGGTGTGGCCGATCGCGGACTCGTCGGCGGTGTAGGGGGCCGGTGCGTTCACGGTGATCTCCAGGCCGTCGTCGTACGCCGCGGAGTCCCCCTGCCGCAGGGTGTCGTCCTTGCCCTCGGTGCCACCGGCCTTCGCTCCGTCACCGGCCTTCGCTCCGTCACCGGCCGCCCCTCCGCCTGCGGCCGGCTTCGCGGACGCCGAACTCTCCTCGACCGCCTTGTTGATGTCGGTCACCACGTCGTCCACGGCCTTGAACGTCAGGACCGCTCCGACGACCGACAGGATCAGCGAGACGAGGCCGAGGACCGCGCCGAACGTCGTCACGCCCTTGTTGGTGGCCTCTCCGCGCTTGGCGCGGCCCCGCCCGGCGAGCCCCAGGATCAGGGCGATCAGGCCGAGGATTCCCGCGAGCCAGAAGAAGAACGGGATCAGCCCCGAGACCGTCCCGATGATGCCCAGCACGAGGGCGGCGGTGCCCAGGCCGTTGCGGGCGGGGCGCGTGCCCGGCGTCTGTGCGGGGGCGTACGGCTGCTGGGGGTGCTGCGGCTGCGTGTACTGGGACATGGCTGTGCCCTTCCGGTGGAAACGGGGCTGTGAGCGGAGAGATACGCCGCAGTGGTGTGCGGCGGGTCAATAAGACCATCGACTGTGAACCGAGTGAACAAGGTAATTCGTGTGAACTGCCCGCTCCACGGTGTCGGTATGCTCACCCACACACAGCAGGGACACCGACGTGCGCGGAACGGGAGACAGGCCAGTGCCGGATAACTCGACCGAGGTGACCGCGGCCGGAATCGCCAGACTCGCGGGCGTGGGCCGCGCCGCCGTCAGCAACTGGCGCCGACGGCACGCCGGTTTCCCGAAGCCCGTCGGAGGAACCGAGGCCAGCCCCTCCTTCGCGCTGAGCGAGGTCGAACAGTGGCTGCGCGACCAGGGCAAGCTCGCCGAGGTGCCGCTGCGCGAGCGGGTCTGGCAGCAGCTGACGGGCCACCCCGACGGCGCCGTCACCGCGCTCGTCCACACGGGGTGCGCCCTCCTGCTCGTCCGGGACAGACCCACCGCCTGGCTGGAGATCACCGCCGTCTCGGACGCCCGGATGGCGGGCGTGCTGCCGGGCGCGCTGGACCATGTGCTCGCCGACCGCTTCGGAACGGAACGGGCGGTCCCCACACCCACCGCGTCCGCACTCCTCCCGTCCGTCCCCCTGCTGCGCGCCGCGGCCGAACTGGCGGCGGAGAGCGGCGCCCGGCAGGCATTCGACTTCCTCTTCGGACGCCAACTGGACGCCAACCCCCGGCAGTACACCCTCACGCCCCCCGGCCTCGCCGAGCTGATGGCCGACCTCGCGACGCCGACGGGGGACGCCGCCCGGCGCAGCGGCGGGAAGGGCTCCCGTACGGTCCTCGACCCCGCCGCCGGAACCGGCGCCCTCCTGTGCGCCGTGGGCCGGCCGACGGCGCTCCACGCGCAGGAGGCCGACCCCGACCTGGCGGCGCTCACCGCGCTCCGGCTCGCGCTCCACGCGGGTGACAAGGCCGCCGGACCCGCGCTCGCCGTACGGGCCGGCGACACCCTGCGCACCGACGCGTTCCCCGGCCTCGCCGTGGACGCGGTCCTCTGCCACCCCCCGTTCAACGAGCGCAACTGGGGCCACGACGACCTGGCCTACGACCCCCGCTGGGAGTACGGCCTCCCCGCCCGCACCGAGTCCGAACTCGCCTGGGTCCAGCACGCCCTCGCCCACCTCCGCGAGGGCGGCACCGCCGTGGTGCTCATGCCCCCGGCCGCCGCCTCCCGCCGTTCGGGGCGCCGCATCCGCGCCGACCTGCTCCGCCGCGGAGCCCTCCGCGCCGTCATCGCGCTCCCGGCGGGCGCCGCGCCCCCGTACGGCATCCCCCTCCACGTCTGGGTCCTCCGCAAGCCGGGTACCGGACAGCCCCCCGCCCCCGAACTCCTCGTCGTCGACGCGGCGGAACCCGAGCCCGCCGGTGCGCCGTCCGGCCGGGACCGGCTGGACTGGCCCGCGGTGCGCGCCGCCGTGCTCGACGCCTGGACCCCCTTCGACGTGCCGGGACGCAGCGAGCCCGTCGAGGAACGCCCCGGCACCAGCCGGGCCGTCCCCGTCATCGAACTCCTCGACGACGACGTGGACCTGGCCCCCGCCCGCCATCTCCCACCCCCGGCCGCAGGCGGCGGTGCGGCGGAACTCGTACGCGTACGGGAACGCCTGGACGACACCCTGAAGCTGGCAGCCCGGCTCACCCCACCGCCCGCCGCCCCCTGCGAACCGGCCCGGCGGCCCCTCACCACGGTCGGTGAACTGGCCCGCGCGGGCGCCCTGCACCTGCGCACCGGCACCGGAGCCGGCAGCGGCACGGAGCCGGTCCTCACCGAGCACGACGTACTCTCCGGGGCGGCACCCAGCGGCACGCCCACCGCACCGGCCGCGTCACCTGAGGACGAGCCGCTCCTGCTGGAACCCGGAGACGTCGTCGTGCCCGTACTCGGTGGAGGAGCGGTCGCCCGGGTCGTCGACGAAGCCACCGCCGGAGCCGCGCTCGGCCGCAACCTCCAGCTCCTGCGCCCCGATCCGGCCGCCCTGGACCCCTGGTTCCTCGCCGGCTTCCTCCGAGGCACCGCCAACAACCGGCAGGCCAGCAGCTACGCCTCCACCGCGACCCGGCTCGACGCCCGCCGCCTCCAGGTGCCGCGCCTGCCGCTGGCCGAACAGCGCTCGTACGGCGAACAGTTCAGCGCCCTCGCCGCGTTCGAGGACGCGCTGCGCACGGCGGGCCGGCTCGGCGGGCAACTGGTGCAGGGGATGTACGACGGGCTCGCGGACGGCACGATCGCCCCGGAGTGACGCGAACCACAACGGTTGTGCACAACCAGGGACGGGTTGTCCGTGTCGGTGTATACGCTCACTGAACACGTCCGATCCACGCCCTCCGGGAGCAGCACATGCACGGCTACGGCTATCCGCCGGAGCAGCAGCCGAAGCGTTCTCCGTCCTCGGCCACGCTCGTGACGCTGCGCGTGGTCTTCGTTGCACTGGCGCTGCTGAGCTGTGGACTCCTCGCCTGGGCGGCCATGCTGCGGCTGGCGATCGTCACCCGTAAGCAGCGCGACTGGTGGCTGTTCGGCCTCGTGCTGGCGCTGAACGCCGGACTCGTCGTGTACCTCGGGTCGTTGCCCACGGAGGAAGAGGTGATGACGGACGGACAGGCCCTCCTCACCCTGTCCTGGATGCTGGTGGTCTTCGTCGGCACGGTCACCTACTACCTGTACACGGACATACGGCACTTCGGCCCGTACGGCGGTCCGCCGGCCGGCCCGTACGCGCTGGCCCACCCCGGTCCGTACGCCGCCCCGTACGGCGCCCCGCACCCGGGAGGGCCCGCGTTCCCGCCCGCCGGATCCGGACCACGGCAGACACCGCCATTCCCGGCCTACGGCTACCCGCCCGCACCACGGCAGAGCCCGACGCCGCCCCCGCCCGCACCACGGCAGAGCCCCGCACCGCCCCCGCCCGCCGCACCGTCCGACACCCCGAGGCCCGCCGCTCCCCAGCGCCTCGACCAGGTGCGCGCCGAACTCGACGAGCTGAGCGACTACCTCCGCAAGGAGGGCGACAGCCGGTGAACGGCCGTGTCATCGCCGGCCGTTACCAGCTGGCGACCCTTCTCGGCCAAGGCGGCATGGGCCAGGTCTGGACGGCGTACGACCAGCGCCTCGACCGCAGGGTCGCCGTGAAGCTGCTGCGCCCCGACCGGGTGGCCGGCCCCACCGGCAGCGAGGCCGCCGACGATCTGCGCCGCAGGTTCGTCCGGGAGTGCCGGGTCACCGCACAGGTGGACCACCCCGGTCTGGTGACCGTCCATGACGCGGGCAGCGACGGCGAGGACCTCTTCCTCGTCATGCAGTACGTCGAGGGCGCCGACCTCGCCGACCACCTCGCCGAGCACGACCCCTACCCCTGGCCCTGGGCCGTCGCGATCGCCGCCCAGCTGTGCGCGGTGCTCTCCGCGGTGCACGCCGTGCCGATCGTCCACCGCGACCTCAAGCCCCGCAACGCGATGGTGAAGCCCGACGGCACCCTCACGGTCCTCGACCTGGGCATCGCCTCCGTCATGGACACCGACACCACCCGGCTGACGCACACGGGCTCACCGATCGGCTCCCCGGCCTACATGGCCCCCGAGCAGGCGATGGGCGGCGCCGTCGGCCCGTACACCGACCTCTACGCCCTCGGGGTGCTCCTGCACGAACTCCTCAGCGGTGACGTGCCGTTCGCGGGCTCCACCGCCCTCGGTGTCCTGCACCGCCACCTCTACGAGCCCCCGCTCCCGGTCAGGCACATCCGGCCCGAGGTCCCCGAGGCGCTCGAAGCACTCGTCCTGCGGCTGCTCTCCAAGGACCCGCAGGACCGCCCTGCCTCCGCCCAGGAGGTCTACGAGTCCCTGCGGCCCCTGCTGCCCGCCGGCGGCACACCGGCCGGCCCCCTCGACCCGACCCGCCCCTTCCTCCGCCCGCACGCCCCCTGGCCGGACCGGGCGGCCGTCCCCGCGACGGCGCCCGCCCCCGACCGGCAGGCACCCGCCCCGCCCCGGACGCCGCCGGCCCGGCCCGACGTGGCACAGGCCGTCGACGACGTGAAACGGCTGCTCGGGGAGGGCCGCATCACCCAGGCCGTCGACATCCTCGGGGGGATCCTGCCGGCCGCCGCCCTGGAGCACGGCGAACACTCACCGGTCGTCCGGATCCTGCGCAAGCAGTACGCGGCGACGCTGATGGACGACGGCCAGTACCGCCGGGCCCTCCCGGAGCTCCGCCGCCTCGCCGACGACCGCGCGGCGGAGGCGGGCCCCGCGGACACCCAGGTCCTCCAGTTCCGTTACGACGCCGCGCAGTGCCTGGAGCAGCTCGGCGAGACGGCAGCGGCACTCGCC
The DNA here is from genome assembly GCF_040686735.1 of Streptomyces sp. NPDC079167. Taxonomy (NCBI): domain Bacteria; kingdom Bacillati; phylum Actinomycetota; class Actinomycetes; order Kitasatosporales; family Streptomycetaceae; genus Streptomyces; species Streptomyces sp. NPDC079167. Next base: position 115,196 of record NZ_JBFBLO010000010.1, on the reverse strand, counting down.
GAGTACCGCGCCGTCCTCCCCTCCTACGAGAACGGCCACATGACGTCCTCCGGCCCCGGCCGGGCCTTCGACATCCGCCACCGGATCGGCCACCTCCTGCTCGGCATGGGCGACCACACGGCGGGCCGCGCCCAGCTCCAGGCCCTGCTGTACGACACCGAACGCGCCTACGGACCGCACCACCCGCTCCCCACCGAGCTCCGCCGGCAACTGACCCACCACCAGGACGTACGCGGCTCCGGGTGAGGCGGCGGACGGCCGGAAGACGCCTGCCCGAAGGGATTTCGTCCGTGACCCCACACTGACCGGTCCGGAAATCGTTGGTCGAAGCAGTGGCCCGAATCACGTCCACTGCCTAACATCGATCACCGCAAGGCTTTGTGCACTGATGCACAAACTCTCCCCGGGAGGCTCCTTTGCACCGCCGTCGTCGCACCGCGCTCGCCCTCACCGCCGCAACGCTCGTCGCGGCGCCGCTCCTGACCGCCTGTGGCAGTGAGGCCCATCCCGGTGCCGCGGCCGTGGTCGGCGGGGACCGGATCGACGTGGCCACGGTCCAGGCGCAGGCGGCCGACGTGCGCACCGCGCAGCAGGACTCCGAACGGTCCGAGGAGCTGGTGACGAAGTCGGGGCAGCTGACCCGGGTCAAGCTGTCCGGCCTGATCTTCGGACGGGTCCTGGACCGCGCCGCGAAGGACGCCGGGGTGAGCGTCAGCCGTAAGGAGATCCAGCAGATCCGCAGCGCCGCAGCCGCGCAGTCCGGCGGGGACGAGGGGGTGCGGACGCTGATGCTGGAACAGCGCTGGGTGGCGCCCGGCCAGATCGAGGCGAGTCTGCGCCAGGAGGTCCAGCTCCAGAAGCTGGCCCAGTCACTGGGAGCCGATCTGCAGAACCCCACCGGGGTGCAGGCGGTCGGCGAGAGCCTCACCAAGGCGTCGAAGGCGCTGCGGATCGACGTCAACCCGCGCTACGGCAGCTGGGACAACCAGAAGGTCCAGCTCAGCACCTACAAGGCCCCCTGGATCAATCAGGTCACGCCCGTCCAGGGCCAGGAACCGGAGGCCGGCGCCTGACCGGTAGGTTCGGGGTGTGAACGCTGAAGACCCCGGCCGTATCGTCCTGCTCACCGCCAGCCACCGGGTCGCCCCCGGTCTGCTGTCCTGGCCCGCCTGGCAGACGCTGCACGCGGCGGACCGCGTGCTGTGCGCCGAGTCAGGCCATCCGCAGCTGCCGTATCTGCGGGAGGCGGGCGTGGCCGTGGAACACACCGCTCCCTCGGCCGAGGAGCTGGTGGACGACTGCGCGGGCGGCCGGACCGTGGTGGTGCTGGTGGGCGGCGAGGGAAACCAGCCGCTCACCGACGGCCTGGCCCGGCTCGGCGGTTCGGGCCGGGTGCAGATGCCGGACCTGGAGCTGCTGCCGGGTTCGTACGACCTGCCCGGCGCGCGGCTCCTGGACCTGGTCCAGGTCATGGACCGGATCAGGCTCGAATGCCCGTGGACCTCGCAGAAGACACACGAGGGCCTCGCGAAGTACGCCATCGAGGAGGCGTACGAACTGGTCGAGGCCATCGAGGACGGCGACCGCGAGGAGCTGCGCGAGGAGCTCGGTGACGTACTGCTCCAGGTCGTCTTCCACGCCCGGATCGCCCAGGAGGACCCGGAGGAACCGTTCGGCATCGACGACGTCGCGGCCACGATCGTCGAGAAGCTGATCCACCGTCATCCGCATGTGTTCGGCGACGAGACCGCCGAGACTCCGGAGGACGTCCACGCGCACTGGCTCCGTACGAAGGCGATCGAGAAGCAGCGCGAGTCGGTCACCGACGGGGTGCCGCTCGGCCAGCCCGGCCTGGCGCTGGCCGCCAAGCTCGGCGGCAGGGCCCGTGCGGCGGGCCTCGACGCCGCGCTCCCCGAGGGCGACGGGATCGGCTACCGGCTGCTCGCCCTCGCCGTGCGCGCCGAACAGGACGGCACCGACCCGGAGGCCGCCCTGCGGGCCGCCGCCCGCGCCTACCGGGACGCGATCCGGTCGGCGGAGGGCCTCGGAGGGCCCGGGACCGCTCCGGACGGCGTCGAGGAGTGAACGACAGCCCCGGGACGACTCCCACGCCCGACGCGGCGCCCGAACTCTTCACCTGGGAGTTCGCCGGGCCCGTGCGGCCGGGGGCCCTCGCAGGCTCGCCTCCGGGCCGTCACTCAGGAGTGAACTCCACCGGCAGCGTGCGTAGGCCGCGCATGATGAGGCCACCCCGCCATCGCAGGTCGTCGGGGCTCGTGGCCAGCTGAAGGTCCGGTAGACGACGGAACAGGGTCGCCAGCGCGGTGCGGCCCTCCAGCCGGGCGAGCGGAGCTCCCAGGCAGTAGTGGATGCCGTGCCCGTACCCGAGGTGCTGGTTGTCGCGGCGGGAGAGGTCGAGGGTGTCGGGCTCCTTGAAGCGGGCCGGATCGCGGTCAGCCGCAGCGAGTACGACCAGGACCGGATCGCCCTCGTGAATCTGCTGTCCGCCGATTTCGAGTGCCTCGGTGGCGTAGCGCCAGGTGGCAATTTCCACCGGGCCGTCGAAACGCAGCAGCTCTTCGATCGCGGTGTCCAGGAGGGCGTCGTCACCTCGGGCGACAGCATTCTGGAAAACGGAGCGCTGCGCGGGGTTGTGGAAGAACGCGTGTGCGCTGTTTCCGATCAAGTTGATGGTTGTCTCGAAACCCGCAAAGAGGATGACGAAGCACATGGCAGCGGCCTCGTTCTCCGTGAGGTGCTCGCCGTGGTCGCTCGCCCGGATCAGGTCGGAGATCAGGTCGTCGCCGGGATTCTTCCTCTTCCGGTGGATCAGTTCGGCGAGATAGCTGCGGATCTTCTTCACCGACCGGGCTACGCCGCCGCGAGGGCCGCCACCGTGCCGGATCATCATTCCTGCCCAGTCCCTGAATTCGTCCTGGTCCTCGCTCGGGACTCCGAGCAGATCGCAGATCGCATAGATGGGCAACGGGAACGCGAAATCGTGGATGAGGTCCGCCTCTCCCCGGTCGGCGAAGCCGTCGATGAGGCGGTCTGTCAGCTCCTGCACGCGCGGTGCGAACTCGGCGACTCGGCGTGGGGTGAACGCCTTGGACACGAGTCGGCGCAGCCGGGTGTGATCGGGGGGGTCGATGTTCAGCAGGTGCGTCATGAGGTTGGCGCTGCGTTCCCCGGGGATGCCGGTCTTGCTCTTCCCCTGTGCGTCTTCGGCGTGGTGTGCCGGGTTCTTCGAAAGGCGGCTGTCGGCGAGGGCCTGCCGGGCATCCGCGTAGCGGGTCACCAACCAGGCCTCGACACCGCTGGGCAGCGTGGTGCGGTGCACGGGGCTGTGCTCGCGGAGCGAGGCGTACGCGGGATACGGGTCGGTGGCGAACTCCCATGTGAAGAGTTCCGGCGACGGGGTGTGGTTCACCTGACGACGGTATCCGGCGGGCGCATTCGTGCCACCCCCCGCCCTGGCTCTGCCCGACCACGAGGGGCGCCCATCCCTGGGCGCCCCGCCGTTCTCCACTCTGCAGCCGTACCGGCCCTCGCCTTGTGCGGGGGCCTTTTTGCGCGACCTTTGTCAGAAGGCGAGAAATCGCGAAACAATAGGAGGATTTGATGATTATCTTGTATGCGTTCCGGAGGGTGATGTCTTCATATTCCCACGAAAGGTGCTGGCGATCCTTTCGCCTCCTCTGTGAATCGCCGACTGAGGTACGCTCCCCATAAAAATGCACCGGCCCCAAAGCGCTTGGCTGAGCGCGATGAGGCCGGGACCTTCCCGGCGGTGACCCAACACCCCGGGGACGGAACAGTCTGGGAGGACTGAACATGCCCATTGTGGCACGCCCGTACCTGCATGCGCCCGCTGCGATCGTGGTTGCGAAGTACACCCGCGTTTCCGCCCCGGAGCAAGTTGACGGCTTCGGCCTCGAAGACCAGGACAGAATTTCCAACGGGTGGCTCGATCGCCGCCCGGACGTCACTGTGTACGACGAGTATGTTGACGAAGGGGAATCCGGTGCCTTGGAGACCCGCCCGGAGATGGGGCGACTCGTTCGCGATGCCCGCCAGCAGTGCTTCAACCGCATCCTCGTCCCCAGGATCGACCGCATCGGCCGCACGGCCCGCGCTGCTTACCAGTGGGCGTGGAGCATGGCCGACCTCGGCATCCACTTCATCTCCGTGGACGAAGGCATCGATACCAGTACGGACTCCGGCTGGTCCCAGTTCACGCAGTACGTCACCTTCTCCGAGCGGGAGTGGCGACGCATCGCGCAGCGCACCTCGGCCGGCCGTGAACTGAAGATCAGCTACGGGGGCTGGCCCGGCGGCCCCGCGCCTTACGGCTACACGAGCGCCAAGGACACCTCCTGGGTCGGGAGGCGCCGGAAGGAGTTCAGCGTCCTCGTCACCGACGAGCACGAGTCCATGGTGCTCGCCGTCGCTGTCGAGCTCATCACCGACCAAGGCGCGAGCCTCACCAAGGCCTGCGACGAGCTCAACAAGCGCAAGCTCTTCACCCGTAGCGGAGTGCCCTGGACAGTCGGAAACCTACGCAACCGCCTTTACAGCGAGACCATTCACAACGGATACGTGGTCTACCGCAAGACTGACCGAGGCAGCGGAAGGAACACGACGCTGCGCCACGACGACGGCACTCCTGTCCATGGCGACCAGCTGAAGATCGGCGTGCCCGCCATCTTCAGCGAGGATCGCGCCCGGTGCCTTATGGCGGCGCTGAAGAAGCTTGGCTTCCAGAACGGTCGTATCGGCGACCAGGTCTATCCCTTGAGCGGACGCATCAAGAGTGTGTGCGGCGAGGTTTACACCGGCGCCGGCCGCCGCGGTGAGGATGCACGCGCCTATCGGTGCAGAGGAATGATCAACGGGGGTGAGCCGTGCGGTGAACCGTCCTTCAACGCCGCTGAGATCGAGGATGTGGTCTGGGCCGAGTTGTCCAAGCTCATGAAGGACGGAGCGGGTCTACGGGCGATGGCGGCCGAGCGGGTGAGCGGCGTGCCTGGTGACAAGGAGAAGTACGAGGGGCGCGTTACCGAGTTGGCCGGCAGGATCTCGGCGCAGCAGGACCTCATCGACCAAAGGGTTCCTGAGTACGTCAAGGCCGGTGTGGACCCGGTCGTGCTCAAGGCATCCGTGAGAGAGCTGCAACAGGAGCTGGAGGAATACCGCAGGCAGAAGACCTTCGCGGAGCACTGGCTGGAGGAGTGCGCCGCTGACGAGCGTCATGCGCGCGACCTCATCGAAATTGCGGACTGGACTCGTCGCGGCCCCGACAGCATGACGTTGGAGGAGCGCAGGGAGGTCTTCGAGATGTTCGACATCAGAGTCGTGCCAGGTGCGATGGAGGGCAGCGCCAAACCGGGTGTCAAGTGCGCGGTGAGCCAGTGGCACTGGGAGACGGGGACGCTTGTTCCGCCGGACCCGACCGACGAGGAGTGGGAGGCAGTCCTCGCGATCCTGCACACGTACTTCGACGCCAGAGCCAAAAAGCACTTCATGACGAAGCACGACATTCGTGCCCAACTCTGCGGCATGCTTCACCGTCTCCGGCTCGGCCTGGCCTGGAAGGACATGCCCCTCACCTGGGGGCCGATTGACCCCATGAGGTCGCGCCAGCTCAAGTGGTGGCAGAAGGGTGCCTGGCCTGAGGTCATGGAGTCCCTCGGCGCAGACAAGAGGGGAGTGGTGGCATACCGGCGACCGACGCTGCCTCAGCTCGCTGTCATCGGTCAGCTTCGGCCCGGGGTGCTGGCGGTGGTGCGGACCGGCGAGGGCCGGACCGTGAGCGCTGTGCCCGAGCTGGTCTAGGCGGATACCCCTGCGTCACCTCCTTCTCTCCGATGTCGGCCCGATCGTGTCGTGGCATCGAGGGGCTGATGCACTGCGCCGACCGGCACCCGGAGCGGTTCCAGGATGCGGACAGTCTGGATCTCGCACGCAGTGACAATCAGCACCTCGGATACGGGCACGGCATCCACTACTGCCTGGGGGCGCCGCTGGCCCGGCTGGAGGGTCAGGTGGCGTTGGCGACACTGCTCAGGCGCCTTCCCGACCTGCGGCTTGCCGCGGAACCTGCCGATTTGCGCTGGCGCGGCGGGCTCATCATGCGCGGACTGCGCACACTTCCCGTGGAGTTCGATCCAGGGAGCCCGGCCGAAAGAGGTGACAGTCTGTCAACTCTGTGACTTTCACGTGATCTCCGCTGCATCGACTTGTGACACACGTTCGAGTAGGGCTAGGTTCACCGTTCGACTCACCCGTCACATGTCAGTCACACGGAAGGCAATCCCATGGGCTCCGCGACCGGCAGACACCGTCGCCCTCGCCAGGCACCCGCCATCGTCGTCGCCGCAGGCGTCACCGGATCGGCCATTGCCATCCCGCTGCTCAGCGCGGGCGGCGCCCAGGCCGCTGACGCGTCGACCTGGGACCGGGTCGCCGAGTGCGAGAGCGGCGGCATGTGGAGTGCCGACCTCGGCAACGGCTACTACGGCGGCCTGCAGCTCTCCGAGGACACCTGGTCGGCCTACGGCGGCACGGCGTACGCGCCGCGCGCCGACCTCGCCAGCCGCTCGCAGCAGATCGCGGTCGCGGAGAAGGTGCTGGACGACAAGGGGCCGCAGGCGTGGGCCAGCTGCTCGGTGATCTCCGGGCTCTCCCTGGACGAGGGACTGCCCGGCGTGGACCCGGGCGGTGAGGAGTCCGCCGAGCCCTCCGCCGAGCCCTCGGATTCCGCGACGCCGTCCGGGACGCCTTCCTCCGAGGCGACGGACCCGGCGGACGGCTCGGACGACGCCGCCGGCTCGCAGGACTCCGACGCGAAGGGCGAGGCCGGCCAGGACGCGTCCGACGGTAGGTCGGACAAGGGCGAAGAGGGTGGCGCGACGCCGTCCGCCACTCCGTCCCCCGAGGCCCCCGAGGCGTCCGGCGCCACGGACGACGAAGGGGCGAAGGGCGGCAAGCACCGCGGCACGCCGGCCCCCGAGGCGAGCGCCGAGCCGGGCGAGGCCGACGGGCGCGAGTCCGGCCGCCACGCCTCGCGCGGTGAATCCGACGCGCGTCAGGGCGCGGAGGGGGCGTACACCGTGCGCGAGGGCGACAGCCTCTGGGCGATCGCCGACGCGCAGGAGCTTCCCGGCGGCTGGACCGCGCTCTACGCGGACAACAAGGACGAGCTGGGCTCCGACCCGGATCTGATCCTTCCCGGCCAGACCCTCGACCTCGGGCAGGAAGCGCGGGGCAGCGAGGCGGAGACCGCCGCCGCCAACTGATCAAAAGCGTGAAAACACCCCGAAAACGGGGGCAGTTCAGAGGCCTATGTCCACTTATGCGTAAGTGAGACATGGGTCTCTTTGCTTCAACTGGCGCGCCCGGCCCGTCCGCTCCGTCCATATTGGCTCCGACCTGCGAAAACGGCACTCGCCATCGAGCCGTTACGGGCTGATTAGCCGTTATGTCCATCTTTGAATGTGGGGGTTGCGTGTGTTTACGGTCGGAGCCGCTCGCACCGCGGGCACCTTCGACCGTCACGCCGAATCCTGCCGTCGGCCGAAGGGAACCGACGCGTAAAGCGCCGTAGGCAGGAGCGGGGGACCCAGGTAAGTGCCGGACCCGGCCGTCGGAAGACGGGCGGAGACCCGGCTGGGGGTGAAGTCGTCCGAGAGTGCGGGCGACCGGGCAACTCACAGGCCCGAACCCGACAGCTCACCTCGTAGGCGTCGGTGAGGAGAACCATGCTGCTTTCCAGCAAGGGCAAGCACCGTCGCCCGTCCAAGGCCGTCCGTGTCGCGACCCTGGCCGGTGTCGCCGGTGCCGCCGTCGCCGTACCGCTGATGGGCGCGACCGGCGCCTCCGCCGCCTCCGTCGCCACCTGGGACGCCGTCGCCCAGTGCGAGTCGGGCGGCAACTGGTCCATCAACACCGGCAACGGCTACTACGGCGGCCTGCAGTTCTCGCAGTCCAGCTGGGCCGCAGCCGGCGGCACCCAGTACGCCTCCCGCGCCGACCTGGCCACCAAGGACCAGCAGATAGCCGCGGCCGAGAAGCTCCTCGACCTCCAGGGCCCGGGTGCCTGGGCCTGCGCCGGCGCCGGCGGCCTGACGAACGACGGTGTGGACCCGGGCGTCGACACCGGCTCCGGCTCCGGGAAGAACGGCGACACGGCCCCGCAGGCCGCGCCGGAGCGCAAGGCCGAGCAGCCCACCACGCGCAGCGAGAAGCGTGAGGCCCCGGCGAAGACCGTCACCACCCCGACCGGCGAGAAGGTCGAGAAGGGTGACGGCGAGTACAAGGTGAAGTCCGGCGACACCCTCAGCAAGATCGCCGACGCGGAGAAGGTCAAGGGCGGCTGGCAGAAGCTGTTCAAGCTGAACGACGACATCGTCGACGAGGCCGACCTGATCTTCCCGGGTCAGCAGCTCCACCTGAAGTAACCGGCATCCGGGTGGCCGGCACCTGAAGCGGTCGGTGCCTGGAGCAGTCGTAGTGAACCGGGGTCTTCCTCCTGCCCCGGAGCCCGGCCCGGCGCGCAGACCCCCCGCGCGCCGGGCCGGGGCCGTGTCCGGACCCCTGACGGGGTGCCGGCTCGGGCTCCCCGTAAGAGTGAGTGTTCAACTGTTGTGGTTACTCGTCAGTAGAATTCTGGAGCTTTGCCCGGAATGCAGGCCCTTGGGTCCTTTTTCGTCCCAGGGGACGGGCGGACGGCCGACGGAGCGCGCCGAGCCGGTTAGGCTCGTGGCGCAAGGCCACAGTGACCCTGCACAACCAGTGTCAGATCCCAGAAGGAGATGCCTCGTGCCGTCCATCGACGTCGTCGTAGCCAGGGAAATCCTCGACTCCCGGGGCAACCCCACGGTCGAGGTCGAGGTTGGCCTCGACGACGGCAGCACGGGACGTGCTGCTGTTCCGTCCGGCGCCTCCACCGGTGCGTTCGAGGCCATCGAGCTTCGCGACGGTGACCCCAACCGCTACCAGGGCAAGGGCGTCGAGAAGGCCGTCCTCGCCGTGATCGAGCAGATCGGCCCGGAGCTCGTCGGTTACGACGCCACCGAGCAGCGCCTCATCGACCAGGCGATGTTCGACCTGGACGCGACCGAGAACAAGGGCTCCCTCGGCGCCAACGCCATCCTCGGTGTCTCGCTGGCCGTGGCGCACGCCGCGTCCGAGGCCTCCGACCTCCCGCTGTTCCGCTACCTCGGCGGCCCGAACGCGCACCTGCTGCCCGTTCCGATGATGAACATCCTGAACGGCGGCTCGCACGCCGACTCCAACGTGGACATCCAGGAGTTCATGATCGCGCCGATCGGCGCCGAGTCCTTCTCCGAGGCCCTGCGCTGGGGTGCGGAGATCTACCACACGCTGAAGAAGGTCCTGAAGACCAAGGGCCTGTCCACCGGTCTCGGTGACGAGGGCGGCTTCGCCCCCAACCTCGAGTCCAACCGTGCCGCCCTCGACCTCATCCTCGAGGCCGTCAAGGAGGCCGGTTACGTCCCGGGCCGCGACATCGCGCTCGCGCTCGACGTCGCCGCGTCCGAGTTCTACAAGGACGGCGTCTACGAGTTCGAGGGCAAGTCCCGCTCGGCCGCCGAGATGACCGAGTACTACGAGGAGCTCGTCTCCGCGTACCCGCTGGTCTCCATCGAGGACCCGCTGTACGAGGACGACTGGGCGGGCTGGAAGGTCATCACCGACAAGCTCGGCTCCAGGGTGCAGATCGTCGGCGACGACCTGTTCGTCACCAACCCCGAGCGCCTCGCCCGCGGCATCGAGGAGGGCTCGGCCAACGCCCTGCTCGTCAAGGTCAACCAGATCGGTTCGCTGACCGAGACCCTGGACGCCGTCGAGCTGGCCCAGCGCAATGGTTTCAAGTGCATGATGTCCCACCGCTCCGGTGAGACCGAGGACGTCACCATCGCCGACCTCGCCGTCGCGGTGAACTGCGGCCAGATCAAGACCGGTGCCCCGGCCCGCTCGGACCGCGTCGCCAAGTACAACCAGCTGCTGCGCATCGAGGAGATCCTCGACGACGCCGCGGTGTACGCCGGTCGTTCGGCGTTCCCGCGGTTCCGCTTCGAGGGCTGACAGCCCGAGTCCGGAGCACCAGCCTCCGTCCGTCCCCGCATCCGGTCCCGTACCGTGTGCGGGGACGGACGTGCGTAACGGGGAGGCGTGAGACATGGCCGGGAAGGACCGCGACCGGTTCTCCACCGCGACCAGGCTGCGGCTGCTCGGTGAGCAGACGGCGGCCCGCGTCTACCGGTCCCAGAACCGCCGCCAGGCCCGCCGCTCCAGGCTCACCGGGCGGGCCGCGTTCCTGGCGCTGATCGTCTGCTCCCTGGTGGTCGCCCTCGCCTATCCCATGCGGCAGTACATCTCCCAGCGCGACCAGATCGCCGATCAGGAGAGGCTCTCGCGGGAGGCGCGCGAGCGGACCGAGGAGCTGCGTGACGAGAAGGCGCGGCTCAAGGACGACGCGTACATCCGCCGTCTCGCGCGCCAGCACCTGCACTACGTGCTGCCCGGCGAGACCGGTTATACGGTGGTCGACCCGGACGCGGCCGAGGTGCGCCGGGGGGAGCCGGGGGCGACGGGGCGGCCCTGGCACTCGAACCTCTGGGACGGCGTCGACAGCGCGGACCGCGAATGAGCGCCGGCCCCTCCCCGTGTACGTACCGATTCATACAGTCCGACCGATGACATTCAAGGCAGGCATGGACACGCCCCCTCCGCAGACCGAATCCACCACGCCCACCGCCGCGGACATCGCCGCGTTCGAGCTCCAGCTCGGCCGGCCGCCGCGCGGGCTGCGCGCCATCGCGCACCGCTGCCCCTGCGGCAACCCGGACGTGGTCGAGACGCGGCCCCGTCTGGAGGACGGCACGCCGTTCCCGACGACGTATTACCTGACCTGTCCGCGTGCCGCGTCGGCGATCGGCACGCTGGAGGCCAACGGGGTCATGAAGGAGATGACCGAGCGGCTGACGACGGACCCGGAGCTGGCCGCCGCCTACCGGGCCGCGCACGAGGACTACATCGCGCGCCGTGACGCCATCGAGGTCCTGGAGGGCTTCCCGAGCGCGGGCGGCATGCCGGACCGGGTGAAGTGCCTGCACGTCCTGGTCGGCCACTCGCTGGCGGCGGGCCCCGGGGTCAACCCGCTGGGCGACGAGGCGATCGCGATGCTGCCGGAGTGGTGGGCGAAGGGGCCGTGCGTCACGCCGTGCGGCTCCGGGGACGCCGGAGCCGACGCTTCCGGACCCGCCGCCTCCTGATGCGCCGCTTCCCGATTCTCCGCGGTACACGTACGACCACAGGAGCCCCATGACCCGCGTTGCCGCCATCGACTGCGGTACCAACTCCATCCGGCTGCTCGTCGCCGACGTGGACCCCGTCACCGGAGAGTTCACCGAGCTCGACCGCCGGATGCGGATCGTCCGGCTCGGCCAGGGCGTCGACCGGACCGGCCGGCTGGCTCCCGAGGCGCTGGAGCGCACCTTCGGCGCCTGCCGCGAGTACGCGGCCGCGATCGAGGAGCTCGGTGCCGAGCGGATCCGGTTCGTCGCCACGTCGGCCTCCCGCGACGCGGAGAACAGCGACACGTTCGTCCGCGGGGTCCGGGACATCCTGGGGGTCGAGCCGGAGGTCGTCACGGGGGACGAGGAGGCGCAGCTCTCCTTCGACGGCGCCACCAAGGAGCTGGTGGGCGGCGACCACCTGGAGAAGCCCTATCTCGTCGTGGACATCGGCGGTGGCTCCACCGAGTTCGTGGTCGGGGACGACCGGGTCCGCGCGGCCCGGTCCGTGGACATCGGCTGCGTACGCATGACCGAGCGTCACCTGGTGCTGGACGGGGCGGTGGTGGACCCGCCCACGCCCGAGGCGATCGCTGCGATCCGCGCGGACGTCGGCGCCGCCCTGGACCTGGCGGAGGAGACCGTGCCGGTCTCCTCGGCCGCGACGCTCGTCGGCCTCGCGGGGACGGTCACCACCGTCGCCGCCATGGCGCTCGGGCTCGAGGAGTACGACTCGGAGGCGATCCATCACTCCCGGGTCCCGCTCGCGCAGGTCCGGGAGATCACCGCGCGGCTGCTCGCCTCGACGCATGAGGAGCGTGCGGCGATCCCCGCGATGCATCCGGGCCGGGTCGATGTGATCGCCTCGGGGGCGCTCGTCCTGCTCGCGGTGATGGAGCGGGCCGGTGCGCGGGAGGTCGTCGTCAGCGAGCACGACATCCTCGACGGGATCGCCTGGTCGGCGGCCTGATCACAGCGGGGGCACCGGCGCGGTGAGGCGGTGCTCAAACGCTTTCCGGCCTGCACCTTTGAGCTCGCGGAGCCCTCTCCGGCCTCGTACGGAGGGGGCTTTCGCGAGGCGCCCCGACAAACTTCGTGAACTTCTTCACAAGGAATTCGGCCCTGCCGGGCGAAGTTCTGCTCCCGGAGGGCCGTGCGGGCCGCCCGGAGGCCCGTGCGGATGTGCTGCGGGAGCGTTTCGGGGGTGTGGCGACGGGGTGTCCCCGGCGGATGGTTCACCGTGCCGCAGGGCTCAAGGGCCAGCTCACAGGTGGTGAACAACGTTCGCCGGAACGTCGTGGTTCCCCGTCCGCACCATGACCTGGGTCACGTGGGCGGCGAAGTGTAGCAGAGGGTGGCGCATACCTTGTGAAGGGGCTCACGAGCATGCCCCCCGAGGGGGGTGGATACTCGATGGCATGAGCACCACGGAGCGTCCCAGGATCCTCGTTGTAGGCGGTGGGTACGTAGGCCTGTACGCAGCTCGTCGCATTCTGAAGAAGATGCGGTATGGGGAGGCGACCGTCACGGTCGTCGACCCGCGCTCGTACATGACGTACCAGCCCTTCCTCCCCGAAGCTGCTGCCGGCAGCATCTCGCCTCGGCATGTCGTCGTCCCGCTGCGACGCGTCCTGCCGAAGGCAGAGGTTCTCACCGGCCGTGTCACGACCATCGATCAGGACCGCAAGGTCGCCACGGTCGCGCCGCTCGTCGGCGAGGCCTACGAGCTGCCCTTCGACTACCTGGTCATCGCGATGGGCGCGGTCTCCCGCACCTTCCCGATCCCCGGCCTCGCCGAGCAGGGCATCGGCATGAAGGGCATCGAGGAGTCCATCGGTCTGCGCAACCACGTCCTCGAGCAGCTGGACAAGGCCGACTCGACGACCGATGAGGACGTCCGCCGCAAGGCGCTGACGTTCGTCTTCGTGGGCGGCGGCTTCGCCGGTGCGGAGACCATCGGCGAGGTCGAGGACATGGCGCGCGACGCGGCGAAGTACTACACGAGCGTGAAGCGCGAGGACATGCGCTTCATCCTGGTCGACGCCGCCGACAAGATCCTTCCCGAGGTCGGCCCGAAGCTGGGCGCGTACGGCAAGGAGCACCTGGAGAGCCGCGGTGTCGAGGTCTACCTCTCGACCTCCATGGACTCCTGCGTCGACGGTCACGTGGTGCTGAAGAACGGCCTCGAGGTCGACTCCAGCACGATCGTGTGGACGGCCGGCGTGAAGCCGAACCCGGCGCTGGCCCGCTTCGGTCTGCCGCTCGGCCCGCGTGGTCACGTGGACACCTCCGAGAAGCTCCAGGTGCAGGGCACCGACTACATCTGGGCCGCGGGCGACAACGCCCAGGTGCCGGACATGGTCGGCCGCCGCGCCGGCAACCCGAACGCCTGGTGCCCGCCGAACGCCCAGCACGCGTTGCGCCAGGCGAAGGTCCTCGGCGACAACGTCATCTCCGGCATGCGGGGCTTCCCGCAGAAGGAGTACAGCCACGCCAACAAGGGTGCGGTCGCCGGTCTCGGCCTGCACAAGGGCGTCGCGATGATCGTCATGGGCAAGGTGAAGATCAAGGTAAAGGGCCGTCTCGCCTGGTACATGCACCGCGGCTACCACGGCATGGCCATGCCGACCTGGAACCGTAAGATCCGGATCTTCGCGGACTGGACGCTTGCGATGTTCCTGAAGCGCGAGGTCGTCTCGCTCGGCGCCATGGAGACTCCGCGCGAGGAGTTCTACGAGGCCGCCAAGCCGAGTCCCGCTCCCGTCGCGGCCAAGGCCGACGGCGACAAGAGCACGACCGGCGAAAAGGCCAAGGCCTCCTAGCGCCTGTACGGAACCGAAGGGGTCGTCCGCCATCCGTGGTGCGGGCGGCCCTCCGGCGTTTTCCGGGCCGGCCGTCCGTGGTGCGGGCGGCCCTCCGGCGTTTTCCGGGCCGGCCGTCCGTGGTGCGGGCGGCCCTCCGGCGTTTTCCGGGCCTCCGTCAACTAGATGGCCAATGCAGCTATTTTGCCTTTCCATTGCCCGGGAATGGGATGGCGCGGTCGCGGGAAGACGTTGACGCTGGTGTACCTCGCCGCGGCCCCGAGGTGTCGCGGCCCGGTTCGGGTGCGTATATGCGAATTTAGGCACGTTCGGAAACACCACCACGGAGGTGTGCACCATGGCCGACGCCGCATCGCGGCTGACCGCTCTTGCCGAAGAGTTGCTGGGAGAACCCCTGCCTGTCCGGATCCGGGCCTGGGACGGCAGTGAATCCGGGCCGCCGGGTGCCCCCGCCCTGGTCCTGAGCCACCGCCGCGCCCTGCGCCGACTGCTGTGGAAGCCGGGCGAGTTGGGTCTCGCCCGCGCCTGGGTGGCCGGCGAGATCGACGTCGACGGTGACCTCTACGCGACCCTGGACGCCCTGGCCTCGCTGCTCTGGGAACGGGGCGCCGACGCGAAGGACTCCGTCCACCCGGTCCGCGACCCCAGGGTGCGGGCCTTCGCCCTCGGCCTCGTCCAGCTGGCGGGCCCGTATCCGCCGCCGCCCCCGCCCGCCGAGGAGGTGCGGCGCCGCACCGGGCCGCTGCACACCAAGCGCCGGGACAAGGAAGCCATCAGCCACCACTACGACGTGGGCAACGACTTCTACGCGATGGTCCTCGGCCCCTCCATGGTCTACTCCTGCGCCTACTGGCAGGAGGGCTCCACCCTGGAGGACGCCCAGCGCGACAAGCTCGACCTCGTCTGCCGCAAGCTCGCGCTCAAGGAGGACGACCGCCTCCTCGACGTCGGCTGCGGCTGGGGCTCCATGGCCATCCACGCCGCCCGTGAGTACGGTGCCCGGGTCACCGGAGTGACCCTCTCCACCGAACAGGCCGCCTTCGCCCGCAAGCGCATCGCCGAGGAGGGCCTCACCGACCGGATCGAGATCCGGGTCCAGGACTACCGGGACGTCAGGGACGGCCCCTACGACGCCATCTCCTCGATCGGCATGGCCGAGCACGTGGGCTCGGTCCGCTTCCGTGAGTACGCCGACGACCTCTACGCACTCCTCAGGCCCGGCGGCCGGCTGCTCAACCACCAGATCGCCCGCCGGCCCGAGAAGGACGAGTCGGCCTACCGCATCGACGAGTTCATCGACTCCTACGTCTTCCCCGACGGGGAGCTCGCCCCGGTGGGCCGCACCGTCGCCACCCTGGAGGAGGCCGGCTTCGAGGCCCGGGACGTCGAGGCGATCCGGGAGCACTACGCGCTGACCCTGCGTCAGTGGGTGGCCAACCTGGAGAAGCACTGGAAGGAGGCCGTCCGGGCGACCTCCCCCGGACGGGCCAGGGTGTGGCGGCTCTACATGGCCGCCTCGGCGCTCTCCTTCGAGCACAACAAGATCGGCGTCAACCAGATCCTCGCGGTCCGGCCGCGGGACGGCGGCGGTTCGGCCATGCCGCTGCGCGCCCGCGACTGGACGGCGTCGGCGGACGCCTGATCCGGGAACGCCGAAGGGCCGGTACCCGCGGCTGCGGGTACCGGCCCTCACGCGTACGCCTACTCCGTCTTGATCGCGGTCAGCATGTTCAGCTTCGCGCCGCTCCGGGCCGGCCACAGCGAGGCCAGCACACCCACGAGCCCTGCCAGCACCAGGAAGACCGCGAGCCGGTCCCACGGGATGACCAGGGCGTAGCCCGGGATCGAGGCGGACAGGCTCTTGCCGATCGCCCAGCCGAGGAACGTACCGAGGCCCACCCCGACCACGGCTCCGAAGAGCGAGATGACGACGGCCTCCAGCCGGATCATGCGCTTGACCCTGCGCCGGTCGAGACCGATGGCCCGCAGCATGCCGATCTCCTGCTGGCGTTCGAAGACCGACATGGCCAGCGTGTTGACGACTCCGAGTACGGCGATGACCAGGGCCATGGCCAGCAGCGCGTACATGATGTTCAGCGCGGTGTTGATGAACCCGCCGAACATGTCCCGGATGCCCTGGCGGTCCACGACGCTCATCGCCGGGTTGTCGCCGAGCGCGTCGACCACGGCCTTCTCGTTGGCCTCGCTCTGGCCGCCGTCCATGGTCAGCCAGACCTCGCGGAAGTCGGCGAGGGTCTCGTGCGGGTCGACGACGTCCTCGGGGATCAGGACGGGGGAGAGGAACTCGTTGCCCTCGTAGAGCGCCCCGACCTTCAGGGTCTCCTTCTTCTCGTCCTGGAACGTCACCGGGACGCTGTCGCCGGTCTTCCAGCCGTGCGACTTCGCGGTCTTGCGGTCGACGGCGATCTCGCCGTCCTTGAGTGACGACAGCGAGCCGGAGACCGTCTTCAGGTCGAAGACCTTCTCCACGTCGCCCGGGGTGACTCCGGAGGCCGAGACGCCCTCTTCGTCGCCGACGGTGAGCCAGACGGCCCGCTGGGGGGTGGCCGCCGTGACGCCGTCAGCCTTGCGCAGGGCGGTGAGGGCCGACTCGTCGAGCGCGTCGCCGCTGGCCATGGAGACCATGTAGTCGGCCCGGATGTTGTCCGTCGTCATCTTGTCGATGGCCTGGCCGAGCGTGACGCCGAGCACGGAGATGCCGGTGACCAGGGTGAGTCCGATCGCGAGGGCGGAGGCGGTGGCCCCGGTACGCCGCGGATTGCGGACCGCGTTCTGCGCGGCCAGCTTCCCGGAGACCCCGAACACGCCCCCCAGCAGCGGACGCGCGAGCGCGATGACAGGCCGCGAGAGCAGCGGGATGAGCACGATGACACCGACGAGGGCGAGGAATGCCCCGCCGCCGATGAGCCACCGGCCGTTCTCGTCACCCTGGGCGGCACCGGCGATGATCAGCGCGGATCCGGCGAGGGTGATGACCGCGCCGAACGAGTTGCGCACGACCAGCGACTTGGTGGTGGCCACCGCGTGCACGCTGCTCATCGCCGCCACCGGCGGGATCTTGGCGGCGCGACGGGCGGGCAGCCAGGCGGCGAACACGGTGATCAGCACGCCCACGGCGAAGGCGGAGACGACCGCGGTGGGGGAGACGACCAGTGGACCGGCCGGGATCTTACCGCCGAACATGCCCATCGCGGAGCGCAGCGCCGTCGCGAGCCCGACGCCCAGGACGAAGCCGATCACCGAGGCGATCACGCCGACCACACCCGCCTCGAGCAGGATGGCCCGCTTGACCTGCCGGCGGGAGGCGCCGACGGCGCGCATCAGGGCGAGTTCCTTGGTGCGCTGGGCGATGAGCATGGTGAACGTGTTGGCGATCAGGAACACACCGACGAAGAGCGCGATGCCCGCGAAGGCCAGCAGCATCGAGTTGAGGCTCTTGAGGCCGGACTCGGTCATCTCGGCCTCCTCGTCCGCGAGGGCCGCTCCCGTCTTGGCCTCGGCGTCCTCGGGGAGGAGGGGCTTGACGGCGTCCAGCAGCTGCTGGTCGGACGCGCCTGCCGCGGCGGTCACGGTGACGTCCTTGAACTCGCCGGGCCGCAGGTAGAGCTGCTGGGCGATCTCCGTGTCGAAGAGGACCAGGCTGCCGCCCGCGTTCACGGCGCCGTCCTCCGTGGTGAAGATCCCGGAGAGGGTGTACTCCTTCACCGGCCCGTTCGTGGCGACCCGCACCTTCTCGCCGACGCGGTAGTCACCCTTGTCCGCGGAGGCCCTGTCGAGGGCGATCTGCCCGGCCTCGACCGGGCCGGTGCCCTCGGTGAACGTGTACTGGCTGTCCTTGCCGTCCGTTCCCGGGGAGAAGTTGGAACCGGTGTTGGACCAGCCGTTGCCGATGAGCTTGCCGTCGGTGTCGGCGACGCCGGCGAATCCGGAGACCCGCCCCGTGGCCTCGGCCACGCCGTCCAGCTTCCGGATCTTGCCGAGTGTGGCCTCGTCGACGGCGGGGGTCTCCTCGTCGCCGCGCTCGGCCCAGGTGGTGACGGCGACGGCCACCTTGTCGTAGTTCTTGGCCGACTGGTTGCGGAAGGCGTTGCCGAGGGTGTCGGTGAAGACCAGGGTGCCGGAGACGAAGGCGACGCCGAGCATCACGGCGAGCACGGTCATCAGCAGCCTGGCCTTGTGCGCAAGGACGTTGCGCACGGCGGTACGGAACATGTCGTCAATTCCTGGAGGGAGTTCGGAGTGCGGAAGGGTGGGGCGACAGCCTCTGGGACGTCAGCTGGTGCGGCCCTTCGCGTCGAACGCCTTCATCCGGTCGAGGACCCCGTCGGCGGTGGGGTTCAGCATCTGGTCGACGACCGCGCCGTCCGCCAGGAACACCACGCGGTCGGCGTAGGAGGCGGCCACCGGGTCGTGGGTCACCATCACCACGGTCTGGCCGAGCTCGCGCACCGAGTTGCGCAGGAAGCCGAGGACCTCGGCGCCGGAGCGGGAGTCGAGGTTTCCGGTCGGCTCGTCACCGAAGATGATCTCCGGCTGCGAGGCCAGGGCGCGGGCGACCGCGACACGCTGCTGCTGGCCGCCGGAGAGCTCCGTGGGGCGGTGCTTCAGCCGCTCGGAGAGGCCCACCATGTCGATGACCTTCTGGAGCCAGGCGGCGTCGGGCTTCCGGCCGGCGATGTCCATCGGCAGGGTGATGTTCTCCAGGGCGGTCAGCGTAGGCAGCAGGTTGAAGGCCTGGAAGATGAAGCCGATCTTGTCCCGGCGCAGCTGCGTGAGCTGCTTGTCCTTCAGCGTCCCGAGCTCGGTCTCGCCGATGCGCACGGAGCCGCTGCTGAAGCTGTCGAGACCGGCCACGCAGTGCATGAGCGTGGACTTCCCGGACCCTGACGGGCCCATGATCGCGGTGAACTCACCCTGCGGGAAGTCCACGCTCACCCGGTCGAGGGCGATCACCTGGGTCTCACCCGCGCCGTAGACCTTCGACAGCTCCGTGGCGCGGGCGGCGACCGCGGTGGTGCGGTGAACGGTGGTGGTGGTCACAGGGGTACTCCTGGTTCGTGCGACAGCTTCACGGGGACTTCTCCATCCTCGCCGCCGTCGGGCGCCGGGTCGTCAGCCCCCGTGCCCGTTCCCGGGGCCCCCTTGAGTCGCACCCGCCGGGCGGTGGCGTAGTCCTGAGGTAGGAGAGCGCCCCTGAGTCCCCGGGCCGCTCAGCGGGGCGGGGCGGTCGACCCGCGGGGCACCAGGCGGGCCGCCGCGTCCTCGAAACCGGGGGCGGAGCCGTCGGCCACCAGCGCCAGCAGCGTACGGGCCGCGTGGGTTCCGTATGCGGGGATGTCCCTGCTCAGCGCGGTCAGCGGGGGACGCACGACGCGGGAGAGCTGGGAGTCGTCCCAGGCGACGAGCGAGAGGTCGGCGGGGACGTCCAGCCCCATCTCCTGCGCGACCGACAGCCCGGCGACGGCCATGATGTCGTTGTCGTAGATGACGGCGGTCGGCCGCGCGGACGAGCTGATGAGTCCGCGGGTGGCGCGTGCGCTCTCGTCGCCTGAGTAGTCGGTGTGCACCACCACCGGATCGTCCAGACCGAGTTCGGCGCTGATCTCGCGCTGGGCACGGTCGCGCAGCTGGGTGTGGATCAGCTCGGGCAGCCCGGCCACCCGGGCGACGGAGCGGTGGCCGAGCGCGGACAGATACGCCAGGGTCTCCCGCAGGGCCGCCGAGTCGTCCGACCAGACGGGGGTGAGGGAGCCGGCCGCCGAGGGGTGGCCGATCACGACCGCGGGCATGCCCAGCTCGGCGACGCCCTCGATGCGGGGGTCGGGGGAGCGCACATCGGCGAGGAACACCCCGTCCACCCGGCCCTCGCCCCACCAGCGGCGGTACACCTCCAGCTCCTGCACAGGGTCGGCGACGACCTGGAGGAGCAGTGCGCGGCCACGCGCGGACAGCTCCGTCTCGATGCCGCTTATCAGCTCCATGAAGAACGGCTCCACCCCCAGCATCCGGGCGGGCCGGGACAGCGCGAGCCCCACGGTGTCGGCGCGGGCACGGGTGAGCGCGCGGGCCGCGCTGTTGGGGCGCCAGCCGATCTCCTTCGCGATGGCCTTGATGGACGCGCGGGTCGCGGGGGAGACCCCGGGGCGGTCGTTCAGGGCGTACGACACCGCGACCTTCGACACCCCGGCGCGGCGTGCGATGTCGGCGATCGTGGGGCGGAGTTTGGACATGTGGCCCAGCTTAACCGGTTCGCTCCCGGGT
Organism: Streptomyces sp. NPDC079167; assembly: GCF_040686735.1. Lineage (NCBI taxonomy): Bacteria > Bacillati > Actinomycetota > Actinomycetes > Kitasatosporales > Streptomycetaceae > Streptomyces > Streptomyces sp. NPDC079167. Next base: position 94,774 of record NZ_JBFBLO010000010.1, on the reverse strand, counting down.
GTGCATCTCGGACCGGCCTGCCGCACACCCCTGACCTGGGTCTTCCCCCGCGCGGTCCAGACCACTCCAGGACTGCGGTGGAATTGCTCGAATGGGAGCGCTCCCGCACTCTTGACACCGGTCCGGCGCCCCCATACCTTCACGGCACTTACCCGGTTCAGTGACTCCGCTCAGCAGGGACGGCGGGGGAAAAGGAGGGGCTATGGGTACGCGTACCCGGCTGCGGGTCACCACCGCGCTCGCCGTGTTCACGCTCGCCGCGACCGCATGCACGGGGGGCGGTTCGGGGGCGGGCGGCACCGGCGGGGCGGTCGGCAAGGGCGGCTCGCTGCCGCGCAACGAGACGCTCTACACGACCGGCACCCAGTGGGGGCCTCCGGCCAACTACAACCCGCTGCGCAACTGGGACCACGCGACCGGCACCAAGGGACTGGTCTACGAGACCTTGTTCCACTTCGACCCGAACGAGGGGAAGCTGACGCCCTGGCTCGCCGAGTCCGGCAGCTGGACCGGCGACAAGACGTACGAGGTGAAGCTGCGCCAGGGCATCACCTGGGCCGACGGCAAGCCGCTCACCGCCAAGGACGTGGCGTACTCCTACGGGCTGGGCAAGATCGAGGCCGCCGCCTTCCACTCGCTGTGGAGCTGGCTGTCCGACGCGAAGGCGGTGGACGACTCCACGGTCCGCTTCACCTTCGAGGAGGCCCGCTACCAGGAGTGGGACTACACCCTCTACGGCCAGCCGATCGTCCCGGAGCACGTCTGGGGTTCGCGCACCGACGAGGACATTCTCAACGGCGTCAACGACAAGCCGGTCGGCACCGGGGCGTACAAGCTGAAGAGCAAGTCCCAGGACCGGGTCGTCTGGGAGCGGCGCGAGGACTGGTGGGGCACCGAGGCGCTGAGCATGACGCCTGCGCCCCGCTACATCGTCGACGTCTCCAACCCGAGCAACGAAGTGGTGATCGGTCAGCTGGGTCAGGGCCAGCTTGACCTCAGCAACAACTTCCTGCCCGGCGCGTCCTCGCTGATCAAGAGCAAGAAGGTCGTGTCGTACTACGACAAGGCCCCGTACATGCTCTCGGCCAACACCGCCTGGCTGGTGCCCAACACGACCAAGAAGCCGATGGACGACGCGGCCTTCCGCCGGGCGCTCGCCGCGTCCGTCGACACCGGGAAGATCGTCAAGGGTGTGTACGGCGACCTGGTCAAGCCGGCCTCCCCGACCGGCCTGCTGCCGCAGTGGGAGCAGTTCGACGACAAGGCCCTCATCGCGGAGAAGGGCTTCACGCACGACGCCGCCGCGGCGAAGAAGGAGCTCGCGGAGGCCGGCTACCGGGACGAGGACGGCGACGGCTTCGTCGAGAACAAGGACGGCAAGGCCCTCAGCCTGAAGCTGGCCGTGCCCTCCGGCTGGACCGACTGGATGGAGGCGGCCAAGGTCATCGCCGCCGGGGCCAAGGACGCGGGCATCAAGGTCACCACCGAGTTCCCCGACCAGAACGCCCTCAACGAGCGGCGCGGCAAGGGCGACTTCGACCTCGTGATCAACAACGAGCGCCAGCTGTCCAACACCCCGTGGACGTACTACGACTACATCTTCCAGCTGCCGGTCCAGAAGCAGCAGAACACGGTGAACTTCGGTCGCTACGAGAACGAGGAGGCCTGGAAGCTGGTGCAGGAACTCGGCGGGGTCAAGACCGACGACACGGCGGGCATGAAGGCCGCCGTGTCGAAGATCCAGGACATCCAGCTGACCGAGATGCCCATCATCCCGCTCTGGTACAACGGCCTCTGGTCGCAGTCCACCACCGGCACCTGGACGAACTGGCCCTCGGACGCCGAGGGAGCTCCCAGGACCGCGCCGGCCCTGTGGCGCAACTGGCTGGAGATGGGCGGCTTCGAGACGCTCACGCAGCTGAAGCCCGCCAAGTAAGAGGGACCGACTCCATGACCGCCCCGCCGTGCGCGCGCACCTGACCGCGCGCGTACGGCGGGGCTCTCCACCAGGGGAGCACCCTTGCGCCGCTATTTCGCCCGCAAACTTCTCATCTACGCACTGACGTTCGTCGTCGCCGTCACCGTCAACTGGATGATCCCGCGCTTCATGCCCGGTGACCCGGTCTCCGCCATGGTCGCCCGCGCCCGTGTCTCGCAGCCGGAGGCCGCCGAGGCGATGCGCACCTATTACAACAACCTGTTCGGCTTCGACGAGCCGCTGTGGCAGCAGTACCTCCACTTCTGGGGTGCGCTGCTCCAGGGCGACTTCGGTATCTCCGTCTTCGTCTTCCCCACGCCCGTCGGAGACGTCCTGCTCGACGCGCTCCCGTACACGCTCGGCCTGATGATCCCGGCCGTCCTGCTCAGCTGGTTCGTGGGCAACTGGATCGGCGCGCTCTCCGCCCGCCGCAAGGTCCTCGACAACACCGTGCTGCCGGCCGGCTATCTGCTGACCGCCATGCCGTACATGTGGATCGCCGTCATCCTCGCCTGGGCGCTGGGGGCGAAGGCCGGCTGGTTCCCCATATCGGGGGGCTACAGCCTGGACATCCAGCCCGGCTGGAACGGCGGCTTCGTCATCGACGCGCTGCACCACTGGGTGCTGCCGTTCCTGTCGCTCTTCCTCGTCGCACTGGGCGGCTGGGCCATCGGCATGCGCAACATGATCATCTACGAGCTGGAGTCCGACTACTCCTCCTACCTCTCCGCCCTCGGCGCCCCTCAGCGGCTCATCCGCCGCTACGCCTTCCGCAACGCCGTCCTGCCCCAGGTCACCGGCCTGGCGCTCCAGCTCGGTGTGCTGGTCGCGGGGGCGCTCGTCACCGAGATCGTCTTCGCCTATCCGGGGCTCGGCTCACTGATCCTGGCGGCGATCCAGAACCAGGACTTCTTCCTGCTCCAGGGCGCGTTCCTGTTCATCGTCATCGGCGTCCTGATCGCCAACTTCCTCATCGACATCGTGTACGTCGTCGTCGACCCCCGCACCCGTACGGGCATGGCAGGAGGCACGTCATGAGCACACTGCCCGACCCGGCACCCGAGGCCGCCTCGGCCGGGGCACCCGTGGCCAAGCCGGGCCGCGAGTCGCTGCACTACGCGGTGCGCAACCCCAAGCTGATCATCGGCGTGACCCTCGTCGTCATCCTGCTCGCGATCGGCGTCGTGGGCCCGATGCTGCTCGACAACGGCAACCCCAACGAGTACGTGGGCCCGCAGGCGTCCGCGCCGGACGGCACGTACTGGATGGGCACCACCACCTTCGGCCAGGACGTGTACGCCCAGTTCGTGCACGGGCTGCGCGCCACCTTCCTGGTGGGCGTCGTCGGCGGGGCCATCGCCGCCGTCATCGCCATGGTCGTCGGCTTCCTCGCCGGCTACCGGGGCGGTGTCGTCGACGAGATCCTCAACATGGTCACCAACGTCGTGCTGGTGATCCCCGCCCTCGCCGTCCTGTTGATCATCAACGCCTACATGGGGGTGCGCAGCGTCGCCGTGCAGGGCCTGTTCATCGGACTGACCTCATGGCCCTGGGCGGCCAGGGCGATCAGGGCGCAGACGTTCTCGCTGCGCACCCGGGAGTTCGTCGACCTGGCCCGGCTCAGCGGGAGCGGCACCTGGCGGATCGTGTTCCGCGAGATCGCGCCCAACATGAGCTCGTACCTCTTCATGACGTTCATCCTGCTCTTCGGCGGGTCCATCCTCATCGCCTCCTCGCTGGACTTCATCGGGCTCGGCCCGACCGAGGGCGTCTCGCTCGGCCTGATGCTGCAGAGCGCCCAGCAGTGGAGCGCGCTCCAACTCGGCATGTGGTGGTGGTTCGTTCCGCCGGGCGCCGGGATCACCGCGATCGTCGGAGCGCTCTATGTCGCCAACGTGGGCCTCGACGAGGTCTTCAACCCGAAGCTGAGGGAGTCCTGAGCTCATGACCCTGACCGTCAACGATCTGCGGGTCCACTACCGCACGCTGCGTGGCGAGGTCCGGGCCCTGGACGGCGTCGGTTTCGACCTGGCGGACGGCGAGATCCTGGGCCTGGCGGGCGAGTCCGGCTGCGGCAAGACCACCCTGGGCAAGTCCCTCATCCGGCTCGACGGCCGGATGCGGCACGTGGGCGGCACGGTGACGCTGGACGGCGACGAACTGCCGCTGGCCGACGACCGGGCGATGAACGCCTACCGCTTCCACAAGATCTCGCTCGTCCCCCAGTACTCGATGAGCGCGCTCAACCCGACCCGCCGCATCGGCCGCATGATCCGCGAGCTCCTCGCCTCGCGCGGAGTGAGCGTGGACACGGACGAACTCCACCGCCGGCTCGCCCTGGTCGGTCTGGAGCGGGACGTCCTGGACCGCTATCCGATCGAGCTGTCCGGAGGCATGAAGCAGCGCGCCGTCATGGTGATCTCCACGCTGCTCGACCCGTCCGTCCTCATCGCCGACGAGGTCACCTCGGCCCTGGACGTCTCCAACCAGCAGGCGGTGGTGGGAGCCCTCACGGGTCTCCGTGACAGGGGCCTGGTCACCAGCATGATCTTCGTGACCCATGACCTCGGGCTGACCTCGCACATCGCCGACTCGATCATGGTGATGTACGCGGGCAAGCTCGCCGAGAAGGCCCCCACGAAGGCGCTGACGACCGCGCCCCGCCACCCGTACACGAAGATGCTGATCGGTTCGCTGCCGCAGGTGGGCGCCCGGTACAAGGACAAGCCGCTCAGCGGCATCGAGGGCTCCCCGCCCTCGCTGCTGAATCCGCCCGCCGGCTGCCGTTTCCGCGCCCGCTGCCCGCTCGCCGACAGCGGGTGCGCCGAGGAACCCCCGGTCGTCGAGGTAGCTCCCCGCCACACCGTCGCATGCTGGAAGGCGGCCTGATGCTGACCCTCGACCGTGTCACCAAGACCTTCCGGGCCGGCGCCTTCGGAGGCGGCTCCACCACCGCCGTCGACCAGGTGTCCTTCTCGGCGGCACCAGGCGAACTGGTCTCCCTCATCGGCGAGAGCGGCAGCGGCAAGTCCACCATCGGCCGCATGGTGCTGGGCCTCACCCAGGTCAGCTCCGGCAGCCTCACCCTGGACGGCGAACAGGTCAGGCCCGGCAAGGACTTCTACCGCCGGGTCCAGGGCGTCTTCCAGGACCCCTTCAGCTGCTACAACCCCGTCTTCAAGGCCGACCGCGTCTTCGCCCTCGTCCGCCGCGCCTACCACCCGGGTGTCTCCGACAAGGAGTGGTCCGACCGCGTGGAGAAGGCGGTACGGGACGTGCGCCTGGACCCCGGGCAGGTGCTCGGCCGCTACCCGCACCAGCTCAGCGGCGGCCAGCTGCAGCGCCTGCTCATCGCCCGCGCGCTCCTGCTCGATCTGCGCTTCCTGGTCGCCGACGAGATCACCAGCATGCTCGACGCCTCCACCCGCATCGACGTCCTCAACCTCCTCGCCGGACTGAAGGAACGCGGCCTGGGCGTCCTCTACATCACCCACGACCTCTCGCTCGGCACCTACCTCGCCGAGAGGACGGTGGTCCTGAGGAACGGCCGCGTCGTCGAACGCGGCGACACACAGAAGGTGTTCGGCAACCCCCTCCACCCCTACACCCGCACACTCCTGGCCGCGGTGCCACGGCTGAACCAGCCCTGGACGTCCGCCGAACCCGTGGGGGCCTGCGCCTTCCACGAAGGGGGCGCGGGGGACAGCGACCTGTACGAGACCGAGCCGGGCCACTTCGTCGCCTGCGCCGGGCTCCCCGACTGCGGAAGGACGTCCGCGTGATGCCCCGCCACCTCCCCCTGCACGACGGCTGGACCCTCGTCGCCGACGGCCCCGTGCCCGTGGGGCTCCCCGCAGGAGGCGTCCCGGCGACCGTCCCCGGCTGCGTCCACACCGACCTGCTGGCCGCGGGGCTGATCGACGACCCCTACCTGGACGACAACGAGAGCCGGCTCGGCTGGATCGGCCGCACCGACTGGACGTACCGCACCGCGTTCGAGTGGTCAGCCGACGGCCACGAGTTCACCGACCTGTGCTTCGACGGCCTCGACACCGTCGCCACGGTCCTGCTCAACGGCACCGAGGTCGGCTCGACCGCCAACCAGCACCGCGGCTACCGCTTCCCCGTCCGGCCGCTGCTGCGCGAGGGCACCAACACCCTCGCCGTACGCTTCACCGCCCCGTACACCTACGCCGAGGCGATGCGCGAGAAGCTGGGCGACCGGCCCGGCGCGTATGCCGAGCCGTACGCCTTCATCCGCAAGATGGCCTGCAACTTCGGCTGGGACTGGGGGCCGACCCTCGTCACCTCCGGCATCTGGCGGCCGGTCGCGCTGGAGTCCTGGACCGGCCCGCGCATCGCCGGGGTGAAGGTCATCGGCGACCTGGACGGGGACGGGGTGCCGCGCCTGGCGGTCACCCTGGAGGTGGAGCACGACGGCCGCGCGGCGCTGTCGGGCTCGGTCGAGGTGGTCGGCGCGTCCGCCGCCTTCATCGCCTCGGACGACGAGCACCGTGTCACGGTCACCCTCCCGGTCCCCGACGCCGAGCTCTGGTGGCCGCACAGCCACGGCGAGCAGCCCCTGTACGACGTCACCGTCCGCCTGGGCGAGGAGGTCGCCTGGACCGGCAGGACCGGCTTCCGTGGAGTCACCCTGGAACGTGAGGCGTTCCGCATCTCCGTCAACGGCGAGCCCGTCTTCGTACGCGGGGTGAACTGGATCCCCGACGACTGCTTCCCCGCCCGGATCACCCGGCAGCGGGTCTCGGACCGTCTCGACCAGGCGGTCGCCGCAGGCGTCAACCTCATCCGAGTCTGGGGCGGCGGCCTCTACGAGAGCGACGACTTCTACGAGTTGTGCGACGAGAAGGGGCTGCTCGTCTGGCAGGACTTCCCGTTCGCCTGCGCGGCCTACCCGGAGGAGCAGCCGCTGTACGACGAGGTGGCCGCGGAGGTACGCGAGAACCTCGTCCGGCTCGCCCCGCACCCCTCGCTGGTGCTGTGGTGCGGGAACAACGAGAACCTGGAGGGCCACGCGGACTGGGGGTGGCAGGAGAAGCTGGAGGGCCGCACCTGGGGCCACGGTTACTACCACGAGCTGCTGCCGGCCCTCTGTGCCGAGACCGACCCCTCCCGTCCGTACTGGCCGGGGTCGCCCTACTCCGGATCCCCGGAGCTGCCCCCGAACGACCCGGCCCGGGGGACGGTCCACCTCTGGGAGGTGTGGAACCGGGTCGACTACCGGCACTACGCCGACACCGCCCACCGTTTCGTCGCCGAGTTCGGCTTCCAGGGCCCGCCCGCGTACGCCACGCTGCGCCGCGCCGTCAGCGGCCCGCTCGCCCCGGACGCCCCGCTGCTCGCCCACCACCAGAAGGCGGAGGACGGCGACGCCAAGCTGTCGCGGGGCCTGGGGGACCATCTCCCGCAGCCGTCCGGCTTCGACGACTGGCACTGGCTCACCCAGCTGAACCAGGCCCGCGCGGTCGCCTTCGGCATCCGCCACTTCCGCTCGCACAGCCCGTACTGCATGGGCTCGGTCGTGTGGCAGCTCAACGACTGCTGGCCGGTCGTTTCCTGGGCGGCCGTCGACGGGGACGGCCGCCGCAAGCCGCTCTGGTACGCCCTGCGCGCGGTGTACGCGGACCGGCTGATGGCCGTACGGGACGGGGCACTGCACCTGGTCAACGACTCCGCCCGCCCGTGGGAGGGCACGCTGCGGCTGACCCGGCGCTCACTGGAGGGCGAGGTCCTGGCCGAGGAGGTGGTCGAAGTGGACACGGCGGCCCGGGGCGTCACCCGTGTGCCCCTGCCGTCCGCGGTCGCCGACCCGGACGACAGCGCCCGCGAGGTGCTGGTGGCGGAGCTGGGCGGACAGCGGCTGGTGGAGTTCTACGAGGAGGACACCCGGCTCGCGCTGCCGCCGGCGCGGTATCACGCCACGGTCACCCAGGGTGACGAATCGGGCATCGGTTACCGGGTCACGGTGACGGCGCGGACCCTGCTGCGCGATCTCGCGCTCTTCCCCGACCGGCTGGATCCGGCGGCGGAGGTGGACGACATGCTCGTCACTCTGCTGCCCGGTGAGAGTGCCGTGTTCCATGTCACGGGCGCGGTGCTGGAGGACCCGGAGGCGCTGGGCTCGCGGCCGGTCCTCCGGTGCGTCAACGACACCGTCGACCGCTGAGGTGGCGGGCCCTGGCGAACGGTGGCGCGGCCCATGGCGTATTGGGCCGTGCGGGTGCGGCGACTTTCCGTCATTCCCGTTTGCCGGGGTTCGTACCCCCCGACCGGGCGGGGCGTGTGCTGATGCGGTGCCCGGTGTCTGACGGTCCCTCACACGGTCAATAAAATAAGACAACATCGAGTGGATGTTCCGCTGTTCGAGGGACGCCCCCGGATAGGGTCTTGTGCCAAAGCGGAGCCGCGCGCCCACGCCCGGGTGGTGGAATGCAGACACGGCGAGCTTAAACCTCGCTGCCTCCTCGGGGGCGTGCCGGTTCGAGTCCGGCTCCGGGCACCACCGCACGGTCGGTGGAGCCCGGGCGGCCGCACGGTACTTCAGCTGTCAACTTCCAGGCCCTCGCATTGCATGCTGGGCGCGACACCCTCCGTACCGTCACGGTACGTAGCCGGTCGGTTGCCCCGGTTGCCCCGGTTGCCCCGGTTGCCCCGGTTGCCCCGGTCGCCTCGTCGGCGGTCGGAGACGAGTGCGCGTACGCGCGCACCCCCCGCCGGGGCGTGGGCGGCCGGCTGGGACACTCCGGTCATGGACACCACACCCGAGCACATGAGCACTCGGACGGCGATCGGATGGACGGTCGCGCTCACAGGTCTGGGGGCGTTCACCGGATTCGCCTGGGACGGTCCGTTCCTGGCCTTCGCGTGCGCCCTGTCCGTGGGAGGCGGCGCCGCCCTGGGGGCGGTCCTGTTCCGCCGGCGCATGATCGCGAGCATTCGGGAGGGCCAGGGGAGGGCCGCCGCGCGCGGGTACGCCGACGGGATCGGCGACGCCGTGGTGCTGGGGATCTCCGCCTACGGGGCATCCGTCTTCCCGCTGGCCGGCCCCGACGCGGTGGACCCCGCCGAGCGCACGGCGCGCCGTGAGGCCGCCTACCGCCTCACGGCGGCCGAAGGGCTTCCGCACCATGTCCGGGAGGCGGCCGCCGCCGCTCTCGAAGCGATCGACGAGGAGCGTGACGGCGAGGCCCGGTCCACCATCGCGGACCTCATCAAGGCCGTGCACGGACAGCGCTGACAGCCGGCACGCGTGGCCGCAGCCCGCGCCGCCCTTTTGCGGATTCACCCGGAGGGTACGAGTGTTTCCGTACCGCACCGGAGGGATCACGGCCACCGGCTCCCATGAAGATCCTCCTCCGGTACTAGGGTGATTCTTTTGCCTACCCATTACTCTTGACGCAAGGCCGCGCGAGGTGGCCATGGAGGAGTGAAATGAGGAGCAGCAACCCGGTCTTCTCGCGACGGGGGTTCAGCCGCGACAACGGCTACGCGGGCTTCAACGCGGCGCCGCAGGCCGGGGCCCCCGCAGCGGGTGCCAACCCGTACGCGCAGGGCACCGCCGCGAACCCGTACGCCACGAACCCCTACGCCCAGCAGGACACCCAGTACGGCGCCCCGCAGGCGCCCGCGCGCTCCGGCGCGATGACGATCGACGACGTCGTCACGCGTACGGCCATGACGCTGGGCACCGTGGTGCTCACCGCCGCGCTCTCCTGGGCCCTGCTGCCGGTCGACGAGGCCAATCTCGGCAAGTCCTACGGCATCGCCATCGGCGCGGCCCTGATCGCGTTCGTCTTCGCGATCATCCAGTCCTTCAAGCGCAAGCCCGCGCCGGCGCTGATCCTTGCCTACGCGGCCTTCGAGGGTGTCTTCCTCGGAGTGATCTCCAGCACGGTCAGCACCTACATCAGCCCCGGCACGGTGATGCAGGCGGTGATGGGCACCATGTGTGTCTTCGCCGGTGTCCTCATCGCGTACAAGATGCGCTGGATCCGCGTCACCCGCCGCTTCTACGGCTTCGTGATGGCCGCGGCCGTGGGCTTCGTGCTCCTGATGATGGTCAACCTGCTGTTCAGCGTGTTCGGCGGCGGTGACGGCCTCGGCTTCCGCAGCGGTGGTCTGGGCATCCTCTTCGGAGTCATCGGCGTCATCCTCGGCGCGTGCTTCCTGGCCCTGGACTTCAAGCAGGTCGAGGACGGCATCAACTACGGCGCACCGCGCGAGGAGTCCTGGCTGGCGGCCTTCGGCCTCACCCTGACCCTGGTGTGGATCTACCTGGAGATGCTGCGTCTGCTCTCCATCCTCAACGGGAACGACTGACCCGTAGGCACGACGACGACGGGACGGCCCGCAGGCTCATCGCCTGCGGGCCGTCCCGTTTCGTCGTCGCGGGGTTCCCGGCACCGTGCCCGGGCACCGGCGCGTTGGCAACCGTCCCGCGGGGGCGCGTAGGGTCACGGCGTGCTTGATACGACGCCTCTGATCACCGCCGTGGACCGTTTCGCCGACCGGCTGCGGAGTACCCCGCAGAGCCGGCTGCAGCGCGGTACGGCCGCCGAGGCCCTGGCGACGGCGAGGGAGCTGTCCGCCCGGGCCCAGCGGGCCGAGGCCCCGGACCGGGAGCCGAGGACCATGCCCGACGCCGGGATATTCGCGGTCGGCGACCAGCTCGCCGTCGCCGGGCGGGACCTGGCCGTGGCACTGGAAACGGCCTCGTCCCAGGAGCTGGACGAGGCCGTGCGGTGTGTCGAGGAGGCGGCGGAGCGGGCGTTCAGGCCCTAGAACGAGGCGATGACGCGGTCGGCGAGGATGTAGACGTTCTCCTCGCCGCACGAGAAGGTCAGCGCGTAGGCGCCGGAGACTCCCGAACCGCCCAGCAGCACCGGCTGCTCACCGGAGCGCAGCGAGTCGGCGAGCCGCTCGGCGGTCTCCCGGTGGCCCGGGGTCATGCAGAGCGTGGTGCCGTCGGCGAAGACGTACACGTCGAGCGTCCCGAGGGGACCCGGCCGCACGTCGGTGAGCTCCGTACCGGTGTCCGCGAGCCGTTCCAGCCGGTTCACGGTACGCTCATGGTCGGTGACGACGGGTGTCTGTACGGGGACGAAGTCCGGGTGTGACGGGTGGCGGCGACGGGCCGCGGCCAGTTCGGGGGAGTCCTCGGCGTACTCCGCGTATTCGATGACCTCGGGCATGTCGGTGAGCTCCGCCAGCTCGGCGAGCTCGTCCAGGGCGTCACCCGCTTCCAGGTCCATCGCCTCCAGGCCCGCGAAGTCGGTCTGGCGGGGCATGAAGAACGGGACGTCCTCACCGAGCCCGCCCAGCAGGGACGGGGCATCGGCGGCGTCGCGTGCTTCCTGGGCCGCCCAGAAGGCACGGGCCTCGGCGAGCTCCCGCTCCCGCTCCTCGGCGAGCGCGTCGGCGACCGCCGCGCGTATCTCCTCGGCGGATGTGCCGGCGCTCCGGTTCAGCTGCTCGGGCACGGACGCGTGCGGGCCGCGTCCCTCCGCCAGCTCCGTGCGCAGGGCCGTGACCTGCTTGCGCAGCCCGTGAGCAGCGTGCAGAGCGGCGGCGCCGACGGCCGTGGCAGCGGCGGTGGTCAGCAACAGGGCAAACGGCATGGCGCTCACTGACATACTCCCGGTTTCAATCGACACCCCCGACTTCCTACATCAGCTTGTCCTGTACCGATGCCTGCTGTCAGTGCATTACGTCACGAATTGGACAGGTCTTTGGGCCTGGTGTTTAGCTCTGTGGCTGGTGTGACCTGCAGAAACGACTCTCCCCCGGGACACAGATCACATCCTGGGGGAGATTCGGTCACGATAGGAGCTCGGCTCGATTCAACGGGGCCCCTCAGCGGCGGCTCAGCTCAGTCGCTCGCATTGCTGGTCGCGTTCGCTTCGCCTCCGCTGCGGGCAGGTGCCGCCTTCGTTCCTCAGGCCACCCCTACCCTCAGCGGCGGCTCAGCTCAGCCGCTCGATGACCATGGCCATGCCCTGGCCGCCACCCACGCACATCGTCTCCAGGCCGAACTGCTTGTCGTGGAACTGCAGGCTGTTGATCAGCGTGCCGGTGATGCGGGCGCCGGTCATGCCGAAGGGGTGGCCGACGGCGATCGCGCCGCCGTTGACGTTGACCTTGTCCAGCGGCAGGCCGAGGTCACGGTAGGAGGGGATGACCTGGGCGGCGAACGCCTCGTTGATCTCGGCCAGGTCGATGTCGTCGATGGTCAGCCCCGCGCGCTTGAGCGCCTGCTTGCTGGCCTCGACGGGGCCGTAGCCCATGATCTCGGGGGACAGGCCGGAGACGCCCGTCGAGACGATGCGGGCCAGCGGGGTCAGGCCCAGCTCGCGCGCCTTGGTGTCGGACATGATCACCAGTGCGGCGGCGCCGTCGTTGAGCGGGCAGCAGTTGGCGGCGGTGACGAGCCCGTCGGGGCGGAACACCGGCTTCAGGCCCTGCACGCCCTCCAGGGTGACGCCGGCGCGGGGGCCGTCGTCCTTCGAGACGACCGTGCCGTCCGGCGTCGTCACGGGGGTGATCTCGCGCTCCCAGAAGCCGTTCTTGATGGCTTCCTCGGCGAGGTTCTGCGACCGCACGCCGAACTCGTCCATGTCCTGGCGGGTGACGCCCTTGATCCGGGCCAGGTTCTCGGCGGTCTGCCCCATCGCGATGTACGCGTCCGGGACGAGGCCCTCCTCGCGCGGGTCGGTCCAGCTCGTGCCCTCCTGCTCGGCGCGGGCGGCGGTGCGTGCCTCGGCGTCGGCGAAGAACGGGTTGTGCGTGTCCGGCAGGCTGTCGGAGTTGCCCTTGGCGAAGCGGGACACCATCTCGACGCCGGCGGAGATGAAGACGTCGCCCTCGCCTGCCTTGATGGCGTGCAGTGCCATGCGGCTGGTCTGGAGCGAGGACGAGCAGTAGCGGGTGACCGTGCAGCCGGGGAGGTGGTCCATCCCCATCTGTACGGCGATGATGCGGCCCAGGTTGTTGCCCTGCTCGCCGCCGGGAAGGCCGCAGCCGAGCATCAGGTCGTCGATGTCCTTCGGGTCCAGCTCGGGGACCTTGGCCAGCGCCGTCCGGATGACGGTCGCGGTCAGGTCGTCCGCGCGCAGATCCTTGAGGGACCCCTTGAAGGCCCGGCCGATGGGCGAGCGGGCAGCAGAGACGATCACGGCTTCGGGCATCACGCGGCTCCATGAGGGCTGGAAGGCAGGAAGGCTGGACTGCCTTGGAAGTTACCCGGACGTATAGCTGAGGTCACCCAACAGGCGATGTGATGCGGACCTCTTTTCTAAGCAACCGCTCAGTTTCCCGGAATGTTCCCGGGCCGGCGCCATGTCGCACCCGACCCGCGCTCCGGCATCGGCCCACCGTCCGCGTCCGTCCCCGCGCCGTCGTGCGGCACCGGGTCCGTGTGGGCGGGCAGGCGCCGGCGCCTGCGGTGCTTGAGCAGGGCCCAGGGCGCGCGCGCCGCCGTCACCTCGGTGCCGGCCTCCCGTGCGGCGCGGGAGGCCGCCTTGGCGACCGGCAGCATCCCCTCACGGCGCGAACCGTCCAGGTGGTCGGACTCCGGCCACAGCCCGAGAGCCGCGCACAGGGTCGGCAGCATCGCCATCGAAGCGGTCGCGTACCCCTCGGCCGAGGGGTGGTAGTTGTCGGGACCGAAGAGCTCCCGGGGGTTCGCCTCGAACTCCGGACCGAGCAGGTCGCCCAGCGAGACGGTCCGCCCGCCCTGTTCCACCGCGCCGATCGTCTGGGCCGCCGCCAGCTGCCGGCTCACCCGCCGGGCCAGCCACCGCAACGGCTGGTAGACCGGCTCGATCGTGCCCAGGTCCGGGCAGGTGCCCACGACGACCTCCGCACCGGCCGTGCGCAGCCGCCGTACGGCCGTGCTCAGACAGCGCACCGACTGTGTCGCCGGCATCCGGTGGGTCACGTCGTTCGCGCCGATCATGATCGCGCAGACGTCCGGCACCCCCGACGGATCGGCCAGCACCAGGGACACCTGCCGCTCCAGATCGTCCGACCGGGCCCCCGGCAGGGCCACGTTCCGGAGATCCACCGGTCGTTCGGCCACCGCCGCCAGCCCGGACGCCAGCAGCGCCCCCGGGGTCTGGCCGGCTCTCCGTACACCCTGGCCGGCCGCCGTCGAGTCACCCAGCAGGACGAAGCGCAACGGATCGGAGGGGCCGGCGAACGCCACCCCGTACCGCCCGTCCGCACTCGGCGGGACCGGCGCCTTGCCCCCGCCCACCTGCCGTTTCGCCAGCTGGACCTCGGCCAGCACCAGCCCCACCGTCGCCGCGCCGAGCAGCCCTACACTGCCGCCCCCATAGGCCGCACCCGCTGCGATCCGCCGCGCCACCCTCGCTCTCGACACAGTCCGGTCCACCTCCTCCGTGCCGTACAGCCGTACACAGCACTACCTGCCCCGTGGAGGGCGTAGCTCAATCGCTCGGCCCGATCTCCTGCCCGTACGCATACTCTTGCCTGACCATTACGGAGATCCCGGAGTACACGGTGCAATTCCACGATTCGATGATCAGTCTTGTCGGCAACACCCCGCTGGTCAGGCTGCGCAATGTGTCGGCAGGCATTCAGGCGACGGTCCTGGCCAAGGTCGAGTACTTCAATCCCGGCGGATCGGTGAAGGACCGCATCGCGCTGCGCATGATCGAGGCCGCCGAGCAGAGCGGTGAGCTGAAGCCCGGTGGCACGATCGTGGAGCCGACCAGCGGCAACACGGGCGTGGGCCTGGCCATCGTCGCCCAGCAGAAGGGCTACAAGTGCGTCTTCGTCTGCCCGGACAAGGTGTCCACGGACAAGATCAACGTGCTGCGGGCCTACGGGGCGGAGGTCGTCGTCTGCCCGACGGCCGTCGACCCCGACCACCCGGACTCGTACTACAACGTCTCCGACCGCCTGGTCAGGGAGACTCCGGGGGCCTGGAAGCCCGATCAGTACTCCAACCCCAACAACCCGCGCTCGCACTACGAGACCACGGGTCCGGAGCTCTGGGAGCAGACGGAGGGACGGATCACCCACTTCGTCGCGGGCGTCGGCACCGGCGGCACGATCACCGGTACCGGCCGCTATCTCAAGGAGATCAGCGAGAACGGCGTGCGGGTCGTCGGCGCCGACCCGGAGGGCTCCGTCTACTCCGGCGGCTCGGGGCGCCCCTACCTCGTGGAGGGCGTCGGTGAGGACTTCTGGCCGAGCGCCTACGACCGTACGGTCACGGACGAGATCGTCGCGGTCTCGGACAAGGACTCCTTCCAGATGACCCGCCGGCTCGCCAAGGAGGAGGGCCTGCTCGTGGGCGGCTCCTGCGGCATGGCGGTCGTCGCGGCCCTGGAGGTCGCGAGGCGTCTCGGCCCGGAGGACGTGGTCGTCGTCCTGCTGCCGGACAGCGGCCGTGGCTACATGAGCAAGATCTTCAACGACGAGTGGATGGCCGACTACGGCTTCCTGGAGGACGCCGGCCCCTCCGCCCGGGTCGGGGCGGTGCTCGACTTCAAGGAGGGGCCGCTCCCCTCTCTCGTCCACATGCACCCCGAGGAGACGGTCGGGGAGGCCATCGACGTCCTCCGGGAGTACGGCGTCTCCCAGATGCCGATCGTGAAGCCGGGCGCGGGACACCCGGACGTGATGGCCGCCGAGGTCATCGGCTCCGTCGTGGAGCGCGAGCTCCTGGACGCGCTGTTCACCCAGCGGGCCACGCTGTCCGACTCCCTGGAGAAGCACATGTCGGCCCCGCTGCCCCAGGTCGGCTCGGGCGAGCCGGTCGAGGACCTCATGGCCGTGCTCAGCGGTGCGGAGGGTGCCGACGCGGCGATCGTCCTCGTCGAGGGCAAGCCGACCGGCGTCGTGAGCAGGCAGGACCTGCTGGCGTTCCTGGCGAAGGACGCGGCGCCCAAGGCGTGAGGGTCTGCCGTCAAGGCCGTGCCGGGCCCGGGTTTCTCGGGTTCGCGAAAACGGTACGAGCGCGACACGTCGACGCAGCACCGGCTTAACACGGCTCCGGCACAGTAATGGGTGTCGGCGGGGAAACCCGCCGGCACCACATACGGCGACACGGACTACGGAGCGGCTCCCGGACCTCCACCGTCGCCAGGACGCGGCCCCCGGCCCTGACCCGGGACCGTGTCCCTCGTGGGGACCGCCGTCGTCCCGCCCCCCGGGCGACCGGGGGTGCGGCGGTCCCCACGACTATCTTTTCCCCGTCTCATCCCTCAGCCGTCCCAGTCGGACGAGGTACGCCGCTGCCCCCGGCCCCACGGCCACGCACGGGCGGAGTGCACGGCGTTCACGCCGAAGATGCCCAGCCAGGCCACGACGAGCCCCTCGATCCCGGCGTTGGCGACGCCGATCGCGGACAGGGGGACGGCCAGGACCAGGGAGACGGCCCCGAAGCCGAAGCGCTCCCCGAAGGTGCCGACGGCCGGCGTGGCGGGGCGGGCGGCGCCCCGGGCGGCGGCCATCTGCTGCTCGGCGAGGTGGCGCCTGGCCCGCAGGTCGTTCGTGCCGGCGAGCCGCTGCTCGACCTTCTCCAGGAACGAGTCGATGAGTGCGGACTCGTACTCCGGCCCCAGCTCGCCGCGGGCCTGCAGGGTGGCGTCGAGCTCTCGCCTGAGCTCAGGGTCACGGGCTTCCATGCGTTCACGGTACGAAGCGGAGGCGCCGGGGTCAGTGGGGTTAGCCCCCCTGTTTGTCCCCCTGTTTCGGCGGCCCGTCACACAGGGCGGGCCGGGGCCCGTCGGCGTAGCGTTGGTGCCGCAGGACGGGAGACGGGAGGCGCGCCCATGGCCACCACGACATCCTCCGCCCGGGCCATCCCCCGGACATCCGGGACGCGGGCCCGCCTGGTCAACGAGGCCGAGCTCCGCGCGACGCTCTCCACGTTCCGTGAGCTCTCCGACGAGGACTGGCGGCGCCCGACCGTCTGTACCGGCTGGAACGTCCGGGACATGCTGGCGCACACCGTCGGCCAGTACGAGGAGGTACCGCGCCCCTGGGTCGCGGCCCGCCGGATCCGGCGGGCCGCGCGGACCCATCCGCTCCTCGGCCGGCTCGACGGGCACAACGAGGCCCAGATCGAGGACAGGAAGGCCGTTCCGGGCCGCGAGCTCATCGGCGCCCTCGCCCACTTCGCACCCCAGGCCCTCATCGCCCTGCGCCGCATGCCCGCACCGCTGCGCCGCAGGGTCAGGCTGAGCCTGCTCTACCCGGAGGCGAAGGCGCTGCCCGACGACTCGGTGGACTATCTCGGCAACGTCCTCGTGGCCCGTGACACCTGGATGCACCGGGTGGACCTCTGCGACGCCCTCGGGGCCGAGCCGGTCCTCGACGGGCACGACCGGGAGATCGTGGACCAGGTGGTGCTCGACCTGGCCCTCGCCTGGACGGGCCCGGCGGTGGAGATCGACCTCGCCGGGCCCGCGGGAGGGCGCCGTCTGCTGGGTATCGGCAGCCCGGCGGCGACGCTCCGCGCCGGGGCGGTCGACTTCGCCCGGTATGTCTCGGGGCGCCCGGTGCGCGGCCCTCTGGAGCTGGAGGGTGATCCCGGTGCGCGGGCCGCGCTGACCGCGGCCCGCGTCGTGTTCTGACCCCGTGCGGTGCGCGCGGCCCGGATGCTCAGCGGGAGGTCACCTCGGCGAGGAAGGCCTCGGGCGTGACCGCGTACCCCATGGAGTTGATGACCGGGACCGGCGCGTCGTCGATCAGCACCGTCGGGGTGGACCGGACGCCGCTCGTCCCGAAGGCGGCCGACACCTGCGCCGCCCAGGGCAGATAGGTGCGCTCACCCACCTTCTGCCGGAAGGCGTCGGTGTGCAGCGCCTCGACCCCGTCGGCCAGCCGCAGCAGGGTGTCCCGGTCGGCGAAGGCGTCCACCTCCTCGCTGGGCTGATCGGCGTACAGCGCCCGCAGGTAGAGCATGAACGGCTTCTGTCCCTCGTCCGCGGCGGCTCCCAGCGCGGCCAGCGCCTCCATGGAGCCGCTGCCGCCCGCGGAGTCGTCGATGAACGTGGCGAAATGGTGGTCCACCGCGAACCGGCCCTCGTCCGCGGCCCGCTCCATCACGGCTCCGAGGTCGAGCTCCATGCGCTTGCAGTAGGGGCAGCGCAGGTCGGCGTAGACGCTCAGTACGTGCTCGGCCTCGGCATCGCCGTAGCGGACGATGACGCCGCCCGGCCCTCTCGTATTGGCTGGGATCATGATCCCAGGGTCGGCAGGGGACGGCGGTCCCGCAATGCGAGCGGCCGGGCCAGGGGCTGTATATGGACATTCAGATCGCTTGCTGGCTGAATGGATTCCTCGGTGCCGGACCGGCGCGCCGGAACTCTGGAGGGGACAGCATGAGCGGGAGCAGCCCGGCTGCACGGTTGCAGCGGCTCTTCGAGGGGCAGCGGCTCACGCCCACCCAGCGGCGGATCGCGCACTCCATGGTGCGACGGGCGGCCGACGCCCCGTTCCTGTCGAGCGTGGAGCTCGCCGAACTGGCCGGGGTCAGCCAGCCGTCCGTCACCCGCTTCGCCGTCGCGCTCGGCTTCGACGGGTACCCCGCGCTGCGCAGGCACCTGAGGGAGGTCACCCCGGAGGGGGCGGCCGGTGGGGGCGAGGTGGAGGAGAGCTTCAACGAGTACCAGCAGGCGGTGCGCGCGGAGATCGAGAACCTGCGGCAGCTGTCCGAACTGCTCGCCGATCCGGCCCCCGTGGAGCGGGCGGGGCGGCTGCTCGCCGGCTCCAGGCCGCTGCTCGTGCTCGGACTGCGGGCCGCGTCCTCGCAGGCCAGGGGGTTCGGGTACTTCGCCGCCAAGGTGCACCCTGATGTGCGGGTGCTCGACGAGGGCGGCAGCATGCTGCACGACCGCGTCGACGCCGCGGCGCGTGCGGGTGCGAGCGCGCTGATGTGCTTCGCGCTGCCCCGGCACCCCCGCGAGGTCGTGGACGCGCTGGCGTACGCCCGGGAGCGGGGGCTGACCGTCGTGACCGTGGCCGACTCGGCGTTCGCACCGGTCGCCGCCCACAGCGATCTGCTGATCCCGGCGGCCGTGGGGACCGGGCTGGCATTCGACACCGCGTGCGCCCCGATGCTGCTGGGGCGGGTCCTGCTGGAGGCCATGTGCGACGGCCTGCCCGAGGCGCAGGCCCGGCTGGAGGAGTTCGACGCGCGGGCCGCCGCGCGGGGGCTGTTCGTCGAGTAGCCGGAGCCCGGGCGGGCACCTCCGCCGTTTCTCAGACGTCGCTCATCTGTGCCTACTAATCTCCGCGCCGGAAGGTCCACAGGGGACGGCGGGAGAGGGGTACGGACGTGGGGCGCGGAGCGCAGTCGTTGGCGAGGGTAGCCGTGATCGTGAGAGCCGGCGCCGCGCCGCTGTGGTGGCCGGGGCTGCTGGCGGCGGCCGTCGGGGCGTTCGTCCCGGGGCTCACCGGCCGGCGGATCGGGCTGCTGGCGGGGGCCGCGCTGTTCCTGGTGACCATGGCCGCCGTGGCGTTCACGCGCACCGGGCGGTACGCGGAGCTGGTGAAGGGCGCCACACGGGCCGGGCGGGGCGACTTCCTCCAGGACCGGGACGTGACCGTACGGAACCGGCGGCGTGGCTGCCGCTGGTGGGCGGCCGGTGCGTTCCTGGTGGCGGTCGCGAGCGCGTACGTGCTGCCCGGTGCGGGCGGGCTCGTGATGGCCGGGGCCGGCGCCGGCCTCTGGCTGAAGGCCGTACGGATCGGGCAGCGGGAGCGGCGGGACGACGTCCTGTACTGGGTGCGCACCGACTGGGTGGAGGGCGGACGGCCCACGGGCAGGCGCGTGAAGGCCTACCGGACGACCGGGCCCGTGGCGGGGGACGCCGCACCCGGTGGGGCGCGGCGTCGCCGCCGGTGAGAGAGCCGGCTCAGACCTCCAGCTCCGCCTCGATCTTCCGCAGCTGGTGGCGCGCCATCGCGAGGTTGGCCCGGCCGCCGTCCAGCACGAGGTAGAGGAAGAGGCCGTTGCTGCCACGGGTCTTGAGCAGCCGGATCAGGTGGTACTGGGTGCCGAGGGTGATCAGGATGTCCTCGATCTCGTCCTTGATGCCCAGGTGCTCCATCGTCCGGAGCTTCGCCCGGACCACATCGGTGTTGCCGGCCGCGGCGACCTCCAGGTTGAAGTCCTTGCCACCGCCGAGGGTGCCCAGGGCCATGCCGCTGGTGTAGTCGACGAGTGCGACACCGAGGGTCCCCTCGATCGACGCCATCGCATCCTTCAGTGACGCTTCGGTGTTGGCCATAGTGCTCGTTTCCTTTCCCTGGCCGGCCCGGTGGCCGGTCCGTTGCTTGGTGGTGCGCTTTCCGTCCGTGGCGCGTGCGTGACGGGCCGCGGCGGGTGTCACGGGGAGTCCGGGGTGACGGTGCGGCGGGGCAGGGCCCGTGACTGCTGCGGCCGTGGGGGCGGCGGGGGGCGGTCGGGGCGGTCCTGGGAGGCGTCGACCAGTTCGCCGATGCGTGCCCCGGCGCGGCGGCCCTCCAGGTGGAGACGGCCGACGTTGATGCGGTCCTCGGCCAGCAGGGTGAGGACGGCGGAGGAGCCCGCCGCGTAGGTGGCGATGTAGCCGCTCTCGCCACGGATCAGGAGTTCGCGGAAGCCGCCGCGTCCGGTGGCGTCGGTCATCCGGATCGAGACGCCGAGTGCGGCGGCGGTCAGCGCGGCGACGCCCTCGGCCTCGATGCCCGGGGTGTCCTGGGCGACGACCATGCCGTCCGTACTGGCGGCCAGGGCGCCGGTCAGGAGGGGCACCCGGGCGCGTAACCGCTGGAGCTCGTCGAGGACGTCCCTTACCTCTGCCTCGGGCACCATCAGCTGTCTCCTCCCGGCACGCTGTCTGAGCGCGCGTATCACAAGGCCTCCAATGCGTCTCTGAGCCGGCGCAACAGGGCGACGTCGGGGTCGTTCGTGACCTCGGGCAGCGTGATGCGTCCGGGCCCGGACGCCGGTGCGGAGCCCCCTGCGGCGGGGCGGACCGCTTCGACCAGGCCGGCGGCGGCGAGCCGGCGCAGGTCGACCAGGATGTGGAAGGCCGAGCGGCCCAGCTCCTGGGCGATGTCCGTGGCCGTGCGCTCGCCGTTCACCAGGGCCAGGACGCGGCGCTGGCGTGGCGGGACCGGGGCGTCCACCGGGTGGGCCGTGGGGGAGAGCGGCGCGCTGTCGGTGAGCGCGTCCGGCCAGATCCGGTCCAGGAGTTCCCGGCGCCGGAGCGTCTCGCGCTGCACGGCGTGCACGGGCACGGGGCGGACGGGGCCGATCCAGTGGGAGACGCCGTAGCGGAAGCGGGCGGGTGTGTGCGTGGGGGCCAGGGCGAAGAACGCCGCGTCGTACAGGGCGCCCAGATGGCAGAGCTCCAGCGCGCCGCCGGGGACCCGGCCGCTGTCCACGAGGTAGCGGCCGACCCGCTGTCCGGCGCCCGCCTGGGCGACCGCCTCCCACCAGCCCTCGGAGCGCAGGGCCCCGCCCGTGGTGAGCAGGACGTCGATCCCGGGGGTCGCGGGGCTCTCCGCGTGGACGACCTGGCCGTCGGCGAGGTAGAGGGTGCCGCGGTCGCGCATCAGCGCGCCGGTGGCGCGCTCCGCCTCGAGCCGCTGCAGCATCGGGGAGGGCGCGGCCCGTTCGGCTGCGCCGGGCCGGACGGTGGCGGTGGGTCTCATGCCAGGACCAGCCGCTCCGCTATCTCGCCGAGCCGGATGCGTGCCAGGGCGAGATTGCCCTCCGCGCGGTCCAGCCAGAGGTGGAGGAAGACGCTGCTGTCGAAGGCCGTCTCGACGAAACGGAGGATGTGGTAGCCGGGGGCGGTGGTGACGATGACGTCCTCGACGGCGGGGGCGGGCGGCCCCGGTGAGCCGGCGGGTGCCTCCGCCTGGGCGAAGACCGGCTGTTCGGCGGCCATCCTCGCCACCTCGGCCGTCTCGGCGGCCGTGGCCTCGTGGTCCCCGTTGGGCGACTCGCCGATGGTGCCGAGCGCGAGCCCGCTCGTCCAGTCGACCACCGAGGCACCCCGGGCACCGGGCAGCCTCATGACTTCGATCAGGCACTCGTCGATCCCGGGCAACGCGAAATCCCTCCCGACGTGGCGTACGGATGTAATGGAGAGGCTACGCAACGTGTGTGTGCCCGGTGGGAGTTCTGGCATTTTCCACAGGTACATGCGGCGGGCCGTGTAAAGGAAGCCAGGTGGACGCGCGACAGCCGGCCGGAACGGGTCCGGCCGGCTGTCCTTCCGTGGCGGGGCGGTCCGCCTCCGCCCGTCGTCAGGCCTTCTCGCGGGCCCGCATCACCGCCCTGTTGACCACCCAGAGACCGATTCCGATCAGGAGGAGGATCCCGGCCCGGATGTAGACGTCCCCGGCCCGGTCGGCCAGCGGGCTCGCCAGGATCAGGGACGTGATCGCCCCCAGCACGGGCAGCGCCGTCGGCGTACGGAAGTGCCGGTGGTCCACGCGGTCCCTGCGCAGCACCAGTACGGAGATGTTGACGACGGCGAAGACGCAGAGGAGCAGGAAGGACGTGGTGTCGCCGAGGCCCTCGATCTCGCCGGTGGAGACGAGCCCGACCGCGAGCACGGTCACGAAGAGGATGCCGGCCCAGGGGGTGCGGCGTCCGGCGAGGACGCTGCCCATCGCGCGGGGCAGGATGCGTTCGTTGGCCATGCCGTAGCAGAGCCGTGAGGCCATCATGATGTTGATCAGTGCCGAGTTGGTGACCGCGAACAGGGCGATGAGGGCGAAGAGTTTCGGCGGGAAGTCGACGCCGCCCGCCTTCACCACTTCGAGGAGCGGGCCGCTGGATCCCTCCAGGGTGCGGGAGTCGACGAGCAGGGACGAGACCAGGGCGACCAGGACGTAGACGGTGCCGGTCACCGCGACGCCGACGAAGATGGCACGCGGGAAGGTCCTGGCCGGATCGTGGGTCTCCTCGGCCATGTTCACCGAGTCCTCGAAGCCGACGAAGGCGAAGAAGCCGAGCGCGGTCGCGCCGAGGACGCCGGTGATCAGGGCGTATCCCGTGCCGCCCGTCTCCAGGTCGGTGAGCCGGGAGGGTTCGCCCTCGCCGGCGAACACGGCGTAGGCGCCGATCGAGAGGATCACGACGAGCCCGCTGAGCTCGACGAGCGTCAGGACGACGTTCGCCTTCACCGACTCCGAGACGCCCCGCAGGTTGATCGCCGCCAGCACCAGGATGAAGAGGATCGCGACGAGTGTGGGCGGCACGGCGTCGGTGAACTCGCCGAGGTAGTCGCCGCTGAAGGCGCGGGCCGCGGCGCTGGCGGAGGACAGGCCCGAGCACATCACCATGAAGGCGACGACGAAGGTCAGGAACGGGACCTTGAACGCCTTCTGGGTGTAGAGCGCCGCGCCGGCCGCCTTGGGGTACTTCCCGACGAGCTCGACGTACGAGGCCGCTGTGAGCAGCGCGACCACGAAACCGATCAGGAACGGCAGCCAGAGCGCCCCGCCGATCTTGCCCGCGACCTTTCCGGTGGTGGCGTAGATGCCGGTGCCGAGGATGTCGCCGATGACGAACAGGATGAGGAGCTTGGGGCCGATGGCCCGCTTGAGGGCGGGCTCACCGGCTGAGGTCGTGGGCTGCGATGCGGGCACGGGGCCTCCCCGGGAGAGTGATGAGTTCAGGCCTGCCCGGGGGAGACGGCGGCCTCACCTGTTGACTAGGACTATTCAGACGGACAGGATGTGAATAAGAGAGTCACATTCGCGAGGAGGCATCGCCATGTCAGGACCCCGCCCCGTACGGGCACCGCGCGGTACGGAACTGAGCGCCCTGGGATGGCAGCAGGAAGCCGCCCTCCGCATGCTGCAGAACAACCTCGACCCCGAGGTCGCCGAGCACCCCGACAAGCTCGTCGTCTACGGCGGCACGGGCAAGGCGGCCCGCGACTGGCGGTCCTTCGACGCCATGGTCCGTACGCTGCGGACGCTCAAGCAGGACGAGACGATGCTCGTCCAGTCCGGGCGGCCGGTCGGCGTCATGCAGACCCACGAATGGGCGCCGCGCGTCCTGATCGCCAACTCCAACCTGGTCGGCGACTGGGCCAACTGGGAGGAGTTCCGCCGTCTGGAGGCCCTCGGGCTCACCATGTACGGGCAGATGACCGCCGGGTCCTGGATCTACATCGGGACGCAGGGCATCCTCCAGGGCACCTACGAGACGTTCGCCGCGGTCGCCGCGAAGAAGTTCGGCGGCACCCTGGCCGGCACGATCACCCTGACCGCCGGTCTCGGCGGCATGGGCGGCGCCCAGCCCCTCGCGGTGACGATGAACGACGGCGTCGCGATCTGTGTCGACGTCGACCCGCGCGCCATCGAGCGCCGCATCGAGCACAAGTACCTGGACGTGAGGGCCGACTCCCTGGAGCACGCGCTCCAGCTGGCGGTGGAGGCGCGCGACGCCCGCCGTCCGCTCTCCATCGGCCTGCTCGGCAACGCGGCGGAGCTCCTTCCGCGCATGCTCGCCGAGGGCGCCCCCGTCGACATCGTGACCGACCAGACCTCGGCCCACGACCCGCTCGCGTACCTCCCCGCCGGTGTCGGCTTCGACGACATGGCCTCGTACGCGGCGAAGGACCCCGCGGGCTTCACCACCCGCGCGCGTGAGTCGATGGCCAGGCACGTCGAGGCCATGGTCGGCTTCATGGACGCGGGCGCCGAGGTCTTCGACTACGGCAACTCGATCCGGGGCGAGGCCCAGCTCGCCGGTTACGCGCGCGCGTTCGACTTCCCGGGCTTCGTGCCCGCCTACATCCGGCCGCTCTTCTGCGAGGGCAAGGGCCCCTTCCGCTGGGCCGCGCTCTCGGGCGAGGCCTCGGACATCCACAAGACCGACAAGGCGCTCCTGGACCTCTTCCCGGAGAACGAGTCGCTGCACCGCTGGATCAGGATGGCCGGGGAGCGGGTCCACTTCCAGGGACTGCCCGCGCGCATCTGCTGGCTCGGCCAGGGCGAGCGCGACAAGGCGGGCGACATGTTCAACGACATGGTCGGCGACGGCACCCTCGCCGCCCCGCTCGCGATCGGCCGCGACCACCTGGACTGCGGTTCGGTGGCCTCCCCCTACCGCGAGACGGAGGCCATGCTCGACGGCTCCGACGCGATCGCCGACTGGCCGCTCCTGAACGCCATGGTGAACGTCGCCTCCGGCGCCTCCTGGGTCTCCATCCACCACGGCGGCGGCGTCGGCATGGGCCGCTCCCTCCACGCGGGCCAGGTCTCGGTCGCCGACGGCACGAAGCTGGCCGGCGAGAAGATCCGCCGCGTCCTCACCAACGACCCGGGCATGGGCGTCATCCGGCACGTGGACGCGGGCTACGACATCGCGGAGTCGGTGGCGGACGAGCGCGGCGTGCGCATCCCGATGCGGGAGGAAGGCACCGCGTGAGTGACACCTT
This sequence comes from Streptomyces sp. NPDC079167, assembly GCF_040686735.1. Taxonomy (NCBI): domain Bacteria; kingdom Bacillati; phylum Actinomycetota; class Actinomycetes; order Kitasatosporales; family Streptomycetaceae; genus Streptomyces; species Streptomyces sp. NPDC079167. The sequence continues at coordinate 69,346 of NZ_JBFBLO010000010.1, read as the reverse complement.
CCACGCCATGTGGCGCTCGCTGCGGCCCGTCGGCCGCAGCGACGCCTCCGGCGGATACCGCCGCTACGCCTGGACCGGCGCCGACACCGAGTGCCGCCTGTGGTTCCAGGCGCAGGCCGAGGCGCGCCGGCTCGACTACGAGGTCGACCGCAACGGCAACCAGTGGGCCTGGCTCGGCGACCCGCTCGCCGGGGACGCCGTGGTCACCGGGTCCCACCTCGACTCCGTGCCCGACGGCGGCGCCTTCGACGGACCTCTGGGCGTGGTGTCCTCCTTCGCCGCCCTGGACGAACTCCGCCGCAGGAAAGCGGTCTTCACCCGGCCCTTCGCCATCACCAACTTCGGTGACGAGGAGGGGGCCCGCTTCGGGCTGGCCTGCGTCGGCTCCCGGCTCGCCGCCGGACAGCTGACCGCCGAGCAGGCGCACCGGCTCCGCGACGGGGACGGCGTCTCGCTCCCGCAGGCCATGGAGGCCGCGGGGTACGACCCCGACGCCATCGGGCCCGACCCCGAACGGCTCGCCCGCATCGGCGCGTTCGTCGAGCTCCATGTGGAGCAGGGGCGCGCCCTCGACCTGAGCGGGGACCCGGTCGGGATCGCCTCGGCCATCTGGCCGCACGGCCGCTGGAGGTTCGACTTCCGGGGCGAGGCCAACCACGCCGGTACGACACGCCTCGCCGACCGCCGCGACCCGATGCTCCCGTACGCCGAGACCGTGCTCGCGGCCCGGCGCGAGGCGGAGCTCGCCGGAGGTCTCGCGACCTTCGGCAAGATCGCCGTCGAGCCGAACGGAGTCAACGCGATCCCCTCCCTGGTGCGGGGCTGGCTCGACTCACGCGCCGCCGACCAGGCCACTCTCGACGCCGTCGTGAGCGGCGTCGAGCGGGCCGCCCGGGAGCACGCCGAGCGGGCCGGGATCGATCTCGACGTCGTACGCGAGTCGTTCACGCCGGTGGTGGACTTCCAGCACGCGCTCCGGGACGAGATCGGCCGGGTGCTGGCGAAGCGCGGCCCGGACGGTGGTGGCCGCACCGTGCCCGTGCTCGGCACGGGGGCGGGACACGACGCGGGTATTTTGTCCGCTTCCGTGCCGACCGCCATGCTGTTCGTACGGAACCCCACCGGGATCTCGCACTCACCTGCCGAACACGCCGCCGAGGACGACTGCGTGGCCGGGGTGAGGGCACTCGCCGACGTACTGGAAGGTCTCGCGTGCAGCTGACAACGCAACCGACGGGCACACCGGTCACCGCGACGTACTGGATGTCGCACGCCTGGCTCGGGACCCATGTCGAGCCGGGCGTCCTCCTGGACGTGGCCGGCGGACGCATCGCCGGCGTCCGGACGGGCATCGACGCACCGCCGCCCGGCGCCGTCGTGCTCGACGGGCTGACCGTCCCGGGACTGGCCAACACCCACTCGCACGCCTTCCACCGCGCGCTGCGCTCCACCGTCCAGGTGGGGTCCGGCACCTTCTGGACCTGGCGCGAACTCATGTACCGGACGGCCTCCCGGCTCACCCCCGACACCTACTACGACCTGGCCCGTGCCACGTACGCCGAGATGGCGCTGGCCGGGATCACCGCGGTGGGCGAATTCCACTACGTGCACCACACGCCCGGAGGCACGCCCTACGACGATCCGAACGCCATGGGCGAGGCGCTCATCGCGGCGGCGGCCGACGCAGGGATCCGCATCACCCTGCTCGACACCGCCTACCTGGCCGCCGGCTTCGGCGAGAAGCCGAGCCGGCACCAGCTGCGCTTCTCCGACACCACCGCCGACGCCTGGGCCGAGCGCGCCTCCCTCCTCAAGGGTGACGACGACATGGTGGTGATCGGCGCCGCGATCCACTCCGTGCGCGCCGTCCCGGCCGGGCAGCTCTCCACCGTCGCGCAGTGGGCGCAGGAGCGGGCGGTCCCGCTCCATGTCCACCTCTCCGAGCAGACCGCGGAGAACGACGCCTGCCTCGCCGCCCACCGCCGCACCCCCGCTCAGCTCCTCGCCGACCACGGGGTCCTCGGCCCGCACACCACCGGCATCCACAACACGCACCTCACGGCCGAGGACATCGACCTCCTGGGCTCCTCCCGGACGGGCACCTGCATGTGCCCCACGACCGAACGCGACCTCGCCGACGGCATCGGCCCGGCCACCGCCCTCCAGGGCGCGGGCTCCCCCCTCTCGCTGGGCAGTGACAGCCACGCCGTGATCGACCTCTTCGAGGAGGCTCGGGCGATGGAGCTCAACGAACGCCTGCGCACCCATGTCCGGGGTCACTGGACGGCGGCGGCACTGCTCAGGGCGGCTTCCGCCGAGGGGCACGCCGCGCTCGGCCGCCCGGACGCGGGCGTGCTCGAACCGGGCGCGCCCGCCGACCTCGCCACCGTCGCGCTGGACTCCGTCAGAACAGCGGGGCCGGTGCCCCGGCTGGCAGCCGAGGCAGCCGTATTCGCCGCGACCGCCGCCGATGTGCGGCACACCGTGGTGGCGGGCCGGCACATCGTCCGGGACGGCCGGCACACCCGGGTCGACGACGTGCCCGGAGCGCTCGCCTCGGCCGTCGCAGCCCTGTACACCTGAGCGCACGGCCGAGCCCCGCACCGTGAACCCGGGCCGCGAACAGGCCCGAGCCGAGAGAAAGCTGTGCACGGATGACGACGACCGCCATCACCCACATCGCGAACCTGGTCACCAACGACCCCTCCCTCGGTGACGGGACCCCCCTGGGACTGATCCAGGACGCGGCCGTCGTCATCGACGGCGACCGCATCGTCTGGACCGGTGAATCCAGCAAAGCACCCGCCACCGACAACGCCGTCGACGCGGGCGGCCGCGCCGTGATCCCCGGGTTCGTCGACTCCCACTCCCACCTGGTGTTCGCCGGCGACCGCACCGCCGAGTTCAACGCCCGTATGTCCGGCCGCCCCTACTCCGCGGGCGGCATCCGCACGACCGTCGCCGCCACCCGCGCCGCCTCCGACGAGGAGCTCTCCGCCAACGTCGCGCGCTACCTCGCGGAGGCGCTCCGGCAGGGCACCACCACCTTCGAGACCAAGTCCGGCTACGGCCTCACCGTCGAGGACGAGGCACGCGCCCTGCGCGTCGCCGCCCGCCACACCGACGAGGTCACCTTCCTCGGCGCCCACATCGTCTCCCCGGACTACGCCGACGACCCCGACGGTTACGTCGGCCTCGTCACCGGCCCGATGCTGGACGCCTGCGCCCCGTACGCCCGTTGGATCGACGTCTTCTGCGAGCGAGGCGCCTTCGACGAGGACCAGGCGCGCACGGTCCTCACCGCGGGGAAGGCCAGGGGCCTCCACCCCCGCGTCCACGCCAACCAGCTCGGCCACGGCCCCGGCGTCCGGCTCGCCGTCGAGCTGGACGCCGCGTCCGCCGACCACTGCACCCATCTCGACGACGCCGACCTCGACGCGCTCGGCCAGGGCTCCACCGTCGCCACCCTGCTCCCCGGCGCCGAGTTCTCCACCCGGGCGGCCTGGCCCGACGCCCGCCGCATCCTCGGCGCGGGCGCCACCGTCGCCCTGTCCACGGACTGCAACCCGGGCTCCTCGTTCACCTCCTCCATGCCGTTCTGCGTCGCCCTCGCCGTACGGGACATGAACATGACCCCCGACGAAGCGGTCTGGTCCGCCACCGCCGGAGGCGCCGCCGCCCTGCGCCGCACCGACATCGGCCGGATCACCCCCGGCGCCCGTGCCGACCTGGTGATGCTGGACGCGCCGAGCCATGTCCACCTGGCCTACCGGCCGGGAGTCCCCCTGGTGGCGGCCGTGTGGCGGGGCGGCGAGAGGGCGGTGTGACGGCGGCGCACCCGATATTCCCGGTCGGTCACAGGATGTCGCGGCTGTCTACCGCCGGGTGACCGCGCCCGGTACCGTTCTGGGCAGCGTGGCTCAGGGGGGCGGGACCGGGGGGTTCGTGTGAGCAGCAGGCGCATACGTGTGGTCAGGCCCGGAGATCTGGGCGCGGGGGACATCGAGAGCTGGCGGGAGCTCCGGGCCGAGTCGGGCGCCCCGGCCCATCCGTTCATGGAGCCGGAGTTCGCCCTCGCCGTCGGCCGGGTCCGGCCGCACGCGCGGGTGGCGCTGATCAGCGAGGAAGCCGGGGTCGGCGGGCGATCCGCCGGGCCGGTCGGCGGGCGATCCGTGGGACCGGTCGGCGGGCGATCCGTGGGACCGGCCGGTTTCCTCCCCTTCGAGCGGGGCCGGTTCGGCCACGGCCGGGCCATCGGCTTCGGGGTCTCCGACGTCCAGGGCGCCGTGCTGCGTCCCGGCCTTCCGCTGGACGCGAGGGAGCTGCTGCGGGCCTGCGGGCTCTCCGCGTGGGAGTTCGACAACCTCGAGGAGGGCCAGGGCCTCTTCGGGCCGGACGCCGCCCGCTCGTACGCCTCGTACGTCATCGATGTCGGCGACGGTTACGAGAGCTACGAGCAGGTTCTGCGGGCACGGTCGCCGAAGTTCCTCAGGACCACCCTGGCCAAGGAGCGCAAGCTCGGCCGCGACGCCGGGGAGGTGCGGTTCGTCCTCGACGAGCGTGACCCCGCGGTGCTGCGGACCCTGATGGGGTGGAAGTCCGCGCAGTACCGCAGGACCGGACGCCGCGACCGCTTCGCGAAGAGGTGGATCCGCGACCTGGTGGAGTTCCTCTTCCACACCCGGGCGCCCGGGTGTTCGGGCCTGCTCTCCGTCCTGTACGCCGGTGACCGGCCCGTCGCCGCCCACTTCGGGCTGCGCTCGCGCACCGTGCTCTCCTGCTGGTTCCCGGCGTACGACCCCGGGTTCGCGAAGTTCTCCCCGGGCCTGATCCTGCATCTGAGGATGGCGCGGGCCGCGGCGGACGACGGCATCGGGATGCTCGACATGGGGCGCGGTGCTGCCGAGTACAAGGACGCCCTGAAGACGGGCGAACTCACGGTGTACGAGGGCGCCTCGGTCCGGCCGGGCCTGGGCGCGGCCCTCCAGTGGGCCGGCCGTGAACCCGCCCGCCGCGCGCACGGCTTCGTACGGAACCGGCCACGGCTGGCGGGCCTGGCGCAGCGCGGCCTCGAACGGGCCGGCCGGCTGCGCGAACCGAAACGTCCATAGCGTCACGACCCGGGGGGACCGGATGCCGTACGGGAACGAACGGACGGGGAGCGCGGAGCGGTTACCCGGCATCGGCCGGCTCGCCGGCATGGCCGTCGCCGAGCTGGAGCTCGACGCCGCCGACGGCACGGGCGCCCGGATCGGGCCCGCGCCCGGCGGCCCGCCCCTGGGCCCGCCGGCCGGTGAGGAGCAGCGGATCTTCGCCCTCGTACGGCTGCGCGGGCGCCCCGTCGGCACGGTCGTCGGGCGCGTCAGAGCGGGCGACGACCCGGCCTCCGTACTGGCCGAGCAGGCGGCGGACGAGATCGACGTCCCGGACGCCCCGGGGCGGCCTCCGGCCGGGGAGGTGCCCAGGGCCACGGTCGTCGTCGCGACCCGGGAGCGCCCCGCGCAGCTCGCCCGCGCCCTCGATTCGCTGCTCGCCCAGGACCATCCGGACTTCGAGATCGTGGTCGTCGACAACGCCCCGGCCACGGACGCCACCCGTGAGCTCGTCACCTCCGCCTACGCCGGCCGGGGGGTGAGCTACGCCTGTGAGCCGGTGCCCGGCCTGGCAGCCGCGCACAACAGAGGGGTTCTCCTCGCGAAGGCGGACATCGTCGCCTTCACCGACGACGACGTCGTCGCCGACCCGCACTGGCTCGGCGCCCTCACCCGGCCCTTCGGCGAGGATCCCGCGCTCGCCTGCGCCACGGGTCTGATCCTGCCGGCCAGGCTGAGCACCCCCGCGCAGATCCTGCTGGAGAGCCACGGCGGATTCGCCAAGGGGTTCACCGCACGCCGCTACGACCCCGCGCACCCGCCCGCCGACGAGCCGCTCTTCCCGTTCACCGCGGGGCGCTTCGGCTCCGGCGCCAACATGGCGTTCCGACGCGATGCGTTGAAGGCCGTCGGCGGTTTCGACCCCGCCACCGGGACCGGCACCGCGGCCAAGGGCGGCGACGACCTCTACGCGTTCGTACGGCTCCTCGCCGAGGGCCACCCGCTGCACTACACGCCCGAAGCGATCGTCTGGCACCACCACCGGGAGCGCTGGGAGGACCTCTGCGGGCAGGCGTACGGCTACGGCGCCGGGCTGACCGCCTGCCTCACCGCGCTGCTGGTCCGCAGGCCCGCCCTGCTGCCGTCCCTCCTGGCCCGGCTGCCGCGCGGCCTCGCCCGCGCCCGCACGATGACGGCGCCCCGTGCCACCGGCGCCGCGGCGAGCGGTGTTCCCGGCGCGCACGGCGCCTACACCTACCCGTGGCCCCGACATCTGTCCCGGCTGGAGCGCAGAGGTCTGCTGTACGGCCCCCTCGGATACGTACGCGCGCGGTTCGCCGTCCGTGGCGGGTCACTTCCCTGGGAGACGAGATGAGGGCGCGCGGAACCGAAGGGACCGAACGGGCCCGGATACCCGTGCTGCTGTACCACGCGGTGATGGACGACCCCCCGGGGTGGATCGCCGAATTCACGGTCACGCCGAAGGAGTTCGCCGCCCAGTTGGACGTGATCGGAGCCTGTGGCCGCACACCGGTCCCGGTCGGCGCGCTCGTCGCCCATCTCGCGGGGCGTGAGCCGCTGCCGGACCGGCCCGTCGTCCTGACCTTCGACGACGGTTTCGCGGACCTGCCGGGGCCGACCGCCGAGGCGCTCGCCGGACGGTCGATGCCGGCCACCGCGTATCTCACGACGGGCGCGCTGACCCGGTCGGGCGGGGGCAGCCTGCTGCCGCCCGCGCCGATGATGAGGCTGGCCCAGGCGCCCCTGCTGGAGCAGTACGGCATGGAGGTGGGCGGGCACACCGTGACCCACGCCCAGCTGGACACCCTGCCCCCCGAGGCCCTGCGCTCGGAACTCGTCGACTCCAGGAAGGCGCTGGAGGACGTCCTGGGCCACGAGGTGACTCATCTCGCCTATCCGCACGGTTACAACAGCGTGCGCGTGCGCCGTGCCGCCCGCGCCGCCGGTTACGAGAGCGCGGTCGCCGTCCGGCACGCGCTGAGCTCCGGCCGGGACGAGCCGTACCGGATCGCGCGGCTGATCCTGCGGCGGAGCCACACCGTGCGGGACGTGGAGCGCTGGATGGCGGGCGAGGGCGCGCGCGTGGCGCCGTTCCGCGACTCCCTGCCGACGGTGGGCTGGCGGTGGTACCGGCGGGGGCGGGCCGCTGTGCGGGGGCCGGAGTTCGCCGGATGACGTAGGAGCGGAGGAAAAAGGGCGAGAGCGCCACAAAGCAGAATCTCATTCCTATACTTCGCTCAAGGGGACAGCGGCGTGACGGCCGCGACCACATCCGTGGGGGGAGTCGCACCGTGCCACAGCATGTGCCCGCGCCGGTCGAGGGGGACACGGAGGGGAGCGCCGAGCCGGGGCCTCCTGCCGGACGGTCGCCCGAGGCGGCGCCCCACGGCCTCCCCGACGCGCTGAGACCCTGGGCGGTCCTCACCTGGCTGCCGTTACTCCTGGCGGCGGGACTCTGGACCACCTCGCTGCCGTACATCGGATTCCGCTCGATGGGCGAGTACGGGCTCCTGGACCGGCTGCCCGTCATCTACTACCTCTCCCTGCTCGTCCTGACCGCGGGCTTCCTGGTCAGCCTCCGCCGGGCGGGCACCGCCCCGTGGTGGCCCGCGCTGTACTGCGCCGGAATGCTGATGGCCCTCAAGGGCGTCCCCGCCGTCCTGTACGACTCGGAGCGCTACCCCTGGGCGTCCAAGCACGACGCGGTCATCGACCACCTGCTGGCCAACGGCGAACTGCGCCCTGACGAGGGCCTGTCGGGCAACATGTCCGCCTACGACCAGTGGCCCGGCTTCTTCACGCTCAACGGCGGGCTCGTCCGCGCCTTCGGGACCGACGGCGCCACCGCCTACCTGAACTGGGCCCCCGTCGTCCTCGGCCTGCTGATGATCCCGGTCCTGGTCCTGATCTACCGCACCTTCAGCGAGGACCGGCGCCTTGTGTGGGCCGCCGTCTGGATCTTCCAGCTCGCCAACTGGGTGGGCCAGGACTATCTCGCCCCGCAGGGCCTCGCCTTCCTCCTCCACCTCGCCGTACTCGCGGTCGTCGTACGGCACTTCGTGCGTCCCGGCTCCGCCGGGCGGCACTTCGTGCGTCCCGGCTCCGCCGGGCGGCTGGGCTCGCGCGACTGGCTCGACCCGGCCGCAGCGGCCGTGCCGCAGCCCACCGGAACCCGGCAGCGCGCGGTCCGCGTCGCGGTCCTGGTGCCCCTGATCGCGGCCGTCAACGCGATGCACCAGCTGACCCCGGTGATGCTCTGCGTCACCCTGCTCGCGCTCAACCTCACCCGCCGCTACCGCAACCCCGGGCTCCTCGCCGTGGCCGGGCTGATCATGCTGGCCTGGGACCTCACCATGGGCCGCCCCCTCTTCATGGAGACACTGGGCACCCTGCGCGACTCCCTCGGCGAACTCACCCAGAACTCCCGCGCCGGATACGCCGGACAGCTCACCGGGGCCGGACCCGAGCTCGCGGGGCGGGCCAACGTCCTGATGGTGCTGGCCGTCGCCGTCCTCGCCGGCGCGGCGCTCCTGCTGCGACGGCGCCTGGCGCACAGCGCCCTGCCGTTGCTGCTGGCCTCCGCCGCGCCCGTCCCGCTGTTCGTGGTCAACGACTACGGCGGCGAGATGCTCTTCCGGGTCTACCTGTTCGCGCTCCCGGGCGCCGCGTTCTTCGCCGCCGCCGCGCTCGTCCCGGCCGCCGGGGGCACCGGGGCGCACCGGACCGGGCCGGCCGTACGGAAGATCTGCGCCGTCGCGCTGCCGGTGTCCCTGGCCGCGCTGCTCGCCGGCTTCATGCCGTCGTACTACGGCAAGGAGCAGATGAACTACACCCCGCCCGCCGAGACGGCGCTCGTCACCCGCACCATCGACCGCGCCCCCGAGGGAGCGCTGATCCTGGCCGCCACCGGCTCCTTCCCGCAGGCGCTGCACCGTTACGACCGGCTGGAGCACTGGTTCTTCGCCGAACAGGAGCTCCCCGAGAACGTCGAGATGCTCAAGGACCCGGCGGGCTACCTCTCGACCCGGCTGCCGCCCGGCACCACGGCCTACGTCATCCTCACGCGCACCCAGGACATCTACACCGCGGGTGAGGGGCTGCTGCCCCCCGGCGGCTTCGACACCCTGACCCGGGACCTCGCCGCCTCGCCGCTCTTCCACGTGGTCGAGCGGACCGGACACGGCGTCGTCCTGCGCTACGACAGCCCCTGAGACACGACCCGGACCAGGAAGGCAGCCACGTGTCCGAGAACCGGCAACCGCCGCTCCCCGCCCGGCAGACCCTGATCAGAGCCGCCCTGGCGCTCTCCGGGTGGGTGGCGCTCGCCGCGACCGCGCTGCCGGGGGGCTCGCCCTTGCGCTGGGCCCCCGTGCTCCTCTTCGTCTGCCTCGGCCCCGGCCTCGCCCTGCTGTATCCCCGTCCCGGACCGGTCGGGCCGGGCGCCCGCCTCGAAACAGCCGCGCTCGCCGCGCCCCTCGGGCTCTCCGTGGCGGTCGTCGCCGCCACCGCGCTGTTCCTGGTGGAAGGGTTCTCGGGGACCGCGTTCCTGGTGTCCCTCGCCGCGTTCACCACCCTCGCCGCGGCCCTCCCGGGGCTACCGCTGCCCGCGGCCACCCGGGGCGTCGAGCGTGCCGGGAGGCGCCCGTGACCCGCCACCGCACGCGGGAGGACCGCCGCCCCCGTACGTACCTCGTGCTCGCCCTGGTCGCCGTCGTGGCCCTGCTGACCGGACTGGCCGTCCGGTTCGGCACGGACTCCTCCGATGCGGGCGACGAGCGGGTGCCCTCCGCCGCAGCCCTCCCGGCCGACGCCGCCACCGGCCCGGTGCCCGGCGGGACGTGCGCCCCCACCGCCACGCTCGTCCCGCCGTGCGGGGCCTGGTGGGGCGCCTATGTGCCGCACGCGGAGAACGGATCGCTCAAGGACGCGGTGTACGCGTTCGAGGAGAAGATCGGCCGGAAGCTCGACCTCCTGTACACCTACCACGACATGTCGAACACCGACCTCGACGGACAGCTCCTGACCCCCGACGAACAGATCCTCGGCCGGGACCGGCTGCTCATGCTGGCCTGGGAGTCCACGGTGTGGCGCGAACCCCATCACGCCGACTGGACCGAGGACCAGCTCGGCTGGGCGGCCATCGCGTCGGGGAAGCACGACCGCGAGATCATCGACCCGCAGGCGCGCCGCCTGAAGGCGTACGGGAAGCGCGTGTTCTTCTCCTTCGACCAGGAGGTCGACGCCCGGGTCGGCGACGCGGGCACGCCCGAGGAGTACGTCGCCGCCTACCGCCACCTCCACGACCGGTTCGAGGAGCTCGGTGTGGACAACGTGGTCTGGGTGTGGACGGTCTCCGGCTACCTCCCCTCGGGAAAGCTCTTCGAGCGGCTCTACCCGGGCGACGACTACGTCGACTGGATCGGCATGGACCAGTACAACTACTTCACCTGCCACGACACCACGGACTGGGAGGACTTCGACCGCAGCCAGCGGCCGGCGTACGAGTGGCTGCGGACCCACATCAGCGCCGAGAAGCCGCTGATGTTCGCCGAGTTCGCCACGGTGCCCGATCCGGCGGACGAGGACCGCCAGCGCGAGTGGTACGAGGAGATCCCGGAGGTGGCCAGGACCATGCCCGACGCCAAGGCGCTGGTGCACTGGAACCGGGCGGTCCCGGGCAAGGGCTGCGACCTCACGGTCAACGAGGGGCCGGGCCTGGAGGGTTACCGGACGGCCGGCCAGGACGGCTGGTTCAAGCAGCCGGTGCCCGGCCGCTGAACCGCACCCGGACGCCGTACGCCACCGCCGCCGCCGCGCACAGCCCCCAGAACACGGGCAGCCCGGCCGCGGCGAAGGTGTCCTGCGCGACCCGTCCGGCCACCGCGAGCACCCACACCGCGGCGGCCGTGACCCGCCAGTGCGCCCCGGCCGCCACCAGCAGGACCACGGCCGGCGCCAGGCACAGCAGCTGGAGCGCGAGCGGCAGGACCCGCAGCACCGCCTCCGGCGTGGCCGCTCCCGGCGCCCCCGCGAGGACGTCGGCGAGCGTCCCGTGCCACTCCCGTGAGGCGGCGGGCGGCCGTACGCCGAGGAGGAGCGGGGCCGAGTGCAGGGCCGCCACGGTCGCCAGCAGCGAGGCGCCCAGCAACGCGGGCCGGGGGCGGTGCAGCGCGACGGCCGCGGTGTGGACGACGATCAGGAGCACCCCGGCGGCCACCGTGACCGGTGGCAGCGCGCCGATCAGCTCCGCACCGGCCGGACGCGTGCGCCCGGAGTGCGCCACGCGTGACAGCGGCACCCAGAACAGCCCGGCCGCGAGCACCAGCAGCCCCCAGAGCCACAGCACCTGGCGCCGTCCCGGCCCCGCGTCCGCCCGCCTTTCCGCCCCCCGCCGCTCCTGCGCCGCGAGCCGTGCCCAGTCCGTCCCGAACTCCTCGGCACCCGGCGCCGTACGCCGGGAGCTCCGCGGCGTACGTCCGGTCAGGGCGGAGCGCAGTCCGAGGGCGGAGACGGCGGCCACCGCGGTCATGGCGATCAGCATCGCCCAGCCGGCGCCGGCGATCCCCAGCGGGCCGAGCAGCACGGCCGCACTGCCGAGGACGAGGACGCACATCGCTCCCTGCAGGACGGCCAGGGCGCCGGTGCGGCCCTGCACCCGCAGCACACCGATGTACAGCTCGACCACGACCCGGGGCAGGGCGGCCGCCGCCAGCAGCCGCAGGACCAGGGTGCCGTGCGCGGCGTAGTCGGAACCGAAGGGGCTCAGGATCTGCGGGGCGAAGAGGACCAGCACGGCCACGACGGGAACCAGCAGGACCGCCATGCGGCGCAGCGCCCCGCGCACGCCCTCGGCCAGGTGGCCGGGGCTGTGCGAGGCGTGCGCGGTGAGGGAGGAGGCCATGTTGATGGCCATGAACTCCATGGTGCCGCCGACGGTGTAGGCGATGTAGAAGAAGCCGTTGTGCGCGGCGTCGAAGCGCACGGCCACCATCACCGGCAGCAGGTTGATCATGGCCAGGCTGAAGAGCGCGCCGACGGAGTCGCCCGCCAGGAACCGGCCGATCTCGCGCATCCCGGGCGGCTCGCGGTCCCGGTCGGCGCCCGCCTGACGTGGGATCAGCCGGCGGAAGACCATCCAGCCGAGGGGCAGCACGGACAGGGCGATGGCCGCGGCCCAGGAGACGAAGACGCCGAGGACGGGCAGCGCGGTCGCGAACGCGGCGAGGAGAAGCAGCTTGCCGACGGAGAACACGGCGTTGCCGACGGGCACCCAGACGGCCTTGCGCAGCCCGGTCAGCACCCCGTCCTGGAGGGTGAGGACCGCCCAGGCGACGCAGGAACCGGTGAAGACGAGCCCTGCGGAGAGGGTGCCGAGCGGGGCGTACGAATCCCCCCACAGGTCCAGCGTGAGCAGGAAGACCACGCAGGCCAGGGTGACGACGGCGGAACTGACCAGGTAGGTACGGGCGACCAGGGAGCCGGTGGCGCGTCCGGCGCGGGGCACGTAGCGGACGACGGCGCCGATCATGGTGGTCGCGGTGACCGAGGCGAGGAGCCGCATCGCGGCGATGGCGGCGGAGCCCTGGCCGACGGCCTCCTCGGTGTAGTAGCGGGCGGCGACCAGCCAGAAGCCGAGGCCGAGGGCGGCGGAGACCCCGGTGGAGAGCATCAGGGCGTAGGCGTTGCGGAACATCGAGTCGCCGCTCGCGCCGCCGCTCCCCGGGGCCTGCGGCAGCGGCGCACCCGCCTTCGCCGGGCCGGCTCTCGCGGTGTCAGCCACCGGGCAGCTCTCCCGCCGGCCGGGCGCCCGCCGAGGCCAGGGTCTCGATGACGGTGGCGGCGCGCAGCGGGTCGACGGGCAGGGCGTGGCGGGCGAACCAGGCCGCCCCGGCGGGGGCGGGCGACGGGTCGGTGAACGGTGTGCCCGCGTAGGTGTCGAGCGGCGGGTCGTAGAGATAGCCGACGGTGACGCGCCGACGGGCGAGTACGGCGACGGCCGCGTCCCGGTCGGCCACGAGCAACGGCACCCGGAACAGCGGCTGTACGGGGGCGCCGGCGGTGACCGGAGGGGCCCAGCGGGTCGCGAGCAGACGCTCGGTGCCCGCCCGGTGCGCGGCGAGCCGCTCGTCGAGGCCGGCCAGCAGGCGGGCGAGGCGCCCCAGCCGTAATCGGCCGGGAGCGACGCGGTAGTCGTGCATGTCGACCCGGACCCAGGAGTGGAAGGCCGTCAGCGAGGGCGCGGCGCCCAGGGCCTGTCGCAGCTCCGCGGGCCGCAACGGCATCCGGATCGCGTCCCGTTCCTGGAGCCCGAGGAGCCGCAGGGCCCACCGGGCGGCAGGGGCGAGCCGCAGACCGCGTACGGCCGATTCCGCGTACGGGCGTACGGCGTAGGCGAGTTCGGCGGTGAGGCGGGCCGGATCGAGCAGGGCGTCGCGGGCCCGTTCGAGCGGGGCGCGCAGGGCGGGGTCGGCGACTGCGAGGAAGCCCCCGGCCTTCGCGCCGACGTGTTTGGAGAGGCTGAAGGCCGCCGCGTCCCCGAACGAACCGACCGGTCTTCCGTCCGTGGCGCTGCCGATGGCGTGCGCGGCGTCCTCGATCAGCGGGACGCCGAGGCGGTCGCAGCGTTCGCGCAGCCGCCCGGCCGGGTCCGGGTTCCCGTACAGATTGGTGGTGAGGACGGCTGAGAGGCCGTCCCAGAGGGCGTCGGGCACGGCGTCCACGTCGATCGAGCCGTCCGCCGCGGACAGCGGGGCCTGGACGGGCCGCAGGCCGGCGGCGAGGACGACGAAGAGGATGACGTCGTCGTTGACCGGGGACATCAGGATCCTGCCGCCGGGTTCGCACCAGTGGCGGAGCGCCAGATAGAGGCCGAGCCGGCAGGACGGCACGTACAGGCATTCCCGGCCCAGCCGGACGCCCATCGCCGTCTCGACAGCCGCAGTCGCTCCGCGGTCAGCAGGACCGCTCTCCCCATGAGCCATGTGTTCCCCCCAGAACCCCGCCCAATGTGGCCCAGTCCGTGCCACTTCGTCAACAATGCGGAAGGACCCGCCCGTTCGACCGGGGCAGGTCCTTCCGCGATGACGTACCGGTGGTGCGGGTGACGCCGGGTCACTCCTCCACGGTCAGGCCCTTCCTGAGCTTGACCAGGGTCCGGGAGAGGAGCCGGGACACGTGCATCTGCGAGATGCCGAGCTCTTCGCCGATCTCCGACTGCGTCATGTTGGAGACGAACCGCATGGAGAGGATCGTGCGGTCGCGCAGCGGGAGCGAGGCGATGAGCGGCTTGAGCGACTCGACGTACTCGATGCCCTCCAGGCCGTGGTCCTCGTAGCCGAGGCGGTCCGCGAGGGCGCCCTCGTTGCCGTCGGCCTGGTCGTCGGGCTTGGCGTCCAGCGAGCTCGCGGTGTAGGCGTTGCTCGCGGCCATGCCCTCGACGACCTCGTCCCTGCCGATGCCGAGGCGGTCGGCGAGCTCGGCGACCGTGGGGGAGCGGTCCAGCTTCTGGGCCAGCTCGTCGCCTGCCTTGGCGAGGTCCAGCCGCAGCTCCTGGAGCCGGCGCGGGACGCGCACGGACCAGCTGGTGTCACGGAAGAAGCGCTTGATCTCACCGACGATGGTGGGCATCGCGAACGTCGGGAATTCGACGCCCCTGCTGAGTTCGAAGCGGTCGATCGCCTTGATCAGGCCGATCGTGCCGACCTGGACGATGTCCTCCATGGGCTCGCTGCGGGTGCGGAACCGGGCGGCGGCGAACTTGACCAGGGCCAAGTTGAGTTCTACGAGGGTGTTGCGCACGTACGCGTACTCGTGGGTGCCCTCCTCGAGGGCTTCGAGCCGCGCGAAGAGCGTCTTGGAGAGGGCCCTGGCGTCCAGGGCGCCGACCTCGGCGAAGGGCGGGATCTCGGGAAGTCCCTCGAGACCCTCGAACTCCTCGTCCGGAAGGTGGTCCTCGGCGGACAGGTCGGTGGTGGTGCCTGTGCTGGTCCGCGGGCCGGGTACGGCGCTCGCGACAGCGGAGTCGGAATCGGTCGGTCCCTGAGGACATGCCGACGTCGCGTCGTGGGTACGCGATACGTCGAGCCGGGGTGACATGGTTCTCCTCCATCGTTCTCGGCATATGGCTGCCGATGCCCATACGTCTTCCTGCGGTGAAGCGGCGCCTCCGAAGCCGATCGAAATTACTGGTGCAGATGTCCCTTCTACCCTTACCGGTTTCCAGCCACGAGTTACAAGCGCCAAATCGGCCTATATGTCCGGTTTGTTGAGTTCTTCGACTACCGTGTGGCGAGGGAAACGCGTAATGTTTTACGCACGTCGGCGGCAGCCACGCAGAAGCCGCGTACACAGGGACGTGGGTAGTGACGGACGGCGAAGAGGGACAGTCAATGGACCGCGGGACGGTCGGCAGTGCGAACCGGGGTCGACTGCGTGTCGAAACCCGGACCGAGGGGCGGAGCGAGGTCGTGACGCCGGTGGGTGAGCTCGATCACCACACCGCCGATCTGCTTCGGGAGCCTCTGGAGAGCGCGGTCGAGCAAGGGCGTACACGCCTGGTGGTCGACTGCTCCGGGCTCGACTTCTGTGACTCCACCGGGCTCAATGTGCTGCTCGGTGCGCGCCTGAAGGCCGAGGCCGCCGGAGGAGGGGTCCATCTTGCCGGAATGCAGCCCGTGGTGGCTCGCGTCTTCGAGATCACCGGGGCTGAGGCGGTCTTCACCGTCCACGCCTCGCTCGAAGACGCCCTGAGCAGCTGACAGCGGCGCCGCCGATGTCAGTCCCCGGCCCCGGGAGCCCCGCCTGTCGCGGGAGTCACGCTCACGGCGTAGGCGAAAAGGGTGTCGTCACCACCCGGCCGGGCAGGAGAGACCTCGTCGGGGTCATGGAACCCGCACACTCTGTATCTGATCAGTTCTGTTCGATGGCAACACGGTGAATCGGTGAGGTGAAGCGCTGATGAGCACCACCCGGCAGCATCCGCCGGGCGGCCTCGGCCGCGAGCCGGACGGCACGGGCACCGCCCCTGCCGTACCCGCTGACCGGCAGTGGCGCACGCTCTCGCTGCGACAGGCCAGCGGCATCGTGCCGATGGCCCGCGACTTCGCCCGGCAGGCACTCCACGACTGGGGCTGGCTGCCCGCGTCGGGGGCCGACAGGCGGGCGGCGGCCGAGGACGTTCTCCTGGTCGTCTCCGAGCTCGTCACGAACGCCTGCCTGCACGCGGACGGCCCCGAGGAGCTCCGCATCGGCTGCTCCCCCAAGATGCTCCGGGTCGAGGTCGTCGACGCCGGAGCCGGGCAGCCGGCGCCACGCACCCCGCACCGCGCGGGGCGCCCCGGCGGGCACGGCATGTTCATCGTGCAGCGGCTCTGCATGGACTGGGGCGTGTCGCGTACGCCGGAGCAGCCGGGCAAGACCGTCTGGGCGGAGCTCGCCGCTCCCGCGTAGCCGCTCGCCCGTCGCCGCGCGCAACACTCAGGGCCCCGCACCGATCCGATCGGTGCGGGGCCCTGAGTCATGTGGGCGGGGTCCGTGTCAGCGGACGTTGCCCATCAGCGTCTTGACCTTGCCGCGGTACATGAAGATCGCGACACCGGCGAGGACCGCGAGCGCGGCCTGGAGGGCCACCACCCCGCTGCCGTTGAGTTCCACTCCCGCGAGGGACAGCAGACCCGTGGTGCAGTCACCGGCGGTCACGGCCAGGAACCAGACACCCATCATCTGGCTGGCGTACTTGGCCGGGGCCATCTTGGTGGTGACCGAGAGGCCGACCGGGGAGAGCGTCAGCTCGCCGACGGTCTGCACGAAGTAGATCGCGACCAGCCACATCGCGGCGGCCTTGTGGCCGTCGCCCGCGATGGCCAGGGGTGCCAGGAAGAGGAAGAACGACGCGCCGACCAGCACCAGACCGGAGCTGAACTTCACGATCGTGCTGGGCTCCTTGCCCCGCCGGTTCAGCGCCAGCCAGAAGGCGGCGAAGACCGGAGCCAGCGCCATGATCAGGACCGGGTTGACCGACTGGTACCAGGAGACCGGGAAGTCCCAGCCGAGGACCGAGTTCTCCGCCGACGAGTCCGCGAAGATCGCCAGGGTCGAGCCGCCCTGGTCGTAGATCATCCAGAAGATGGCGGCGGCCACGAAGAACCAGATGTAGCCGGACATCTTCGCCTGCTCGGCCTGGTCGAGCTCCTTGTCGCGCTTGATGCGCGCCAGGACCACCACGGGGATGACGAGACCGGCGACCGTGATCGGGACCAGCAGCCAGTTCAGCGTGTAGACGCCGGTGACGACCGTGCCGATGTAGAAGACGGCCGCGATGCCCAGCCAGATCATCGACTTGCGCAGCGTGGAGGCGCGCTCGGCCGCGGAGAGCGGCTTCGGCACGACGTGGCTGCGCTGGTCCAGGTGGCGCGTGCCGAGCAGGAACTGGGCGACACCGAGTCCCATGCCGACGGCGGCCAGGGCGAAGCCCAGGTGCCAGTTGACGTTCTCGCCGACGGTGCCGATCACCAGCGGGGCTGCGAAGGCGCCCACGTTGATGCCCATGTAGAAGATCGTGAAGCCACCGTCACGGCGCGGGTCGTCCGGGCCGTCGTAGAGGTGGCCGACCATCGTCGAGATGTTCGCCTTCAGCAGGCCGGAGCCGATCGCCACCAGGCCGAGGCCCGCGAAGAAGGTGCCCTCGGCGGGCAGGGCGAGCACCAGGTGGCCGAGCATGACGACGCCGCCGGCGATGGCGACGGTCTTGCGGGGGCCCCATACACGGTCACCGATCCAGCCGCCGGGCATGGTGAGCAGGTACACCAGCGACAGGTAGACCGAGTAGATCGCGGTGGCCGTGGCGGGGTTCATGTGAAGCCCGTTGGGAGCGATCAGGTAGAGCGGGAGAAGGGCGCGCATGCCGTAGTAGCTGAAACGCTCCCACATCTCCGTCATGAAGAGAGTGGCCAGGCCGCGGGGGTGGCCGAAGAAGGTCTTCTCCGAACCAGAAGTACTGGCCGAGTCCTTCGTCAGGCTGGACGCCATGGTCGATCCTTGCTGGTCGGGACGCGCTCGCCTCGTGAGCGTTACGCGCCCGGTGGGGGGTAGCCGGCACCGGACGGACACGCCCCACCCCCGACGCCTCGAGGGGATTCGATCCGGGCCACCGCTCCGCTGGGAGTGTGGTGACGGGGGTCGTGGGACAGACCGCTCCGGGATCCACGCCCGGCGCGCGTCCTCGCGCTCCGGGCCCGGCCCACAGGTCATTCACTGGTCGGGGCCGGCGGGAACCGGCCCGTACACAAAGGAGACCCTTGGCGCGAAAAGCTGCCCAAAGGTCCTTCGGTGGTGCAACAGGCGTCGAGCAACCATACGACACGACACGCGGGGATATGGAAGGACTTGAGAGATGGATCACAGGTATGCGTGGAACCACAGTCCCATATTCAAAGGAGGATGACCGATTCGTGGCCCTGACCCGCAGGGCCTGCCCAGTGCCTCACCCCAGCGGGCCTGCGCGGACTACCATCACCCCATGACCCGTGTACTGCTCGCCGAGGACGACGCATCCATCTCGGAGCCACTGGCCCGCGCCCTGCGTCGTGAGGGTTACGAGGTCGAGGTCCGCGAGGACGGTCCGACCGCGCTGGACGCCGGACTCCAGGGAGGCGTCGACCTGGTCGTCCTCGACCTGGGGCTGCCCGGGATGGACGGGCTGGAGGTCGCCAGGCGGCTGCGGGCCGACGGCCACGCCGTGCCGATCCTGGTGCTGACCGCCCGGGCCGACGAGGTCGACACGGTGGTCGGCCTGGACGCCGGGGCCGACGACTACGTCACCAAGCCCTTCCGCCTCGCCGAGCTCCTCGCCCGGGTCCGCGCCCTGCTGCGCCGCGGCGCCACCGAGCCCGCCCCGCAGCCCGCCACGCACGGCGTCAGGATCGACGTCGAGTCCCACCGGGCCTGGATGGGCGACGAGGAACTCCAGCTCACCGCCAAGGAGTTCGACCTGCTGCGGGTCCTCGTGCGGGACGCCGGCCGGGTCGTCACCCGCGACCAGCTGATGCGTGAGGTGTGGGACACCACCTGGTGGTCCTCCACGAAGACCCTGGACATGCACATCTCCTGGCTCCGCAAGAAGCTCGGCGACGACGCGGCCAATCCGCGTTACATCGCCACCGTCCGGGGCGTCGGCTTCCGGTTCGAGAAGAGCTGACGTACAGAACACTCATGCGCCGCAGACTGATCAACTCCACGCTCGCCGTGGTGCTCGTCGTGATCGCCGTCTTCGGCGTCTCCCTCGTCATCGTCGAGACCCGCACCATCAGCAACAGTGCCCAGGAGAGCGTCGACTCCGAGGCGTTCCGGCTGATCAGCGTCGTCGAGAGCCGGCTGCTCGGCGCCGAGCGGATCACCCCCCAGGTCCTCGCCGAGCAGGTGGACCCCAGCCGCTACGCCCGTGTCGAGATCCCCGGGCGCGCCGCCATCGAGGTCGGCGAACGCCCCAGCGGTGACGACGCCATCCGGAGCACGGAGACGGGGGAGCAGGGCGAGAAGGTCACCGTCGAGGAGGACCGCTCGGCCGTGACCCGCGAGGTCGGCCGGACCCTGCTGATCATCGGAGCGGTGGCGTTGCTCGCCATCATCTCCGCCGTACTCCTCGCCGTACGCCAGGCCGACCGGCTCACCTCCCCGCTCACCGACCTCGCCGAGACGGCCGAGCGCCTCGGATCGGGCGACCCCCGCCCCCGCCACAAGCGGTACGGGGTGACGGAGCTGGACCGGGTCGCCGACGTCCTGGACTCGTCCGCCGAGCGGATCGCCCGGATGCTGACCGCGGAGCGGCGCCTCGCGGCGGACGCCTCGCACCAGCTCCGTACGCCTCTGACCGCCCTCTCCATGCGGATCGAGGAGATCTCCGTCACCGACGACCCGGAGACGGTGAAGGAGGAGGCGAACATCGCGCTCACCCAGGTCGAGCGGCTCACCGACGTGGTGCAGCGGCTGCTGACCAACGCCCGCGACCCGCGCACCGGCTCCGCCGTCGTCTTCGACCTCGACGAGGTCGTCAAGCAGCAGATCGAGGAGTGGCGCCCGGCCTACCGCAGCGCCGGCCGGGCGGTCGTCTGCTCGGGCAAGCACGGTCTGGAGGCCGTCGGCACCCCGGGGGCCGTCGCCCAGGTGCTCGCCGCGCTGATCGAGAACTCGCTGATGCACGGTGGCGGCACGGTGGCGCTGCGTACCCGTGTCACCGGCAACCAGGTCGTCGTCGAGGTCACGGACGAGGGGCCCGGCGTCCCCGCCGACCTGGGGGCGCGGATCTTCGAGCGCACCATCAGCGGCCGCAACTCCACAGGGATCGGCCTCGCCGTGGCCCGGGACCTCGCCGAGGCCGACGGCGGCCGGCTCGAACTGCTCCAGCAGCAGCCGCCGGTCTTCGCCCTCTTCCTCAGCCGCGTCGCGCCGAGCCGCAAGGAATCCGTACGCCCGGTGCGCTGAACGCCCCGCACCGCACGGGAGGCCGCCGTCAGCGGGCCACGGGGCCGGGGGTCACCTCGTCGGAGGGTCGTCGCTGCTCCAGAAACCGTTCCGCGTCGATCACGGCCTCCTTGGCGGGCAGCGCCCTGAACACCCAGGTGCGGTAGGACCAGAAGCGGAACAGCGTGGCGACCCCGATGCCGATGATCTTGAAGACGTTGCTCTGGACCGGGCTGTTCCAGCCGAAGCCGTACGTCGCCAGGTAGAGCACGCCCGTCTCGATCACCGCGCCGGCCGCGCTGAAGAGCAGGAACAGCATCAGCTCCCGGGTACGGCCGGTCTTGTCGCGGTCCCGGTAGGTCCAGTAACGGAAGCCGACGTAGTTGAAGAGGATGGCGACGACCGTCCCCATCAGTCCGGCCCGCACCACGGGGAAGTCCGTGGTGCGCCAGATCAGGTTCGAGACGACGATATTGACGACCAGCCCGAGTGCGCCGACCGCGCCGAACTTGGCGACCTCCCGGGCCAGCAGATCAAGCCGGGTCCGCAGTGCGCCCCGTTCGCTCATGGTGATCGCTCAGCCCCGTCCGGTCGGTTTCGTCAACCCGGCCATGCTAACCAGCCCTCCCGTGTGATGCCCGTGAGTCGTCCCGCCCGCGTGACGAGGCCTCCTGCCGGGGGGTGCCGGAGACGGTGGGGGCGGCCCTCGTACGGCCCGATACCCTGGACAGGTGACGTTCCCTGTAGTCGGCATGGTCGGCGGCGGCCAGCTCGCCCGTATGACCCACGAGGCGGGCATCCCCCTCGGCCTCAAATTCAAGCTCCTCAGTGACACGCCCCAGGACTCGGCCGCCCAGGTGGTGGGCGAGGTCGTCGTCGGTGACTACCGCGACCTGGAGACACTGCGCGCCTTCGCGCGCGGCTGTGACGTGATCACCTTCGACCACGAGCATGTACCGACCGAGCACCTCCGGGCCCTGGAGGCGGACGGGATTCCCGTACGCCCCGGCCCCGACGCTCTGGTGCACGCCCAGGACAAGGGGGTGATGCGCACGAAGCTCACGGAGATCGGCGCGCCCTGCCCCCGCCACCGCATCGTCGCGGACGCGGCTGACGCCGCCGCCTTCGCCGAGGAGGTGGGGGGCTTCCCCGTCATCCTCAAGACGGTCCGCGGCGGATACGACGGCAAGGGCGTCTGGGTGGTCCGCTCCGAGGCGGACGCCGCCGAGCCCTTCCGGGCCGGGGTCCCCGTCCTCGCGGAGGAGAAGGTCGACTTCGCGCGGGAGCTGGCGGCGAACATCGTCCGCTCGCCGCACGGCCAGGCCGTCGCCTATCCGGTCGTCGAGTCCATCCAGGTCGACGGGGTCTGCGACACCGTCATCGCCCCGGCGCCCGACCTGGACGAGCGCCTCGCGGGGGAGGCCCAGCAGCTCGCACTGCGGATCGCCGCCGAGCTGGGCGTGGTCGGCCACCTCGCGGTCGAGCTCTTCGAGACGCGCGACGGCCGCATCCTCGTGAACGAGCTCGCGATGCGCCCGCACAACTCCGGGCACTGGACCCAGGACGGCGCGGTCACCTCGCAGTTCGCCAACCACGTGCGGGCCGTCCTGGACCTCCCGCTCGGCGACCCCCGCCCGCGCGCCACCTGGACGGTCATGTGCAACGTCCTCGGCGGCGACTACCCGGACATGTACCAGGCGTATCTGCACTGCATGGCCCGCGACCCGCAGCTCAAGATCCACATGTACGGCAAGGACGTGAAGCCCGGCCGCAAGGTGGGCCACGTCAACACCTACGGCGACGATCTGGCGGACGTGCGGGAGCGCGCCCGGCACGCGGCCGACTACCTGCGAGGAACGATCACCGAATGACCGCACCAGGCTCCGCCCCCGTCGTCGGCATCGTCATGGGCTCGGACTCCGACTGGCCCGTGATGGAAGCGGCCGCCAAGGCCCTCGGCGAGTTCGAGATCCCCTACGAGGTCGACGTCGTCTCCGCCCACCGCATGCCGCACGAGATGATCGCGTACGGCGAGAGGGCCGCGGACCGCGGTCTCAAGGCCATCATCGCGGGGGCGGGCGGAGCGGCCCACCTGCCCGGGATGCTCGCCTCCGTCACCCCGCTGCCCGTGATCGGCGTACCTGTACCGCTGAAGTACCTCGACGGCATGGACAGCCTGCTGTCCATCGTCCAGATGCCGGCCGGGGTCCCCGTCGCCACGGTCTCCGTCGGCGGCGCCCGTAACGCCGGACTGCTCGCCGCCCGGATCCTCGCCGCCCACGACGGCGCGCTGCTGGAACGGATGAAGGACTTCCAGCAGGAGCTCAAGGAGCAGGCGACGGAGAAGGGCAAGCGGCTGCGCGCCAAGACCCAGGGCGCGGACTCCTTCGGCTTCGGGAAGTAGGCCACCGATGGACAACCTGGACCGCGCCCGGCTGCTCCTCGCCGACCACCCGGTCGTCGACGGCCACAACGACCTGCCCTGGGCCCTGCGCGAGCAGGTCGGCTACGACCTCGACGCCCGTGACATCTCCCAGGACCAGACCGGCACGCTGCACACCGACATCCCGCGGCTCCGGGCCGGGGGCGTCGGCGCGCAGTTCTGGTCCGTCTACGTCGCTCCCCGCCTGGCGGGCGACGACGCGGTCAGTGCCACGCTGGAGCAGATCGACGTGGTCGGCGAGATGCTGGCCCGCTACCCGGACGACCTGCGGCGTGCCCTGACCGCGGACGACATGGAGAAGGCCCGCGCCGAGGGCCGCATCGCCTCCCTGATGGGCGCCGAGGGCGGCCACTCCATCAACAACTCGCTGGCCACCCTGCGCGCGCTGCACACACTCGGCGTCCGCTACATGACGCTCACGCACAACGACAACACCGACTGGGCGGACTCGGCGACCGACTCCCCGCGCGTCGGCGGCCTGTCGGAGTTCGGCCGTGAGGTCGTACGCGAGATGAACCGCGTCGGGATGCTGGTCGACCTCTCCCATGTGGCGGCCACCACGATGCGCGACGCGCTCGCCACCTCCGTCGCACCGGTGATCTTCTCGCACTCCTCCGCCCGGGCGGTCTGCGACCACCCCCGGAACATCCCCGATGACGTACTGCGGATGCTCGCGGCCAACGGCGGCGTGGCCATGGCGACCTTCGTGCCGAAGTTCGTCCTGCCGGCGGCCGTCGAGTGGACGCTCGCCGCGGACCGCAACATGCGGGAGCACGGCCTGCACCACCTGGACACCACACCGGCCGCCATGCGGATCCACGCGGACTTCGAAGCGCTCAACCCGCGCCCGATGGCCACCGTGGCCACGATCGCCGACCACCTCGACCACATGCGCGAGATCGCCGGGATCGACCACATCGGCGTCGGCGGGGACTACGACGGCACGGCGTTCCTCCCGCTGGGGCTGGAGGACGTGTCGGGGTACCCGTACCTGATCGCGGAGCTGCTCACGCGCGGCTGGTCGGACGCCGACGTGGCCAAGCTGACCTGGCGGAACGCCGTACGGGTCCTGCGGGACGCGGAGGCGGTGTCCCGCGATCTGATCAACCGCGTCGGCCCGTCCCACGCGACGATCGAGGAGCTGGACGGCCCGGCGGCGTAACCGCACCACACGCCGGGCGGGGCGAGCCGTCCCGCCCGGCGGCCGCACCCGGAGTCCTGGGCGGGGCCAAAGCAAGCCCGCCCCGGCGGCCAAATCAAGCCCGTCCGGCGATTGAGGACAGGACGACCACCGGGCGGAACCGGTCATCCTGCCCCTGCCCCGGCCCTCGCCCTGGCCCTCGCCCCGCCAGGCGCTACGCCTTCGGGCGGCCCATCGCCCGGTACGTCCAGCCGGCCTCGCGCCACACCGTGGGGTCCAGCGCGTTCCGGCCGTCCAGGATGATCCGGCGCCCCGCTGCCTCGCCGAGCGCCACCGCGTCCAGCTCCCGGAATTCGCGCCACTCCGTCAGGTGCAGCACGACGTCCGCACCGCGCACCGCGTCCAGCGCCGTGTCGGCGTAGCCGAGCGTCGGGAAGAGCCGCCGGGCGTTCTCCATGCCCTTCGGGTCGAAGACCGTCACCTGGCCGCCCTGCAGATGGATCTGCCCGGCGACGTTCAGGGCGGGCGAGTCGCGTACGTCGTCGGAGTCCGGCTTGAAGGTGGCGCCCAGCACCGCGACGCGGGTTCCCAGGAACGACCCCCCGCCCACGGCCTCGCGGGCCAGCTCGACCATGTGACCGCGCCGGCGCATGTTGATGGAGTCGACCTCCCGCAGGAAGGTGAGCGCCTGGTCGGCGCCCAGCTCACCGGCGCGCGCCATGAAGGCCCGGATGTCCTTGGGGAGACAGCCCCCGCCGAAGCCGATCCCGGCCCGCAGGAACTTCTTCCCGATGCGCTCGTCGTGGCCGATCGCCTCGGCGAGCTTCACCACGTCGCCGTCGGCGGCCTCGCAGACCTCGGCCATCGCGTTGATGAACGAGATCTTGGTCGCCAGGAAGGAGTTCGCGGAGGTCTTCACCAGCTCGGCGGTCGGGAAGTCCGTCACCACGAAGGGGGAGCCCTCGGCGACCGGTCCCGCGTACACCTCGCGCAGCACCTTCTCGGCCCGCTCGCTCTCCACGCCGATGACGATCCGGTCCGGGTGCAGGGTGTCCTTGACCGCGAAGCCCTCGCGGAGGAACTCCGGGTTCCAGGCCAGCTCCGCGTCCGTACCCACCGGCGCCAGCTCGGCCAGCCGCGCCGCCAGCCGTGCGGCGGAGCCCACCGGGACGGTGGACTTGCCCACGACCAGTGCGGGGCGGGTCAGCTGCGGGGCCAGCGACTCGAAGGCACTGTCCACATAGCTCATGTCACAGGCGTACTCGCCGTGCTTCTGGGGAGTGTTCACGCAGACGAAGTGCACATCGCCGAACGCGCCGATCTCCTCCCAGGAGGTGGTGAACCGCAGCCGCCCGGTGGACCCCTCGATCCCCGCGACGTGCTTCTGCAGGATCTCCTCGAGCCCCGGCTCGTACATCGGCACCCTGCCGGCCGAGAGCATCTCGATCTTCTCGGGCACGACGTCGAGCCCCAGGACTTCGAAGCCCAGTTCCGCCATGGCCGCGGCATGGGTGGCGCCGAGGTAGCCGGTGCCGATCACGGTGATCCTGAGGGCCATGGGTGCTCCTGAACGATGCGGACAGACGTGCGGAGCCGAGCATAACCGGGCGTGCGGGACGCCGTTTTCCGGTCGCCCTCCGGGTCGTCTCCACGGCTGTCGGCAAGCTCACGTGCCCCGCCCGTATGCCTCCGCGAGGCAGCGCCACTAAAATCGTGTTACTTAACGGTAGTTAGCATCCTTGGGGAGTGAACGTCTTGGCGGGTTCGACCGATTTCGACCTGTACCGTCCGGCCGAGGAGCACGAGATGCTCCGTGAGACGATCCGCTCGCTCGCCGAGGCGAAGATCGCCCCGCACGCGGCCGCGGTGGACGAGGAGGCGCGCTTCCCGCACGAGGCGCTGAAGGCTCTGGTCGCCTCGGACCTGCACGCGGTCCACGTCCCGGAGGCGTACGGCGGCGCGGGCGCGGACGCGCTCGCCACGGTCATCGTGATCGAGGAGGTGGCCCGGGTCTGCGGGTCGTCCTCCCTCATCCCGGCCGTGAACAAGCTGGGCTCGCTCCCGGTGATCCTGTCCGGCTCCGAGGCCCTGAAGAAGAAGTACCTGGGTCCGCTCGCCAAGGGCGAGGCGATGTTCTCGTACGCCCTGTCCGAGCCGGACGCCGGCTCGGACGCGGCCGGGATGAAGACCAAGGCCGTGCGTGACGGCGACTTCTGGGTCCTCAACGGTGTGAAGCGCTGGATCACCAACGCGGGCGAGTCCGAGTACTACACGGTCATGGCCGTCACCGACCCGACGAAGCGCTCCAAGGGCATCTCGGCGTTCGTCGTCGAGAAGTCCGACGAGGGCGTCTCCTTCGGCGCCCCGGAGAAGAAGCTCGGCATCAAGGGGTCCCCGACGCGCGAGGTCTACCTCGACAACGTCCGCATCCCCGCCGACCGCATGATCGGCGAGGAGGGCACCGGCTTCGCCACCGCGATGAAGACCCTGGACCACACCCGCATCACGATCGCGGCCCAGGCGCTCGGCATCGCCCAGGGCGCACTGGACTACGCCAAGGGCTACGTCCAGGAGCGCAAGCAGTTCGGCAAGCCGATCGGCGACTTCCAGGGCATCCAGTTCATGCTCGCCGACATGGCCATGAAGCTGGAGGCCGCCCGTCAGCTCACCTACGCGGCGGCCGCCAAGTCCGAGCGCCTCGACGGCGACCTCACCTTCTTCGGCGCCGCGGCCAAGTGCTTCGCCTCCGACGTCGCGATGGAGGTCACCACCGACGCCGTCCAGCTCCTCGGCGGCTACGGCTACACCCGTGACTACCCGGTGGAGCGCATGATGCGCGATGCCAAGATCACCCAGATCTACGAGGGCACCAACCAGGTCCAGCGCATCGTCATGGCCCGCAACCTGCCGTAACCCGGGCTCCCTCGCAGGACGCGCGGGTCCGGGAGGCACACACGTGCTGCCCGGCCCGCGCGTCCGGGGGTGAACGGGCCGTGGACGCGGTGACGGGCCCTGTCCGGGGAGCGAGTCGCAAGCGGCTCTCGAAGGCTTCCTGCCCTTACGATTCCGATGCCTGCAGAAAAGGGATCGAAACCGGACAGATGGGAACCCCTGTGCCGAACCAGTTCGCCCTCGACATCTCCAAGATCCGTGAAGAGGCCCGCAGGAACATCACCAAGGGCCCCGTCACCCCGGCGAACACCGCCGATCTGGAGCGTCTCATCGACGTCCTCAACCAGGTGGTCGCCACCGAGATGGTCTGTTACCTGCGCTACACGCAGAACGCGATCGTGGCCCAGGGGATCCACCGGCAGCAGGTCGCAGACCTGTTCCGTGAGCACGCCGGCGAGGAGCTCGACCACTTCCAGCGCGCGTCGGACCGGATCAACCAGCTGGGCGGCAGCCCGGACATGGACCCGGCCACGCTCGTGGCCCGCTCGCACACCGAATACGAGACGCCGGCGGAGACCGACCTCCAGGAGATGATCCGGGAGAACTTCGTCGCCGAGCGGATCGTCATCGAGACGTACACCGAGATCGTGCGCTGGATCGGTGAGAGCGACCCCACGACGCGACGGCTCATCGAGGACATCCTCAAGGAAGAGGAAGACCACGCCGACGAACTGAACGACCTCTACCAGCCCGCGGCGTCCGGGAGCGCGTGACAACGGCCCCTCACCTCGCGGAGCGCGAGGTGAGGGGCCGTCCAGGTCCGGCGGCGGGCGTCAGCTGCCCTTGACCGTGACCTTCTCGTCGTTCTTCAGCTGCTCCACGAGCTGCTTGACCTTGTCCTTGTCCCAGACGAGGTTGCCGTTCACGCTCCCGCCCGTGAGCGGGATGTTCATCGACGTACCCTCGCCGCCCGTGACGCCCTTCATCGCGAAGAACATGTTGCCGAGCGACCACAGCGACATGTCCTTGTCGACGATCAGCGTGTCCAGGCCCGCTCCCATCGTCGGGTAGAGCTTGAACGGGTTGAGGATCGTCGACGGGGTCGCCGTCTGCGAGGCCAGGGCCGCGAGGAACTTCTGCTGGTTCTTCGTACGGTCCAGGTCGCTGCCCGCGAAGGCGTACCGGGTGCGGACGAAGGCGAGGGACTGCTCGCCGTTCAGGGTCTGCTTGCCTGCCTGGAAGTCGGCGCCGGAGTTCTTGTCCTTGAAGGCCTTGGGGATGTCCATCTCGACGCCGCCGATGGCGTCCAGGATGTTGGCGAAGCCGCCGAAGCCGATCTCGACGTAGTGGTCGATGCGCAGTCCGGTGTTGAACTCGACCGTGCGGACCAGGAGCTCCGGGCCGTCCTCGGCGTAGGCGGCGTTCAGCTTGGTCGTGCGGCCCGTCCCCTCGAACTTCTTGCCGGACTCGGAGCCGACGAAGGAGGGGATCTCGACGTTGGAGTCACGCGGCAGGGAGATCAGCGTCGGGCCGTTGGAGCCGTCGTGCAGGATCATCATCGAGTCGGTCCGCTTGCCCTCGGCGGAGCCGGTGTGCAGCTTCTTCTTGTCCTCGGCGGTCATGCCCTCGCGACTGTCGGAGCCGACGACCAGGTAGTTCGTGCCGTCGCCCTCGCCCGGACGGTCGATGACCTTGGAGAGGTCGACCTCGCGCTTGAGCTTGCCGTCGGCCCAGAAGTACGTGCCGACGGAGACGGCGAGCACCACGACGACGAGGCTCAGTACGCCGACCTTGATCCGCCGGCCCCAGTTCGGTGCCGCACGGGGCTGGACGTAACCGCTGTCACCCCCGCGGCCGCCACCGCCGTGACCGCCACCGCGCTGGCCGCCGCCGTACACCTGGCCCGTGTTGTATCCGCTGTCGTAACCGGGTCCGTCCTCGTAGCCCTGTCCCTGCTGCGGCGGGATGTGGGGCGGGGACTGCGGCGGCGCGGGGCGCCGCCGGACGTGCGGCATGGCGCGAGCGCTCTCGGGCCGGGGGGCTGCGCTGCCCCGCCCGTAGCGTTCGCCTTGTCCGCCGTTCCGTCCTTCGGGCCAATCGCTCATGCGGACCAGTGTGCCGTCTCGGCCCGGGGCTCTTACAGGGTGTACGGGGGATCGGGGCATGGCTGTTGCGAAGCTGATGCAATGCAACCGGGTGCAAGCCCCCGCATAAGGTGGACGGCATGACAGATCAGCCGCAGCCACCGGAGGGCGATATTCCGGGCAAGCCGACCTCGGCGTCCCGGACCACCCTCAGCCACATCATGACCGGCAACGACACCAATCTCCTCGGCACGGTGCACGGCGGCGTGATCATGAAGCTGGTCGACGACGCGGCGGGCGCCGTTGCGGGCCGGCACTCCGGGGGTCCGGCCGTGACGGCCTCGATGGACGAGATGGTCTTCCTGGAGCCCGTCCGCGTGGGTGACCTCGTTCACGTCCGCGCCCAGGTGAACTGGACGGGCCGCTCCTCGATGGAGGTCGGCGTCCGCGTCATGGCCGAGCGGTGGAACGAGTCGACCCCGGCCCAGCAGGTCGGCAGCGCCTACCTGGTGTTCGCGGCGGTCGACGAGGACGGCAAGCCCCGCCGCGTACCGCCCGTGACCCCGGAGACGGAACGCGACAAGCGGCGCTACCAGGAGGCCCAGATCCGCCGCACCCACCGCCTGGCCCGCCGCCGCGCGATCAAGGAACTCCGAGAACAAAGAGCCGCCAAGGGCATGGACGACTAACCCCCCGCCGCCCGCCTCCCCCCCCGCCCCCCGCCGCGCTCGTCGGTGGGAGGTTACGGACGGTCTTACGGGGCATATCGGGCGCCCTGGTGTCCGTAACCTCCCACCGACGGGGAAGGGGACGGGGACGGGGGGCGGGGGGTGCGTAGGCGGGTCAGGAGGTCGGTTTCGGCTTGTTGGGCTTCGGGTTCTTCCCAGAACGTCACCGGGACGCCCCGGATGTGGCGGCCCAGCGGGTCCAGCACGTGGCCGGCGATCTTCAGCTGCCACAGCGCGACCGCCCGGTCCGCGACGGTGAGCTCAGGGAAACGGTCCGCCAGCCTCGCCTCGAACGCGCCGATGTCCTCGGCGGAGCGCAGCCACACCGTGAGCATCAGATTGTGAGGGCCGGTCAGTGACGCACAGAGCCGGGTCTCCCGCATGCGGATGAGCTGGGCGGCGATGCGTGAGGTCTCACCCGCCGGGGCGACGCCCCAGAGCGTGACCGATATCGGCCAGCCGGACAGGTGGCGGGCCACCTCGCAGCGGTAGACCAGCGCGTCCTGCCGGTGCATGCGGTCCAGCCTGCGGCGCACGGTGGTGGGGCTGACCCCGAGGCGTTCGGCGAGGCGGGCCGCCGGCTGGCGGAAGTCCTCGCTGAGCAGCAGGTAGAGCTGGGTGTCCAGGGCGTCCGGGGCGGGCAGCCCCCGCCGTGGCAGGGCCGGCATCCTGTCCTTCGCCAGCAGGTCCTGACTGTCCGGGTCCAGCCGGTCCAGCCGCCAGCGGCTGCCCTCGGTATGGACGGCGGTGGCCGTCTGGGACCGGGTGGCCGAGACCCCGGGCAGCCGGCCGAGGCGGAAGCCGACGTAACGGGCCAGCATCGCCAGGTCGGGGAAGGCGGCGGTGAGTATCAGGTCCCGGGCGCCGGTGACGTGCTCGATGGTGATCAGATGCGGATCGTCCGCGATCTCCGCCGCCACCTCGTGCAGCGCGCCGGCCGCGCAGTCCACCTCGATGAACGCGATGATCGGCACCGCCGGCCCCACCGCCACCGTGTAGCAGCTGAGCCAGGCGTGCCCGGCCTCGGTGAGCCGGTTCCAGCGGCGGGCCGCCGTCGAGGCGTCCACGCCGAGGACCTTCCCGATCTGGGCCCACTCCGCCCTGGGGGAGGTCTGGAGCGCCGTGATGAGGAGGTAGTCCAGCTCGTCCAGCGGCTCCGGCTGCTCCGTGCGCAGCAGGCGCTCCGGGTTACCGGTGGATTCGTGCGTCGATCGGCTCATGGGGAGCGCTTTCCTGCGGAAGAACAGGGGTGAGGGGTTTCTCTTCGCACGATACGCGTATGTCCTTGCTCCACGAGGCCCGTGACCTCGCCCCCGCCCTGACCGAACTGCGCCACGCCCTGCACCGCGAACCGGAGCTGGGCCTCGGCCTCCCGCTGACCCAGGCGAAGATACTCGCCGCGCTGGAAGGTCTGGATCTGGAGATCCGGACCGGCAAGGCGCTGAGCTCCGTGACCGCCGTGCTGCGCGGCGGCCGCCCCGGCCCCGCCGTCCTCCTGCGCGGTGACATGGACGCGCTCCCCGTCCAGGAGGACACGGGGCTGCCGTACGCCTCCGTCCTCGACGGCCGTATGCACGCGTGCGGACATGATCTGCACGTCACCGGCCTCGTCGGCGCGGCCCGGCTGCTGGCTGCCAGGCGGGAGGAGCTGGCCGGTGACGTCGTGTTCATGTTCCAGCCCGGCGAGGAGGGGCAGGGCGGGGCGCAGATCATGATCGACGAGGGGGTCCTCGACGCCGCCGGGGAGCGGGTCGTCGCCGCGTACGCCCTGCATGTGATCTCCACCGGCGCGCCCACCGGGTTCGCCGCGACCCGGCCAGGACCCATGCTCGCCGCCTCGGACGCGGTGGAGGTCACCGTGCGCGGGCGGGGCGGGCACGGCTCCTCACCGCACTCGGCCGCCGATCCGGTGCCCGCGCTGTGTGCCATGGTCACCGCGCTCCAGACGGCCGTCACCCGCGAGGTCGACGTCTTCGACCCGGCCGTCGTCACGGTCGGGAGGATCGAGGCGGGCACCGCGGCCAACGTCATCCCGGAGACCGCCTCGTTCTCCGCCACCGTACGGACCTTCTCGGACGCCTCCCGGGCGCGGGTACGCGCCGCCTTCGAGCGGACCGTGCACGGTGTGGCCGCCGCCCACGGGGTGAGTGCCGAGGTCGACTACGTCGAGCAGTACCCGCCGACCGTCAACGACGCGGACGAGGCGGCGTTCGCCCTGGAGACCGCGCGGCAGGTGCTGGGCGAAGAGCACGTCTTCGAGGCGCCGAAGCCGATGGCGGGGGCCGAGGACTTCTCGTTCGTGCTCCGGGAGGTGCCCGGCGCCTTCGTCGGCCTCGGCGCCTGCCCGCCCGGCACCGACCCGGCGACCGCGCCGATGAACCACTCCGCGCAGGCCGTCTACGACGACGACGCCCTGCCGGGCGCCGCCGCGCTCCTCGCCGGGCTGGCGCTGCGCCGGCTCGGAGCACCGGAGCCCGAAGCCACGCACGCCCGCTTCCCGCAGGACCCGCAGGAGTAGCGCCATGACAGCCACCGCCACCCCGCCGCCGGCCGCTCCCACCGAGCAGCCGCTGCCCGCGTCCGTCACCGCCGTCGTCGGGCTGCTCATCCTCTTCGAGGTGACCAGCGGCTTCCTGCAGGCCGGGCTCGCCCCGCTGCTGCCCGACCTGGCCGATCAGCTGGGTATCGGCTCCGCCGCCCTGAACTGGGTCGTCTCCGTACAGCTGCTGGCAGCGGCCGTCTGTGTCCCCCTGTTCGGACGCCTCGGTGACCTCTACGGTCACCGGCGGATGCTCCGTATCGCCCTGGCGGCGATCGCGGTGGGCACGCTCGTCGTCGCGCTGGCCCCGGACTACGCGACGCTTCTCACCGGCCGGGTGCTCCAGGGGCCGGTCGCCGCCCTGCTGCCCCTGGAGATCGCCCTCGTACGCGACCGGCTCCCGGTCGCCGACGCCAGGCGGGCGATCGCCCGCCTGGTGGGTGCGCTGACGCTGGGCGCGATGGCCGGCGGGGTGGTGATGGGGCTCGTCGACTCCGCGTTCGGCGATCTGCGGCTGACCCTGCTGGTGCCCGCCGCTCTCGCCGTGATCTGTGTGCCCGTCTCCTTCGTCGCGGTACCGGAGTCGCGGAACAGGGCGGGCGGCCGGGTGGACCGGGCCGGGGTCGTGCTGCTCGGCAGTGCGATGGTCGCCCTGCTCGGCGGGGTCTCCGGGGCGGAGGGCGGCTCGTGGGGCTCCGTACGGGTCCTGGGACCCGTGGGGCTGGGGATCGTGCTGCTGGCGGTGTGGGTGCTGGTGGAACTGCGCAGCTCCGAGCCCTTGGTCGATGTGCGGGCGCTGGCCGCCCGGACCACCGCCCCGTTCTACTGCGCGGCGTTCCTCTTCGGCGTCTTCTACTTCGGGAGCCAGGCGCCCAACTCGACCTTCTACGCGGCGGACCCGGAGGTCACCGGGTACGGCTTCGGGCTGAGCGCGCTGTCCATCTCGCTGGTCCTGCTGCCCGGCGCCGTCGGCAGCGTCATCGGTTCGCTGGGTACCGCGGCCGTCGCCCGGCGGCTCGGCTACCGGCCCACGCTGATGGTGGCCTTCGGGCTGGTCGCCGTGACCTTCCTGCAGTTCGCGTTCCTGCACGAGGAGATCTGGCAGATGGCGGCCGGGTCCGCTTTCACCGGTCTGGGCATAGGGCTGGCCCTCGGAGCCATGCCGACGGTGATCGTCGAGGCTTCCGATCCGTCCGCGACGGGCATCGCCGCCGCGCTCTACAACAACGTGAAGACGCTGGGCGGGGCCGTGGCGGGCGGGGTCTTCGCCACCCTGCTCGGCGCGTTCCTGTCGGACTCCACCGGTGAACCGGGCGAGGGCGGCTACACGGCTCTCTGGCTGGCCGCCTCCGCCGCCGCGGTCGTCGCCCTCGTGGCGACGGCGTTCTCCCGGCGCCGCGAGGGTTGACGGCGTTCTCCCGGCGCCGCGAGGGTTGATCCCGGGACCCCCCCCCCGAGCGCACGGTCAGGGGCAGACCACCTGGTCGCCCGTCACCGTGTCGAATTCACCACGCTGCGGGTTCTCGGCCTTCACGCGCTGCACCTTGGTGAAGTCCGAGCCCGCCGTGACCTTCATGGTCCCGCCCTGCCCCGGCACTGCCCTGAGCTCGCAGCCGGGCAGCGCGGTGGCCAGGGACTTCGCGGAACGGTCCCAGCGGGGGTCGTAGGTGACCAGCGTCCGCCGCAGATCGTGCGGCCCGCCGTTGAGCGGGGAGCGGGTTGTGTTGAACCCGGTGGAGCGCAGCGCCGCGTCGACGTCCTGGCCGAGTCCGTCCTTCGGCGTCCCGTTGTAGACCTGCACCCGGATCTGTTCGGGGGCCACATCGACGGGCGTCGCCTTGGGCTGCTTCGGCAGGTGCGGGGCGAGCGGCTTGTCCTCGCGGAGGGCCTGGAACATCTGCTTCGACTTCTCGGCGTCCCACTTCACGGTGGAGCCGATGCCCTTGACCTGGTAGCCCTTCTCCTCCAGGGGCACGGAGGCGAATTCCGAGGAGGCGGGGGTGAAGCCGCGCATCGCCTTGCCGAGCTCCAGCATCTGTTCCGTGCCGAAGCCCTTGTCGGCCCGGACGGACTCGAGCATCGACGAGGCGACCTGCTGGAACTTCATCGGGTTCATCAGCACACCGCTGCTGGTCGTCTGCTTGATCAGCGCGGCCATGAACTTCTGCTGGCGCTGCATCCGGCCCAGGTCCGCCGCCCCGTCGAGGTGCCGGGAGCGGACGTACTGGAGCGCCTGCCCACCGTCCAGCTTGTGGGTTCCGGCTGCCAGGTCCAGGCCGGTGTAGGAGTCCTTGAGCGGCTTGGCGGTGCAGATCTCCACCCCGCCCAGGGTGTCGACCGTCTTCATGAAGCTGGTGAAGTCGACCTCCAGATAGTGGTCGATCTTGACGCCCGTCATCTGCTCGACGGTCCGCACCGTGAGGTGAGGTCCGCCCTCGGCGTAGGCGGCGTTCAGCTTCACCGGATGGGCGGAGTGCTCCTTGCCGGTGGTGGCGTCGGTGTGGGCCGGGAGTTCGGCGTAACTGTCGCGCGGCAGGCTGACGACGCTGGCCCGCTGCTTGTCGGCCGAGACGTGGACGAGCATGAGGGTGTCGGTGCAGTGGCAGGGGGCGCCGCCCAGCCTGTACTTCTTCTTCTCCGCCGCGCTGATCCGGTCGCGGCCGTCGGTGCCGACGAGCAGGAAGTTCATGCCGTGACCGCCCGGGGGGCGGTTCTTCATGTCCTTGAACGGGTCGACCCGGTCGATCCCCGTCTCCAGACCGCTCACCACGGCATGGCCGATGCCGCCGGCGCCGAGCACCAGCACGGACAGCCCGGTGACGACCCGCATGCCCCAGCGGGGTGGCGGTTTCCGCGCGCCGGACCGTTTCCGCGTCGCGGCGCCACCGGCCCCGGGCTGTCGTGCGGTCCTGCGTTGCGGGCCGGCTGTGCGGGGGCGCGGTGGACGGGGCGGTCGGGGCGGCGTGGGCACGAGGGACACCTCCGCGGTGCGAGTAGGACTTTCGCACGGTAGGCCCATACGATCTGCGGATCGGGACGAGACCCGGCGGCGCGCGCCGCTGTCCCCCGTTCGCGGTAACGTGGCGGCCGAATCACGCCGCCTCCTGGGGTGCGAAAACCCCCGGAATCCCGGCGCCCCCGAGGACCCCCCGAGGACCACATGTCTGCCGCGCAGTACCCCGCCGTCTCCGTGATCATGCCGGTGCTCAACGAGGAACGCCATCTCAGGAACTCGGTCCGGCACATCCTGGAGCAGGAGTACGCCGGCGAGATGGAGGTGGTGATCGCCCTCGGCCCCTCGAACGACCGTACGGACGAGATCGCTGCCGAGCTGGTCCGGGAGGACTCCCGGGTCCACACCGTCCCCAATCCGACCGGCCGCACCCCTGCCGCGCTCAACGCCGCGATCAAGGCGTCACGCCACCCGATCGTCGTACG
The DNA here is from genome assembly GCF_040686735.1 of Streptomyces sp. NPDC079167. NCBI lineage: Bacteria > Bacillati > Actinomycetota > Actinomycetes > Kitasatosporales > Streptomycetaceae > Streptomyces > Streptomyces sp. NPDC079167. The sequence continues at coordinate 33,511 of NZ_JBFBLO010000010.1, read as the reverse complement.
GGTCGACGGGCACGGCATGCTCTCGCCGAACTACATCGCGACCGCTGTCCGCCTCCTGGAGGAGACCGGCGCGCAGAACGTCGGCGGCATCATGCACGCCGAGGGCGAGAACGCCTGGGAGGACGCCGTCGCCGCCGCGATGACGTCGAAGATCGGCGTCGGCAACGCGGCCTTCCACACCGGCGGGAAGGCGGGCCCGGCCGAGACCGTGTATCTGGGGGTCTTCCGCCGCGAGGCGCTGGAGCGCGCCGACGGCTACAACGTGGAGTTCATCCGCGCGCAGGACTGGGAGCTGAACTTCCGGATCCGTGAGGCGGGCGGTCTGATCTGGTTCTCGCCGGAGCTGAAGGTGCAGTACCGCCCGCGGCCCAGCATCCGCGCCCTCTCCAAGCAGTACAAGGAGTACGGCCGCTGGCGCCATGTCGTGGCCCGCTACCACTCCGGCTCGATCAACCTGCGCTACCTGGCCCCGCCGACCGCCGTCTGCGCGATCGCGGCCGGCATCGTCGTGGGCGCCGCCGTCACCCCGTGGGCGTTCGTCGTTCCGGCCGGGTACGCCGCGGCGATCGTCGCCGGGTCGCTGCCGGCCGGGAAGGGCCTGCCGCTGAAGGCGCGGGCGCAGATCCCGGTGGCGCTGGCCACCATGCACATGTCCTGGGGGTACGGCTTCCTGACCAGCCCCCGCTCGCTGGCGAAGCGGGTCATCGCCAGCCGCCGCCCGGCCGTGCGGGAGCAGACGGCCTGACCGCCTCGTACGGGAAGCGGCCCCTCGGCGGGGCCCCTTCCCGTACGTACGACATCACCAGGTGAAGCTCGGGTTCACCTTCATGCAGGCCTTCTCGTCGGCGCCGTTGAGCGGGTTCGCCGAGTCCGGTGTCTTCTCGTCGGCGGCCTCGGCGGGGTACGCCCCGTCCTCACGCCAGTCGGCTCCCACGGCCAGGACGACGCCCGAGACGCCGGTCGACTTCTTCACCTGGGACACCGGGATCCCGAGCGCCTTGGCGACCGCCTGCGCGTCACCCTCCAGATCCGCGCTGGGATAGAGGACGCCGGTCCTGGCCGCGGCCTCGACGTTCTGCGAGTCGACCGTCGCCTTGGCGAAGCCGGCCTCCGTGAGCAGCTCCTGGACCGTGGTCGCACGGCCCTGGGCCGGACCGAGGGTGCCGGTCGAGGTCGCGTTGCGCACGCTGACCGCAATCTCGTCGTCCGGGGCGGCCTGGTCCTTGATCACGGGGGTCTTGCGCTTGGACGCCTTGCCGTCGAGCGGGATGTCCTCACGGATCATCCGGAACACCTGCTCGGCCTCGTCGGGCTTCGGGTAGACCCGGCCGGCGAACTGCCCCGTGCCGTAGACGTTCGGCATGGTCGTCATGGTGATCCGGTCGGTCGGGGCCTTCTTCAGCTCCTCGGCCAGGTCGTACAGCTTCTTGACGGTGTCGAGGCCCTTGTCGACGGTCAGCGCGCTGGTGGCCGCCTCGGCGAGGTTCATCAGCTTTCCGGGGTCGGTGAGCTTGGTGCCCTGGCGCAGCTGGCGGACCATCGAGTTCAGGTACTGGTGCTGGGCCTTCGTCCTGCCGAGGTCGGTGTTGTCCTCGAAGCCGTAGCGCGTACGCAGCCACTGGAGGGCCTGCTTGCCCTTGACGGAGGTGGTGCCCTTCTCCAGTTTCAGCCCTGAGCCCTTGCCGTCGCTGGTGTGTGAGTAGACGTTGGCGTCGACGCAGACGGGGACGCCGCCGATCGCGTCGGCCATGGAGACCACACCGGCGAAGTCGATCATCATGAAGTGGTCGATGGTGATGCCGGTGAGCTCGTACCAGGCGGCCACCGTGCATCCGGGCCCGCCGCGGCCCAGGCTCTCGTTGGTCTGGACGTCGACCGTGCTGGCCGGGTACACCTCGTCGGTGTCCGGGTCGGTGCACTTCGGCATCTTCAGCATGGTGTCGCGCGGCATGCTGATGACCGAGATGTTGCTGCGGTCGGCGGAGAGGTGGAGCAGCATCTGCACGTCGGCGAGCGGCGTGCCTCCGAAGGTCTCCTTCGCGCCGCCCAGCTTCTGGTTGGCCTTGGAGTCCCGGGCGTCGGATCCGATGAGCAGGATGTTCAGAGGCGTCTGCCCGGCGGAGTTGGCCTTGTGGTCGGCCATCTCCTTGTCGCCGAGCGTCAGGTCCTCTTTCCTGATGTTGCCGTTGAGGTGCTTGTAGTAGACGTAACCGGCGCCGCCGGTGCCGAGTATCAGCAGCGCGAGAACGCACGCCACCCAGCGCAGGACGCGTCGCTTACCGCCTTTGGGGGCCCGCCGCGCACGGCGGTTCGGCCTCCCCGGACCGCCCCCGGCACGGGGCGGAGCCGTCCGGGCCCGTCGGCCGTGGCCTCTGCCCCCGGCACCGCCCGGTGCGTCACCGCCGCCGTCACCCGGCGGCCCTTCGTGCCGGCTGCGTGGCCGTGTCCCCTCCCCGCGCGTGCTGCTACGTCCCACCAGGATCCCCCTGCTCCTCAGAATTCCGCTGTGGCGCGACGACCGGTCGTCACTTCGCGCATTCCGCCTTGTCGGCGCTTGCCCTCTGCATGTCTTCCGGCGCCTTTGCCGGACCGGTGACGGGTACGCCCGCGCCCTTGAAGTCGGCTCCCAGGGTCAGCACCATCGCCTGGTCGGTGCCGGCGCCCGCCGCCCCCTGCTTGAGCGCCGTGGCGGGCAGGCCCATGATGTCCGCGAGCGCACGGGCCTGGTCCGCCTGCTCCGGTGTGTACGCCAGCGTCGTCCTGGCGGTCTTCGCCGGGGCGTTCGCCCTGTTCATGGAGCCGGTCACGCCCTGCTCGTCCCGCAGCCAGGTGACGGTCGCGGCCGCCGCGCCGGTGATGTCGCCGCCGTTGAGGACGTCGACGCGGATGGCGGAGGCGTCGGCCCTGCTGCCGTCGAGGACGGCTTCCCGCTTGTCCTTGGCCGCCTGCTCCTTCTTCTTCACCTCGGTGAGGGAGGTGTCGGAGCGCAGCACCGAGAACAGCTGCTCCGCCTCCTGCGGCTTCACGACCACGGTGACCGGGGTCGGCTCGGCCGGGTTGTCCTTCACCGGCATCGTGACGAAGGTGATGTTCTTGGTGTCGATCCTGCCGAGCTCCTGGGCGAGCGAGGTCAGCTTCTTGATCGACCCGATGCCGGAGTCGACGGTGAGCGCCTTGGTCGCCGCGTCGGCGAGCTTGAAGAGTTTGCCCGGGTCGGTCAGCGTGTCGTCGGACTTCATCTGACGGATCATCGAGCCGATGAACTGCTGCTGGACCTTGATCCGGTCCAGGTCGCTCTTGTTCCCGAAGCTGTGGCGGGTGCGGACGAAGGCCAGCGCGTCCTCCCCCTGGATCGTGGACGGGCCGGCCGGCAGGTCGAGATGCGAGTCCGGGTCCTTGACCGCCTTGTCCAGGCAGACCTCGACGCCGCCGACGGCGGTGGAGAGGGTCTTGACCGCATTGAAGTCGACCATCATGAAGTGGTCGACCGACAGGCCGGTTATCTCCTTGACCGTGCGCATCGTGCAGCCGGGGTCGCGGCCCTCCTGGCCGAGGCTGACGTTGAAGCGCACGTTCCGCGTGCCGGGTATCTCCTTCTCCGAACCGTCCGCCTGCTTGGTGGTGCAGTCGGGGATGTCGGTGATCAGGTCCCGGGGGATGCTCATCGCCGTCGCGTTGGTGCGGTCGGCGGAGACGTGGAACAGGATGTTCGTGTCGGCGTGGCCGGTGCTGCCCTTGTCGCCGTAGCCCTCGTTGCCCTCGCCGGTCCGCTTGTCCGTCCCGATGATCAGGATGTTGAGCGGGCCGTCGCCGGCGACGCTCTTGCTGCCCGCGTCACCGACGTCGACGGTGTCGAGGTTGCCGTTGAACTTCTGGTAGAGCGCGTAGGCACCGGCGGATCCGGCGACGACCACGAAGGCCATGACCCCGCCGGTCCACAGCAGCGCCTTCTTCCGCCTCGACGCCCGTGGCTTGCGTCCCCGGCGGGTGGGCGGGGGAGTCCGGTCGCGGCCGTCACCCGCCGGGCGTCGGCTCCGCTGAGCGGGGACCCCGGCGGATTCCCCCCGGCCGGGCGGCCGATTCGTCGTGGGCGAAGGGTCGGGCGACTCTGTTCCGGAGTGGTTCAGTCGCAATTCGTAATTGCCGGTCTGCGGGTTGAGCACCCATTGGTCGGCGGGGTCTATTTCGTCCGCCCGCCCACGGCTATGCGCGTCCACGGTTTCCTGGATCCTCCGTCGGTGCCACGCGAGGCGCCTCCCCCGGCCGGGCGCTCGGTTGTCCGCTCCGGCCGTGTGCGGCCTGAGGGCCGCGAACACCGGATCGCGTCACACTATCCGGCGTTATCGGCCACAGGGGGCGTGCGTGATACATTCCACGCTCTTTATAACCGGGCATTCTGCCTATTCCGCTCCGTTTTGCCGTTCATGTCTGTTGATGTCTTGGGCATTGTTTTACGAGCCGCACGGGTCATCTGCGGCATTCGACCCCGAATAGGTGGGCGCCGGAGTGGGACTCGTGCCCGAATCGCCTGACTTTCGGCCCGACGAGTCCTTCCCGGAGCTGTGATCTGCCTGTGAATCCCCGGATTTGATTTCCTCGGCGGGGACCACGGTGACGGGCTCGTCCTCGCGCAGCTGCGTGAAGAGCCGGTCCGCGTCCGGCTGGACGAGCTCGTCGCGGTTCGGGTCGGCGCGGTACTCCTGCCGGGGCACGGTCAGGAACTGCACCTTCTCCGTGGGGACGTTCCGCATCCCGCGCACCAGGTCGTACAGGTCCCTCAGGGAGTCGAGCCCCTGGTCGGTGGTGAGCGACTTGGTCGCCGCGTCCAGCACCGGGTAGAGCCGTGCCGGGTTCAGCAGCACGCCGTTGCTCTGCATCTTGTTGACGAGGGCCCCCAGGAACTTCTGCTGACGGTCCATGCGCTCGGTGTCGCTGCCGTCACCGATGGACTTACGGGCCCGTACGTATCCCAGGGCCTCCTCGCCGTCGAGCTTCTGCCGGCCCGCGGGGAGTTTGAGGCGGGCGTCCACGTCGTCGACCGGCTCCTTGAGACAGACCTCCACACCGTCCACGGCGTCGACCATGTCCTTGAAGCCGTTGAAGTCGATGACCATGTGGTGGTCGACGCGGATGCCCGTCATCTTCTCGACCGTACGGATCGTGCAGGCCGTGCCGCCGAGCTCGAAGGCCCAGTTGAACTGGGCGAACTGCTTCTTCGTGGCCTTGCCGTCGTCCTTGTGGCAGCTGGGGATCTCGGCCATCAGGTCGCGCGGCACCGACACCGCCGTCGCGCTCTCACGGTCGGCCGCGAGGTGCAGCAGGATCGTGGTGTCCGAGCGCTGGCTGCCGCCGTCGTCTCGGCCGTACCGGCTGTTGTCGCCGGAGCGGGTGTCGGAGCCGATGAGCAGAATGTTCTGGGCGCCCCTCGCGACCGGCCTCGGACGCTCCTTCTCGTACGCCTTGAGCTCGGCGGCCGCGCTCGTGTCGGTGCTGATGTTGCCGTCGAGCTTGTTGTAGAGCCACCATCCGGCCCCGGCGGCGACCAGTACGAGGAAGGAGGCGGCGAGAGCGGTCCAGCGGAGCCAGGGCCGCTGGCCGGCCCCGGGGGCGGGCCGGGGGCGCTCGGCCCAGGTGCCGGCCGAGGACCCGCCGTCGCTCCCGTCCGCGGGCCCGCCCCCGGCCGAGTCGTCCGGGCGGTCCGGTTCGGCGGGGGTGCCGGGGCTTGCGCTCACGTCTGCGTCCATCCTTCACGTTCGGCGGCGCGATGGGCCGCCGGTCGCAGAAGTAGACGGCTGAACATCACGCTTGGTTGTGCATGCGGGCGGCGTTCCCGGTGGTGCTTCGTACCGCCCGATCATGTACCGCCGTCGGTGCGCATCCTCGGGGGCTCGGCCCGCTGTGGGCCGGACGAGTGGCGCTCGGGGCGCTTGTCATACCGCGGTGCGGGTGATCCGCTCGCTCTCGACGCGCTTGGCCAGCCCGTCCTCGTCCAGCTGGTCCAGATGGCGGCACAGGACGACGGAGCCCCCCACGGCCAATGGGGCGAAGAGTCCGGCGGACAGCCCCTCCCAGGTGTCGTACGTACGGCCCGTCAGGAGCCTGGACCCCGGGCCGAGTCCCAGCCCCGCCGCGTCCTCGCGGGCCCGCGCGACGAGCTGGTCCGCCGTCAGGGCCACGCCGCCCACGGTCAGCGCGGGGGCAGCCGGGTCCACAGGGGCGTACGGGGCGAAGCGGTCGCCCTGGCCGGGAACCTCCACCGCGTAGTCCGCGAACCCCTCGGGAGGCTGCGGGAATCGGCCGCCCAGCGGGCGCAGGGCCAGCGCGACCCGCTCACCGCGGCACGCGCGGGCCCGGTCGAGCGTGTCCGGCCCGCTGACGACCAGATCGGCGGAGGCCGGATCGCCCTGGACCTCGGCGACGACGCCCACGGACGAGCAGGCGAGCAGCCAGACGGCCGACTGCCAGTGGGCGGGGAGCAGCAGCGCGAGCCGGTCACCCGGCTCGGCGGCCAGGTCTCCCTGGAGCAGATTGGCGGTCTTGGCCACCCAATTGGCGAAGGTGGCCACCGACAGTTCGACGCGCTCTCCGGTTGCGTCGTCGTAGAAGGTGACGAGGGGACGGCCTGGGTCCGCGGCGAGCGCGGATCGCAGCAGGTCGGCGGGGGTGCGATCACTGGCGTTCATCCGCGCAAGGGTACGCGGCGGGTGCCGGCCCGACAGGGCGTCACGAGTGGTCCGTACACCGGTTCGGCAGACGGGGCGTCAACTGCCAGCACGTTTACTCCAGTAGCCGGGAATGCCGGACTCTGTCAAGGATTTCCTGTATGCGTGCACTTCTTGCAACCTCGATCGGCGTCACCTGCGCGACGGCACTCACCCTCCCGCTCGCCGCGCCCGCTCCCGCCGCCCCCGCCAAGGCCCCGGTCGCACAGGCGCCCGCGGCAGCCCCCGCCGAACCCGCGGGTTCGACCCAGTCGATGCCCCTGCGGCCGCTCCCCGACGCGGTCCCGAGGGCCACCGGTACACCCACCGAATCCATGCGCCCCGCGGCCGCACAAGGGCTGCTGCGGCGCGACTCGCACCGCTTCTCCCTCGTCGGCGTCGTCTGGGACGACGCCGACGCCGAACTGCACGGCACCGTCCAGGTCCGCACCCGCGCGACCGGCACCCGTAAGTGGTCGGGCTGGCAGTCGCTGGAGACCCACAACCACGACCACGCCGCCGACGCGGGCACCCCCGAGCGCGAATCGGGCACCGTACGCGGCTCCACCGCCCCCCTCTGGGTCGGCGACTCGGACGGAGTGGAGGTACGCGTACGTTCCGAGAACGCCGGACCGCGGAGCGGCGCCGCAGGCAGCGCGCCCCTCCCCGCCGGCCTCCAGGTGGAGCTCGTCGATCCGGGCGACGACCCGGAGCAGCCGCGCGCCGAGGTCACCCCGGGAGCCGCCACCGCCGTCACGCCGCCGGCGGGCACCGCGACCCCGGCCACCGCCGCTCAGCCGGGCGCGCTCCCCGAGTCCGCGGGCCTCACCATGGCCGCGGCCGAGAGCTCCGCCGTCAACGCCGACCTGGCCCCGCTGGGCGCCACCGAGATCTCCGCCCTGAGCAAGGCGGAGTCGGAGGAGCAGGCGGTCGTCGGAGCGGGCGCCAAGCCGTTCGTGGGACCGCGGCCGGGCATCGTCACCCGCAAGGGCTGGGGCGCCGACGAGAGCCTGCGCGAGCGCACCTTCGCCTACACCTCGACCGTCAAGGCGGCGTTCGTCCACCACAGCGCCACCGGCAACAACTACACCTGCGCCCAGGCGCCGTCCGTCCTGCGCAGTATCTACCGGTACCACGTCAAGAGCAGCGGCTGGCGCGACATCGGCTACAACTTCGCCGTCGACAAGTGCGGAAACATCTACGAGGGACGCGCCGGGGGCGTGTCGAAGGCGGTTCTCGGCGCCCACACCCTCGGTTTCAACACGAACAGCATGGGCATCGCCGTACTCGGGACGTTCAGCTCGAAGAACCCGCCCGCCGCGGCGGTCACCGCCATCGCCAAACTCACCGCCTGGAAGCTCGGCCTGTTCGGACGTAACCCCAAGGGCAAGGTCACGCTCGTCTCCGGCGGCAGCGGCAAGTACAAGAAGGGTGCGAAGGCCAAACTCAACGTCATCTCCGGGCACCGCGACGGCTTCGCAACCGAATGCCCCGGAATCCGTCTTTACAACAAGCTCGGCACGGCCCGGACCAGTTCGGCGAAGCTGCAGGGCCGCTGACCGGGAGGCTCCGAACGGTCTGCATACACTGGCCAGCCGAAACGAGGCCCGGCCCCAGCAGGAAGCAGAGACGGTGCTGTGACAGAGGCAAAAGAAGCGATCCTCCTGGTCGGTGGCAAGGGCACCCGGCTGCGTCCGCTCACGGTGCACACCCCCAAGCCGATGGTTCCGGCGGCCGGGGTGCCGTTCCTCACGCACCAGCTGGCGCGTGCCAGGGCGGCCGGGGTGGAGCACATCGTGCTCGCGACGTCCTACCTGGCGGAGGTATTCGAACCGTACTTCGGTGACGGTTCGTCGCTCGGCCTCTCCATCGAGTACGTCACCGAGGACGAACCCCTCGGTACCGGCGGGGCCATCAGGAACGTGGCGTCGCGCCTGGCCTCGGGCCCGGACGAACCCGTCATCGTGTTCAACGGGGACATCCTCACCGGCCTCGACATCCGGGCCCTGGTCTCGGCGCACGCCACCTCCGGGGCCGACGTCTCCCTGCACCTCACCAGGGTGGAGGACCCGCGGGCCTTCGGTCTCGTGCCGACGGACGCCACGGGCAGGGTGACGGCCTTCCTGGAGAAGCCGCAGACCCCCGAGGAGATAGTCACCGACCAGATCAACGCGGGGGCGTACGTCTTCCGCCGGTCGGTCATCGACACGATCCCGGCGGGCCGGCCGGTCTCCGTGGAGCGCGAGACCTTCCCCGGCCTGCTGGCCGCCGGAGCCCATCTCCAGGGCATGGTGGACTCCACGTACTGGCTGGACCTGGGCACCCCGCAGGCGTTCGTACGCGGTTCCGCCGACCTGGTCCTCGGCCGCGCCCCCTCCCCGGCCGTGCCCGGACGCTGCGGTGACCGGCTCGTCCTGCCCACCGCCTCGGTGGCCGCCGACGCGAAACTGACCGGCGGCACGGTCGTCGGCGAGGGCGCGGTGATCGGTGAGGGCGCGAGGGTCTCGGGCTCCACCGTGCTGGACGGCGCCGTCGTCGGACCGGGTGCGGTCGTCACCGACTCGCTGGTCGGGGCCGGGGCCCGGATCGGCAGCCGCTCGGTGCTCACGGGAGCGGTGATCGGGGACGGCGCCCGGGTCGGTGCCGACAACGAACTGCGCGACGGCATCCGTGTCTGGTGCGGCGCGGTCCTCCCGGACGCCTCGGTCCGCTTCTCGTCCGACCAGTGACCGGTGTCACGGGCCGGTCCGTGACCAGTGACCGGTGCCACCGGCCATGAGGGGTCACACCGGCCCGTGGGAGGGCCCGTCCGGTCTACCCTCGGCAGGAACCCCCGACGACCGAGGACCTCACCCGTGGCAGGACGCTTCGTACCCCGCACCACCGCCGTGCCCCGGCAGGAGCCGGCGGCTGCGGAGGAGTGCGCCCCCGCGCGGTCCCGGACCTGGACACCGCCGGCCCCGCTCGACCTGAGGCTGGTCCTGAGTCCGCTGCGGCGCGGTCCGGCTGACCCCGCCTACCGTGCCCTGCCCGACGGAACCTTCTGGCGGGCGACCCGCACCCCGGCCGGCCCCGGCACGCTGCGGGTCTCCGCGGCCTCCGACGGCCGCGTCGCGGCGACGGCCTGGGGTCCGGGCGCCGAGTGGCTCCTGGACGGGCTCCCCGCACTGCTCGGCGCGGGCGACACCCCGGACGCCTTCCGCCCCCGCCACAGGCTGATCGCCCTGACCCAGCGCCGCCGGCCGGGTCTGCGCCTGCTGCGCACCGGTCTTGTCATGGAGTCCCTGATCCCGTCGATCCTGGAACAGAAGGTCACCACCGACGAGGCATACCGCGCCTGGCGGCTCCTGCTCCGCACCCACGGCACCCCCGCCCCCGGCCCCGCCGACGCGGCGTTCGCCACGTACGGCCTGTACGTCATGCCGGACGCCAGGACCTGGTCGCTGATCCCGTCCTGGGAGTGGCACCGCGCCGGCGTGGACGCCAAGCGCTCCGCCACGATCCTGCGCGCGGTCCGGGTGGCCCGGCGCATGGAGGAGGCGGCCGCCATGGAACTCCCCGAGGCGTCGGCCCGGCTGCAGCTGATCCCGGGCATCGGCCCCTGGACCGCGGCGGAGACCCTGCAGCGTTCGAACGGCGCGGCGGACGCGGTGACGGTCGGCGATCTCCATCTGCCGGGCATCGTGGGTCACGTGCTCGCGGGCAACAGGAACGCCGACGACGAGGAGATGCTGGAGCTCCTCGCCCCGTACGAGGGCCAGCGCCACCGTGCGACCCGTCTGATCATGCTCTCGGGGCACACCCCGGCGCGCCGGGCCCCCCGGATGACGCCCCGGGACATCGCCCGGCTCTGACCGGCGGTCCCGGGGCCTGCCTCAGCGGACCGCGATGAACGCTCCCGCGTCCCGGGCCTCCCGCGCCGGCGGTGTCCCCTTCGGGTGTCCCACGGCCACCGCGCCCAGTGGATCCCAGGAGTCCGGCAGGTCCAGCACCTCGCGCACCACGGGCCGGCAGAACATCGTCGAGGAGACCCATGCCGAGCCGAGCCGCTCGCCCGCGAGTGCCACCAGGAAGTTCTGCACGCCCGCGCCGGCGGCGACCACGAACATCTCGCGCTCCGCGGTGTCCCGCCGCTCGTCCCCGTAGGTGTGCGAGCCGTCCATCACGAGGCAGGGGACCGCCAGATACGGCGCGTTGCGCAGGACGTCGCCCCGCCGCACCCGCTTGGCGACCGACTCCTCGCTCCGGCCGTCCCGGCGGAGGTCCGCGATCCAGGCGTCCCGCATGGCGTCCAGCAACTGGTGCCGCGACCGCTCCGACTCCAGCAGGACGAAGCGCCACGGGGTCGTGTGGTGGGGCGCCGGAGCCGTCACGGCCGCAGCCACGGCTCGGCGTACGGCGCCGGGGTCGACGGGCTCGTCCGTGAACTCCCGGACCGTGCGCCGCAGATTCAGCGCCTCGCGCACCGCCTCAGACGTACCCAGCCGGAACATGTCGTCGGCCGCGACCCGCACCATCGCCCGCGCGCCGTGGTCCTCGTCGGCGGAGGCGTCCGCCATCACATGGGGGAGCCCGCGCACCACCGCGACCGGCAGCCCGGACGCCTTGCCCTTCACCAGGTCGCCGGCGGATGCCAGCTCGTCGGCCGTGGCCACGACGGTGGCGCTCAGCGGATTGCCGTATCCGTCGGTGCCGCCCCGGAGGTCGTCCAGGACCCTGACCCCCGCGGCGCCGATCGCCACGTCCGTCAGACCGTTCCGCCAGGGGCGGCCGAAGGTGTCCGTGACGACGACCCCGACCTCGACCCCGAGCGCGTCCCGCAGACCGTCCCGGATCAGCCGGGCCGACGCGTCCGGGTCCTCGGGCAGCAGGAGGACCGTCCCGGCCGGGGTGTTCGAGGCGTCGACCCCGGCCGCGGCCATGACGAGCCCCTGCCGGTTCTCCACGATCCTGAGCGTCCCGCGCCGGGCGACCACCCGGACGGTCTCGGCGTCGATCGCCGCCTCCCGGTCCGTGGCCTCGACGATCCTGCCCTCCGCCTTGGAGACGATCTTCGAGGTGACCAGCAGGACGTCGCCGTCGGCCAGTCCGGGCTCGGTGGCGGCGATCAGCTTCGCGAGGTCGTCGCCCTCCCGCACCTCGGGCATCCCGGGCAACGCCCACACGCGGTACGCGGGCGCCGCGCCGGCCGGTCCGCCGCTCATGCCCGCACCTCCTCTGCCAGCGCCAGGGCCTGGCGGGCCATCTCGGCGGTGGCGTCGACGTCGGTCATCATCAGCGGGACGGCACGGCAGCGGATCCCCGCCGCCTCGACCTCGTCGACCACTCCGGCGTCCACACTGTCGACGAGCCAGCCGTCCAGCAGGCCCGAACCGTAGTGCCGGGCGACGGCCGCGGCGGTGGACTCGACGCCCACAGCGGCCAGCACCTTGTCGGCCATCCCCCGCACGGGCGCGTCGCCGACGATGGGGGAGAGCCCGACGACGGGGACCCCGGCCTCGGCGATCGCCTCCCGGATGCCGGGCACGGCGAGGATGGTTCCCACCGACACGACGGGGTTCGACGGCGGGAAGACGATGACGTCCGCCCCGGCGATGGCCTCCAGGACGCCCGGGGCGGGCTTGGCCTGCTCCGCGCCCACCGGCACGACGGCCTGCGCGGGCACGGAGGCGCGCAGCTTCACCCAGTACTCCTGGAAGTGGACGGCCTTGCTCTCGCCGTCGACGTCCACGGCCACATGTGTCTCGATGCGGTCGTCGGACATCGGGATCAGCCGGACCCCCGGCTTCCAGCGTGCGCAGAGGGCCTCGGTGACCGCGCTCAGGGGGTAGCCCGCGCCGAGCATCTGCGTACGGACGATGTGGGTCGCGAAGTCACGGTCGCCGAGGCCGAACCACTCGGGCCCCACGCCGTACGCCGCGAGCTCGTCCTTGACCCGGAAGCTCTCGTCGGTACGCCCCCAGCCCTGCTCCTCGTTGATGCCACCGCCGAGGGTGTACATCACGGTGTCGAGGTCGGGACAGACCTTCAGCCCGAACAGATGGATGTCGTCGCCGGTGTTGCCGATCACCGTGATGTCCGCGTCGGGCGCGGCCTGTTTGAGGCCACGCAGGAAACGAGCACCACCGATACCGCCGGCCAGAACCACAATGCGCATGAGCATCAGTGTGGCAGGCGAAGCCTGGTCCTTGTGGGGGTGGTGGTGGAGCCTCAGGCCGGTACGACGTTCTGGGCGGCCGGGGCGCACTGTGCCGCGTGCATCGGCATGTCCGTCAGGCCCGGGAAGTAGATGTGCAGGCTGACGGCGGGCTCCAGGGAGTCGTTGACGACCTCGTGGACGTATCCGGGGGCGAAGACGCGCTGCGCGCCCGCGTCCAGGGACTGCGCCCCGCGTGCCGTGTGCTCCGTCAACTCACCGTCCAGGACCGTGAGCACGCCGGAGGAGAGGCCGTGGTCGTGACGGCCGCTGCCCTGGCCGGGTACCCAGCTCAGCAGCCAGACCTCGTAGCCGGGCCCGGTTCGCAGCCGGTGGTACCAGCGGGTCGTGGTGTCGTACCGGACGAGTGGTGCCCATCGGGCGCGGTCCGCGGCGATGGACCGGGCGAGCCCGGCGAACCCGGCCACGGTGGAGGGATGGGGACTGGCCGGCTGGAGAAGGTGCTGGACCTCAAGGATGTCGCCGGCGATCGAAAGGTCGCTGTCGCTGTTCATGGATGCGGTGGTTCCTCGGCATGTGGATACGCGTACGGGAGGTCGCGGAGACCGGAATGCGATGAAACGAAGCTGGATCAGAGCTGGAGCGCCAGGGCTTCAACAGCTGTGACAGCTGGAACAGCAACAGCGGGCCTGGACAGCCGTACGGAACCCACGGGTGTGGGTCGTGTACGTCACTGCGGTCGCTGGCATGCAGTCAAGGAGACCGGGTGGCTCTGCCCCCTGTCAACTCAATGCCCGATTTGGCGGCAATGTTTCACCCCATCCGGTTGCGGTCGATGGAGAAAGGTTTTGGCACCCACCGCAGGGGCAAGGTGGCGCATCAACTGTGTCCGTAAACGCGTTTGACGGGCCGTGACCCTACTGTGATCTTGGTCGCTTCGGTGATCAAACCGCAACATCGGGGCCGCCTCGCTCGTCTCACCGGGTGGGAAGTGTGGGCGGGTGGAGCCGATGGCATATGTCAGGTTTTTGGTGATTTGAACACTTACCGCATAGGCTTGGTTCCGCAGAGTGAATACCGAGGCCAATAGCAGATCTTCGCTTGACTGGCCCGAAGCTACACACTTGTAATTTCACTCGTGTCGTTCGGCCGCATCGATAACGGCCGCATCACGGGGACGCAAGAGACAGACGAGGGGCGCACATGACCGAGCTGTTCCAGCAACTGCTGGTCGAGGACGCGGACGAAGAGCTCGGCTGGCAGGAGCGCGCGCTGTGCGCCCAGACCGACCCCGAGTCCTTCTTTCCTGAGAAGGGCGGCTCCACCCGCGAGGCCAAGAAGGTCTGTCTCGCCTGCGAGGTCCGCTCCGAATGCCTCGAGTACGCCCTCAACAACGACGAACGGTTCGGGATCTGGGGCGGTCTCTCCGAGCGGGAGCGGCGGCGCCTGAAGAAGGCGGCCATCTGACGCCGGCACCCGGACACCGGGACGGCGATGGCCTGGGGGCCGCACCCCGCACGCAGGGCGCGGCCCCCAGGCCATCGGCATGTCCGGCCATCTCCGGCATCTCCGGCTGTCTCCGTTCCCGCCGGTCAACCGCTCGGCGCGGGCCGGACATCCGTACCGTTAGTGTGGGGCCCCGTCCGAGAGACGCGTCAACGCCCCGCCGGGGCGCGCGTGTACACCGATGCAGCCCCCGGGGGGAACCCCCTCCGGACCCGGCCGGAGGGCCCGTACCCCGATGTCCGTGCACAGCCACTCGGCGGCGCCGAACGCGGCCGCCGCCGCCCCAGAGTTCCCCCGGCACGTCGTCACCGCCGTGCTCGTCTCGCACGACGGCGCACGATGGCTGCCTCACGTGCTCGGCGGACTGCTCGGGCAGGAGCGCCCCGTACAGAACGTCGTCGCCGCCGACACCGGCAGCGCCGACGACTCCGCCCGTCTGGTGACCGAGGCGCTGGGCGGCGAGCGCGTCCTCCATCTGGCCCGGCGTACGAGCTTCGGCACGGCCGTCGACGAGGCGACCCGCACGGCCGGCGTCCTCACCCCCGACGACCTGCCGTATCTGAAGCGCCCCAGCGGCTGGGACCCCGTCACCCGCAGCTGGCGCGACGACGCGTACGACCAGCCGGAGCTTCCGCACGGCGAACCCGTCCAGTGGCTCTGGCTGCTGCACGACGACAGCGCCCCCGAGCCGGACGCGCTCGCCGAGATGCTCCGCGTCGTCGACCACGACGAGCACGCCGCGATCGTCGGCCCCAAGCTGCGGGGCTGGTACGACCGCAAGCAGCTCCTCGAGGTCGGCGTCTCCATCGCCAACAGCGGACGCCGCTGGACCGGCCTCGACCGCCGTGAACAGGACCAGGGCCAGCACGACCAGGTCCGTACGGTGCTCTCCGTCTCCTCCGCCGGCATGCTGGTGCGCCGGGACGTCTGGGAGGAGCTCGGAGGTTTCGACCGCAGGCTCCCGCTGATGCGTGACGACGTCGACCTCTGCTGGCGCGCGCACATGGCCGGCCACCGGGTGCTCGTCGCCCCCGACGCCGTCCTGCGGCACGCCGAGGCCTCCGCCAGGGAACGCCGCCCCATCGACTGTGCCGGGCGCTCCGTCGCGAGCCCGCACCGCGTCGACAAGGCCGGCGCCGTCTACACGATGCTCGTCAACGCCCGCGGCAAGCAGCTGCCGTGGGCCCTGGTCCGGCTCGTCGTCGGCACCCTGCTGCGCACCCTCGCCTACCTCGTCGGCAAGGTGCCGGGGCAGGCGCTCGACGAGGTCGCCGGACTGTTCGGCACCCTGCTGCGCCCCGGCCGGATCCTCGCCGCGCGCCGCGCGCGCAAGGGAGGGGCGGTGGACGCGGCCGAGCTGCGGTCCCTCTTCCCGCCGCCCGGCGCCACCGTCCGGGCCACCGTCGAACAGGTCGCGGGCAACTTCGGCAGCCGCACCGACTCCCACTCCGGCGGCTCACGGCACGGAGCGGTCGAGTCCGGGCCCGGCGGTGACGACGCGGACTTCCTGGAGATCGAACAGTTCGCACGGCTCAAGAAGATGGGCCGCAAGCCCGGCCCCGTCCTCTTCGCGCTCCTCCTCGTCGTCTCGCTGGTGGCCTGCCGTGGTCTGCTCAGCAGCGGGGCGCTCGCGGGCGGCGCACTGCTGCCCGCCCCCGCCGACGTCTCCGACCTCTGGGGGCGTTACGCGGACGCCTGGCACCCCGTCGGTACCGGCGGGACCCAGACCGCGCCGCCCTACCTCGGAGTGATCGCCGCCCTCTCGGCGCTGTTCCTCGGCTCCACGGGCTTCGCGCTGACCCTCCTGCTCGTCTGCTCGGTCCCGCTCGCCGGGCTCACCGCGTACTTCGCGTCCCGGCCGCTGCTCGAGTCCCGGCTGCTGCGGGCCTGGGCGAGCGTCGCGTACGCCTTCCTGCCCGCCGCCACCGGAGCGCTGGCCACCGGGCGTCTCGGCACAGCGGTCCTGGCCGTCCTGCTTCCGCTGATCGCCCGCGCGGCCGTCGCCGCGCACGGGCTGCGGGGCGACGGTTCCACCGCACGCGGCAGCTGGCGCGCCACCTGGGCGTACACCCTGCTGCTCACCTTCACCACGGCCTTCACCCCGATCGTCTGGCCGCTCGCGGTGGTCCTCGGCATCGGGGTGCTCGTGCTGCGCCGGAGCGACATCGCGGCGTACGGACTGCGCTTCCTGGCCACGGCCGGAACCCCGATCCTGGTCCTCGCGCCCTGGTCGCTCTCCCTGCTGACCAGCCCGTCGGACTTTCTGAAGGAGGCTGGGCTCGACATCGGTACGGGCACGGCGTCCGCCCTCGACCTGCTCGGCATCAGCCCCGGTGGCCCCAAGGCCGCGGGCGGCGTTCTGCTGCTGGGCATCGTGCTCGCGGCACTGGCCGCCCTGCTGCGCGGGGAGCGGCAGTTCGCGATCCGCACCGCCTGGGTCGTCGTGCTCGTCTCCCTGGCGTTCGCGGCGGTCTCCAACGGCTCCACCTGGGCGGGGCCCGCCACGCTCGTCTACGGCATCGCGCTGATCGCCGCCGCGCTGCTCGGCGCGGACGGCGCCCGTATCCGGGTCGCCGCGCTGAGCTTCGGCTGGCGGCAGCCGGTCGCCGCGCTGATCGCCCTGGCCGCCGGGCTCGCCCCGGTCCTGGCCGCGGCCGGCTGGATGATCGGCGGCGCCGCCGGTCCGGTGGAGCGCCGCGACCCGGTGCAGGTGCCCGCCTTCGTCGCGGAGGAGAGCAGCACCCGCGACCAGGCGCGGACGCTGGTGCTCGGGGGCACGTCCCCCGCCGCCGTCTCCTACAGCCTGGTCCGCGGCTCCGGCGCCCGTCTGGGCGACGCCGAGCTCACAGAGGCCGGCGGCAGCAACACCCACCTCGACAAGGTCGTCGCCAACCTGGTCGCGGGCTCCGGCGCCGACCAGGGCAGCCAGCTCAGCGGCTTCGCGATCCGCTACGTACTGGTACGTGACGGGGCGCCCCGGCAGATGAGCCGGGTGCTGGACTCGACCCCGGGGCTGAGCAGGCTCAGCCAGCTGGACGGCAGCGCCCTGTGGCGGGTCGACCGTCAGGTCTCCCGCGTCGCGGTCGTCCCCTCCGGTGAGGGCGCGGAGCCCGTGCCCGTCGGATCGTTCGCCGTCGACGCCCACAGCGAGATCCCCGAGGGCGGCTCGGGCCGGGTGCTCCGGATCGCCGACGCGGCCGATCCGGGCTGGCAGGCCACGCTGAACGGCAAGGCACTGACCCCGAAGACCGTGGACGGCTGGGCGCAGGGCTTCGAACTGCCCGCCGAGGGCGGCACGCTGGACCTCACCTTCGACGAACCCGTCACCCACACCGCCTGGGTCTGGACGCAGGTGGCGCTCGGCGTCGTCCTGGTGGTGCTGGCCCTGCCGGGCCGCCGCCGGGAGATCGACGACGACCTGCCGGAGGAGACCGAGGAGGTCGCGGCGGAGCCGGTCGCCGGTGAGGGACGCCGGGCGCGCAGGCTGCGCGCGGCGGCCCAGGCGGAAGCCGTGGCGACGGACGACGCGCAGGACGGTGCGGCGGCCGGGTACGGCGAGGCGGCTCCGGTCCTTCCGGAGCAGGCGCCGGGGGGTCCGGGGGCTTCGGGGGATCACATCCCGGCACAGCAGAGCGCAGACCCGTACGCTGCGGCCCCTGATGCCCAGGGCGGCACGGACCCGTACGCGACCGGCCAGGACGGGACGGACCCGTACGCGGGAGCCCAGGCGGGTACGGATCCGTACGCGGGAGCCCAGGACGGCACCGGGACCTACGCGGCGGTCCCGCAGCAGAACTACGGGGAGTGGGAGGCGCAGCAGCAGTATCAGGGCGCCGACTACGGCCAGTACCAGGGCGGCCAGGACGCCGGCCAGTACTACCAGCCGGACCCCTACCAGCAGGACCCGTACCAGCAGCAGGGCGCCTACGACCCGTACGGCTACGCCCAGCAGCAGCCCTACGCCCCGGGGGCCGGCGAAGCCGCCCCGTACGACGGGCATGACGGGCACGACGAGAACGCGACCCCGGGCCAGGGCCCGTGGCCGAACGGCAACGGCAACGCATCGCGAGGCGAGTCCGAGTGAAGTCCACCCCCCTGTCCCTCATCGCGGGCGTCGTCGCCCTCGCCGCCGTCACCGGCTTCGCGGCGCTCACCGTGCCCGGTGACGAGGGCGCCACGGAGGCCGAGGCCGCCGCCCGGCTTCCCGTCGAGCGCTCCAGCCTGCTCTGCCCGGAGCCGAGCACGTCCGACCTGGCGGAGACGACGTACACCTCCTTCACCCCGGCGGGGAAGGGCGGCCAGGAGGCCGGTGCCGCCGAGCTGAAGGCGGCCCAAGCCCTCCCCGCGGACGAGGATGCGGGGAAGGCAGGCAAGGACGGCAAGGACGAGAAGGACAAGGCGGCGGACAGCAAGCCCGTCATCTCCCTCAAGGAGCGTGGCAAGCCGTCCACCGCCGAGACCTCCAAGTCGGGAGCTCCCGCGCTCGTCGGTACCGCCACCGGCGCGTTCGCCCCGGGCTGGACCGCGCAGCAGACCACCATGGCCGCCGCGGGCGGTGCCCGTGGTCTGCTCGGCGTCAGCTGCACCGCTCCCGACACGGACTTCTGGTTCCCGGGGGCGAGCACCGGGAAGGACCGTCAGGACTACGTCCACCTCACCAACCCCGACGACACCGCCGCCGTCGCGGACATCGAGCTCTACGGAGCCGAAGGCCCCCTGAAGTCCGACGTCGGTGAGGGCATCACCGTCCCGGCGAGGTCGAGCGTCCCGATGCTGATCTCGACCCTGACCGGCGAGGCCGCCGAGAACGTCACCGTCCATGTCACCACCCGCTCGGGACGTGTCGGTGCGGTCGTGAGCGCCGCCGAGGACGAGGTGGGCAGCGACTGGCTGGCAGCCTCGGCGGACCCGGCGGGCACCCAGATCCTGCCGGGGATCCCGGCCGACGCCACCTCCGTACGCCTGGTGGCGTTCGCGCCCGGGGAGGACGACGCCGATGTGAAGGTCCAGCTCCTCGGCAAGAACGGCGCGTTCTCGCCGGCCGGGAACGACACGCTGCACATCAAGTCGCAGATGACCGCGAGCGTCGACCTCAAGGACGTCACCCGGGGGGAGCCCGGCTCGCTCCGGCTGACCCCCGTGGACGGCAGCAGCACTCCGGTGGTCGCCGCCCTGCGCGTGGTGCGCGGCAAGGGGGCCGAGCAGGAGGTCGCGTTCATCCCGGCCACCGGTCCCGTGGGCGAACGGGCGAGCGTGGCCGACAACCGGGCGAAGGGTTCGGTGCTTTCCCTGACCGCCCCCGGCGAAACGGCCAAGGTCAAGGTCACCGCGTCGGCGGGCAGCGAGGGCGGCGAGGCGACCGTCAAGACGTACACGGTCAAGGGCGGCACGACGCTGGAGGTCGAGCCGGAGGCTCCGGCCGGCCTCAAGGGCGGCTACGCCCTGACGGTGGAGTCCGAGTCGGGCGGCCCGGTGCACGCCGCCCGCACGCTCACGATCGAGGAGGGCGGCATCGACATGTTCACGGTGCAGACGCTGCCGGACGACGAGGGCATGGTCGAGGTGCCCGAGGCGGAGCAGGACCTGTCGGTCCTGGACGACTGAGGCACGTGCCGCGGGCGGGTCAGTCCTGCCCGTAACGCGGGTCGACCGACTCGGGTGAGAGGCCGAGCAGCTCCGCGACCTGTTCCACCACGACCTCGTGCACCAGCAGAGCGCGTTCGTCGCGGCTCTTGGTGCGGATCTCGACAGGGCGCCGGTAGATGACGATCTGAGCCGGCTGCCCCTTCTCGGCGGACAGCGCGCGCCCCAGCGGGACGGTCTCCTCCAGCGAACCCGGCACGTCGAGGACCAGGAAGTCGACATCCGTCAGCTGGGGCCAGCGCCGCTCCAGCCGCTCGACGGAATCCTGGACGAGATCACGGAAGCTCTCGGCCCTGCTGACGGACAGCGGCACCTGCGGCGGGGCGACCGGTCCGCGCATGCCGCGGCCATGGCGGTCGCGGCGCCGGGGCCTCGGCTCGGGCGGGTGGGGCGGTACGGGACTGTCCATCACCGACGCAGCGTAACGCTCCTCGGGCCGGGGCGATCACGGCTCCTCCGCCGGCCCGTTCCGTGTCCCAGGATGAACATTCCAGCCAGGTTCGAGTGCGGTTCCGGTCCCTGCTCCGATCGCTGACCCTCCGTCGAATGACCGGTCGTGTTCCTCCCGGAGACGTCGGACGGGCCCCCGCGCACCGGCTGCCGCGCAGGTCGGCACGGCTGTGCCGGGGCCTCGCCGGGCCCCGGGCGATGGACGACACGACGGGGTGAGCCGGGGGAGAGTCGTCGCAGCCCGCTCAAGAGTGCGGTACCGTCCAACATCGTGAGCCCTGTACGTCGCTGTTCGCGAACCGCGTGCGGCCGTCCCGCCGTCGCGACACTGACGTACGTCTATGCCGACTCGACCGCGGTCCTCGGCCCGCTCGCCACCTATGCCGAGCCCCACTGCTACGACCTCTGCGCCGAGCACGGTGAACGGCTCACCGCGCCGCGCGGCTGGGAAGTCGTCCGGCTCAGCGACCCCTCCGCTCCCACCCGCCCCAGCGGTGACGATCTCGAAGCGCTGGCCAACGCCGTACGTGAAGCGGCCCGGCCCCAGGACCGTCAGCCGGACGGCAGGGGCCCCCGGGCGGCGGACCCGGTGGAGGTCGCGCGCCGCGGACATCTCCGGGTGCTGCGCTCCCCGGACTCCTGACACTCCTTCCGCATCACCCGCCCCACCCGTCGCGGCTCCGTCCGGAAGAATTTTTCCGGTACGGAGCATTGACGCTGGCTTGTCGCGGACACGACCATTCCCCCACCCGTGAGAGATCGCTTCCGCATCACGGAATCCGGGGAGGCATGTGTGTTTGTCCAGCAACTCGAACCCGTAGCCGATTCGCTCGCTCTGTCCGCTCTCGTCGCTTCCCTGCCACTGGTGACCGTGCTGGTGCTGCTCGGCGCCGTCCGTATGAAGGCCCACCGCGCCGGACTCATCGGGCTCGCCGTCGCCGTGCTCGTCGGCTGGCTGGCGTTCGGCATGCCCGTGGGGCAGACCCTGTCCGCAGGGGCGCAAGGCGTCCTCTTCGGGCTCTTCCCCATCATGTGGATCGTCGTCAACGCCCTCTGGGTGTACCGG
The DNA here is from genome assembly GCF_040686735.1 of Streptomyces sp. NPDC079167. Lineage (NCBI taxonomy): Bacteria > Bacillati > Actinomycetota > Actinomycetes > Kitasatosporales > Streptomycetaceae > Streptomyces > Streptomyces sp. NPDC079167. The sequence goes on along the minus strand of NZ_JBFBLO010000010.1, from coordinate 11,988 downwards.
ATGACCGTCCGCACCCACCACTTCGACATCCTGCGACGGTCCTTCGGCCGGGTCTCCGACGACCCCCGCATCCAGGCCCTGGTCATCGCCTTCTGCTTCGGCGCGCTCCTGGAGGCGCTGGCCGGCTTCGGCGCCCCCGTCGCGATCTGCTCCGTCATGCTCGTCGCGCTCGGCTTTGACCCCGTCAAGGCCGCGGTCGTCTCCCTGGTCGCCAACACCGCGCCCGTCGCCTTCGGCGCCATGGGCACGCCCGTGGTGACCCTCGCCCAGGTCACCGGCCTGCCGCTGGACGACGTCGCCACGGTCGTCGGCCGCCAGACACCACTGCTCGCGCTCGTCGTCCCGCTGATCCTGGTCTTCCTCGTCGACGGCAGGCGAGGGCTGCGCGAGACCTGGCTGCCCGCGCTCGTCTGCGGAGTGGCCTTCGCCGTCGCCCAGTTCGCCGCCTCCAACTTCGTCTCCGCGCAGCTCGCCGACATCGCGGCCGCCCTGGTGGGCGCGGGCGCGCTGATCGCCGTACCCGGCGCCCGCAGGCCCGCCGACGAACCCGTACGCGCCGCCGTCCTGACGGGCGTGCGCAGCGACGACCTGGACAAGGAGGACCCGCGCCGTGAGGTGCTGCGCGCCTACGCCCCGTACGCGCTGATCGTCGCCGTGTTCTCCCTCGCCCAGATCCCGCCCGTCAAGCGGCTGCTGGCCGAGGCGACACAGGTCTTCGACTGGCCGTTCCTCGACGTCGCGGGGCCCGACGGCGAACCGGTCGGCGCCAACGTGTTCTCCCTCCCGCTCATCGGTACCGGCGGCACCCTCGTCCTGGTCGCCGGCCTGATCACCGCCGTCGTCATCGGCGTACGGGCGGGGACCGCCGCGCGGGAGTGGGCGGCCACCGTGCACGAACTGCGCTACGCGATCCTCACCGTGACGTCCGTGCTCGCCCTCGCCTACGTCATGAACCTCTCCGGCCAGGCCGCCACCATCGGGCAGTCCGTCGCCGCGGCCGGTGCGGGGCTCGCCTTCCTCTCACCGGTGCTCGGCTGGTTCGGCGTCGCCGTGTCCGGCTCCGACACCTCGGCCAACGCCCTCTTCGGCGCGCTCCAGGTGTCCGCCGCACGGGAGTCCGGCCTTTCGCCGGAACTCCTCGCCGCCGCCAACAGCTCCGGGGGAGTGCTGGGCAAGATGATCTCCCCGCAGAACCTGACGATCGCCTGCGCGGCCGTCGGTCTCGCCGGGCGTGAGGGAGATCTGCTGCGGAAGGTGCTGCCGTGGAGCCTCGGCCTGCTGCTGGTGATGTGCCTGGTCGTGATGGCCCAGAGCACGGCGGTGCTGGGCTGGATGCTCCCCTGACCGGAGGTCCCGGGCCGCCGGGTAGTTTGGGCGGTCCGTAAAGATCCCAGGAGGACCGGCCGTGGTTGCTGATCTGTCGCAGCTCGTGAAGGCGTACGACGTGCGCGGAGTCGTGCCCGACCAGTGGGACGAGCCGCTCGCCGAGCTGTTCGGCGCGGCCTTCGTCCAGGTCACCGACGCGGACGCGATCGTGATCGGCCACGACATGCGGCCGTCCTCGCCCGGTCTGGCCGCGGCTTTCGCCCGCGGTGCGACGGCACGCGGCGCCGACGTGACGCTCATCGGGCTCTGCTCGACGGACCAGCTGTACTACGCGTCCGGAGCGCTGGACCTGCCCGGAGCGATGTTCACGGCCTCGCACAACCCGGCGCGGTACAACGGCATCAAGCTGTGCCGTGCCGGGGCCGCCCCCGTGGGCCAGGACACCGGACTCACCGAGATCCGCACCCTGGTCGAGAAGTGGTCGGAGCACGGCCTCCCCGCCACGACCGCCACCGCCCCGGGCACGGTCACCGAGCGCGACACCCTCACCGACTACGCCGCGCACCTGCTGGGCCTCGTCGGCCTCTCCGGGATCCGCCCGCTCAAGGTCGTCGTGGACGCGGGGAACGGCATGGGCGGCCACACCGTCCCCACCGTCTTCGCGGGCCTCCCCCTCGACCTCGTACCCATGTACTTCGAGCTCGACGGCACGTTCCCGAACCACGAGGCCAACCCCCTCGACCCTAAGAACATCGTCGACCTCCAGGCCCGCGTCCTCGCCGAGGGGGCCGACCTCGGCCTCGCCTTCGACGGCGACGCCGACCGCTGCTTCGTCGTCGACGAGCGCGGCGAAGGCGTGTCGCCGTCCGCGATCACGGCCCTGGTGGCCGCCCGCGAGCTGGCCCGTAACGGCGGCAAGGGCACCGTCATCCACAACCTGATCACCTCCCGGTCGGTCCCCGAAGTCGTACGCGAGAACGGCGGCACCCCCGTCCGTACCCGCGTCGGCCACTCCTTCATCAAGGCCGAGATGGCCGAGCACGGCGCGATCTTCGGCGGGGAGCACTCCGCGCACTACTACTTCCGTGACTTCTGGAACGCCGACACCGGCATGCTCGCGGCCCTCCACGTCCTCGCCGCACTGGGCGGCCAGGACGGCCCGCTCTCCGGGCTCCTCGACCGGTACGACCGCTACTCCGGCTCCGGCGAGATCAACTCCACCGTCGCGGACCAGGCGGACCGGCTGGCGGCGATCAGGGCGGCCTACGGCCACCGCGACGACGTACGGTTCGACGAGCTGGACGGGCTCACGGTGACCGGCGGCGACTGGTGGTTCAATCTCCGCGCCTCCAACACCGAGCCCCTGCTGCGTCTGAACGTCGAGGCTCGGGACGAGAGGACCATGGCGGCGGTGCGCGACGAGGTCCTCGCGGTCGTCCGCGCGTGACCTGCGCGGGGTCGGTGTGCGTACGGGGCGCGTGCGTGCGGCGTGATGCGTGTCTGCCGCGTGCGTTCACGGCGCGCGTGGGGGCGGCACCTGGTGTGCTGCCACGGAGTGCGTGACGGCGCGCGTGTGACCGGGTGCTTCTGTGCGGCGTGACCGAGATGTCCGCCCCGCCCGCGACCGCTCCGCCGCCCGTCGGGCGCACGCCGCCGACGCATGCCCCGTCGGGCGGGGCCTGCCGGGCCGCGACCCTCCCGGCCCGGCGGTAGGCTGACCACGCTCCGCGGACCCGAACCGGGTCCGGACCGGATCCGCACCACATGCCCGAAGGGACCCACCCCATGCCGCTCGAAGCCGGCCTCCTGGAGATCCTCGCCTGCCCGGCCTGCCACGCCGGCCTCGACGACCGGTCCGCCGCCGAGAGCCCCGAGCTGGTCTGCACCGGTGCGGACTGCGGTCTCGCCTACCCGGTGCGGGACGGCATTCCGGTGCTCCTCGTCGACGAGGCCCGCCGCCCCGCGTAACCCGCACCCTGATCAGCACGGTGATCGGAGGCCCACCACCATGCTCGACGAGTCGCTCCTCGACGCACCGGAAGCACTGGCCCGAGCCGACCGGCGAGGCCTGCTGCGCGGCGCCGCCGAAGCCGGAGCCCGCGTCCGCACCGCCACCCGGCACGCCGCCGAGGCGGGAATCGGTGCCCTGGCCCCCGAAGGACGGCCCCGCGCCGTCCTCGTCGCGGGGCCCGGCACCGCCGCGACCGGCGTCGCCGATCTGATCGGCGCCCTCGCCGGCGCCTCCGCGCCCGTCACCGCGATCCGCCCCACCGGGGTCGCGGCCGCCGCCGGAGCGCTGCGCTGGGCACTGCCCGGCTGGGCCGGATCCGTGGACCTGCTGCTCATCGCCACGGCCGACGGTTCGGAACCGGGCCTCGCGCTCCTCGCCGAGCAGGCCTACCGCCGCGGCTGCACGGTCGTCGCGGTCGCGCCCGTCCGGTCCCCGCTGCGCGAAGCCGTCGACGGGGTCCACGGACTCGTCGTGCCCATGGCGGCCGCGCCGCACGGCGAGTACGACGCCGAGACCTCGGCGGCCGGGCCCGGTACGCTCTGGGCCCTCCTCACCCCGCTGCTCGCCCTGCTGGACCGTGTGGGTCTGCTCGAAGCACCCCCGGAGATGCTGCAGAAGGTCGCCGACCGGCTCGACCGCACCGCCGAGCGCTGCGGGCCGGCCATCGCCACGTACGGCAACCCGGCCAAGACACTCGCCGCGGAACTCGCCGACAGCCTTCCTCTCGTCTGGACGGAGGGCGCGGCCGCAGGCCCCGTCGGGCGCCGCTTCGCCGCTGTCCTGGCCGAGCTGGCCGGCCGCCCGGCCCTCGTGGCCGAGCTGCCGGAGGCGCTGCCCTCCCACGGAGGACTGCTCGCCGGAGCGTTCGCCGCGGGGGCCGACCCCGACGACTTCTTCCGGGACCGGGTGGACGAGCCCGAGGCCATGCGGGCCCGTGTCGTCCTGCTCCGGGACCGGCCCGCCGGCGGACTGACCGCGAGCCCGGCCGCCCGTGAACTGGCCCTCAGCCACGACACGGCCATCAGCGAACTCGAACCCGAGGAGGGCAGCGAGCTCGAAGCCCTCGCCGAGCTCCTCGCGGTCACCGACTTCGCCGCCGTCTACGCCTCCCTGGCCTCCGACAACCGGGCCTGACGGCCCGCCACCCCGGGCGCCCACGCCCGCGCATCCCACGAGGACTCATCTCCATGGACCGGCTCTCCAACACCGTGCGCCCCTACGCCTGGGGGTCCACCACGGCCATCCCCGAGCTGCTCGGCACAGCCCCGACCGGCGAACCGCAGGCCGAGATGTGGATGGGAGCCCACCCGGGGGCCCCTTCACGCCTCGACCGCCCCGCCGGTACGGACGTCACCGAGGGCGCCGGAGCCGGTGCCGGTGCCGGTGAGCGGTCCCTCACGGACGTCATCGCGGCCGACCCGGAGCGCGAACTCGGCGCCGCGGCCGTCCGCGCCTTCGGCCCCCGCCTCCCCTTCCTGCTCAAGCTGCTCGCGGCCGGAGCCCCGCTGTCCCTCCAGGTCCACCCCGACCTCGCGCAGGCACAGCAGGGCTACGCGGACGAGGAAGCCCGGGGCATCCCGGTGGACGCACCGCACCGCACCTACAAGGACGCCAACCACAAGCCCGAGCTGATCTGCGCGCTCACGCCCTTCGACGGGCTGTGCGGCTTCCGCAGGCCCGCCGAGGCCGCCGACCTGATAGCCGCCCTCGGCGTGGACTCCCTCAAGCCCTTCGTTGACCTGCTCCGCGCCCACCCCGAGGACGAGGCACTGCGCGAGGTCCTCACGGCGGTCCTCACCGCGGACCCCGACGAGATGGCACACACGGTCGCCGAGGCGGCCGAGGCCGCCGCGCGGCTCGGCGGCGCCCACGCCCCGTACGCCCAGATCGCCCACCACTACCCCGGCGACCCCGGCGTCATCGCGGCCATGCTGCTGAACTACGTACAACTCCAGCCGGGCGAAGCGATGTTCCTCGGAGCGGGCGTGCCCCACGCCTACCTCGGCGGCCTCGGTGTCGAGATCATGGCCAACTCCGACAACGTGCTGCGCTGCGGTCTGACCCCCAAGCACGTCGACGTCCCCGAGCTGCTCCGTATCGTCCGCTTCGAAGCCACCGAGCCCGGCATCCTGCGCCCCGAGGCCGCACCCAGCGGTGAGGAGGTGTACGAGACGCCGGTCGACGAGTTCCGGCTGTCGCGTTACGTCCTTCCCTCCGGCGGCGGCCCCGTCGGCCTCACCGCGCCCGCCGCGCAGATCCTGCTCTGCACGGCAGGCGCCCCGCAGGCAGGTGAGATCACTCTCGCACCCGGCGAATCCGTGTTCGTCCCTGCGGACGAAGCGGTAGAAGTGGCCGGTACGGGCACGCTCTTCCGTGCGACCGTGGTGGTCTGACGTACCGTCCGCACCAGCGGCTGCAACAATGTCCGGCCGTAACGCGGCGCCCCGCCGCAGCACCGAGGAAGGGACACCAGGCACTCATGAGCGCGTCAGGCGGAACCAAGGCGATCGTGGCGGCACTCGCCGCCAACCTCGCGATCGCAGTGGCCAAATTCGTGGCGTTCCTCTTCAGTGGCTCTTCATCGATGCTGGCGGAGAGCGTCCACTCACTGGCGGACTCGGGCAACCAGGGGCTCCTGCTGCTGGGCGGCAAGAAGGCCAAGCGGGAGGCGACCCCCCAGCACCCCTTCGGGTACGGGCGTGAGCGCTACATCTACGCCTTCCTCGTCTCCATCGTCCTGTTCTCGGTCGGTGGCATGTTCGCGATCTACGAGGGTTACGAGAAGATCAAGCACCCGCACGAGATCGAGGCCTGGTACTGGCCGGTCGGCGTGCTGGTCTTCGCGATCATCGCCGAGAGCTTCTCCTTCCGTACGGCCATCACGGAGTCCAACCAGACCCGCGGCAAGCTGACCTGGACGCAGTTCGTCCGCCGCGCCAAGGCACCCGAGCTTCCCGTCGTGCTCCTCGAGGACCTCGGCGCACTCGTCGGACTGATCCTGGCCCTCGCCGGCGTCGGTCTGGCCCTGGGCACCGGAAACGGCGTGTGGGACGGCATCGGCACCCTGTGCATCGGCATCCTGCTGATCGTGATCGCGATCGTCCTCGCCGCGGAGACGAAGTCGCTGCTGCTCGGTGAGGCGGCCGGTACCGAGGACGTCGACAAGATCCAGGCCGCGGTGGTCGACGGCGACACCGTCACCCGCGTCATCCACATGCGCACCCTCCACCTCGGTCCGGAAGAACTGCTGGTGGCGGCCAAGATCGCGGTCCGGGCCGAGGAGTCCGCCGCCGAGGTCGCGGAAGCGATCAACGCCGCCGAGAACCGCATCCGCGCGGCCGTCCCGATCGCCCGGGTCATCTATCTCGAACCCGACATCTACGACGAGCGAGCCGCTGCCGCGGGCACCAACCCCGGCAAGGCACCGGGCGGTCCCGCGTCTCCCGAGGGCACACCGACGGAATCCGGCCACTGACCCGCTGAGGATCAGCCCCGAACGGCCCCGTGACCCACGCCGCCCCCCGGGCGGACTGGGGCTCGCTGGGCCGTTCGGTGTAGATTCGGGGGAGTACCAGACGTCGCTGCTGATGGCGGTCGATCGGTCCACGCTCGTGGACCGGCCGAGGGAGAGAGGGCCTCCGACGGACTGCACTGCGGATCGCCCGGGCATTCGTGTGCCCGTCGTGGCCGCCGCAGAGCCAGCCAACCACCCTCGACCCACTACGAGGAGCAGCCCGTTATGACGACGGCCGCCAATCGCCAGGACTTCAAGGTCGCCGACCTCTCCCTCGCCGCCTTCGGGCGCAAGGAGATCACCCTCGCCGAGCACGAGATGCCCGGCCTGATGTCGATCCGCAAGGAGTACGCCGCCACTCAGCCGCTGGCCGGCGCGCGGATCACCGGCTCCCTGCACATGACCGTGCAGACCGCGGTGCTCATCGAGACGCTCGTCGCCCTGGGCGCCGAGGTCCGCTGGGCCTCCTGCAACATCTACTCGACCCAGGACCATGCCGCCGCAGCGATCGCGGTCGGTCCGAACGGCACCCCGGACGCCCCCGCCGGCGTCCCGGTCTACGCCTGGAAGGGCGAGACCCTGGAGGAGTACTGGTGGTGCACGGAGCAGGCTCTGACCTGGCCCAACACCCCCACCGGCGGCCCGAACATGATCCTCGACGACGGTGGTGACGCCACCCTCCTCGTCCACAAGGGCGTCGAGTTCGAGAAGGCCGGCGAGGCTCCGGACCCGTCGACGGCGGACAGCGAGGAGTACGCCCACATCCTCACCCTGCTGAACCGCACCCTCGGTGAGGCGCCGCAGAAGTGGACCCAGCTGGCGTCCGAGATCCGCGGCGTGACCGAGGAGACCACGACCGGTGTGCACCGGCTGTACGAGATGCACCGCGACGGCACCCTCCTTTTCCCGGCGATCAACGTCAACGACGCGGTCACCAAGTCGAAGTTCGACAACAAGTACGGCTGCCGTCACTCGCTGATCGACGGCATCAACCGCGCCACCGACGTCCTGATCGGCGGCAAGACCGCCGTCGTCTGCGGTTACGGCGACGTGGGCAAGGGCTGCGCGGAGTCCCTCCGCGGCCAGGGCGCCCGGGTGATCATCACGGAGATCGACCCGATCTGCGCCCTGCAGGCGGCGATGGACGGTTACCAGGTCGCCACGCTGGACGACGTGGTGGAGACCGCGGACATCTTCGTCACGACGACGGGCAACAAGGACATCATCATGGCCTCGGACATGGCCCGGATGAAGCACCAGGCCATCGTCGGCAACATCGGCCACTTCGACAACGAGATCGACATGGCCGGCCTGGCGAAGATCGACGGCATCGTCAAGGACGAGGTCAAGCCGCAGGTCCACACCTGGAAGTTCCCGGACGGCAAGGTTCTGATCGTGCTGTCCGAGGGCCGTCTGCTGAACCTCGGCAACGCCACCGGTCACCCCTCGTTCGTCATGTCCAACTCGTTCGCGGACCAGACCCTGGCCCAGATCGAGCTGTTCACGAAGCCCGAGGCGTACCCGACCGATGTCTACGTGCTGCCGAAGCACCTGGACGAGAAGGTCGCCCGCCTCCACCTCGACGCGCTGGGCGTGAAGCTCACGACCCTGCGCCAGGAGCAGGCCGACTACATCGGCGTCCCGGTGGAAGGCCCGTACAAGTCCGACCTCTACCGCTACTGAGCCGGCCGTCGGCCGACGGCCGGCGCAGCTCTCAGCAGGTCCGAGCGCAGGCCCCCGCACCCCCGTGCCGGGGGCCTGCGCCGTACCGCACCCGCACAGCCCGAGGAACCCGAAGGACCCCATGCCCCGCGGCCGTTATTCGCTCCACGATCTCCACGACCACACCCCCCTCGGCGAAGAACACTTCCACTGCGCGCCCGGCCCCTCCGGCTGGCGCTATGTCTCCCAGACCACGGGCCCCTCGGGCGCCCACCTGGGTTCCGTCGATCTGGCCCTGGACGAGCTCGGCCGCCCCATCCGCCTCGAACTGCACGCCGCGAGCTGGCAGATCCGCGGTGCCGCCCTCGACGGGGTCACCTGGGTACGGACCGATCCCACCGGCACTCATGCCACCGAAGGCAATGTCCGCGCCCACACCTTCTCCGGCACGTCCCCCGCTTTCCTCGTCGCCACTGCCAGGCTCCTGCGCCTCACCCCCGCTTCCCCCGCGACCCGCGTCCGTCTGGTCACCTTCACGGACCCGGTCCTCGCGCCCCGCACCGTCGACCAGTCCTGGTCGCTGCTGAACAGTGAAGCGCACGCCACTGACAACGGGCCCCTGATCGTGGACGAATACCAGGTCAACGCACTGGACACCGGCGATCAACACACCGTGCACATCGCGGGTGACGTGGTGCTGGCGGCGCCGGGCATCGAGCTCGAGCACCTCGAATCCCCGCCCTCGGCCAAGCCGGGCGCGCCGGACGGGGATTGAGCCGGAGGCATCGAACCGGAGGCCCGGGCCGGGCTCAGGCTCGTACGGGCTCAGGCGGGACTGTCCGGGGACCCCGCGGTGCCACGGGCTCCTGCGGGTGCAGCTGAGGGCGCGGGGGGTCCTCCGGGCTGAGAGGGCTCCGCCGGGTCAGGCGGGCGGGGCGAAACCTGTCGTGGCCTGCCCCTCGGAGCCTGTCCCTTTTTCTTCGGGCGGAGCCGCAGTGGGGGTGCCGGCGGCCGACGGCCGGCCTTCCGTGGGTCGTGCGCCGGAGGACACCCCGTTCGAGGGGTTGGGCACGGGCCCGGCCACAGGCGTCCGGAGCGGGCCGCCGCGGCCGGCTCCCGCAGCCACCCGCCGGGCATCCCGCGCCTGCCGCTCGTTCACCACGGCCGCGAGGTAGGCGGCCGCCGGTACGTCCTGCGGCACCTGAACCCCCGTACACGCGGCGAGGTCCGCGGACAGGCGCCCGGCCATGGACGCGCGCACCGTGGCGTCGAGCTGGTTCATCCGCGTCAGGTACTGCCGTACGGCCAGCCAGAGCCCGTCCGGTACGCCCGAGAGATCCAGCTGTGCGAAACGGCCGATCAGCCAGGGCGGGGGAGGGGGTACTGCCAGGGTCCGCCCGGTCGGCACTCGCTCACGTACGACGAGCGTGCCCGCGAAGACATCACCGAGCCGACGGCCACGGGCGGACACCAGAGAGGCGATACAGCCCACGACTCCGAACGTCCCCAGGATCTCGACCAGCCCCATAGCCCCCCGCACGAGTGCGTGGCGGAACCGGATCGGCCCGCCGTCGTCCCGCACCACGCGAAGTCCACAGGCCAGTTTCCCGAGCGAGCGGCCGTGGCTGAGGGTCTCCACCGCGACAGGCCCGCCGACCAGGACCAGAAGGAACGTGGCGACGGCGATGGCGGCGGTGGCCGCTTCGTCGAGCGTCACGGTCGCCACGGCCAGACCGATGGAGAGCAGCACGAAAACAGTGAGGAGCACCGCCAGATCGATGGTGACCGCCAACGCCCGGCTGGGCAGCCTCGCCGGCCGCAGCCCCAGTACGACCGCGTCCCCGGTCACGAGCTCATTCATCGCCACCCACCCCTCGCCGCCCTTCTCCGCCCCTCGGGAACCACAGTCTGCCAAGCTGACCCGCAGCGCACCGCCGTAGTACGGACCCGTACGCACCCATGCCTGGAGCAGCAGCCGACCATGGATCTCGACGTCTTCGTGACCACCCACCGCAGCGAGTGGGACCGCCTGGACCATCTTCTGCACCGCGGGCGCAGCCTGACAGGTGACGAGGCGGACGAACTCGTCGCCCTGTACCAGCGCACCGCCACCCATCTGTCCCTGATCATGTCCAGCGCCCCGGACCCGGTGCTGACCGCTCGTCTCACGCAGCTCGTGGCCCGCGCGCGCTCGACCGTGACGGGGACCCGCCGCGCCTCGTGGCGCGACGCCGCACGCTTCTTGACCGGCGGTTTTCCCGCAGCCGTCTACCGCTCGCGGCACTGGTGGATACCCACGGCGGTGCTCTCCACGCTCCTGGCGGCCGTGATCGGCTGGTGGATCGGCGCGCATCCGGAGGTGCAGGCGTCCATCGCCGCCCCGGAGGACCTGCGCGCACTGACCCGGCCCGGCGGCGAGTACGAGACGTACTACTCCAGCCATCCGGCCGCCTCGTTCGCCGCCCAGGTCTGGACGAACAACGCTCAGGCGGCGGCCATGTGCCTGGTGCTGGGGGCGTTCCTCTGTATACCGGTGCTCTGGATCCTCTTCGTCAACGTGCTCAACCTCGCCGTCGGCATCGGGCTGATGTCCTCGGCCGGCCGTCTGGACACCTTCCTCGGGCTCGTCCTGCCGCACGGCCTGCTCGAGCTCACCGCCGTCTTCGTCGCAGCCGGCACGGGCCTCCGCCTCGGGTGGACGGTCATCGACCCGGGCCCGCGCACCAGACGTTCGGCACTGGCCCAGCAGGGGCGCGCCGCGGTAGGCATGGCCATCGGGCTGGCGCTGGTCCTGTTCGTCTCCGGTGTCATCGAAGGGTTCGTCACCCCGTCGGGCCTGCCCACGTGGGGTCGCATCACCATCGGTGTCGCGGCTGAGCTGGCTTTCCTCGCGTACGTCTATGTCCTTGGAGGCCGTGCGGCACGAGCCGGGGACATCGGGGACCTCGATGCCGGGGAGCGCAGCGCCGAGCTGCCGGCCGCGGCCTGAGGGCCGATGTGCATCCGGGGCCGCTGACCTGCTAGCCTTCAGGTCGCCCACAAAGACTGTTGACACAGCCTGTGTGGAGAGGTAGATTTTAACGGTTCCAACGAGTTGGACTACTCGCTCGGGAACGTCTAAAGTTCATCTCGCTCGTGCGGAGGACGCGATCCTCGCCGAGCCGATCGATTCTTCTCGTTCAAGCAAAAAGCCGGGTTCGCTTCGGCCGAATTGCTTCTGATAAAGTCGAGTCAGCCGAAAGGCAAAGGCCACTCCACAGGCCACCGGAATCAAATTCGGACCGGAAACGGAACGGAAAAGAGTCTGGTAAAGTTGGAAACGCCGGAAAGGGAAACGCGAAAGCGAAGAACTGGAAAGCACGGTGGTGATTCAACCGCCTAGCAGGAACCCGCTTCGGCCGGGAATCGGACACGAAAGAGTCTGATAGAGTCGGAAACGCAAGAACGAAGGGAAGCGCCCGGAGGGCCCCGGTGA
>NZ_JBFBLO010000009.1:0-369394 GCF_040686735.1 Streptomyces sp. NPDC079167 | reverse complement strand
AGGGTGGGCTTGCGGACGGCACCGTCCACGTGGTCGACATAGACGAGAACTTCAGCCATGGGACTTCAATCTCCTGCGTGCGAGAAAGGGCGGGGCGATAGGGAGGACGGCCGGGGCGCAGATGGACTTCTGGCCCGCAAGGCGGTGTCTAGATGAACTTCTGCTCCGCAAGGAAGGCGGCCAGCTGCTTGCCGCCCTCGCCCTCGTCCTTGACGATCGTGCCCGCGGTACGGGCGGGACGCTCGGCCGCGGAGTCGACCGCGGTCCAGGAGCCGCCCAGGCCGACCTCGTCCGCCTCGATCTCCAGGTCCTCCAGGTCCAGCGACTCGACCGGCTTCTTCTTCGCCGCCATGATGCCCTTGAACGACGGGTAGCGGGCCTCGCCCGACTGGTCGGTCACGGAGACCACGGCCGGCAGGGACGCCTCGAGCTGCTCGGACGCGGAGTCACCGTCGCGACGGCCCTTCACCGTGCCGCCGTCGACCGAGACCTCGGAGAGCAGGGTGACCTGCGGGACGCCGAGGCGCTCCGCGAGCAGCGCCGGGAGCACGCCCATGGCGCCGTCCGTCGACGCCATGCCGCAGATGACCAGGTCGTAACCGGTCTTCTCGACAGCCTTGGCCAGGACCAGGGAGGTGCCGATGACGTCGGTGCCGTGCAGGTCGTCGTCCTCGACGTGGACGGCCTTGTCGGCGCCCATCGACAGCGCCTTGCGCAGCGCGTCCTTGGCGTCCTCGGGACCCACCGTGAGCACGGTGATCTCCGCGTCGTCCGCCTCGTCGGCGATCTGCAGTGCCTGCTCGACCGCGTACTCGTCGAGCTCCGACAGCAGACCGTCGACGTCGTCACGGTCCAGGGTCAGGTCATCGGCGAAGTGCCGGTCGCCGGTGGCGTCGGGCACGTACTTCACACAGACAACGATCCTCAAGCTCACGCCGGCTCTCCTACTGCATCGTCATTTCTGGGCTGCCTTGTTGCACGCAGCATAGGCGCCTTATCGGGCGGTTTCCGGTCGGGGCGACCCGGCTTCCGGCCAAAATATTACTCGCCAGTACACCCAGTACATTACCCATAAGCAAGCGCTTGGAACTGTGACGTAGCCAACGGAGTCGGCACCGGCACCGGCTTGCTCGCCCTCAGTCTCGCAGAGCCGTGAAACGCCCCTGGTGGTAGACCAGCGGCCTGCCGCCCCGCGACGGATCCCCGGCCACGACCTCGGCGATCACGATGCGGTGGTCCCCCGCCGGGATCCGGGCCACCACCCGGCAGACGAGCCAGGCGACCACACCTCCGAGCAGCGGCACCCCCTCGGGGCCCCTGCTCCAGTCGGTGGACGGGCCGAACCGGTCGGCGCCGCTGCGGGCGAACGTCGCGGCGAGCTCCTGCTGCTCCTCGCCGAGTATGTGCACTCCCACGTGTTCCGCCTCCGCGACCACGGGCCAGCTGGACGACGAGGTGCCCACGCCGAAGGAGATCAGCGGGGGCTCGGCGGCGACGGAGTTGAGTGAGGTGGCGGTGAAGCCGACCGGCCTCGCGCCCGCGGCGGTGATCACCGCGACCCCGGCGGCGTGCTGCCGGAAGACGGAGCGGAGGAGTTCGGGGGAAGCCGTCCGGGTGGCGGCGAGATCGGGTGAGGCCGTCATGGGGAGTCCTTCCGCGAGGGGGCGTACGGGGCCGTGGGTTCTTCAGGCACCCGGACAGCGCGCACTCGCGTGGCGCCCGAGGCCGACATGGACCCGGCCGAAAAGAAGGAGTTCTGGCGGCATCACGTCAGAGTGACGATGCGTGGTGTGCGCAGTCAAGTGCGTGCCGTCATGTGGGAGATGCGTCACGGTCCGTCAGATCGCCTCACCCAGCGCGGCGACGACGTCCGCCGTACGCGGCAGGCCGGCCGCCCGGCGGACGATGCGGCCCGCCGCGTCGAGCACCAGGACCGTGGGGGTGCGGCTGATGCCGAGGCTGCGCACGAGCGTGAGATGCGCCTCCGCGTCGATCTCGACATGGGCTACGCCGTCGACCATCCCCGCCACCTCCGCGAGGGTACGCCGCGTGGCGCGGCACGGCTGGCAGAACGCGGTCGAGAACTGCACGAGCGTCGCCCGATCCCCCAGTTCCGCGCCGAGTTGGGCCGCGTCCAGCGTGCCTGTGTCCGTCCGCCCGTCCATCACGGCCTCCCTTTCAGAGCTCTGCGCAAAGGGTCAGCACCGTGCGGCCTCGTTACATTCCCGGATGATTCACGTGACGAGAATCTCTCGCGCCGGACCCTTTGGGGCTGGCCACGGCGTCGCACATGGGGCACGATCGCCCCAATGCCGAAAACCTACGGCTGCGTAACTTCCGCCGGGAGAACCCTCCCCAGGCATTGAAGAAGGGTCTTCATCCAGATGGCAGAACTCGTCTATCGGCCGGTCATCGGCGCCGCTCGTACGCTGTTCAAGGCGCTCGACCTGAAGATCGACACCCAGGGTTCGGAGCACATCCCGAAGACCGGTGGCGCGGTTCTGGTCAGCAACCACATCAGCTATCTGGACTTCATCTTCACCGGGCTCGGCGCTCTGCCCCAGAAGCGGCTTGTCCGCTTCATGGCGAAGGAGTCGGTGTTCCGCCACAAGGTGTCCGGACCGCTGATGCGCGGCATGAAGCACATCCCCGTGGACCGCAACCAGGGCGAGGACGCCTACGCGCACGCGCTCGCGTCGCTGCGCGCGGGCGAGATCGTCGGCGTCTTCCCCGAGGCGACGATCTCCCAGTCGTTCACGCTGAAGAGCTTCAAGTCGGGCGCCGCGCGCCTCGCCCAGGAGGCGGGCGTACCGCTGATCCCGATGGCGCTGTGGGGTACCCAGCGGCTGTGGACCAAGGGGCGCCCGCGTAATTTCCGGCGCAGCCACACCCCGATCACGATCCGCGTGGGCGAGGCCTTGGAGGCACCCACCGACCAGTACGCGGGTGCGATCACCCGCCGGCTGCGTGAGCGCGTCCAGGAGCTCCTCGAGGCGGCACAGCGCGCTTATCCGGTGCGCCCCAAGGACGCGGCCGACACCTGGTGGGTGCCGGCGCACCTCGGCGGTACGGCTCCGACGCCCGCGGAGGCTCGCGAACTCGGCTGATCCTCCGCGCGGCGGAGGAAACGTCACGCCGGGTCGTGGAGGGTGATCCGCGCTCCGGGGCTGAGCTTTTCGAGCGACTCGGCAAGCTCGGCGGCCGCGGCCCCGAGCTCCGGGGCCGTCATGGGAGCGAGGCTCTCCAGGAGGAAGACGGCGTCGACCGACTCCTCGGTGAGACGGGTGCGCGCGCCCTGACGCCAGTTCCAGCGCCTGCAGGTGACGGACTCGTCGTCACGCCAGACGACCTCCCCGGGCTCGGGGTGCTCCATGACCTCCTCGCCGCCCGCGACCGTGGGGAACGGGTCGAGGCCGGTGGAGCGCACCAGCCTCATGGCGCCCCTGATGCGGTCGGTGTCCTCCCCGCCGACCGGGATCAGATGGGCGACACTGATCGCGTTGTAGAGATCGACCAGGCGGTTGATGCGGGGCAGCCCGGCCTCGGTGAGGGCGCGCCTGGCGAGGGCCTCGGCGGAGTTGCGGGTCCTGGAGGGCTTGGCGCCGAAGGCCGTGTACATCTCGCGCCAGGCGGCCATGTGAGGGTCCTCGTGCGGGGCCCGGCCTCCGAGGCGCTCCGTGAGCCTTCGCGTGGCGTCGTCGAGCAGCGCCGAACTCTCCTCGGTGGTCGGGCCGTTGACGAGGCCGTGCGCCTCCACCGCGATGTGGGTGAAGCCGGGCGCGAGGCTGCGGACCTCGTCGGAGACCATGATCGTCAGGGTCATCTTCTGCATTGCTCCGGTACGGGTTTCGGGGAGCGGCGGGGTTCAGAGCGCGGCCGGAAGGTTCCGGCCGAGCTCCGCGCCGTCGCGTGAGCTCCGCAGGGCATGGACGATCGCCGCATGCGGTACGGCATAGACTACCGGATAGTCCATTTCATTGAACTCAGGTCGCGGCACCCAGGCCAGCCGCTCCTCACCGGCCGAGAACCGGGCGTCGATCCCGCCCACGTTTCCGCGCGGATCCTGCCGCACCCACCGCTCCCACCCGGCAAGACGCACCGCGATCAAGCCGTGGACGACGAGGCCCGTGTCATCACTCCCGGCGAGCCGCTGGTAGCAGAGGCCTGCGTGGATGCCCGCGGCCCGCAGCAGGGCGGTCAGGGCATGCGACTTGGCGTAGCAGATTCCGGTGCGGGCGGCGAGGACGTCGGACGCGCGCCAGGTGACTCGCGGGTCTCCCGTGTCCATCGAGTGGGGGATGGCGTCGCGCACGAACGCGAAGGCCGCAGAAGCGTATGTATATGCGTCGACCGCCCCCGCGCCGAGACGCTCGGAGGTCTCCCGCACCAGCGGGTGGCGATGGTCGATGACGTCGTCCTCGGCCAGGTAGGCGGAGATGTCCGAGTCGTGCTGGATCAGCTTCATGCCCGGGGAGCGTAGCGATGCGGTCGACCAGACGCAATACATTTCCGGTCGACCGCATAATTATGTCGCTGTTACTGCCTGGCCATCTCTTCCTTGAGCGCCAGGACGAACGTGTCGACATCGTCCTCGTGCGTGTCGAAGGCGCACATCCAGCGGACGTCTCCCGCCCTCTCGTCCCAGAAGTAGAACCTGAACCGCTTCTGCAGCCGTTCGCTCACCTCGTGGGGCAGCCTCGCGAAGACGGCGTTGGCCTGCACCGGGTAGAGGATCTCCACCCCGTCCACCGCCCGGACCCCTTCGGCTAGCCGCTGGGCCATGGCATTGGCGTGGCGCGCGTTGCGCAGCCATAGATCCCGGGCGAGCAGTGCCTCGAGCTGGACCGAGACGAAGCGCATCTTGGAGGCGAGCTGCATCGACAGCTTGCGCAGATGTTTCATGGCCCGGACCGCGTCCGGGTTCAGGACGACGACGGCCTCCCCGAAGAGCGCGCCGTTCTTGGTGCCGCCGAAGGACAGGACGTCGACGCCGACCGTGTTGGTGAACGTACGCATCGGCACGTCCAGCGACGCCGCGGCGTTGGCTATCCGCGCACCGTCGAGGTGCACCTTCATGCCCCGCTCGTGGGCGTGCTCGCAGATGGCGCGGATCTCGCCGGGCGTGTAGACGGTGCCGAGCTCGGTGTTCTGGGTGATCGAGACGACCTGTGGCATCGCCCGGTGCTCGTCGTCCCAGCCGTGAGCCTCCCGGTCGATGAGCTCCGGTGTGAGCTTGCCGTCCGGGGTCGGCACGGTGAGCAGCTTCAGGCCGCCCACCCGCTCGGGCGCCCCGCCCTCGTCCACGTTGATGTGGGCGGACTCGGCGCAGATGACCGCACCCCAGCGGTCGGTCAGCGCCTGGAGGGCGACGACGTTGGCTCCGGTGCCGTTGAAGACCGGGAATGCCTCGGCGGTGGGGCCGAAGTGGCCGTGCATGATCCGCTGGAGGTGTCCGGTGTAGTCGTCCTCGCCGTAGGCGACCTGGTGGCCGCCGTTGGCGAGGGCGAGGGCCGCCAGGACCTCCGGATGCGCGCCCGCGTAGTTGTCACTGGCGAAACCGCGCACGTGCGGGTCGTGATGACGTCGCGCGTCGGTCCTTACGGTTGCGGGGTCAGCCACAGACGCTTTCCGTTCACTTCTCCGGCGGGCTTGTCCCAGACTCCGGCGATGGCCTCGGCCAGCTCCGTGACATCCGTGAAGCCCGCGAACTTCGCATTCGGGCGCTCGGCGCGCATCGCGTCGTGCACCAGTGCCTTGACGACCAGGATCGCAGCAGCCGACGTCGGTCCCGCGTCGCCCCCCGCCTTGCGGAAGGCGTCCGCCAGGGCGAGCGTCCATGCCTCGGCCGCCGCCTTGGACGCGGCGTAGGCGGCGTTGCCCGCGGTGGGGTTGCCGGCTCCGGCCGCGCTGACCAGGACGTACCGGCCTCGGTCGCTGCGCTGGAGGACCTCGTGGAAGGCGAGCGAGGTGGACTGGACCGTGCGGATCAGCAGCTTCTCCAGGAAGTCCCAGTCGGCCAGGCTGGTGTCCGCGAAGCCGCTCCCGCCGCGCCAGCCTCCGACGAGATGCACCAGTCCGTCGACGCGGCCGAACTCCTTCTCGGTCTTGAGGGCCCATTCCCGCGCGGCACCGGGATCGAGGAGATCCACCGTGTCGCCGGTGACGGTCGCTCCCCCGTGGGCGTAACGCGCGGCGTCGACCGCTTCCACGAGCCGCTCGGGGTTCGCGTCGGAAGCAACCACGGTCGCCCCCGCCTCCGCCAGCCTGAGCAGGGTGGCGCGGCCCGCCGGCCCCGCCGCCCCGGCCACCGCGATCACGGCGCCCTCGAGCACACCGCTGTCGGCCCTGTCCGTTCCGTTCATCGCCACCGCCTCCTCAGAACCCGCGCTCACGCAGCTGCCCGCCCGGCGTCCGCCGCGGTGATCCCCTTGGTGGAGGCGATCACATGCTTCAGCTTCTTCGAGAGCGCCTCATAGAACATGCTCAGGGGAAACTCGTCCGGAAGCACGTCGTCGACGAGCTTACGGGGCGGCTGGGTCAGGTCCAGGGCGTCGGGGCCCTTGGCCCAGCGGGATCCCGGGTGGGGTGCGAGATAGGTCGCGACCAGGTCGTACGCCGCGAACCAGTGCACGAGCTTGGGGCGGTCGATGCCGTCGCGGTAGAGCTTCTCGATCTCACCGCAGAGCTGGTTCGTGACCTCGGGGGCGCGGGCCCAGTCGATCTTGAGCGTGTTGTCGGTCCATCGGACCACGTCGTGCTTGTGGAGGTAGGCGAAGAGCAGCTGACCGCCCAGGCCGTCGTAGTTGCGCACGCGCTCACCGGTGACGGGGAAGCGGAACATGCGGTCGAAGAGCACGGCGAACTGGACGTCGCGGCCCTGACCGAAGCCGTCCGCCTCCAGCTTCACGGCCTCCCGGAAGGCGGTGAGGTCGCAGCGCAGCTCCTCGAGCCCGTACATCCAGAACGGCTGGCGCTGCTTGATCATGAACGGGTCGAACGGAAGGTCGCCGTGGCTGTGGGTGCGGTCATGGACCATGTCCCAGAGCACGAACGCCTGCTCGCACCGCTTCTGGTCGCCGATCATCTCGCGGACGTCGTCGGGCAGCTCGACGCCCAGCAGATCGACGGACGCCTCGGTCACCCGGCGGAAGCGCGCGGCCTCACGGTCGCAGAAGATACCGCCCCAGCTGAAGCGCTCCGGGGCCTCGCGTACGGCGATGGTCTCGGGGAAGAGCACGGCGGAGTTGGTGTCGTAGCCCGAGGTGAAGTCCTCGAAGGTGATGCCGCAGAACAGTGGGTTGTCGTAGCGCGTGGCCTCCAGGTCGGCGAGCCACTCGGGCCACACCATCCGCAGCACGACGGCCTCGAGATTGCGGTCCGGGTTGCCGTTCTGCGTGTACATCGCAAATACGACCAGGTGCTGGAGGCCGTCCACGCGGCTCCTGGCGGGCTGGAAGGCGAGCAGGGAGTCGAGGAAGTCAGGGACGCCGAATCCGTCCGCGGCCCAGCGGCGCAGGTCGGTGACGAGCGCGCGGTGGTAGGCATCGTCGTGCGGGAGCAGCGGGGAGAGCTGCTCGACGGCGGAGACGACGCGCTCGATGACGGCCCCGGCCGTTTCGGCGGAGGGGGCGCCGTCGGCCCCGAGGTCGATGGAACCGTCCTTGGACTGCCAGGGGCGGAGCTCCTCCACGGCACTCTTGAGCGCCGGCCAGGCAGGGTGCTCCACAACCCGCTGGGCAGAAGCTATCGCGCCGGTGGCGGCGGCGTGCTCAAGAATTTCCGTCATAACACTTCCTTCACGGGAGAACCTCGCGTCAAGCAACCGTATCCATCTACGGTTCCATCGGACAAGTGGAGGGCTGAAAATTATCCTGCCGACTCACATGTTCACCGTTATTTTTCCTGCCACACCTCCGCGTGACAACTTCTTCCGCCGGACTGGCAGGGCAGGGGCCGTCCTGCACGGGAGAACTGGTTCCCTGGGGGTAGGAACCGCACGCGGGGCGTACACGACGGACGGAAGCGGGAGTGCCTTGACTTTTCTCACCATCGGTCATCGCGGGGTCATGGGTGTCGAGCCGGAGAACACGCTGCGTTCGTTCGCGCACGCGGAGCAGGCCGGCATGGACGCCGTCGAACTCGATCTCCACCTCAGCAAGGACGGGGCACTCGCCGTGATGCACGACGCCGCCGTGGACCGCACGACGGACGGGCACGGGCTGATCGCCGAGAAGACGCTGGCAGAACTCCGCGAGCTCGACGCCGGGCAGGGCGAGCGGGTGCCGGTCTTCGAGGAGGTGCTCGACGCGATCGGCTCGCCCGTCCAGGCCGAGATCAAGGACGTGGCGGCGGCGCGGGCACTGGCGGAGGTGATGCTGCGACGCGATCTGGCCGCCCGCGTCGAGGTGTCCTCGTTCCACGACGAGGCGGTCGCCGAGATCGCTCAGCTCGTCCCGGGCGTACGCACGGTGCTCATCGCCAGCCGCTGGGAGGGCGATGTGGTGGACCGGGCGAAGGCGGTGGGTGCGGCGACACTCGCTCTGAACATCCGCCGCCTCACCCTCGAGGTCGTCGAGCGTGCCCACGCGGAGGGTCTGAAGGTGATCGGCTGGGTGGTCAACACCCCCGACCACCTGCGTCTTGTCCGCGCGCTGGGCCTGGACGGCGCGACGACCGACTATCCGGAGATCCGTCGCGCGGGCCGCTTCACGGCCTGAGGGGCCCCGCGCGCCTCCCTACAGCTCCTTGACCAGGAGCTCGAACGCGAGATCGTCGCGCTGCGGGATGCCGAAGCGCTCGTCGCCGTACGGGAAGGGCGTGAGCTCTCCCGTTCGGCGGTAGCCCCGGCGCTCGTACCAGGCGATCAGGTCCGCCCGGACCGAGATCACCGTCATGTGCATCTCGCGCACGCCCCAGTCCTCCCGGGCCGTGCGCTCCGCCTCGGCGATGACCACCTTGCCCAGGCCCGCGCCCTGCAGCTGCGGCCTCACCGCGAACATGCCGAAGTACGCGGCCCACCCGCGGTGTTCGAGCTGGCAGCAGGCGACCGGCTCGCCGTCCCGCTCGGCCACGAGGACCCGGCCCCCGGGGGCCGCGAGCACCTCGCGCACCCCGTCGGCGTCCGTGCGCTGCCCCTGGAGGATGTCCGCCTCGGTGGTCCACCCGGCCCGGCTGGCGTCGCCCCGGTAGGCGGACTCGACGAGCCGCACCAGGACCGGCACGTCGTCGCCGGTCGCGTCGCGGAAGGTGAGTTCTGCCCGTGCCGTGGCCGGTGCGCTGTCCATGTGGCTCTTCTCCGGTGGTGTGCTGCCGACGTGATCTCCCGAGACTAACCCGCCCCCTCTCGCGCCCCCGCAGGTGCTGACGCGCTCCCCCGGTACCCCGATGCGCCCCGGTAGGAGCGGCCGGTACGGGGCATCGATGGGACGACACCGGCGTGATTCGCCGTAGGGGAGGTGCACCGTGCACGGACCGGCGCTGTCCGGCTGGCTGCTCATGGTGTTGTGCGGGGCCACGGGGGCGTACTGCCTGCTGCGGACCCGCGACGGCACGGAGCGGGAACGCAGATCGGCGCGCGCCGAGGCGCTGATGGGGTTCGGGATGGCCGCGATGGCCGTGCCCGCGGCCCTGCTCACGCTCCCGGAGTGGATGTGGGTGGTGTACGCGGTGGTGTTCGGCGCGGCCGCCCTGCAGGCGGTCGTGTACGCCAGGGGCGGCGGTCACCACCTGCACCATCTGGTCGGCTCACTGGCCATGGTCTACATGGCCGTGGCCATGGCCCCGGGAGCCGCCCACGCCGCGGGGGGCGGCCACGCGGGCCACGGAGCGGGGACGGCCGGAGGCGTCCCCGTGCTGACCGGAGCGCTGCTGGTCTACTACGCGCTCTACGTCCTGCACTCCGCGGGACGGCTGATACCCGCTCCCTCGCCCGTAGGCGTGCCGGCCGGCGGGAGCGGTGGCGGCCACACCGGCCCGGCGGCGGCGCCGGCCTGGCGCGCGCGGCCGGAGCTGGCCCTCGCGTGCAGGCTGACCATGGGGACAGCCATGTTCGCCATGCTGCTCACGCTCTGAGGCGGCGGGCCCGACGCCGTGTCGTACGTCACTTGGCGCGCGTGGCCATACCCGTGGGTACCGCGGCACTCATAGGCTGACGGCATGTTGGTCTCCCTCGCGCTGCTGCTGCTCGGTGCACTGGCTGCCGTCGTGGCCCCGGGCCTGATGGCGAGAGCCCGGTGGCCTGAGCGTGAGCCGGTCGTGGCCCTGTGGGTCTGGCAGTGCGTGGTCGCGGGCGTCCTGGTGTCGTTCGGGCTCTCCATGACCCTCAGTGCGGCCGCTGCCTGGCAGGCGGTCCGCGGCCATGTCTTCGCACCCGCTCCGCACGCCGTGGTCGAGGCCTACGCCCTGGGCGCGTACGGGCCGTGGTCGGCGGTCATCGCGGTCCTGCTGGCGCTCGGCGGAGCGTGGACCGCCGCCATGCTCGTACGGGAGGTCCACCGCGCCCGGACCCGCCGTCGGCAGCGGCGCGGCGAACTGCTGGTCCGCTCCCCGCTGATGCCGGGCGAGGAGCCCGGCAGCGGGCGCCTCGTGGTGCTGGAGGGCGAACGGCCCGACGCCTGGTGGCTGCCGGGGGCGGCTCCCCAACTCGTCATCACCACCGCGGCGCTCGGACGGCTGAAGGGGCGTCAGCTCGATGCCGTGCTCGCGCACGAGCAGGGGCACGCCCAGGCCCGTCACGACTGGCTCCTGCACTGCTCGGACGCGCTCGCGACCGGCTTCCCGCAGGTGCCGGTGTTCGCGGCGTTCCGCGACGAGATGCACCACCTCGTCGAACTGGCCGCTGACGACGTGGCGTCACGGCGCTTCGGGCGTCTCACGATCGCGCTCGCTCTGGTGGAACTCAACGAGGACCGGGGTGTGTTCGGCCCGGCACCGGCCTCCGGCGCCCATGTGCCGCTCAGGGTGAACCGCTTGCTCGCCCCCGTGGACCGGCTGACCGCGGGGCGCCGGCTGCGGCTGACCGCCGCCGCCGCGCTGGTGCCCGTCGTGCCGTTGCTGGTGGCCTTCGTACCGGGACTCAGGGCACTGGGATAGCTTCACGCGCGGATCATGCACGAGGATCACCCCCATGCACTCCCCTCCTTCCCTCCTCCCGCGCACCCGTCGCCCCTTGCTGATCTCGGGCCTCGTCTGCGCCTCGCTGTCCCTCGGTCTGCTCGTGCTGGTCGCGGTGCGCTGGTCGCCCTTGATGTCCGTGGACACCTCGGTGGCCGGCGCGCTGCACCGCCGCGCGGTGACCGAACCGGGGCTGGTCCACGTCAGCCGCGTACTGACGGACTGGGTGTGGGACCCGTGGACCATGCGCGTGCTGACCGCCGTCGTCGTGGTCGCCCTGTGGTGGCGCGGCTTCCGGCTGCTCGCGGGGTGGGTCGCCGCGACGAGTCTGCTCACCTCGCTCGTGCAGCAGGGGCTGAAGGCGGCCGTGGGCCGGGAGCGTCCCCGGTGGATCGACCCGGTGGACTCGGCGCACTACGCGGCCTTCCCCTCGGGTCACGCCATGACGGCGGCGGTCACCTGCGGGCTGCTCGTATGGCTGCTGCGCCTGTACGGCGCGCGGCCTCCCCTGTGGTGGGGCTCACTCGTGCTCGCCGTGATCTCGGTGACCGGCGTGGCCCTCACCCGTGTCTACCTGGGCGTGCACTGGCTGAGCGATGTGGTGGGCGGAACGCTCCTGGGGCTGGCCGTGGCGTCGCTGTCAGCGGCCGGCTACACCGAATACACCAGGCGTACCCGGCGGCCGGCCGCCGGCGGCGGCACGCCCTTGTAGTTCCCCGCCGGAGGCGGCGAAGATCGGCTCATGCCGATCAAGGGTGTACTTTTCGACTTCTCCGGGACCCTCTTCCGGATCGAGTCCGTCTCGGCGTGGCTGCGGGCGGTCCTCGACGCGCGGGGCACGGCCGTGGAGCAGGCGGACTTCGAGCGGTGGACGGGTCGGCTGACCGAGGCCGGAGCGCTGCCCGGGGGCCCGGCCCCCGTGAGGATCCCGCCGACGCTGGCCGCAGCGTGGGCCGACCGTGACCGCACCGCGCAGGCGCACAGGGAGGCGTACACCGGACTGGCCCGCCAGGTGGCCCTTCCGGACCCCGGCCTGTACGACGCGCTGTACGACCGCCATATGAGCCCTGTGGCGTGGCAGCCGTATCCCGATGCGGCGGAGGTGCTGCGCGGGCTGCGTCGCGGCGGCACCGCGGTCGGGATCGTCAGCAACATCGGCTGGGACCTGCGCCCCGTCTTCCGCGCGCACGGCCTGGACGAATACGTCGACGCGTACGTCCTGTCCTGCGAACACGGCGTCCAGAAACCCGATCCGTACCTGTTCCGCACGGCGTGCGCGCTGCTGGAGCTGGATCCCACGGATGTGGTCATGGTGGGTGACGACCGCCACGCGGACGCCGGCGCGGCCGCCGTGGGCTGTGAGGTGCGATTCGTGGACCACCTGCCCGTGGCGGAGCGGCCGGACGGGCTCCGGGCCCTCGGGCTTGCGGAACTCGCCGGGGAGGCGCCCGGCACACACCGTCCGTGAAGGATTCCGGGAGACGGTGTGAGGGATATCCCTGTCCCGGAGGGGGTCCCGCGGCCCGGAGGGGGTTTAGCTTGGTGGACATGTCCCCGTATCCGAACCCGTCCGCCACCGTGCGCCCCGCCTCCGTGGTCAACGAAGAGATCCGCACCCTGTGGCAGCGCTCGGGCGGACTGCTGTCCCCGGACGACGAGACGGAGTACCAGCGCCTGCTGGTGGAGTGGGCCGCGGCCGCGGGTACGAGCGTGCGGCCGGCCGCCTGAGCTGCCGGCGGGGCGCCGCCCGTGTCTGATTCCGGCGATCCCCCGCATCGCCGGAATCAGGGGTACAGCATGTCCCCGTGCCGCCCACCGGTCAATGAGAAAAACGTGCCCCGCCGGGCGGAGACCGTCCGGCGGGGCACTCGCTTTCACTTGCGGGAGGAGCCGGTGGTTCAGCGGTCGAAGTAGTCCGGCTGCGTCTGCACGTTGAGCTCCTTCAGCCGCACCTTCTTCGCGGGGTCGGTCCGCCGGTCGTCGAGCTTCAGGACGTCGAGGCCCTTGGCGATGTCGTTGGAGTAGATGTAGCCGTTGTAGTAGTAGGCCGACCACGGACCGGCCGTGGTGACCGCGTCCGTGGAGACCGGGCCGCGCTCGAAGTACGCGATCTCCTTCGGCTTCGAGGAGTTGGTGAAGTCCCACACGGAGACGCCGCCCTGGTACCAGGCCTGGACCATCAGGTCCTTGCCCTTGACGGGGATGATCGAGCCGTTGTGCGCGACGCACACCTCGGTGTCCGCCTGCGGACGGTCGATCTTGAAGTAGCTGCGGAAGACCAGCTTGCGGTGGTCCCCCCTGCCCGTGATGTCGTAGACGCCGTCGGCACCGCGGTTCGGGCCGATCTCGTCGTTGCAGGTTGCCGCACCGCCGCCGCCGAGCTCATCGGTGAACACGACCTTGTCGGCGTCCTGGTTGAAGGTCGCGGAGTGCCAGAACGCGAAGTTCACGTTGTCCTGGACCCGGTCGATGATCTTCGGGTTCTCCGGGTCCTTGATGGAGAACAGCAGGCCGTCACCCATGCACGCCCCGGCCGCCAGGTCCTTGGACGGCAGAACGGTGATGTCGTGGCACCCGGTGGTCCTGGATACGCCGGGGTTGGCCGGCGCGCCGGGGTTTCCGCCGTCCGGGAAGAGCACCGGGAAGTTCACGATCCGGGAGTTCTCGGGGGCGCTGCGCGGCACCTTGATGACGGAGATCCCGTCGTGCGGCGGCTGGCAGTCCGGGAACGTCTCGTTCGGCGAGTACGAGGAGACGTACACGTACACGTCCCTGCGCTCGGGAACGATCGTGTGGGTGTGCGAACCGCACGCGGTCTCGACCGCGGCGACGTACTTCGGGTGGCGCTTGTCGCTGATGTCGAAGACCTTCATGCCCTCCCACGAGGACTTCTCCGTGGCCGGCTGGGTGGTGCTGGCACAGGAGTTGTCGCTGCGGGAGGAGTCGGTCGACAGGAAGAGGAGATTCCCGGAGACCGAGATGTCGTTCTGCGAACCGGGGCAGAGGACCTGCGCGACGGTCCTCGGCTTCTTCGGGTTGCGGATGTCGAAGATCCGGAAGCCGTCGTAGTTTCCGGCATAGGCGTATTTGCCCTGGAAGGCCAGGTCGGTGTTGGTCCCCTGGAGCGCGTCCTTGGGGACGTTCGTGAGGTGCTCGATGTTGGCGCTGTGGACGATCTCGTCCACGCCGGGTATCTCGCCGCTCTCGATCGCGGCCCGTGCTTCGGCCTGCTCGCTCGCGGAAACACCGCTGCGGGTGGTGGCGGTGTCGCCGGGGTCCGGTGTCGCGGCTGCGGGTCCGGCCGTGAACAGCGTGGCGATGAGCCCGGCCGCGGCTGCCGCCACGCCCAGACGTCTGCGCCGCACGCTGGTGGTGTGCAACGAGGTCACTGCGTCCTCCCTTGTGTCCGTTCGTCGACGAACGGTCCTTGGACCCCGGCAGTATCGTCCCTCTCATGTACACACCAACAGATGGCAACAGAGACGTAATAAAAGTTTTTGATCACGTGCTGGTGGAAGGTGTTAGGACAGTCTGCGACAGACTCATGTGCCCATGGAGGTCGCCGTGTTGATGCCCCGTCGGACCACTCGCGTGCGCGCAGCCGCTCTGGCGACGACGCTCGTGGCCGCAGTTCTCGCTCTGGGCGGCTGTGACGACGGCGGCGGCGAAGAGGCCGGAGCCGGGGCGGACAAGGGCGTTTCGGTCGTGGCGCCCGGGAAGCCCGGCGAGCCGGCCAGGACGCTCTCGGCGGACGAAGCGGTGAAGGCCGCGGGGGACGACACGCCCAACTCCGCCGACTTCCGCTATGCCCGCATGATGATCGAGCATCACGAACAGGCCCTCGTGCTCACCGCCCTCGTTCCCGGACGGGCATCCTCCACATCCGTCGAACGGCTCGCGAAACGCATATCGGCAGCCCAGAAGCCGGAGATCGGCGCCATGGAGGGCTGGCTGAAAAACAACGGCGGGGACGACCGGGAGGAGACGCACGACCACTCCACGATGCCCGGCATGGCGACCGGCGAACAGATCGAGAAGCTGCGTGCCTCCCAGGGCAAGGCCTTCGACACGCTGTTCCTGGAGCTGATGATCACCCACCACCAGGGCGCGGTGACGATGGCGACCGAGGCTCTCGCGGACGGCAACAACGTGCTGGTGGAAGAGATGGCCAACGACGTCGTCGCGCAGCAGACCGTGGAGATCGACCGGATGCGCGGCCTGATGACCTGACCGGGCCCCGCCGGGACCCCTGGGCCCGCGAGCCTCTCCCCGCTTCCCCGTGGCGGTGCCATGCTGGAGGGAACCTGCCGGAGGAGGTGCGCCGTGCTCCGTGTCGCCGTCGTGGGTTCGGGCCCCAGCGGGGTCTACACGGCCCAGGCCCTGCTGGAGCAGTCCCGGGTGCCGGACGTGCGCGTGCACGTGCTGGACCGGCTGCCCACACCGTACGGACTCGTCCGCTACGGCGTGGCACCCGACCACGAGAAGATCAAGTCGCTGCAGGGCAGTCTCCGGGCGGTCCTGGAGGACGACCGGATCACCTTCGTCGGACATGCCGGGGTGGGCGGCGAGGGCGGGCTGTCACCCGCCCGGCTCAAGGAGCTGTACCACGCGGTGGTCTACTGCGTCGGAGCCGCGGCAGACCGTCCGCTCGCCGTTCCCGGGGAGGGCCTGCCGGGGAGCTGTTCCGCCACGGAGTTCGTCTCCTGGTACAGCGCCCACCCGGACGCCGGCGCCGACGGCTTCGCGCTCCGGGCCCGTTCGGCCGTGGTGGTCGGCGTCGGGAACGTGGCGGTCGACGTGGCCCGGATCCTCGCCCGCGGCGCCGCCGAACTGCGCGGCACGGATGTACCGCGGGCGGCGCTCGACGCACTGGGGGCGAGCAGGGTGCGTGAGATCCACATCGTCGGCAGGCGCGGCCCCTCGCAGGCCAGGTTCACCACGAAGGAGCTACGCGAACTGGGCGCGCTCCCCGGTGCGCGGATCGCCGTCGACGGGGCGGAGCTGGCGATGGATCCGGCGTACGCCGCCGCGGCGGAGGGCCCGGGGACGGCGCTCCCCGCCGTGGTCCGGCGCAATCTGGACGTGCTGCGCGGGTGGGCGGCGGATCCGCCGCCCGCACCGTCCGGCCGGGATCGGCGCATCCGGCTGCGGTTCTTCCTGCGCCCGGTCGAACTGCTGGAGCGGGACGGGCGGGTCGCCGGAGTGCGGTTCGCCCGGACGGCACCGGACGGTGCCGGAGGCGTACGGGACACCGGGGTCTACGAGGACGTCGAGGCTCAGCTGGTGCTGCGGGCCGTGGGGTACCGGGGAACGCCCCTGCCCGGTCTGCCCTTCGACCCGGTACGCGGAACGGTGCCGCATCTGGCGGGCCGCGTGGTCAGGGACGGCGTGGCGTCGCCCGGGGAGTACGTCGCCGGGTGGATCAAGCGTGGCCCCACCGGGGTGATCGGTTCCAACAGGTCGTGCGCGAAGGAGACGGTCGCCTCGCTGGTCGAGGACGCGCCGCTGCTCCTCGGCCGGGAGGTGTCCGCCGACCCTCTGGGCGCTCTCCGGGACCAGGGGCTGCGCCCGGTGGAATGGGACGGCTGGCTGTCCATCGAGCGGGCGGAGTCGACGCTCGGCCGCTCGCTGGGGCGCGGGCCGGTGAAGATCCCCGACTGGTCCGGACTGCTCGACGCGGCCCGGGACGGGTCCCGGTAGCGCGTCAGACCAGGCCGAGACGCTCGGCCTGAAGCTCCACCCCGCCGAGGACGCTGTCCAGCAGGCCGGGGAAGAGCGCCTCCAGATCCTCTGTCCGTACGCAGCTCAGCTTGGCCGTGCCTCGGTAGAACTGGGAGATGACGCCGTTCTCACGGAGCACCCTGAAGTGGTGCGTGGTGGTGGACTTGGAGACCGGGAGATCGAAGCGGGAACATGCCTGCTCGTCGGTCGCGCCTGCCAGTTGGTGCACGATCCGGAGCCTGATCGGATCGGACAGCGCGTGGAGCACGCCCTCGACGCGGATCTCCTCGCGCGAGGGGTGGGCGAGCACACGAGCGGCGTTCGACGTCACGGTGCCTCCACTTCGTACGGGGGGACCCATTGTACGAGAGTCGTCGTAATTTTATCCACGGGCCGCCGCCACGAGCCGGACGCGGGGGCTGCCGTCCGGTCTCCGGCCGAACTCCTCCAGCGGCAGCAGTCGCACGGTGAAGCCGGTCCCCACGAGGTCGTCCACCACTCCGGCGAGCGGGAAGGTGCGGTAGTACATGACGAAGGGCGGACGCCACAGCGCGTTGCGCGCCCGCATGGCCAGGTCGAAGCCGAGCAGGGACCAGTAGGCCCGGGAACCCACCGCAGGCGGCGCGCCCACCGGGAAGACGAAGAGGCCGCCGGGCCGCAGCGCCGCGTACACCTGGTCGAACAGCGCGGGGCGTTCCTCCGGCAGGAAGTGGCCGAACGCCCCGAAACTCAGGGCCAGGTCGAAGGCGCCCCTGAACGGCAGGGCCAGGGCGTTGGCCCGGACCCAGTCCACCGCGGGACGGCCGGTGTCGGCGGTGAAGGCGTCCCGGGCGACGTCGAGCATGCCGGCGCTGAAGTCGACGCCGGTGACCCGCTCCCGGCACAGTCCGCGCAGCACGCCGGCACCCGCTCCGGTCCCGCAGCAGACGTCCAGGCCCCGATCGAAGGGCCCGAGGGGCCGCACCGCGGCGGCGACGGCTTCGAGCACCCGGTCCGGGGTCCGGTAGGGCGTCAGGTCGAACTTCGGCGCGAGCAGGTCGTATCCGCGCATCGTCGAGGAGAGCGCCTGCACGGCCAGTTCGCGCAGCGTGGGGCCCTGGGGAGTGAACATCGCCGCTCAGCGTACCCACAGACGCGGTGTCACACCGCCCGGGCGTACTGGTCGGGCGTCCGGATGTCACCACCGAGTGCGCGCGCGGCCTTTCGGGCGAAGTAGGGGTCACGCAGCAGCTCGCGGCCGAGCAGGACGGCGTCGGCGCTGCCGTCGGCGAGGATCTTCTCCGCCTGCACGGGGTCGGTGATCAGACCCACCGCGGCCACGGGAAGGCCGGTCTCGTTGCGCACCCGCTCGGCGAACGGCACCTGGTAGCCGGGCTCCACCGGGATGCCGGCCTTCGGCGCGAGACCGCCGGTCGACACGTCGAGCAGGTCGACGCCGTGGGCGAGCAGCTCGCGGGCGAAGCGGACGGTGTCGTCGGCGGTCCAGCCCTCGCGCGGGTCGTCCGCGTTCTCGGTGAGCCAGTCGGTTGCGGAGATGCGGAAGAAGAGCGGGAGCTCCTCGGGCCACACGGCGCGCACGGCGTCCACGACCTCCAGCGCGAAGCGTGTGCGGTTCTCGAAGGAGCCGCCGTAGGCGTCGGTGCGGCGATTGCTCTCCGGGGACAGGAACTGCCCGATCAGATAGCCGTGCGCTCCGTGGATCTCGGCGACCTCGAAGCCGGCGTCGAGCGCCCGGCGGGCGGCGTCGGCGAACTGCCGCACGATCTGCTGGATGTCGTCGACACCCAGCTCGGCGGGCACCGTGTGGCCCTCGTCGTACGCGAGCGGGCTCGGGGCGACCGTCTGCCAGCCCTCGGGTTCACCGACTCCGATGGAGGCCCCACCGCGCCAGGGCCGCTCCGTCGACGCCTTCCGTCCGGCGTGAGCGAGCTGGATCCCCGGGACGGTTCCCTGGGAGGCGAGGAAGCCGGTGATCCGGCGGAACGCCTCCACCTGACGGTCGTTCCAGATGCCGAGGTCGGCGGGGCTGATCCGGCCCTCCGGGCTGACGGCGGTCGCCTCGACGAGGACGAGGCCGGTGCCGCCGACCGCGCGGGAGGCGTAGTGGGCGACGTGCCATTCGTTGGCCGTACCGGCGTCGGGGCCTGACGCTTCCGCGCTGTACTGGCACATCGGGGCCATCCAGACGCGGTTGGGAACGGTCAGCGACCGCAGGGCGTAGGGCTCGAACAGTGCACTCACAGGGGGACTCCGATTCCTCGGGACGCGACGGGCGGCGCGGCGGCCCGGGGCGTGCCGGGCCGTCGCTTCGTACGAGAACCACCGTACTACGAGATTCACCGTACTACGGCGGATGTCGAAATACGAAGTGGGCCCGTGCGACGCCTCGCTCACCCCTCCGGCCGCAGCCGGCGCCGGAGGCGGATGTCGGCGTCGGCCCCGTACATCTGGCTCCAGCTGCGGCCGCCTCCCGATGTCCAGGTGACCTGGACGTTCGCGCCGTCCGTCCGGACGGACTCCACCGTCATCAGCCGGTTCCCGTCCCGTACGTCGCCGCGCAGCAGCTCGCGCGCCTTCACGGTGACGGGCTCCGCCGACCGCGCGTTCTCCGCCTCGGCGGCCGCGGCGACGAGCGCCGCGGCCAGCTCCCTGGCCGCGGCCGTGGAGCAGGACCAGGAGGCGCCCTCGATCCGGAGCCCGACCTGGAGGGGCCCCTCCGCGGGCCCGGGGGCCACCTCCAGCGCCGCGCCGCGCCCCTCGGTGTCCCGGATCTCGATGCTCATCCCTGCCGCCTCCTCGTCCCGCTCCGGTCAGCTCAGCCGGAGACTCTCCGGCGGGCCCAGATAGCTGGGCTTGAGACCGCCGGTGTCCACCACGAGGTTCTGGAGTACCACGGTCGGGTCGACCATCCAGAATTTCAGTACGTGGGCGCCCGCCCGGCCGATGTGGTGCGCGGTGCCGGTGCGGTTGACGTTGTCCGAGGTGTTGCGGGCCCACTGCGTGTTCATGGTGCCGTCGTCCGCCCCGGTGACCTCGGTGATGTTGACGGACTGCGGGGCGTCGTCGTCGAAGGAGACGGCGTACGTGAGTCCGTCGGTCGCCAGGGCGTTGTTGCGGGGCGACAGGTACGCCCATACGGTCACCGGCCCGGTGGTGAACAGGCTGACCCGGTACTCCAGCCGGGGCCCCCGGCCCCCCGGGGTCCGCCGTGCCGCGGTCACGGGGAAGGGCTCCATGCCGGATCCGGTGCGTCCGATGCCGGGGATGCGGCGCCAGGAGATCCCGTCCCCGCCGACCGCCCGGTGGAAGTGGTCGGCCTCGATGGAGACGTAGCCGTTGGCCTCGACGAACCCCTTGAGCTGTGACCGCTCCGGCCGGGGCCGGTCGACCACGGCACGGACGGTGACCTCACTGCCGCCCGGCCCCGAGACGGTGACGGGGACCCTTGTGACGCCCTTCGGAGCCCGGGACCAGTCCACCCGGAAGGTCACCCGGGTCTGGGCGTCCACCCTGCCCCGCGTGCGGTCGGCGATCAGCCAGGAGGCGCCCGTCCGGATGCGGAAGTCGAAGGGTTCCGTGCCCCGGTTGAACACTTCCACGTACTGCGCGGGCTGGCTCTGGTACGGGCTGAAGACGGGCAGGACGGCCTCCGTGCCGGACGCCGGCCACCAGTCGGCCGAGCCGTCGACGGCCACGCCCATCTCGGCCTTGTGCGGGAGTTCGATGCGCCGCACGGCGGGGAAGATCTCGTCCGCGATCGCCACGTTGTCCAGCTCGGGCTGCTGCCAGGGTGCGTTGGGGCCGTAACGGTCCACATCGCCGTAGCCGATGTGCGGCTGGGTCTGGAAGCCTTCCCATTTTCCGTCGGCGATCTCGGTGCCGAAGCGGCGCGCCAGTGCGAAGTCCTCGGCCAGGCCCGCCTCGGCGGTGGCGGCGAGCTGGTTGGTCAGGGCGCGGCCCTGGGGTGCGTAGTGCAGGTTGGTGAATTCCGCCTCCCGCAGGGCGTACAGGTTGGCGGTCGCCCGGACCGCGTAGCCGACGAGCTCGTACCAGGCGTCCTGCGTATACGCCGGCAGGCCCCGCCGGACACGTTCGGCGGCGGCGTCGAGGCGCTGCCAGTCCTCGGTCACCCGCTCCAGCTCGCGGTAGTCGACGATGCTGAAGGGTGTGGCCCGGTCGTCGTAGACGATGGCGGAGGAGTCCGTGGCCGGGTCCTTGGCGGGGTCGAGGGTGATCTTGCGGTTGAGCAACTCGGGCTTGCGGCGGGACTGCAGCCGGGCGTACGTACGCAGGATCCCGGCGATCTCCTCGGCCCGGCGCTCGCCGAAGTTCTGCGCGGCGTAACGCTCCTCCCACTCCGGGAGCGCCTCCAGGGGCCAGCGGCCTGGGTCCCAGGCGTACTCCAGGAAGAACTGGGTGGGCAGTTCGTTGCCCTTGAGGTCGCCCACGTTGGTGACCCAGAGGCCGTGGTTGCCGTAGGCCGCGCTCTGGTGGAGCTGGTCCCACATGTTGGGGAGCGAGGCGGTGTCGACCCACTTGTAGTTGCGCCCCACGCCGACGTAGTCGAAGTGGTAGTACAGGCCGTAACCGCCGCTGCGGGCGTCGTTCTTCAGGTCCGGCAGCTTGCGGACGTTGGCCCAGTTGTCGTCGGTGAGGACGACGGTGATGTCGTCCGGGACCCGCAGGCCGCGGTCCCAGTAGTGCTGGACCTCCTTGTAGAGGGTCCAGACCTGCGGGACGGCGTCCTGGGCGCCGAGTTCCTCGGCGAGGATCCGGCGCTGGGTGGCGATGATCTCCGTCATCAGGTCGATCCCGTCGCCGTCCGGCAGGCTGACATCGCCGTTGCCGCGCATCCCGAGGGTCACCACGCCCTCGAAGTCCTCGTCCGCCATGCGGCGCACGCCCTCGCGCCAGTAGGCTTTGATGGCCTCGGCGTTGCGGCGGAACGACCACTCGCCGGTGCCGCCGTACGGGTCGTGGCCCGGCTGGGTGATGTTCCCGGCGCTGTCGCGGACAGCGGCAACGGCGTGCCGGTTCCACTCCTCGATGCCCCGCATCATGGGTGCCTCGTGCGAGGTGCCCATGACGACCCCGTAGGCCTTCGCGGTGGCGTGGTTCTCGGGGTCGTCCTCGGCGAAGGCGCGGCCCCAGACCGCCGGCCAGAGGTAGTTGGCCTTGAGCCGCAGCAGCACTTCGAAGATCTTGGCGTAGAAGGCGGCGTTGAAGCCTCCCTCGTAGCCGGGCGCCTTGCCGGGGCCGAAGAAGGCGGGTGCCCAGGTGCCGAGTGCCGGGTTCTCGTCGTTGATGAAGAACCCTCGGTACTTCACGGCGGGCGTTCCCTGGGTGTGCCGGCCCGGCAGGACGTACAGCGCGTCGCGGTGGACGGGGGCGACGTCGTCCCACCAGTACCAGGGCGAGACCCCGATGCCCCGGGAGACGTCGTAGGCGCCGAAGACCGTGCCGCGCTGGTCGCTGCCGGCGATGACGAACGCGCGGTCCACTCCGGGCAGCGGCTTCTCCACCACCGTCTGGAGGCTGGTCTCCCACGCGCCCGCGATGCCGGAGACCTTGAGCTTGCCCGCGGCGATCAGGCCGTCGACCAGCGGACTGCGGCCGATGGTGCCGACGATGACGATCTCGCGGGCGCGGGGCGCCTCGTTCCGGGAGAGCGCGGGGCGCACGCCGGTGACACGTTCGATGTCGTCCCGCAGATCGCCCGCCACCCGGACGACGCCGGCGTGGTCCTGGTCGCTGACCACGACCGGAGCCGCCCTGCCGGCCCTGACCAGGGGGAAGGCGCCGGGTCGGGGGGCGAAGGCGATGTACGCGCCGGGGTCCGTGGGGCGGACCGCCGGGGAGTGCCCCGGACCGGCCGGCGTCGCGGCGGCCTCGCCGGTAAGGCCCATCAGCGACCCGAGCGGTGTGGCCGCCAAGGCCGTGAACCCGAGGCCTGCCCCGAGGACCGATCTGCGGCTGGTGTGCTTGTCCATTTCCCTCTCCCATTTTGTTCATACGCATGACAAATTGGACGGGCGTGAGCCCTCGGCAGATGTCCGGGTGCGGGTGCTGCGGCGTCAGTCGGTGCCGCCGGGCGCCGCGGCGGGCCGCCGGACGGCCTCGGGGACCGGCTCGCCCTCCCCGCCCGGGTCGGGCGAGAGCGCGGCGACGATGGCGTCGGCGGTGTCGTCCGGCTCCGGGCTGATCAGGCCGACGACGATGTACACGACCAGCGAGGTGACGAGCGGGGTGACGATCACGAGCGTCTGGTCCGTGCTGTCGAGCACGAACTTCACTAGGAGGTAGCCGAGCATCCCGAGCGCCCAGGAGGACAGCGCGGCCCGTGGTCCGAAACGGCGGAAGGCGGGCAGCAGTCCCAGCAGCATCGGGATCGATATGGGGCCCATCACGGCCGCGACCAGTCCGACGATGATTCCCAGCACACCACCGAAGTGGTCCGTCTCGATCGCGACGATCATGCTGACGCTGATGAACACGACGGTGCACACGCGGGCGACGAGCAGCCCGGTCGCCGGGGAGAGGTCCCGGGCCCGGCGGACCACGGCGGGGATGATGTCGCGGGTGACGACCGCGGATACCGCGTTGGCGTCCGAGGAGGCCATCGCCATGGTGTGCGAGAACATCCCCGCCAGGGTCAGCCCGACGAGGCCCGCGGGCAGGTACGACTCCGCCATGAGCGCGTACACCTTCTCCGGGTCCGCGATGTCCGGCAGGAGCACGGCGGCGGCGACGGGCGGGAAGAGCAGGACGGCGGGCCAGAACACGTACAGCAGGGCGGAGAGCCCGGCCGAACGGCGGGCCGCCTTCGGGGAGTCCGTGGCCATGTAGCGCTGCGCCAGGTTCCACATGCCGCCGTTGTACTCGAAGAGCTTCACGACGACGTACGCGCCGAGGAAGGTCGCGGTGTACGGCCCGACGAGCGGCTGCCCGTGCCCCTCGGGCAGCCTGTTCCAGATGGTGCCCAGGCCGGCCGGGCCGTCGCCGAGGCGGTCCAGCACGACCCAGAGCATGGCGAGTGCGGCGGCGCCCTGGATGACGAACTGCCCGAAGTCGGTGAGCGCGTCGGCCCACAGGCCTCCCACCGTGCAGTAGAGCAGGGTGACGATCCCGGTGACCAGGATCCCGGTGGTCATCGACATGCCGGTGAAGACGTTGAGCAGCACTGCCACGGAGGCCCACTTGGCGGCCACGTCGAACACCTTGAGCAGCGCGCCGCTCCAGGCGAGCGCCTGCTGGGTGGGCACGTTGTACCGCTCGGCCAGGTATTCGAGGGGCGAGGCGACCGCGTAGCGCTGCCTCAGCCGCTGCCAGCGCGGGGCGAACAGCCAGGCGCCCACCGCGGTGCCGAAGGCGAGCGGCAGGAAGGCCCAGACGTAGACGGTGATGCCGTAGCTGTAGGCGATGGCCGCGTACGCGACGAACACGGCGGCGCTGTAGCCGGACATGTGGTGGGAGATACCGGAGAGCCACCAGGGCATCCGGCCGCCTCCGGTGAAGTAGTCGCTCACGTCGCCGACGCGGCGATGGGACCAGAGGCCGATGAGCAGCATCACCAGGAAGTAGCCGCCCAGGGCGGCCCAGTCGAGCGGGGCCATCAGAACTCCTCGATGTGCGTACGTGACCGGGGCCGCGCGACGGGGAACCGGCGGCCCGGACGGATTACCAGCGGGGCGTCTTCTTCTCGTAGGAGGGGTCGATCCGCTTCATGTAGCCGGTGTCGTCGCGGTTGCGCAGGCCGCACACGATGTACTGCTCGTGCAGGCGGGCGAGGGCGTCCCGGTCCAGCTCGACTCCGAGACCGGGTCCTCGGGGGACGCGTACCGCCCCGTCGGCGAAGGTGAGCGCGCCGGGGACCACGACCTCCTCGGTCTTCCACGGCCAGTGGGTGTCGCAGGCGTAGGTGAGGTTCGGCGTGGCCGCCGCCAGATGGGTCATCGCGGCCAGGCTGATGCCCAGGTGCGAGTTGGAGTGCATCGACAGCCCCATGCCGAAGGTGTCGCAGATCCCGGAGAGGAGCCTGGAGCGGTGCAGGCCGCCCCAGTAGTGGTGGTCCGACAGCACGACCTGGACCGATCCCCGTTCGACCGCCGGGGCCAGGTGGCCGAAGGCGACGACGCACATGTTGGTGGCGAGCGGAACGGGTGTCTCCCGCGCGACCTCCGCCATCCCGTCGAGACCGGGTGTGGGGTCCTCCAGGTATTCGAGGACCCCCTCCAGGCGGCGGGCCACCTCGATCGACGTGCGCACGCTCCAGGCCGCGTTGGGGTCGAGCCGCAGCGGGGTGCCGGGAAGGGCGTCGCGCAGGGCCAGGACCGCCTCGATCTCCTCCTCGGGGGGCCGTACACCGCCCTTGAGCTTGACCGCCGAGAAGCCGTAGCCGTCGATCATGCGCTTGGCCTGGGCGACGATGCCTTCCGGGTCGAGGGCCTCGCCCCAGTCGTCCGGGTCCGCCCCGGGGTGGCCGGCCCACTTGTAGAAGAGGTACGCGCTGAACGGGACGGAGTCCCGCACGGCGCCTCCGAGCAGGTCACTGACGGGCCGGCCCGCCGCCTTCCCCTGGATGTCCAGGCAGGCCACCTCGAAGGGGGAGAAGACCTGGTCGACGGCGCTGCTGGTGGTGATCATGCCGGCCAGCCCCGAACCGTGTCCGTCGTCGCCGGTCAGGGCCTCGGCCACCTTGCGGTGCATGGCGCCGAGTGCGTACACGTCCATGCCGGTGACCGCGTCCGCGGCTGCCCGCAGCCGGCGCAGATGCCCGTCGTCCGCGTACGTCTCGCCGAGGCCGACCAGGCCGTCGCCCGTGTCCACCTCCACGATCGCCCGCAGTGCGAAGGGTTCGTGCACGCCGACCGCGTTCAGCAGGGCCGGGTCCCGGAAGGCGACCGGAGTGATGCGCACTCCGGTGATGGTCCGGAGGTCCGTCGTCATTCCGCGCCTCTTCCGTGCCCGTGGTGGGGGTGTGTGTTCAGTGCCGGCCCGCGGCGAGCGTCAGGGTCTGGCGCAGGGTGCCGTAGGCGGGTTTGGGGACGTAGTTCTCGTCGAAGATGTTGGCCGCGCCCTCGCCGGGGAAGGTGTCCGGGACCCAGGAGTAGGTGTCGGAGAAGCCCCAGACGGTGAAGTCGTTGCAGCCGGGGGTGAGGAGGCAGCCGCGCAGCAGGACGGCATAGCCCTCGGCCTGGGCCTCCAGCTCCGTGCTGTCGGCCGGCATGGGGATCCGGACGTCGGCCTCGGTGATCGCGGTCTCGAGGCCGAGACGGTCGAAGCGCAGCATGTTGTCGGCGATGTCGTGGGGCGCGCCGTACTGGACGCCGAGGTGGCCCTGGATGCCGACACCGTGGACGGGAACGCGCTGCTCGCGCAGCTCGGTGACCAGCTCGTGGAGGGCCGTGCTCTTCGCGTTGACGCCCTCGATGTTGTAGTCGTTGATGTACAGGCGGGCCTTGGGGTCCGCCCGGTGGGCCCAGCGGAAGGCGTCCGCGATGTAGCCGGGGCCGAGCTTCCGCAGCCAGATGCTGTCCCTCAGCGTGCCGTCGTCGTTGAATGCCTCGTTGACGACGTCCCACTGCCAGATCTCGCCCTTGAAGTGCGTGACCTGGTCGGTGATGTGCCGGCGCAGGATCTCCCGGAGCTCGGCGGCGGTGAAGTCGCCCTCGTTCAGCCACGCGGGCAGCTGGTTGTGCCAGACCAGGGTGTGGCCGCGGACCAGCTGGCCGTTCTTCTTCGCGAAGTCGACGAGCTCGTCGGCGGCGGTCCAGTCGTGCGTTCCCCGCTGCGGCTCGACCACCTCCCACTTCATGACGTTCTCCGCGGTGACGGAGGAGAACTCCCCCGCGACCTTGGCCCGGTAGGGCGCGTCTGCGGCGAGGGCGGAGGTGTCGACCGCCGTCCCGATGCGCAGTCCGGCCTTCTGGCCCAGGGCGCCGAGGCTCCGCGGGGCGGCGCTGTGGTTTCTGCCGTCGTGCCGTCCGGAGTCGTTGCCGGCGGCTGAGGCGCTGGAGAGGGTGAACGCGGAGACCAGGAGCACGGCGGCTGCGGAGCCGACCGCTGCCGCACGGGTTGCCTTGAGCATGACAGGTTCCTTTCCCTGATGGCGCGGGGCCGCGGAGCCTGCCCCCGGTGCGCCAAGGTGGCCTTCGAAAGTTTCGGTCCGTCCCGCGCCCCCAGAGGGCGCGGGACGGGTGCGGGGGCCGGAGCCCCCGCACGTCACGCCCGGACGGCCGGCGAGTCGGCCGACGTGGCGCACACCATGCGGCGCCGGTGATCGACGGTCCGCTCAGGGCCGGTGAGACGCAGCCGCACGGTGTGCTTGGCGTCGGCCAGGTCGCTGGACGTGGCGAAGCGCAGCTCCAGATCGCCGGGCTCGACGATCCGGCGCCCGTCGGCCCCGGTGAAGGAGACCAGGTCCGGATGGAACCGGAAGCTGACCTTCCGGGACTCCCCCGCGGCGAGCTCCACCCGGGCGTACCCGATGAGCCGCGCCTCCGGACGCGTGGTCTGGGCGACCGGGTCGTGGACGTAGAGCTGGATTACCTCGGCCCCGTCGCGGTCTCCGGTGTTGCGGACGGTGACCGCGAGGTCGGTCTCGCCGTCGGTGGGAAGGTCGGCCGGCACGTCGTCACCGGCCTCCCAGGCGAACGAGGTGTACGAGAGCCCGTGGCCGAAGTGATAGAGCGGGGTCGGGTCCAGGTTGCTGACCCCGTTGGCCCGGCCGAGGGGCGGCTGCAGATACGTCCACGGCTGGCCGCCCGCGCCGTTGGGCACGCCCACGGGCAGCCGCCCTGAGGGGTTGACCCGCCCCGAGAGCACACCCGCGAGCGCCGGGCCGCCCTCCTCACCGGGGAAGAACGCCTGCACACAGCCGGCCAGCCGGTCCGCCCGCCCGCCGAGCGCGTACGTCCGTCCCGTCAGCAGGACGAGGACGACCGGGGTGCCGGTCGCGAGCAGCGCGTCGAGGAGCTCGCCCTGGAGACCGGGCAGCGCCAGATCGGCCGCGTCGCAGCCCTCGCCGGAGGTACCGCGGCCGAAGAGCCCGGCCCGGTCGCCCAGTACGGCCACGCAGACGTCGGCCCCGGCCGCCAGAGCGGTGGCCTCCTCGATCCGGGAGGCGTCCGTGCCGTCCACCTCACAGCCCTGCGCGTAGTCGATGCCCGCACCGGGGAACTCCTCGCGGAGCGCCTCCAGCACGGTCGGCACGTCGATTCCCATGGCTGTTCCGGGGTGCTGGACCCCGACGTGGCTGGGGAAGGAGTAGCAGCCGAGCATGGCCAGCGGGTCGTCGGCGCGGGGTCCCACGACAGCGATCCGTCCGGTGCCGCTCAGCGGGAGCGCGGCCTCCGGGTTGGCCAGCAGGACACAGGACCGCTCGGCGAGCAGCCGGGCCAGGGCCCGGTTCCGCGGCGGGTCCAGGTCCACGGTGCCGCGTGCCCGCTCGGGGTCCACCCCGTCGAGCACGGCGGGCAGGACCTTCCGGTCCGGATCGAGCAG
This sequence comes from Streptomyces sp. NPDC079167, assembly GCF_040686735.1. Lineage (NCBI taxonomy): Bacteria > Bacillati > Actinomycetota > Actinomycetes > Kitasatosporales > Streptomycetaceae > Streptomyces > Streptomyces sp. NPDC079167. The sequence continues at coordinate 341,059 of NZ_JBFBLO010000009.1, read as the reverse complement.
GCCGAGCTCGCACTTCTGCAGCAGGACCCTGCGCAGGGCGCGGTCCACCAGTTCCTCCGCCACGAGTCCGTCGCGTACGGCGGCGACCAGGGAGTCGCCGTAGCTGCGTACGGTGGGCAGCTCCACGTCGACGCCCGCGGTGAGGGCCAGGCGCGCGGCGTCCCCGCGGTCCGCGGCCACCTTGTGCAGGGTCTCGAGGAAGCCGATGCCGAAGTAGTCGGCGACGACGGTGCCGGTGAACCCCCAGGTGTCGCGGAGGAGTCCGGTGAGCAGCGAGGCGTCGGCGGCGACGGGCACGCCGTCGATCTCGGCGTACGACAGCATCACCGAGCGGGCACCGCCGTCACGGATCGCCATCTCGAACGGGGGCAGGATCACATCGGCCATCTCCCGGCTGCCGGCCCTGACCGGGGAGAGGTTGCGGGCGCCGGCCGACGCCGAGTAGCCCGCGAAGTGCTTGAGCGTGGCGACGACCCCGGAGGACTCCAGGCCGCGGATGTAGGCCGTACCGATGGTCGCGACGAGGTAGGGGTCCTCGCCGATCGTCTCCTCCACGCGGCCCCAGCGCAGGTCCCGCACCACGTCCAGGACGGGGGCGAGACCTTGGTGGACGCCGACCGACCGCATGTCGCTGCCGATGCGGTGGGCCATCTCGGCGACCAGCTCCGGGTCCCAGGCGGCGCCCCAGGCGAGCGGGACCGGATAGGCGGTGGCGCCCCAGGCGGTGAAGCCGGCCAGGCACTCCTCGTGGGCCAGGGCGGGGATGCCGAATCTGCCCGCCGCGGAGATCCTGGCCTGCGCGGTGGCCAGGGAGACCGCGCCGACGCCGGGATCGACCGGCGCGGTGCCGAACGGGCGGGTGAGCTGGCCGAGTCCGCGCGTGGTGATGTCCTCGAAGTCGACCGGGTCGACCATGTCGTTCTGGTGCGGTGCGACTCCGTCGCCCTCCGCGTCGGCGCCCACCCAGATGCCGTAGAGCTGGGCGGCCTTCTCCTCGAGCGTCATTCGGGCCGCGAGGTCGGCCACCCGCTCCTCGGGGGTGAGCGAGGGGTCGCTCCACGGGCCGTCGGCGGTGGTGGGCGGATCGGCACGGCGGATGTGCGGGGCGGGGTGGATTGCCATGGCGGCAGGGATTCCTCTCATGAGTGCGGTGGTCCGGAGCGGCGTCGATGTGCTATTTGCCGCCCACCCCCATCAGTCCGCTGATCAGCGCCCGCCTCGCCACGAGGTACACGGCGAAGATGGGTATGACGGAGAGGATGATCGCCGCCAGTACCGCGGGGATGTTCACGCCGAACTGGCTCATGAAGTTGAACAGCCCGAGCGTCAGCACGCGTTGCTCCTCCGACTGGGTCAGGATCAGCGGGAAGAGGAAGCCGTTCCACGCCTGCAGGGCGGAGAAGATCGCCACCGTGCTGATCCCGGCCTTGGACAGGGGCACCGCCAGCTGCCAGAGCATGCGCACGGGCGAGGCGCCGTCCAGGGCCATCGCCTCGTACATCTCCTCGGAGACGTCACGCATCGTGCCGCTCAGCACGAGGACCGCGACGGGCATCGCGAAGGCGGCGGTGGGCAGGATGATCGCCCACAGGGTGTCGTACAGCCCCATCTTGCCGATCATCAGGTACAGAGGCACGATCACCGCCTGCGCCGGGATCGCCACCCCGAGCAGGAAGGTCCGGAAGGCGAGCGACGAGAGCCGGCTGCGGGTGCGCACCGCGACGTACGCCACCGGGACGGAGAGCACCAGCACGATGGCCACCGTGGCCACGGCGACGATCGCGGTGTTGCCGATCAGCGAGAGGAACCCGCTGTCGAGCACGAAGCTGTAGTTGTCCAGCGTCGGATCCGAGGGGATGGCCAGCGGGTCGCCGTTCAGCGCCTCGTCCTGCCGCATCAGCGACGCGGAGACCAGCGTGTAGAGCGGCACCAGGACGATGACGAGCCAGACCAGCGAGCCGATGCCGGCCACGGGGTTGCCCAGGGACCTGCGACGGCGGGCCGGGCGGCCGCGGCGCGGCGGGGCGGGTGTCGGGCGCTGCCGCGGAGAAGCGGGGCGGGTGTCGATCGACATCGTCACATACCTTCCCGGGTGGAGCGCATGGTCCCGAAGCCACTGAGGCGGACCATGATCAGCGAGATACTGGTGGCCACGACGACGAGAGCCGTGGCGATGGCCGCCGCGTAGCCGAGGTCGTACGTCTGGAAGCCGGTCCGGTACATCAGGTAGGGCAGGATCGTCGTGTCCGTGCCGGGCCCGCCCTTGGTCATGATGAGCACGGTGTCGAAGTACGTCAGCGAGCCGACGATCATCAGGATCGAAGAGGTCGTCATCGTGTGGCGCAGCTGCGGCAGGGTGATGTGGAAGAACTGCCGCACCATGCCCGCGCCGTCGATGGAGGCGGCCTGGTAGAGGACCTCCGGGATCTGCCGGGCGCCGCCCTGGTAGATCAGCGTGTGGAACGGCATGAACTGCCAGCCGCCGACGAACGCCACCACGAGCAGGGCGCCGGTGGACGATCCCATGACGTTGGGGTCGATGCCGAACCAGGGCCCGATCGTCTGGATCACACCGAAGTTGGGGTCCAGCAGGGCGCGGAACAGTATCGCGATGGCGGTGGTGGAGAGCAGGAGCGGGATGAAGAAGATCGCGGACAGGAACGCGCGGCTGCGCTGGCGGCCCGCGGCCCACACACCGAGCAGCAGGGCCACCGGAGTCTGGAAGACCCAGCTGATCGTGGTGAGCAGGAGGCTCAGCCAGGCGGCCTGGCCGAACTCGGAGTCGCTGAACAGCCGGGTCCAGTTGTCCAGACCCGTGAAGGTCGGGGAGTTGAGCCCGTCCCACTCGGTGAAGGAGAGATAGACGGCGATCGCCAGAGGGACGATCGCGAAGACGGCGAAGAAGAGGATGCCGGGGACGGCCCAGGCGACCGGGGGGCGGCCGACGTTACCGGCGGCCGCCTTCCCGTCTCCGTGGCTCTTCGCGACCGGAGTGTGGTGGGACATCGTTACTTTGCGGCCTTCATTGCTTCGACGAACTGCTCGGGGGACGTCTTGCCGGCGAACAGCTTGCTGATCTCCGTGAGCAGTGGCGTGGCGTACTGGGATTCGAGCGCCTGGTCCCACGAGAGGGTGAAGCTCGGGGCCTTCTCCACCATCTCGTACTGGTCGGTGGCGAACTCGGGGTTGGGCGAACCACTCAGCATCGATGCCGCGTTGGACGTGGTGGGTACGTCACCGTTGTCGACGAGTGCCTGCGCGTATGTCTTCGAGGCCATCGTCTTCAGGAACGCGATGGCGGTGTCCTTGTGCTTGGTCCGGGCGTTGACGGACCAGTAGTTGGTGGGGTTGCCCACCACGTTCGCGGGGTCCCCCACGCCGCCGGCGACCGTCGGGAAGGCGGTCCAGCCGAGGTCCTTCTTGGCGAACTCGGGAGCCTTGCCCAGCTGCGTCGAGTACTCCCACGAACCCATGAGGTGCATGGCGGCCTTGCCCTTGCTGAGCAGGGTCGGCGCCGCTCCGCTGCCGTAGTCCACGGAGTTGAAGTTCTTGCCGAAGGCGCCCTGGTCGATCAGCTCCTTGACGGTCCGGGCCGTCTTGAGCACCGCGGGGTCGCCCCAGCCGTCGCTGTCGCCGTCCTGGATCTTCTTGAAGACCTCCGGGCCGCCGATCCGGTCCAGCAGGTACTCCATCCACATCAGTTCGGGCCACTTCTCGGAGCCGCCGAGCGCGAAGGGGATGATTCCGGCGGCCTTGAAGGTCTTGATCGCCGCCTGGAGGTCTTCCCAGGTCTTGGGCGGCTCGATCTCGTGCTCGGCGAAGAGGGTCTTGTTGTAGAAGAGCATCACGGGCTGCATGCCGCGCATGGGCACCCCGTAGATCTTCCCTTCGAGACCACCGGCCGTCATGATCGAGGGGATGAAGCCGTCCTTCAGCGTGGCGTCGTTCTTGACCGTCGAGGTCAGATCGACCAGGTCGCCGGAGTCGACGTACGGCTTGATGGACCCGCCGCCCCAGTTGAAGAAGACGTCCGGGGCGCTGGGCGAACCCATGGCGCTGCGCAGCTTGTTCACGTAGTCGGCGCCCGGGACCGGAACCAGCTTCACCTTGACCTTGGAGGTCTTGTTGAACGTCTCGACCGCTGCCTGCTGAACCTTGACCGCGTCGTCCCCGTAGACGTAAGCGGTGATGGTTCCGCTGTCGCTCCCGCCGCCCCCGGAACCGCAGCCGGCCAGCACGCCGGCCATGAGCATCGCCGCGCCCGCCGCGGCCCATCTCGTCGTACGTGTGCCCTGAGTGAATATCCCCGACCGCATGACCGCACCCTCTGTCGAATGTTTCGGCGTGCCTTTCGAATGTTGCCGGAACCGTACGGTCGTGTTTCGGGCGCGTCAAGAGGGCAGGAGCAAGGATTTACCAACCTTGCCCGGACGCCTGTCCAGGGCTGCGAGGGAGCTACGATTCGTGCATGAGCCCCGCAAAGGTCCAGCCCCAACAGGAGAAGGCGCCCGTCGGCGAGTCGTCGGAGAGCACCGCCACGCTGGCAGAGATCGCCCGAGCGGCCGGAGTCTCGGCTCCGACAGTTTCGAAAGTGCTGAACGGCCGCGCCGATGTCGCCCCAGGTACGCGCACGAAGGTGGAGGAGCTGTTGCTGCGGCACGGCTACCGCCGCAGGCGTGGCGCCTCCCAGCAGTCACAGCTCATCGACCTGGTCTTCCACGAGCTGGACAGCGCCTGGGCGATGGAGGTCGTCCGGGGCGTCGAGAACGTCGCGAGGGAGGAGGGCCTGAGCCTGGTCCTCTCGGAGAGCGCGGGCCGGCTCACCCCGGGCCAGACATGGGTGGACGGTGTGCTGGCACGCCGGCCGGCAGGGGTGATCCTGGTCCTCTCGGACCTCGACGCGGCGCAGCGTGCCCAGCTGACCAGCCGCTCCATCCCGTTCGTCGTCGTCGACCCGGCGGGCGACCCGGGTGACGACATCCCCTCGGTCGGGGCGGCCAACTGGCAGGGCGGGCTCGCCGCGACCCGCCACCTGACGGGGCTGGGCCACCGGCGGATCGGCGTGATCGGTGGACCGGCGCGCATGATGTGCAGCCGCGCCCGGATCGACGGCTACCGCGCCGCCCTGGAGACCTCGGGCGTCCCGATGGACCCCGAGCTGGTCCGGGAGGGCGAGTTCAACCACGAGGGCGGCTATACGGCGGCCCTGGAGCTGCTGCGCCTGCCGGAACCGCCGACGGCGATCTTCGCGGGGGACGACCTGCAGGCACTCGGTGTCTACGAGGCCGCGCGTGAGCTGGGGCTGCGGATCCCGGAGGACCTCAGTGTGGTCGGCTTCGACGATCTGCCGCTCACCCGCTGGATCGGCCCGCCGCTCACCACGGTGCGCCAGCCGCTCATAGAGATGGCCGAGACCGCGGCCCGGCTGGTCCTGGACCTGGGCCGGGGCAGGAAGCCGGCGACCACCCGGGTCGACCTGGCGACGAGCCTGGTGGTGCGCAGCAGCACGGCTCCGCCCGCGCGCTGAGCGGGCGCCCCCTCGGGAGCAGATGTCCGAGGGGGTTGAGGCGTCGCCCTGACGAATGCCCGGACCGGCCCGCACCGATGAGCTCGCGCTCCCTGCCACGACCGCTGTGACCTGGGCTGACGCCGCGTCTCCCGGCCGTTGTCAGTGGTCGGGTGCAGACTGGCCTCGACCGGCGACAACGGCGTTTCGGGAGGTCCTGTCATGACCGAAGTACTGCTCACCGTAGGCACCCGCAAGGGACTCTTCATCGGCCGCAGACACCGCGGCTCGTGGACGTTCGGCGATCCGCATTTCAACGCGCAGGCGATCTACTCCATCGCGATCGACACCCGCGGCGAGAAGCCTCGTCTGCTGGTCGGCGGTGACAGCGCGCACTGGGGCCCTTCCGTCTTCCACTCCGACGACCTGGGCGCGACCTGGGTGGAGCCGAAGCAACCGGCCGTGAAGTTCCCGCAGTTCACCGAGGCGTCGCTGGAGCGGGTCTGGCAGCTGCACCCCGCCGGGCCCGAAGCCCCCGGCGTCGTCTACGCGGGGACCGAGCCCGCGGCGCTGTTCCGGTCGGACGACAGCGGCGAGTCGTTCGAGCTGGTCCGCCCGCTCTGGGAGCACCCCACGCGGTCCGAGTGGGTGCCGGGCGGAGGCGGTGAGGGGCTGCACACCATCCTGACCGACCCGAGGGACGCCCGGGCTGTGACCGTCGCCGTCTCCACGGCGGGAGTGTTCCGGACCGAGGACGGCGGCGAGCGCTGGGCCCCGTCCAACAAGGGTGTCTCCGCCGTCTTCCTGCCGGACCCGGACCCCGAGTTCGGCCAGTGCGTGCACAAGGTGACACGGGACGCGGCCGACCCCGACCGGCTCTATCTGCAGAACCACTGGGGCGTGTTCCGGAGCGACGACTCCGGGGAGCACTGGAAGGACATCGGGGCGGGCCTGCCCTCGGACTTCGGCTTCGCCGCCGCCGCGCACCCGCATCGCGCGGACACGCTCTACGTCTTCCCGATCAACGCCGACGCGGACCGGGTCCCCGCCGGCCACCGCTGCCGCGTGTTCCGTACGCAGGACGCGGGGGAGACCTGGGAGCCTCTGACGCAGGGCCTCCCGGACGGTGACCACTACGGCACGGTACTGCGGGACGCACTCTGCACGGACGACGCCGACCCGGCGGGGATCTACTTCGGCAATCGCAACGGCGAGGTGTTCGCGAGCGCGGACGACGGCGACACCTGGGAGCAGTTGGTCTCCCATCTGCCGGACGTCCTGTGTGTGCGGGCGGTGGTGCTCCGCTGACCGGTCCTGCCACGGTGAACGGGCGGACGACGGGCGCGGTCAGCACCCCGCCGGCGCACAAGTAGAGTGCGCCCCGTGGCAGCAAGACCGTTGAAAGAGATCGTCGAGCCGGGATGGGCGCAAGCCCTTGAGCCCGTGGCCGAACGCGTCGCCGCTATGGGCGACTTCCTCAGGGCGGAGATCGCCGCGGGGCGTACCTACCTGCCCTCGGGGCCCAACGTCCTGCGGGCGTTCCAGCAGCCGTTCGAGGAGGTGCGCGTCCTGATCGTCGGGCAGGATCCCTACCCGACGCCGGGGCATGCGATCGGCCTCAGCTTCGCGGTGGCACCGGACGTCCGCCCGCTGCCGGGAAGCCTGGAGAACATCTTCCGGGAGCTGCACGCGGATCTGGGGCTCCCACGGCCCTCCAACGGCGATCTGACGCCCTGGACCCGGCAGGGGGTGCTCCTGCTCAACAGGGCGCTCACGACGGCTCCCAGGCGCCCTGCCGCCCACCGGGGCAAGGGCTGGGAAGAGGTCACCGAGCAGGCCATACGCGCGCTGGCTGCCCGGGGAACGCCGCTGGTGTCGGTCCTGTGGGGGCGCGACGCCCGCAACGCGCGTCCGCTGCTGGGCGATTACCCTGCGGTCGAGTCCGCCCACCCCTCCCCCATGTCGGCCGACCGCGGCTTCTTCGGTTCCCGCCCCTTCAGCAAGGTCAACGAACTTCTTCAGCGCCAGGGGGCACAGCCGGTCGACTGGCAGCTGCCGTGACCGGCGCCCCGGACCTGCCGTTCGCCGTAGGCGTCGACTCCGGCGGGTCCGGGCTGCGCGTGGCTCTCGCACCGGTGGCGGCGGGGCACCCGGCGATCACCGCCGCGTGCGCCGAGCCCGTGCGGACGGGTGCGCGTGGCATCGACGCGGGGCACCTGCTGGAGCAGCTGCTGCCCGCCGTCCGCCGACTGCTGGACCGGGCAGGGCCCGGCGCGGCCGTCACGGCGGCGGCCGTGGGGGCCGCGGGGATGGCGACCCTGGGCGAGGAGCTGCGGGCCCGGCTGCCCGGCGCGCTCGCGGACACGCTGGGCGTCCGGCGGGTGGCGCTGGCCGCCGACGCGGTGACCGCGTACGCCGGGGCGCTGGGACAGCGCCCCGGCGCGGTCGTCGCGGGCGGCACCGGCATGATCGCGCTCGGCACCGACCTCACGTCGTGGCGCAGGGCGGACGGCTGGGGGCATCTGCTGGGCGACAGCGGCGGCGGCGCCTGGATCGGTCGCGCGGGGCTCGACGCGGCGATGCGGGCCCACGACGGCCGCCGCGGAGGGTCGCCCGTCCTGCTGGCGCGGCTCGAGGCGGTCTTCGGGCCGGTCACCGGCCTTCCGGGTCTGCTCTATCCGCGTACGGACCGTCCGGCTCTGCTCGCCTCGTTCGCCCCCGAGGTCGGGGCCTGTGCCCTTCAGGACGAGGTGGCGGCGAACATCCTGCGGGAGGCGGCGGCCCACATCGCCGAGGCGGCGGCAGCGGTGTGTCCGCGCCCCGCGGGCTCCCGCACCGATCGGTGTGAAGTCGCTCTGACCGGTGGGCTGTTCCGCATGGGTGAGCCTCTTCTGGGCCCGTTGCGGGAGGAGCTGGCGCAGCAGGTCCCGCAGGCGCGGGTGGTTCCGGCGGAGGGTGATCCGCTGCACGGTGCGCTGGAGATCGCACGGGCCCTCGCGGGACCGGGTCTGCGGCTCCCGGCCCACCCGTCACTGCTCTTCGTACCGGGAGTAACGTAGACGAATCGAGCACTCGTCCGCCCGGACGGAGCAGGTCAGTCGCCTGCTATGCCATTCAACAGACATATACGGACAGATAACGCCTGGCGGCCCCCTCCCCGAACAGAGGGGCACCCAAAACCAGTAGCATGCGGCGCCATGAGCACCCCCACTGGGCCCGCTTCCGGCCTGCCTGTACGAATGCCGCGACCTCGCCAGTCCGGACGGCACCGCCGCCCGGAGCCCGTGGTCGCACCTGAGGGCGCTGCCGCGCTCGTTCTTGCCCTTCCCGGTACCCCTTCCCCGGCCTCGCGCAGCCTGGCCGAGGAAGTGATCAGCATCGCCCGCTCCGAGCTGCCCGGCCTGAACGCGCGGATCGGCTACCTCGACGGCGACGACGCCGAATATCCCACTCTTGTCTCCACGCTCAGCCACGCCGCCGCCGAGCGCACCGCGCGCTACGAGCAGGCCGTCGCCGCGGGCCGCGAGGTCGCCGAGCCCTCGGGCCCGTCCGCCGTCGTGGTGCCGCTGCTGGCGGGCCCGGACAGCGCCCTGATCCGGCGCATACGGCAGGCCGTCATGGACAGCGGGACGCAGGCCGAGCTGACCGACGTACTGGGTCCGCACCCCCTGCTCGCCGAGGCACTGCACGTACGCCTTTCGGAGGCCGGTCTGGCGCGCGCCGACCGCGCGCGGCTGTTCACCGTGGCGACCGCGGCCGACGGCATCGTGCTGGCCACGGTGGGCGGCGAGGAGGCCGTGCAGGCCGCCGGGATCACCGGCATGCTGCTGGCCGCCCGTCTGGCCGTGCCCGTGATGGCCGCGGCCCTGGACGTGGAGGGTTCGGTCGCCTCGATCGCCGCGCAGCTGCAGAACTCCGGCTCCGCGCAGCTGGCGCTCGCGCCGTACCTGGTGGGGCCGGAGATCGACGCCGGCCTGCTGGACGCGGCCGCGAAGGAGGCCGGCTGCTCGGCCGCCGAGCCGCTCGGCGCGTACCCGGCCATCGGCAAGCTGGTGCTCTCGCTGTACGCGACGACGCTGGGCATCACCCCGGAGACCCCTCAGGGGGTCCAGGGGGCGCCGGCGCACTGATCCGCGCCACTCGTGCCGGACGATGCGGCGCGGACCGGTTTCCCCGGTTCGCGCCGCATGCCGTCGCCGGGCCGGGCGTCAGGCGAAGACCACGCAGGAGGCGGCCGGAACCTCGATGGAGCCCGCGTGGGCGGGAATTCCCGTTTCCGCGTCCACGGCGAACCAGCTGACGTTTCCGGAGTGCTCGTTGGCGGCGTAGAGCCACTGGCCCGTGGGGTCGAGAGTGAGATCGCGGGGCCAGCGTCCGCCGCACCCCACGGCCGCCGCCAGGGCGAGTTTCTCGGCCGTCTCGTCGAGTGTGAGGACGGAGATGCTGTCGTGGCCGCGATTGGCGGTCCACAGGAACCGGCCGTCGTGCGAGACCACCACTTCCGACGGATACGTACGCGCCTCCTCGCCCTCGTCGTGGTCGTGCGGCAGGACCTGCGTCTCCCCGAGCGGTTCGAGCAGGCCGCCGACGGCGTCCCAGCGGCACACGGTGACCGTCGGCTCGAGCTCGTTGAGGACGTACGCGTGTCCCCCGGAGGGGTGAAAGGCGAGATGGCGCGGTCCGGTCCCCGGCCGCAGTGCCGTCTCGGCGTGCAGCCGCAGGGAGCCGGTGGCGGGGTCGAGCGCGCAGACGCGTACGGAATCCGTACCGAGGTCCACGCTGAGCACCCAGTTCCCCGAGGGGTCGGTCATCACCTGGTGGGCGTGCGGGCCGGACTGGCGGCCCTCGTCGGGGCCGCGGCCCTCGTGCCTCAGCACGCCGGCCGCCGGGCCGGGTGAACCGTCGTCCCGGACCGGCAGCGCGGTGACACTCCCGGAGCCGTAGTTGGCCGTCAGGAGATGGCCCGCGGCGAGGGTCAGATGGGTCGGGCTGCTCCCGCCGACCGGCCGGGCCTCGCCGATCAGCCGCGGTGTGCCGCCGTCGTCGATGGAGAAGGCCGCGACGGCGCCCTCGGAGGCCTCACTGACCGCGTAGAGCACGGGGTCGCCCGTCCCGGGAGTACGGCCGACCGCGAGGAAGGAGGGGTCTGCCACGGCGTCCGTGGACGCGAGCACGGACGGCGCCCCGGTGTCCCGGTCGACGGCGGCGACACTGATGCCGAGTCCGCCCGCCGACGTGAACGACCCTATGAATGCCCGCTTCTCCTGATCGGCGCCCATCCCGCTACCCCTCTTCACGTCCGTCACGATCTTCCCGGCCGACGGTAGCAGGCGTCCTGTCCCGCTCCCGGGCTGAAAGCAGGGAGCGTCGGATGACGGTCGGCGGAGCGTGGGGAGCCTGGTCCGAGCCGGGATGGTGCTCACCGATCCCGTCGTGGACGACGGCTCAGGCGCCGGCCGGGACCGGGCGGGACCTGCGGAGGGGCACGGCGAGTTCGAGCAGGGCCTGCTCCAGCGCGTGGAGGTGGGTGAGCATCTGATCGGCGCCCGTCGGCTCCGTGGCCGTCGTCTCGTCGGGCCGCGGGTGCCGCCCGACGGCCGGCGCATCGGTGAGGGCTTCGACGGCGGCCTCCACCCGCCAGCAGGCCGCGGCGAGCCGGACGTCGTGCGAGGCCTCCGGGTCGGCAGCGACGGCGGCCAGGCCGCGCACCTCGCGCACGCAGTCGTCGAGCAGCGCGAGCACCTGCCGTGCCCGTCGTCTGCGGGCCCGCAGCGGGTTGAGCGGGTGCACCAGCGGTGCGAGCGACAGGCGCACCCGGCCGAGGATCGCCTCCAGCTCGACGACGCGCCCAGGCGGGTCGTCGCCCTCGCTCCCGGCGAGCCGGGCGGCGGCCTCCGCCGTGCACGTGTGCACGCATCGCAGCGCCCGCTCCACCCACGCCTCGGTCACCGAGTGCGTGGTCACCGGCAGCACGAACAGCACCGCCAGTACGGCGCCGAGCGCACCGGCCGCGGTCTCTGTCACCCGCAGCACGAGCAGACCCGTGTCGAGCACGCCGAGCAGGCCGTACAGCATGCTCGCCATGACGGTCACGGCCAGCATCATCCAGGTGTAGGAGACGGCGGCGGTGTAGAAGATCCCGAACACACTGGCCGCCACGACCACGGCGGCCACGACCGGCTCGTGGTGCAGCGGCACGGCCACGGCGAAGCCCAGCCCGATCCCGAGCACCGTTCCCAGGAATCGCCGGAACCCGCGGACGACGGTCTCGCCTCGCGAGGTCGTGGCCACGAACACCCACCAGGTGGCTCCGACCGCCCAGTACCAACGCTGGTCGGAGAGCACCTGCCCCACGGCGAGCGCGAACCCGGCCCCCACTGTCGCCTGCACGGCCTGCCGCGTCGTGATCCGCGCGAGCCCGGACGCCCCGGAGGGGAGGGCGACCGCCATGGGGGCCGGGAGCCGCCGCTCGTAGCACCACACGCCGAACCGCACCGCCGAGGACGCGACGAGCGACAGCAGCACGGCCGCGTACAGCTCGGGCAGCTGGCCGGGCACGGTGTGCAGGAACTGGGCGGAGAAATATGACATGAAGCCGAACACGCCCAGCGAGTGCCCGCGAGGCCCCCACCGCCTCGCGTACACCCCGGCCCCCACGACGGCGAGGAACGCGAGGTCGCGGGCGACGGGCACATCGTGCAGCACGGCGGCCAGCGTGAGCACAGGGAGACCGACGGCGGGCAGGAAGGCGGTCGTGATCGCCTGCCCACGCACCGTCGCGTCGGTCACCGTGAACAGTGCGAGCAGCGCTGCCAGACCACCGGTGACGGCCGCCTCAAGCGAGTGCCCGGCGGCACCGCACAGCGCGACGGCGAGCCCGATGCCGAGCACGGCCCGGGACGCGAACCGCAGTCGCATCCGCCCCGGATCCGGTGCCACGAACGCCCTCTTCAGCAAGTTGCCCCCTACCTTCCGCACGTGGACCTGCGCAGACATGAGAAAGGCGCCGCGGTGATCCCCAGGGGGACCCGCAGCGCCATTGATAGCTCTATTGCAGCACCAGGAGGGCTGATGGTTCAACCGACCCACGATCTCCTGTGCCAATGGGCCATGAACCGCTGTCACTGCTCGGCCGCAGCAGAGCCAACGGACCAGCCGGAGGCGATACCTCGGACGAACGGCTCAGGAATGCGGACGGCGGAGCTCCGGCTCGGACCACCGGCGGCCGGCCGTCAGCTCCCGATCCCGCCGTCACTGCCGAGCAGTTGCCCGTCGATCCACCCGCCCCGCTCGGAGCACGAAAATCCGACCAGGTTCACGGGACGCCCGGGCAGCCCAGCGGTGGGGCCCGGACCGTCCGGTGTCACCGGCCGTACGTGGTGCGGCACAGGTCGACGATCTCGGCGGACGCGACCCCCCGCCCCGACGCACAGACGGTGCGCATGTCGTACGTCCGGTCCGGACGCGCCCGGTGGGGCGCGCCCACGCCGCGCGGCGTGCGGGGCCGGTCGGGAGCGGCACGTCGCGGCTGGTTCCGTGCCTCCTGGCGGACCGGTGGCGCGACGACGTCGGCACGCCGGGCCGGGGCGCGTGACCCCTTCTCCTTCTTCCGCTTCCCGCCCTCCGCTCGGTCCGGCCCCTTCTCGGTCCTTCCGAGCGTGTCGTGGACGGCCGCGGGCTCGGTGGGCGCCGTGGGCGCCTGCGCGGCGGGGACGTTTCCGGGACGTACGGAGGCGGAGGGCGAGGGCCTCTCCGCTTCGGCCTGGACGGAGACGCAGCCGGCCGTACTCAGCAGGGCGACGAACACGAGGGGGATGGACCGCAGGTTCATGCCGTGGTCAACGACGGGCCGCGCGAGCGGACACGTCCGAAAGCGCCGGTCAGGACGCTCAGTCGGACAGACCGGCGCGGGCGATACCCAGCGCGCGGTGGATGGTGTGTGACAGCGAAGCCGGCTGCGGGTCCGCACTCCACGCCCACTGTTCGACCGCGACGCGGAGGGCCCCGTTGAGCAGGGTCGCCTGCAACCGTGGTTCGAGGTCGTCCGGCCCGTGGTCCGTCCGCTCGGCGATGACCGCGGCGAAGGCCGGCTCCGCATCGTGGTGGACCTGCAGCCACACGGCGCGCAGCCCGGGTTCGGTCCGGGTGAGCAGGACGAGGTCGCGCAGGGCGTCCGCATCGGTGTCCGCCGATGCGGCCGGGCGGGAGGGCCGGGTCCCCGAGACGGCTTCCGCCAGCGGCCGGTCGCGCGGCCACGACCTCATCAGCGCGATGACGAAGTCGAGCGCGTAGGTCAGCAGGGGGCGGACGCACAGCTCCTTCGACGAGGTGTAGCGCCACAGGGTCCGCTGCGAGATCCCCGCGGCGGCGGCGATCTCCTCGGCAGTGGTCGCGGCCACACCTTGTTCGGCGAAGAGGCGCACGGCTTCACGGGCGATCTCCAGCCGGGTCGCGGCCTTGCGCCGTTCGGTCAGCGGCGGGCGTCCGAGGCGGGCGCCGCCTGCTGTGCCGTTGGCGGCGGTGGCCGGGACAGGGTCGGGCACCCCTCCCGCGTGCGCGGCTTCCACAGTTTTCGGCCACCTTCCCTCACGGCTTCGCCCATCGTAGCGACACCTTTTCTGGCACCACTTGCCATTTTGGCACTGGCCGCCATTAAAGGTAACGTTCCTGCCCTGTCGACGAAGCCGAGGAGCATCACGTGAACACCACCCCCAGCGGCCCGGGCCGCAGCGTCATCGTCACCGGCGCCGGATCCGGCATCGGCCGGGCCACCGCCCTGCTGTTCGCGAAGGAGGGGGCCCGCATCGTGATCGCCGATGTCGACGAGGCGGCCGCCCGGATCGTCGCGGAGGAGACGGAGCAGGCCGGCGGGACCGCGGTCACCGTGATCGGGGACCTGCGGGACCAGGCCGTCGTCGACCGGGTGGCGGCCACGGCGGCGGAGGAGTTCGGCGGTATAGACGTCCTGGTCAACAACGCCGGAATCATGGACAGCATGTCGGCCGCGGCCGACACCGGTGACGACGAGTGGGAGCGCGTCATCGGCATCAACCTCACGGCTCCGTTCCGCCTCACGCGTGCCGTGCTGCCGCACATGCTCGCCGCGGGGAAGGGCGCCGTCGTCTTCACCGCGTCCGAGGCGTCCCTGAGGGGCAGCGCCGCGGGTGCCGCCTACACGGCGTCCAAGCACGGCATCGCGGGCCTGACCAAGTCCCTGGCCGTCATGTACCGCGACAAGGGCATCCGCTCCAACGCCATCGCGCCCGGCGGCACCGTCACCAACATCCGGGTCGACGCCGACCGGGGCGCCCACGGGCCGGCCGCCCTCGCCCCCTACATGGGCAATGTCGGTTCGCCTGCCCGGGCCGAGGAGCAGGCGGCGGCGATCTTTTTCCTGGCGTCCGACGCGGCGAGCAACATCAACGGGGCGATCCTTCCCGTCGACAACGGCTGGTCCGCCGTCTGAGCACCCGGCACCCGCGAGGGCGTGCGAGCGGGCGTCGCGGATCGCTCAGTCGAAATAGGATTCGAGCGTTCCGCGGCGCCTGACGTCGAGAGTCGCGCAGTGGAAGGAGCCTCCGAACGGCGCGTAGTGCAGAAGATCGCACGGGATCGGCTCGAAGCCCCACTTCTCGAGAGCGCGCAGCATGCCCGTGTGGCGTCGCTCCGCGATGACCCGCTTCTCGTCGACCATGAGGATGTTCATGCTGAGCCACTTGCCGCAGAGCGAGGTGAGCTTGAGCAGCCGCTCGTTGATCCGGTCGGGTTCGGGGGCGATCAGGATGTCCCACGACCGCAGCACGTCGGGCAGGCGGTCGACGTCGACGTATTCGGGATTGACCAGCACCTTGCCGGGAGCGAGCACGAGGAACGTCGTGTCGATGTGCATGGGCGTGCGGCAGCGGCTCTCGATCTCGTGGATCCGGTAGCGGGGCCCCAGATGACGTCGCAGCCAGTCGATGCCCATGCGGTTGGTGACATTGCTCCGGGTGACGAACAGGTCGCGTCCGGCGCGCACGAAATCCGCCGCATCGAACACCGGCTCGAATTCGGTCAGGATGTAGCGCATGGGCTCGCCGGCCGCCGGGGGCCGGAATTCCGGGTCGAACAACTCGTCGGTGAGCTGCGGTTTCGGTGCCGCCGTCCAGCGTGCGCCGCGCCTGAAGTAGTCCTTCAGGAGCGAGCGGTAGGAGTGGGTCTCGAAGTACCTGCACGGCCAGGCCATCGGGGTCTCGATGATCTCGTCGCCGATCACGAGCATGCTGTCACGCGGGCAGGTGTTGCAGAATCCGCGTGACGTCCACTCGGGGGTGCTGAAACGCCGCTTGTGGTCGACCGCGTCCGGGCGCCTGACGGTGACACCCAGGGATTCGAGCAACTCGACGAACCGGTCGAGTTCCTCCTGTGCGGGCTCGATCAGCCGGCGCGGGTAGGCGAGACCCGACGCCAGCCCCTGCAGCCGTCCCGCCCAGGGCGGGATGTTGCACGACACGACCGGATGACCGGAGGGGATCGTCGCGCCGTCCAGCCGCCCGACGATGATCTCCTCCAGCGGGTCCCACTCGTTGTGTGAATTCACCGGCGAAGCGAGGGCCATGTTCACCGCTTTCGGTCACAGACCGGGAGTAACTCCATGAAACCTGTCCACCACCCAAAGCAATCACGGCCGGTCGGCACCGTCAAACGGTCACCCCGACCGATCCGGCTGCCGTGCGCGCCGACGCCGTACGGCCCGGCCCTGGGTAGAGTCGGGCGACCGATCTCCGACCCAGGAGGAGCACAGCCCGGCATGGCGGTGGACGCCCTCGACACCCGTATCCTCCGGCTGCTCATCGAGCAGCCCCGCACCAGCGTGCGGGAGTACGCGCGCATCCTCGGCGTGGCGCGCGGCACCCTGCAGGCCCGGATGGACCGTCTGGAGCGGAACGGAGTGATCACGGGCACGGGCCCCGCCCTCTCCCCCGCGGCCCTCGGACACCCGGTACTCGCCTTCGTGCATCTGGAGGTGACCCAGGGGCATCTGGACGAGGTGGGTGACGCGCTCGCCGCCGTACCGGAGATCATCGAGGCGTTCTCGACGACCGGGGGCGGCGACCTCCTGACGCGCGTCGTGGCCCGTGACAACGGGCATCTGGAGGACGTGATCCAGCAGCTGATCCAGCTCCCCGGAGTGGTCAGGACCCGGACGGAAGTGGCTCTGCGCGAGCGTGTGGCACACCGGGTCCTGCCACTGGTCGAGTCGGTGGGGCGGGCAGCGGACCCCGGCTGATCGCCTTCGGGCATGCTGGAGGCCATGAAGACCGCGCCCCTCCCCGCCCCGCCCGTCCTCTTCGACCTCGACGGCACCCTCGTGGACAGCGAGCCGAACTACTACGAGGCGGGGCGCCGGCTCCTCGCCAGGTACGGGGTGCGGGACTTCAGCTGGGAGAACCACACCCGCTTCATCGGGATCGGCACCCGGGAGACCCTCACCGTCCTGCGGGAGGAGTACGGGATCGAGGCGCCGGTCGACGAACTCCTGGCCGGCAAGAACGCCCTGTACCTGGAGCTCGCCGGGGCCTCGACCGAAGCCTTCCCGGAGATGCGCGCCCTCGTCGAGCGGCTGCACGAGGGCGGGGTGCCGATGGCGGTGGCGTCGGGGTCCTCCCGAGCGGCGATCGCGGCCTCGCTCGCGGTCACGGGACTGGAGGCGTACCTCCCGCTCTATGTGTCCGCCGAGGAGGTGGCGCACGGCAAGCCGGAGCCCGACGTGTTCCTGGAGGCGGCCCGGCGGCTGGGTGTGGCGCCCGGCTCGTGCGTGGTCCTGGAGGACGCCGTCCCCGGTGTCCGGGCGGCTCACGCGGCGGGCATGCGGTGCGTCGCCGTCCCCGACGCCCATGCGACGGCTGACGGCACGGAGTTCGGGAAGGCGGAGTTGCTGTTTCCGGGCGGGCAGGCGGAGTTCACCGCTGCCGCCGTGCTGGAGTGGCTCCGCGGCGGGTGAGAACAAGCCGGTCCGACCCGCCGATTGGCCGGATCCGGCGTCTCGTGCTCCGGCCGGGCGAGCGGCGGTCCCGGGGACGGATATCCTGATCATGCCGCGCACCCCGACGCACCGTACCGAGGCGATGAGCCCGATGAGGTCGCCGCCGCGGCAGTCGGAGAGGGCCATAATTCGAGATTGGTGTGCACAGGTGCTGGTTGCTGGGCGGTACCGGCTGATATCCCCCATCGGCCGTGGCGGTATGGGTGAGGTGTGGCGCGCCACGGACGAAGTACTGGGCCGGGCCGTGGCGGTGAAGCTGCTGCTGGGCGACCAGGCCGATGCCTCGTCGACCGCGCGTTTCCGCCTCGAGGCGCAGACGGCCGCACGTCTGAGCCACCCTCACCTGGTGGCCGTGTTCGACTTCGGCTCCTGGGAGGACCGCTTCTATCTCGTGATGGAGCTGGTCGAGGGAAGGAGCCTGGGGGATCTGCTGGAGGCCCAGGAGACCGTCCATCCCGAGCAGGTGGCCCATATCGCCGGCCAGGCCGCCGCCGGTCTGGCCGCCGCCCACAGGCAGGGCATCGTCCACCGGGACATCAAGCCCGGCAACCTGATGCTGGACGCCGACGGGTCCGTGAAGATCGGGGACTTCGGCATCGCCCAGTTCGTCGACGACCCCTCCACGGCGCTGACCACGGCCGGCCACATCGTCGGTACGAGCCTCTATCTGGCTCCCGAGCGGGCCCTCGGCCGTACGGCGGACTCCGCGTCGGACATGTACTCGCTGGGCTGCGTCATCTATCAGCTGCTCGCCGGACAGCCGCCGTTCCGCTCGGACACGGCGACCGCGACGCTCTACCAGCACGTGGACACGCCTCCGGTGCCGGTCAGACAGCGGGGGGTCGACATCTCCCCCGCGTTCGATTCGTATCTCCTGGGTCTGCTGGCGAAGCAGCCCGAGGACCGGCCGAGCGCGCAGCAGGTCTCCGACTGGTTCCGTACGGATGCCTGGCGTGGCCGGCCCGAGCCGCTGCCGCACCACGCGACCGCCGCCCCGCGGCCCGCCGCGCACGACGTCCCTCCCGCGCCGGTTCCGAACGCCCAGGCCGCCGGGGGCCCGTCGACGTACCGGCTGCCGCAGTCCGGCGGTCGCAGACGGGCGGCTCCCGCGCCCCGGACGTCCAGATCCGCGGCCAGACCGGCCACGACTCGCCGGATCAAGACGAGTGAGGCCATCCGCCGCCGCCCGCGCGTGGCGAGTGCTGTGGCCGGTACGGTCGCCTTCCTGGCGGCGGTGTATCTGGGCACGATCCTCTTCGCACCGGACACCGGCGCGGCGGACACCCCGGATCCCGGTTCCTCGCCGACCGCGGGGCTCGAATCGCCCGCGCCGACCGGACCCGCGGCGGAGCCGGGCCAGGACGGCGAGGGCGAGGACGACTGAGCCTCGGCTCACCAGCGCGAGTGGATCTCCGCGCGGATCCGGCGGTCGTACAGGTCGCGCACCGCGTCGAGGGTGCTCTGCGGAAGCGGCGGGAGAGCGGCGGCCGACGCGTTGGCCCGGGCCTGCTCCACCGACCGCGCACCGGGGATGACGCTGGTGACACCGGGCTGCTGGATGATCCAGCGCAGCGCGGTCTGTGCCGGGGTGGCGCCTTCGGGAGCGAGTCCGGCGAACTCCGACGCGGCGGCCACGCCCGTGGCGTAGTCGATGCCGGAGAACGTCTCGCCCTGGTCGAACGCCTCGCCGTGGCGGTTGTACGTGCGGTGGTCCTCGGGAGCGAAGACGGTGTCGGCGGTGTACTTGCCGGACAGCAGCCCGGAGGCCAGCGGCACCCGCGCGATGATGCCGACCCCGGCCTCCGCCGCGGCCGGGAGCACCTCGTCGAGGGGCTTCAGGCGGAAGGGGTTGAGGATGATCTGGACGCTCGCGACTCCGGGCCTGGCGATGGCCGTGAGCGCCTCGGCGCATGTCTCCACGCTCACCGCGTACGCGGCGATCCGCTGCTCGGAGACGAGCGTGTCGAGGGCGTCGTACACGGCGTCGGAGGAGTAGACCGCTGTGGGCGGGCAGTGCAGTTGTACGAGATCGAGGGTGTCGACGCCGAGGTTGGCGCGCGAGCGGTCGTTCCAGGTACGGAAGTTGTCCAGGACGTAGTTCTCCGGAAGCTGTTCGGCCCGTCGGCCCATCTTGGTGGCGACGAAGACCTCCGCATCCGGGCGTTCCTTCAGATAGCGGCCGATCAGCTGTTCGCTGCGGCCGTCGCCGTAGACGTCGGCGGTGTCGAAGAAGGTGACCCCCGACTCGACGGCGGCGTCGAGGACGCCGAAGGCATCGGCCTCCCGCACCTCGCCCCAGTCCCCGCCCAGCTGCCAGGTTCCCTGTCCTACGACCGATACGTCACGGCCGGTCCTGCCGAGTGTGCGCTGCTCCATACGGATCATGCTACGTCCGCACGCGGACCGGCGGCGGTGGCCGGCGCCGGTCCGCGTCCGCGCTCAGTCGGCTGTGGTCACGCGGACGTAGTCGACGACGAGCTGTTGCGGGAAGCTGGTGCTGCCGTCGGGGTCACCGGGCCAGTAGCCGCCCACGGCGAGGTTGAGGATGAGGAAGAACGGCTTGTCGAACACCCAGGGGTTGCCGTTGAGGTCGGCGGGTGTCCTTCTCTGGTAGACGGTGCCGTCGACGGACCAGGTGATGGAGTCGGGGGCCCAGTCCACGGCGAAGGTGTGGAAGTCGTCGGCGAAGGCGGCTCCGCCGGGGAGGGTGTATCCGGCGCCGATACCGCCCGAGCCGGAGTAGCCGGGGCCGTGCAGGGTGCCGTGGACGGTGCCTGGTTCGAAGCCGACGTTCTCCATGATGTCGATCTCACCGCTGTTGGGCCAGCCGACGCTGCCGATGTCGGCACCGAGCATCCAGAAGGCCGGCCATATGCCCTGTCCGCGCGGGATCTTCATCCTGCTCTCGACGTGCCCGTACGTCGCGGTGAACTTTCCCGAGGTGTTGAGCCTGGACGAGGTGTACTCACAGGTTCCGTACCAGCACTGGTAGTTGCCGGGGTTCTCCTTACGCGCGGTGATGACCAGGTTGCCCTGGCCGTCGAGGGCGGCGTTGCTGTTGCCCGCCGTGTAGTACTGCCGCTCGTGGTTGTTGACGTTGTCGCCGGTCTCCGTCAGCCACTTGCCGCCGTCGACGGCCGAGCCCGCGGGGCCGTCGAACTCGTCGGCGAAGGCCACGGCCGCCGTCCGGGAATCCGTGGAGGATGCAGCCGTGTGGGGGTCGGGTGCGGCCGAGGCTCCGGCGGGAAGTGCGGTCATGGCCACGGAGCAGCAGAGCATGGAGAGTGCGGCGTACAGCGTCGTACGGCGCCTCTTCGGGAGGCGGCGCACGGTGTGTCGGGGTGAATGCACGGTCATCACTTCTTTTCGGGGTGGGGGGATGACAGTCATGCGCATGACAGATGACGCCGAGAGGTGAACGCTTGGCACACTCACCCCGGGCGGCATCTTTCAACACTTGATTTAAGGGAGTGGTCCGAGGCCCGTCAAGGATCTGGTCCGGACCGGGCGGGCGATGGCAGAAGTCGACGCGGCGGGGAACGGACAACCCGTGCGCATCCGTGCCGAAGCAGCCCTCCCCGCTGCCGTCGGGCGGTCCGGCTACGCCGCCGTGCGCACCCTGGACCCGGCGGCCACGGAACCGCGGGTGGTGGACCGGCTGACGGCCGCCGGGGACCCCGCGTACCGCGGGCGGACCTTCGACGCCGCCTCGCTGGGGGCGCCGGACGGGATCCGGGTGTGGGAACCGGTGACCACCCGGTGGCACCGCTCCGGCGCGGCGGCCGACGCGACGCTCGCGCGGTACACCGGCTGACCGGAGTCCCGCGCGGCTTCCGCCGTGCGGCGCGCGGCCGGCGGAAGCAGAGTGGAGACATGGACTGTGCGGGGCCCGCACGGCCGCGACCGGGCAGGCGCGCATCGTCCGACCGCATCCCGGCGGAAGGATCAGGCGTGGACAGCGAGAGCACACGGCGTTTCGTGGTGCAGATCCACGACGCCCGGCGCATGCATTTCGATTTCCGTCTCGAGGTCGGCGGCGTCCTGAAGTCCTGGGCCGTGCCGCGGGGCCCGTCGGACAATCCGAGCGACAAGCGGCTGGCCGTGCCGACGGATGACCATCCCCTCGAGTACCGCGAGTTCGAGGGGGTCATTCCGCAGGACGAGCAGGGCAGCGGCACGGTGATCGTCTGGGACCAGGGCACCTACACCCCGACCAGTCACGACCTCGCGGGCGACCCGGTCCCGTTCGCCGAGTCCCTGGAGCGGGGGCACGCCACGTTCCGGCTCGACGGGGCGAAGCTGCACGGGGAGTTCGCGCTCACCCGCTTCCGTATCGACGACGAGGAAGGGACCCGGGGGCCGGAGGCCTGGCTGCTGATCAAGGCCAACGACCGGCAGGCCGTCCACGACCGGGCGGGCACTCCCGATCCGTACCACGCGCGTTCGGCCCGCACCGGCCGCACGCTGCACCAGGTCGCCGTGGCCGAGCGGGAGGGCGCCCACTGAGCACTCACCGGAGGGGCGGCGCGTCGCCGGACCCGGTGAGCCGGTCCAGGACGTCCGTATAGAGCGAGCGCCTGTCGGGACGGGCCTGGCCTGCGGCGTGCCGCAGAGCGGGGACCGCGGCTCCGCCCATCAGCAGCAGCCCGTCGGCGGCCTCCTGGCGGACCGCCGGATGCGTGTGGCCGAGCAGAGCGACCAGCGCGGGCACGGCCGGCTCCCAGGCGGCGTGGCAGAGCGTCCTGATGGCCATGCGCCTGACGTCCGGCTGCGGGTCGTCCAGCAGGACGGCCGTGTGGAGCAGGTGGGCCGGCCGGTCGAGCATGGTGCGCGAGATCCGGTGGGCGTGCAGCCTGACCTTGGGCCGGGGATGGGTCAGCAGCTCCCCGATCACCTCCTCCAGGGCGGGGTCCGGGTCCGGCGCCCGCCCGGTGTGCTCCTCGGCGAGACGGGTGAGGGCCCTGCGTATCTGCTCCGGTCCACCGGTCCGGGCCAGGCGGAGCAGTTCGGCGCGCCCGGGCCGGCGGACAGCTCCGGCGGGAGCCGTCGTAGCGGGGGCGGGGCCCTCGTCCAGCAGAAGCCTCTCGGCGAGGTCGTCCCGCCCCTCGGCGCACAGCCGCTCCCGGACTCTCGTCCTGTCCGGCGAGCCGAGCAGCGGCCGGCCCGCCAGCAGGTCGAGGAGCCCCCAGGCCCCTGCCTCGATCCGGGGCAGGAGGTGCTCCGCCAGGACTTCGGCGGGCGCCGCCCGCAGGGCGTGGGCGGCTTCCGTCCGGAGACCGGCCGGGCCGTGCTCCCACCATCCGAGCAGCAGCGGAATCAGGGGCACGAGCTCCCAGGTGTCCAGGTGCGGGGCGAGGCCGGCCATCCTGGCGGGCAGGATCTCCTCGGTGCTCAGCTCCTCGGGAGCGACGGCGGCCAGGGCGCGTGCCAGGCTCTGTCCGGGCGGCAGGTCGACACGTCCTCGGAGGTAGGCGTCGAGGACCACACGTGCCGTGTCCGGCTCCGGCCAGTCCAGGAGCTGCCGGGCGGCGCCGGATCTGCGGCCGGGGTCGGACGCTTCCAGCATGCCCGTCAGCCGGCCGCGCCGCTCGGCGGAACGCGGCCGGCCGAGGTCGTCGCGTACGACTTCCGAAGCCGGACCGGCCGGCTCCGAGAGCGTCCACGGAGGTGTTCCCAGCGGCTGGAGGCCGGTCATCCAGTCGACGAGGAGTGCGCGTACACCGTTGTCGCCGGCATGGGAGTAGGCGTCGACGAGGACGTGCAGGCGCTGCCGGGAGTCCGGCGGGTGAGGGACGCGGCGCCGGAACTCCTCCAGGGCGCGGCGGGTGCGGAGGGCCGGGCGCAGTGCGGACCGCCACGCTTCCGCCTCCTTGCTCGGCGTGGGCGGCGGCTCCGGGGTGCCGAACGCCTCACGCAGTACGGCGTTCTCGGCCTCCTGTACGTCGTCGTCGAGGCGGGCGGCGGCCAGGGCCCGGTCCAGGTCGCCTCGGACCGGCACGGCGTCGCAGGCACGGAGCAGCCGCAGCGCCGGCACGTGCTGAGGGGGCGTCATGGACCGTACGGCATCGGCGAGTTCCATGCGCTCGGACCAGGGCAGCCGTGGCGCCACGGCCTGGAGTACGGCGAGGAGTCCGGGCCGGTGCTCCCGCCGGCCCGCGAGACCGTCCGTCAGCACCTGGACGGAGTCCGCCATCTTCTCCAGTTCGTCGGCCGTCCACGGTGCGGGGCACAGCCGCAGGACGAGGCCGAGGACCCGGTCGCGGGCGGCTTCCGGTACGGACCGGGCCAGGCGGAGCCACTCCGCGAGCATCGGCCGCAGCTCCCTCAGGCGCCGCGGCGGCAGCGCGTCGGGGCTGTCCGCCAGGCACAGGGCGACCGGGGCGCTCCAGCCGTGGCCGACGAGCCGGGCGGCCCAGGAGTCGGCGTCCGCAACCGACGGATGGCCGGGCGGTGTGATCCCGTACCCGGCCGACAGCTCCGCGAGGTCGGCGGCGCTCCCCGCGCCGAGACGGATCCGGCCGTCGGCCACCGCGGCGAGCAGATACGGCACGAGCGGAGAACCCTGATCGGCCAGGGCGGTGACCGTGCGGGCGGTGAGGGCGCCGGTGAGGGCCCCCAGCAGCAGCGTGCGCTCACGGGTGTCCCCGGTGCGCGCCGCGGCGGCGAGGACCGTGGCCGTGCAGGCGTCACCCAGCACCGCGCGCAGCGCGGCGGCCAGTCCGGCGCGCAGCCCCGGGTTGTCGTTGCGGCCGAGGGCGCGCAGGAGTCCGGGCACGGCGGCCGGTGTCCCGGCGCTCGCGAGGACCGACGCGGCGGTCTTCCTGATGTTCATCGTGGGATGTTCCAGGAGTGCGGTGATCGCCGGGCAGGCCCAGCGGGCCTCCGCGTGGCCGAGGGCCAGCAGCGACTGGCGTACGGTCTGGATGTCCTCGGCCCGGGTCAGGGCGATCAGCGTGGCCGACAGTGCCTGTGCGTCCTCGCCCGCCGCACCCGCGGCCAGGACGGCGATCACGTGCTTGCGCACATGCGGATCGCGGTGGCGGAGCAGCCGGTGCACGCGGGGGCGGGTCTCCGCGGAGGGCGTGCGCCGCAGGACTTCCAGGAGGACGGACTGCTGACGGGCGGACAGGTCCGGCCGGTCCAGCAGGTCGAGGACGATTCCGGCCATGAGCGCGTCGCCGGCCTCCCGGGCGTCCCGGGCACCGAGCAGGCAGGACGGCCTGATCCTGCGGCGTTCGTGCAGGTGGCCGCCCAGACCGCGTACGGCGTCCACGACCTCCTGGGGGATCACGGGCTCCGTGGCGCGGGCCGGTTCCGGGCGCGGACCCGTCTCCACCGTCTCCCATGACGCCGCCAGTTCGCTCACAATCCTCAGCAGCAGGCCGGTGAGGGCGGGCAGGGTGGCCGCGCTCCCGCGGGCCGCGAGCGCGCACAGCGCCGCCACCGGATCGGCCGGCTCGGGACCCGCGGCCAGCAGGGCCAGTTCGCGCTCGTCGGGGGCTCCGAGGTCGGCCGCGACGGCCGGTGGCGGCGTGGTGGGACCGACACGGGCGAGCAGGCGGCGCCGGAGGTCCGGATCGGTGTTGAGCTGCCACAGGAGTTCGAGTGCCCGGTGGCGTACGGGGCGGAGGAAGGGCGCGATACCACGTCCGTCGCGATCCGGGCCGAGCGCCTCGGTCAGTGCCGCGACGGTGCGGTCCCCGCCGATGGCTTCGAGCGTGTCGAGGACGGCGGCCGGGACGTGGGGCAGCAGCGCGAGGACGGCCTCCTCGGCGTCCTCGTGACGGAGTGCGCGGATCGCGCCGAGGAAGGGCGCGGGTCGGCGGGCGGAGGGCAGCAGCCGGGTGACGGCGGCCCCGATCGGGAGGTCTCCCGTCCCCTGCCCGGCCAGGGCGACGAGCAGGTCGAGCCGACGTGGCGCGCCCGGGTCGTCCGCCGGGGCGTCGACGAGCAGGTCGAGGACCGTCCGGCGGCAGGTGTAGAGGACCGTCGCGACCGTGCCGGGGTCGATCGAGTGATCGGCCAGCGCCAGGCCGACGACGGCCGGCGCCTGCGACGCGTCGGGGAAGTGCCCGCGCCTGTGGAGCCCTTGCAGACAGCTGATCGCGGGTCCGCCGAGCAGCAGTGGGTCCTGGGCCGCGATGTCCAGGAGCGCGCCGATGTCACCGCGTCCCGCCAGGTCACCGAGGAGTTCCATGGCCAGTCGGCGTACCGCCGCGGGTGCGGCGGGATCCGCCGCCGTACGCGACAGCAGCGCCTCGTGCCCGTGCCGGGCCGCGGCGGTGAGGGCGCGAGCCGCGACCGCGAACGGCCGGGCCGGGTCGAGATGCGGGGCGAGGAGGGCGGCGGGAAGGGGGTCGGACGCCGCCCAGGGCTCGGCCAGTTCCGCCAGGGCGGCAGCCACGACGGCCGTGTCGTCCGGGTCCGCACCGAGCAGCCCGGCCAGATGGTCCCTGGCGAGGCCCGGGGCCAGCAGGCCGGCGTGCAGGCCCTGCCGGATCAGCCGGACCGCCTCCGCGCGCACGGCGGGGTCACGGGTGTCCAGGACCTCGGCCACGAGCCGGTCCGGCCGGTGGGCGTCCCAGGCGTCGACGGAGCGCACGGCCTGGTGGAGCAGCTCGCCGGGCGGCTCTTCCCGCAGCGCGGAGGGGTCGGTGAGGAGTTCGGCCCGCAGCCAGGCGATCCGTACCCGTTCCGGCATCGGGACCGTGCGCCAGGCGGGCAGTCCGCGCGGGAGGTGGATCCCGAGACGCCCGTGGAGCCCGGCCAGGAGGAGCGACTCGTCCGGCGCCTCGGGAACGTCCGGCGGCAGCAGCTCCGCCAGTCCGGCCGCTTCACCGGCGGGCAGGTGGGGCACGGCCGCCCGCTCGGCGAGGAGGGTGAGCCCCAGACGCCTCGTACGACGGTCCGCGTGTCCGGCGAGCCGCCCCAGCTCGGAGACCGGGCAGAGGTCCACCGCCATGTCACGGCCCGGACGGTCGGTGTGTCGCTGCTGTATCCGCACGTCAGCGGGGCTCGTGGTCACCCCGGGATGTTAGGTGCGCGGGGGACGGCCCAGCCACTGGATATCGGTGCCGTCAGCGGACCGCCGGGTCCACCGCCCCGACGCGGGACGCCAGTTGCTCACGCAGCCGGGTGAGTCGGGCGATCTCCGCGTCGAGGACGGCCAGCCTCCGCGCGGCGACCCCCGGGCTCTCCGCGTCCCCGCCCCCCGAGGCGCCGCAGCGCTGCGGCGGATCGTCCATCAGCAGGTCGAGACGGTCCGCGCAGTGGCCCAGGTCCTCCACGGTGAGCCCCAGGGCCAGCAGTTCGCGGATGAATCCGACCCGCGCGACATCACGTGCGCTGTACTGCCGCTGCCCCGTGGCGCTGCGCGCGGGAGGGGGCAGCAGTCCCCGCTCCTCGTAGAACCGAAGCGCTCTCGGTGTGGTCCCGGCAGCCGCCGCCGCGTCTCCGATCCGCATCCCCCACCCCCACTGCCGCCGTGCCGTCCCGGTGCTACAACTCGACCACCACTGTGCCGAGGTGCTGTCCGGCCATCAACTCGTGCAACGCGGACGGGGCGTTGTGAATGCCCGGGATCCGCACATGCGGAAAGGTGATCTCTCCCGAGCGCAGCCATGCCCCGAACTTCCGGATCCATTCGCCCTCGGCCCCGGGGTGGGCCGGCCCGGTGATCCCACGCATCGTGATCCGCTTGACGACCAGCTGGAAGGTGTCGATCTCGACCGGAGCCGTGGCGCCGCCCCCGTCTCCGGACAGCTGGCCCGCCAGTGTGCCGATCAGAACGAAACGGGCGCCGGACCGTGCGGCCCGTACGGCCGCCCGCAGCTGTTCGCCCCCGACCATGTCGACGAAGACATCGATGCCCTCGGGAGCCGCCGCGGCCAGCCGGGCCGACAGGGACTCCTCCGGGCCCCTCGCCACGACCGCGTCGTAACCGAGGGCGTCCGTCATCCTCTCGGCCTTGGCCGGAGAGCCGGTGGACCCGATCACACGTCCGGCCCCGAGCAGCCGGGCGATCTGGCCCGCCATGGAGCCGATGCCCCCTGCTCCACCCGACACGAACACGGTTTCTCCCGGCTGGAGTTCCGCGATCCGGGTGAGCGCCGTGTACGCCAGGAGGCCCTGGGACAGGTGAGCCACCGGGTCGGGGAGCCCGTCGCCGACGAGGAGCGTGCACTCGGCGGCGGGCACCACCGCGTACTCCCGCCAGCCGAGGAAGTGCGAGACCGTCGCCCCCAAGGGCGGCCCGGCGGTGCCCGGCCGCGCCACGACCTCACCGACGGCCGGGCCGAACAGCGCGTCCCCAGGGTTCAGACCGGCGAAGGGCGTGCCCTCCACCCCGCCGCCGATGAGGGTGCGCAGGGCCGGGAAGACCTGGAAGTACTTGTTGCGCACCAGCACCTCCCCCTCCCCCGGCCGGGGAAGGGGCTGCTCCACGACACGGAGGTGCTCGGGGCGCGGCAGCCCCTCGGGGACGGCCACGAGCCGTACCTCCCGGGAGGTACGCGGCAGGGACGGGTGTGCGGTCATGGGCGGACTCCTCGTCTGCGCGCTCCGGGCCCGGTCGGCCGGGAGCAGGCAGACGCTAAGCCCTCACCCGTACGTCAGGGGCAAGGGCCGCACCGCCTCAGGGGCTCTTGGTGGAGGCGAGGTGGGCGAACACCACCACGTTGTCCTCGTAGTCCTTCTTCTTCTTGTCGTAGACACCACCGCAGGTGATCAGCCGCAGCTGGGCGGTGCCGTTGTCGGCGTACACGCGGTCGTCGGGGAAGTCCTCCTTGCTGAAGGTCTCGACCGAGTCGACCTTGAACGTGGCGACGGAGCCGTCCCGCCGGGTGATGTCCACCGTGTTGCCCGCCTTGAGCGTGCTGAGCAGCAGGAACACGGCAGGACCGGTCTTGGTGTCGACGTGCCCGGCCACCACCGAGGTGCCGCGCTCGCCGGGGGTGGCGCCGTCCTTGAACCAGCCCGCGAGGTTCGCGTCGTTCGCGGGCGGCGCGTCCAGCTGTCCGGAGGGGCCGATCGACAGGGGTGTGAAGGGGGCGTCGACGGCGATCGACTTGATCGCGATCCGTTCGGGCTCGGACCGGGGCATTCCGAGGCCGGCGGGGGGCGCGGACACGGACGGTGCGGGCGAGGCGGGGGCCGAGGCCGCGGGGAGGGACACCACGGCGGGGGCCGGCGGGACCCCGGCCGACGCGTCGAAGGAGTTGTAGACGAGGAGGAAGCCCAGCCCCACCGCCGCGACGGGCCACAGCAGGGAACGGCCGAGGGCAGGGGAGGCGGGGGCTGGTTCTGACGGCTGCGGGGCGGCCATGCGCATGCTGCCTTTCGCGTACGGGAGGGACGGGTGGCTGTACGGGGGAAATCGGCGCGGCCACCGCCCCGGAGGGGGCGGCGGCCACGACGGATTCGATCAGTCAGCGGAGCGCCGGTCAGGCGGCCGCCGCACCCGAGGCGTTGCGACGGCGCAGCTTGTACGCGGCGGCGCCCAGGCCACCGAGCATCAGCACCGAACCGGCGGCCAGGCCGCTGCCGGAGAGCGCCATCGCTCCACCGCCGGTGTGGACGCCACCCTCGGGCTTCTCGTGCTTCCAGGTCTGCTCGCTGTCACCGGAGCCGGAGCCGGACTCCTTGTCCTTCTCCCAGTCGTCGGCCGTCAGACCGGCCAGCGCACCGCCACCGGCGTGGACGCCGCCTTCCGGCTTCTCGTGCTTCCACGAGTCCGGCTTCTCACGGTCGTCGTTGCTGCCGGAACCGGACTCCTTGTCCTTGTCCTTCTCCCAGTCGTCCGCCGACACGCCGGCCAGCGCACCGCCACCGGCGTGGACGCCGCCCTCGGGCTTGTCGTGCTTCCACGAGTCGGGCTTCTCGCGGTCGTCGTTGCTGCTGGCGGAGGAACCGCTGTCCTTGTCCCAGTCGTCCGCCGAGGTCACGGCGTATGCGGCGGGAACGGAGACCGCGAGGACCGCCGTGACGGCGGCCGATGCGAACAGGGTGCGGGCAGAGCGCATGGATACACAGTCCTTTCGCCACCCCCGCGCTGGCCGGCTGGTTGTCGGCTCATCGGATTCACGGGTGCGACGTGATCCACCGTCAGCTGAAATTCACGGGCCCACCACTCGGGAAGGCCGCATTCGAGGGAAGCGGTGGGCTCATCGTGTGACAGGGAGCCAGATGTCACCCGTTGGACGGCACGCCACGCCGGGAGGAGGTTTGGGCGGCGACGATCACCGGTGTAGGGGGCTCAGCGGTGCTCGTAGGATCACGGCATGAACGACATACCACCTGCCGGCTGCTGCTCACCCGGCCGTGGAACGACTGACGGCCTGTCCGGGACCGCCCGCCCCGTCCGCCCCGGACGGGACCGGCCCACCCTCGTGGCAACGGCGTCGAAGGAGGTCGCCGACGGGATGGTGCTGCTCCCGGGCGGACCCTTCCTCATGGGCGCCGAGGACCCCGACGGGTTCCGGGCGGACGGTGAGGGCCCGGTCCGCGAGGTGCGGGTGTCCGCCTTCCGCATCGACGCGCACGCGGTCAGCAACGAGCGGTTCGCGGAGTTCGTCTCGGCCACCGGTCACGTCACCGAGGCCGAGCGTTTCGGCTGGTCGTACGTCTTCGCCGGGTTCCTGCCGGCCGCGCTCCGGCGCGGCGCCGGCCGTCCGGAGGGCGCCCCGTGGTGGTGCGGGGTGGAGGGCGTGCGGTGGGACATGCCGGAAGGGCCCGGCAGCGGGATCGAGGACCGCGCGGACCATCCCGTCGTCCATGTCTCCTGGAACGACGCGCGCGCGTACTGCCGTTGGGCGGACGCCCGGCTGCCGACGGAGGCCGAGTGGGAGTACGCGGCACGGGGCGGCCTGGTGCAGGCACGCTTCCCCTGGGGCGACGAGCTGACCCCGGACGGGGAGCACCGCTGCAACGTCTGGCAGGGGCACTTCCCCACGAAGAACACCTCTGAGGACGGCTACGCGGGCACTGCACCGGTCGACGCCTACCAGCCGAACGGATACGGCCTGTACAACATGGCGGGAAACGTCTGGGAGTGGTGCGGGGACTGGTGGAGCACCGACCGCAGGGCGGCCCGCCGGAGCGATCCGCGCGGCCCCGGCACGGGCGACGCCAAGGTGATCCGGGGCGGCTCCTATCTGTGCCACCGCTCGTACTGCAACCGCTACCGAGTGGCGGCGCGCACCCGCAACACGCCGGACAGCACGACGGGGAACCTCGGCTTCCGCTGTGTGCGCGCGGCCTGATCCCGCCGTCGTTGCGGCAACATGAATATTTTTCCGGGTCATTGACCAAAAAATGGCGCGGTCATCATGCTGGGCGCCATGCACTCACAAGGTGGACCTCTCTCGCGGCTGAGGCGCGGGCACGAGGAACGCGTACTCGGTCTGCTGCGTCGTCACGGACCACAGAGCCGGGCGGAGCTCGGACGCCAGGCCGGGCTGTCCCGCACCACGCTGTACGACATAGTCGGGACCCTGGTCGCGAGTGGTGCCGTCGTGGCGGCCGCCGCGGAACCGGGTCCGCGCCGGCGCGGCCGTCCGGTCGAGCACCTCACGCTCAACCCCGCGGCCGGCCAGGCCGTCGGCATCGATTTCGCCCGCCGAGCCGTTCATGTGGCCGCCGCCAACGTGGCTCACGAGGTGATCGGGTCGGCGAGCCGGGCCCATCCTCCCGGGCTCTCCTGGGAGCGACGGGTGGAGCTGGCCGAGCGGCTGGTCTCCTCGCTGGCGGGCGGCACGCTGCGGCTGGCCGCCCTCGGCACGACCGGTGCGGTCGGGGTCGGTGTCGTGGGCCCGGTGCCGACGGCCTCGGGCGCACCCGAGGAACCGCTGGCAAATCTGGCCGGGCTGCTGGGCAAGCGGTTCGGGGCGCCGGTCCTGCTGGACAACAACACCCGGCTCGCGGCCCTCGCGGAGTCCACCTGGGGGGCTGCGGCGGCGAGCCAGGACGTGCTGTATCTGCGGCTGTCGCACGGAGTGGGCGGCGGCCTCGTGGTGAACGGTTCGCTGCACCGGGGCGTGGACGGACTGGCGGGCGAGCTCGGGCACATCACCGCCGATCCCGGAGGCCGGCCGTGCGAGTGCGGGGGCACGGGCTGCCTGGAGACGATCGCCTCGATCGGCCCCGTACTCGCCTCCTTCCGTGCCCTGGGCGGACGTGCGGACGACGTCCCGACCCTGCTGCGAGCGGTCGAGAACGGCGACCGGGCCGCACACGAGGTGCTGCGGACGGCGGGGGCCCGGACCGGTGCGGTGCTCGCGGGGGTCGTCAACGCGGTCGGTCCGGGTGTGATCGTGCTGGGCGGTGAGCTGGCCCGGGCCGGCGAGGCGCTGCTCGCACCCGTGCAGGAGGCGCTCGACGCGCATGTCATGCCGCTGGCCCGCGGGCGCGTCACGCTGCTCCCCGCCGGGCTCGGCGAGGCGGGCGGCGCGCTCGGCGGTGTCGCCCTCGCCCTCCATGAATCCCCTCTGCTCGCCCGCTACCCCGGCCCGGGCGGCGACGACCTTCCCGAGGACGCCACATGAGTTCCACGGAGACACCCCTGAAGCAGGCCGGACCCGTACTGGAGGACGCCGTGCCCACCCGCGTGCGCCGGCGAAAGCGGCCCCCCGTCCCCGCGGTCGTCCTGAACCTGATCGCCCTGGCGGCGGGCATCGGCCTGTGGGCCTGGCTGGCGTCGCTCGGGGTGCAGGCACTCCCGGGGCCCGCCGCCGTGGCCGGCAGGGCGGGCGAGCTGATCGCTGACGGCACGCTGGCGGAGGACTCGCTGGCCAGCCTGCGCCGTGTCCTGAGCGGCTTCGCGCTGGGCACCCTGCTGGCCGTGCCCGTGGGCTTCCTGATGGGCTGGTATCCGGTGGCACGCGGATTGCTGGAACCGTACGTACAGTTCTTCCGCACCGTGCCGCCGCTCGCCATGATCCCGCTGGCCATCGTGCTGCTGGGCATCGGCGAGGTGCCCAAGGTGTTCGTCATCTTCCTGGCGGCGTTCCTGTCGAGCGTCGTCGCGGCCTTCCAGGGCGTCGTGGGGGTCGACAGGACGCTCATCGACGCGGCCCGGGTGCTGGGCGCCCGGGACGGGTCGATCTTCCTGAAGGTGGTCGTCCCCGCCTCTGCTCCGTTCATCCTCGTCGGGATGCGGATCGGCCTCGGATCCGCCTGGGGAACCCTCGTCGCGGCGGAGCTGATCGCCGCCCAGGAGGGCCTCGGCCACCGGATGCAGAACGCCCAGCTCTACTACGACCTCCCCACCATCTTCGTCGGTCTGATCACCATCGGCCTGCTCGGCCTCCTGATGGACCGGCTGCTGATGCTCGCCGAACGTCGCCTCACCCGTTGGCAGGAGACCCGTTGAACGCCAAGATCTCCTTCCGGAACGTCTCCCGGACCTTTCCGCTGAAGAAGACCACCTTCACCGCCCTGGACGAGGTGTCGCTGGACATCGGTGACGAGGAGTTCGTCACCGTCGTCGGCCCGTCCGGGTGCGGCAAGAGCACCCTGCTCAATCTGGCCGCCGGCCTCGCCGTCCCGACCTCGGGCGAGGTCCTCGTCGACGGGCGGCCCGTCGACGGCCCCGGACCGGACCGTGGGGTGATCTTCCAGCAGTACGCGCTCTTCCCCTGGCTGACGGTGCGCGGCAACGTCGAGTTCGGGCTGAAGCTGGCGTCCGTGCCCGCCGCCGAGCGGAAGCCCCGGGCGGAGCGCGCCATCGGGCTGGTCGGTCTCGCCGACTTCGCCGACGCGCTGCCCAGGACGCTGTCGGGCGGGATGAAACAGCGCTGCGCGATCGCCCGTGCCTACGCGGTCGATCCGCAGGTGCTGCTGATGGACGAGCCCTTCGGGGCGCTGGACGCGCTGACCCGGGTCCAGCTTCAGGACCAGCTGCTGGACACCTGGAGCCGGGACAGGCGCACGGTCATGTTCGTCACCCACGACGTGGACGAGGCCGTGTACCTCGCGCGCCGCGTCGTGGTGATGGCAGCGCGGCCGGGCCGGATCCAGTCGGTCATCGATGTGGACCTGCCGTATCCGCGTACCGAAGCCATCCGGCTCTCCCCCGGGTTCGCCCGGATCCGCAATGCCGTGTGGACCTCCGTCTACCACCAGTCCCCGGCCGCCCCGGCCGCCTGATACCTCCCGTCCTCTCCCCTCCGAGCCCCGTAAGGAATCCCTGCGTCATGCGTCTACCTCAACGCGCCCTGACAGCGGCCGCCGCCGTGTCCGCCCTGGCACTCTCCGTCACCGGATGCTCCGGTGACTCGTCGTCCGACGGAGCCACCGTCCGCTTCGGCTACATCAGCGACTACAACGGCGCGAATCTGCTGGCCATCGCGGACGAGCGGGGGCTGTGGAAGGAGGAGGGGCTGAACCCCGATTACAAGACGTTCACCAACGGTCCCCTCCAGATCCAGGCCCTGGGATCGGGCAACCTCGACTTCGGTTACATCGGCCCCGGCGCCATGTGGCTGCCCGCGTCGGGCAAGGCCAAGGTCGTCGCGGTCAACACGCTCGCCCGCGCCGACCGGGTCATAGCCCAGCCCGGCATCACCTCCATCGAGGGCCTCAAAGGCAAGAAGGTCGGTGTGCCCGAGGGCACCTCCGGTGCGATGGCGCTCGATCTCGCCCTGCAGAAGGCCGGCATGTCGGAGAAGGACATCGAGAAGGTTCCGATGGACCCCTCCACGGTCGTCTCGGCGTTCGTATCCGGGCAGATCGACGGGGCCGGCCTCTGGTACCCCCTGATCGACACCATCAAGACGAAGACGCCGAAGCTCAACGAGGTCGCCAGTACGGCGGACTTCGAGGACCGGGCGTTCCCCACGGCCTTCGTGGCGCCGGCCAAGAGCGACGAGAAGCTGAACACGAAGGTCGTCAAGGTCCTCCAGAAGGCCAACGACTGGCGCGCCGCACATCCCGACGAGGCCATCGACGCCGCCGCCTCGCTGCTGAAGACCGACCGCGCCAAGGTGGCGGCGGACGCGGCCAACGTGGAGACGCTGTCGACGGCCGATCTGGTCGCCAGGACCGAGGACGGCACCGTGGACGGCTGGCTGGACGGGCTCGGCGAGTTCTTCGTGGACACCGGCCAACTCGAGAAGGCCACGGCGGCGGGCACGTACTACGAGGGCGACCTCTACACGAAGGCGTACAAGAAGTGAACCTGCTGTTCCTGATGACCGATCAGCACCGGGTCGACACCCTCGGCTGTTACGGCAACCCGCATGTCGCCACCCCCCACCTGGACCGTCTGGCGGCCACCGGCACTCGCTTCGACCGCTTCTACACTCCGACCGCGATCTGCACCCCTGCCCGCGCGAGCCTGCTCACCGGGCAGGCGCCCTTCCGGCACCGGCTGCTCGCCAACTACGAGCGCAACGTGGGCTATCTGGAGGACCTGCGCGAGGACGCCTTCACCTTTCCGGCGGCCCTCGCGGAGCGCGACTACCGGCTGGGGCTCATCGGCAAGTGGCACGGCGGAACCCATCGCAACGCCGCCTCGTACGGTTTCGAGGGCCCGGACCTGCCGGGGTGGCACAACCCCGTCGACCATCCCGACTACCTGGCGTACCTGGAGGAGCGGGGGCTGCCGCCGTACCGCATCTCCGAACCGGTCCGGGGCACGGCCCCGGGCGGAAACCCGGGGAACCTGCTGGCCGCGCGGCTGCACCAGCCGGTGGAGGCGACGTTCGAGCACTACCTCGCCACCCGTGCCATCGAACACCTTGAGCGGTACGCGGCCGGCGAGGAACCGTTCTTCCTCGCTACGCACTTCTTCGGCCCGCATCTGCCCTACCTGCTCCCGGACGCCTACTTCGACCTCTACGATCCGGATCTCGTCGAGCTGCCGCCGTCCATCGCCGAGACCTTCGAGGGCAAGCCACCGGTCCAGCGCAACTACAGCGCGCACTGGGCCTTCGACACCATCCCCATCGAGACGACCCGCAAGCTGATCGCCGTCTACTGGGGCTACGTGACCCTCATCGACGAGCAGATCGGACGCATCCTCACCCGCCTCGACGAGCTGGGGCTCGGCGAGGACACCTCCGTCTTCTTCACCGCGGACCACGGCGAGTTCACCGGCGCCCACCGGCTCCACGACAAGGGCCCGGCGATGTACGAGGACATCTACCGCATCCCCGGCATCATCCGGATCCCCGGCGCCGCCCCTCAGGTCAGGGACGAGCTGGTCAGTCTCACCGACTGCACTGCCACGCTGCTCGAACTCGCGGGCTGCGACCCGTCACCGGCCGTGGACAGCCGCAGCCTGGTCCCGCTGGTCAACGGCGGGGCCCCCGACTGGCCGGGTGAGCTGGTCGCGGAGTTCCACGGCCACCACTTCCCGTACCCGCAGCGGATGATCCGCGACGGCCGATACAAGCTGGTCGTCAATCCGGAGTCGGTCAACGAGCTGTACGACCTGGACGCGGACCCCCACGAGCTCAGCAACCGCTACACGCACCACGAGTTCAGGCCGGTCCGGGCCCGGTTGATGCGGCGGCTGTACGAGCTGCTGCGGGACAGGGGCGACAACTTCTACCACTGGATGACGTCCATGTACGACATCGGCGCCTCCGACCACGACCCGAGTCTGAGCGCCTTCGAGACCGACGACATGACCTGGAGTCCGACGGCGGATCCGGGCGGGGCAGCGGCGGAGACCTCATGAGACACAGGAAGGGCCGTCCGCACCCGCTTCCAGCCATCAGTTCTTGTCGGCAACAGACCCTGAGATACCCGCTGTTGCACATCTCTTGACGCGTCCGTAACCAGGGTGGAGTATCTCGCACAGTCGGAGAGAGCGCTCTCCGGCTGTGCGCGTCGTGTACCCGCCCCACGACTCAGGAGACCCCGTGTACGCACCCTGGAACCTCCACAGACCCGTTTCCCCACCGTCCGGAAGACGCAGCGGCGTGCTTGCCGTCGTCGCCGGCCTCGTCGTCTCGCTCCTGGCCTTCGTCCCCCAGTCCCCCGCGAGCGCCGCACCGTCGCTGCTCTCCCAGGGGAAGACGGTCACCTCGTCCAGCCAGGAGAACGACGGCACCCCCGCCTCCGCCGCGGTGGACGGCAACAACGGAACACGCTGGTCGAGTGCGTTCTCCGACCCCCAGTGGATCAAGGTCGACCTCGGCGCCACCGCCTCGGTCAGCCAGATCGTGCTCCGCTGGGAGGCGGCCTACTCCACCGGCTACCGGATCGAGTTCTCCCCGGACAACAGCAGCTGGAGCACCGCCTACTCCACCACCACCGGCCCCGGCGGCACGGAGACCCTGGACGTCTCCGGCACCGCTCGCTACGTCCGGCTGACCGGCACCGCACGCGCCACCGGATACGGCCACTCCCTCTGGGAGTTCCAGGTGTTCGGCACGACCGGCGGAGGCGACCCGCAGATCCCCGGTGGTGGCGACCTCGGCCCCAACGTGCTGGTCTTCGACCCCTCGACCCCGGACATCCAGGGCAAGGTCGACGCGATCTTCAAGAAGCAGGAATCCGCGCAGTTCGGCACGGGCCGCTACGCGCTGATGTTCAAGCCGGGCACGTACGACGACATCAACGCCCAGATCGGCTTCTACACCTCGATCGCCGGACTCGGACTCAAGCCCGACGACACGACCTTCAACGGCGATGTCACCGTGGACGCGGGCTGGTTCAACGGCAACGCCACCCAGAACTTCTGGCGCTCGGCCGAGAACCTCGCCCTCAACCCCGTGAACGGCACCAACCGGTGGGCCGTCTCCCAGGCCGCCCCCTTCCGCCGCATGCACGTCAAGGGCGGCCTCAACCTCGCACCGAACGGCTACGGCTGGGCGAGCGGCGGCTACATCGCCGACAGCAAGATCGACGGCCAGGTCGGGCCCTACTCGCAGCAGCAGTGGTACACCCGCGACAGCACCATCGGCAGCTGGGGCAACGGCGTCTGGAACATGACGTTCTCCGGCGTCGAGGGCGCCCCCGCCCAGAGCTTCCCCGAGCCGCCCTACACCACCCTGGACACCACCCCCGTATCCCGCGAGAAGCCCTTCCTCTACCTCGACGGCAACGACTACAAAGTCTTCGTCCCCGCCAAGCGCACCAACGCACGCGGGGTCTCGTGGAACGGCACCCCGCAGGGTGAGTCCATCCCGCTCAGCCAGTTCTACGTGGTGAAGCCCGGCGCGACCGCGCAGACCATCAACGCGGCCGTACGCCAGGGGCTGCACCTGCTGTTCACCCCGGGCGTCTACCACGTCGACCAGCCCATCGAGATCGACCGGGCGAACACCGTCGCCCTCGGCCTGGGCCTCGCCACGATCATCCCGGACAACGGAGTGACCGCCATCAAGGTCGGCGACGTCGACGGCGTCAAGCTCGCCGGACTCCTCGTGGACGCCGGGACACAGAACTCCTCGGTGCTCGTACAGGTGGGCCCCGAAGGCGCGTCGGCCGATCACTCGGCCAACCCCACCAGCCTCCAGGACGTGTTCGTCCGGGTCGGCGGCGCGGGCGCCGGCAAGGCCACCACCGCGATGGTGGTCAACAGCGACGACACGATCATCGACCACACCTGGCTCTGGCGCGCGGACCACGGCGACGGGGTCGGCTGGGAGACCAACCGGTCCGACTACGGACTCCGGGTGAACGGTGACGACGTGCTGGCCACCGGGCTGTTCGTCGAGCACTTCAACAAGTACGACGTCCAGTGGTCCGGCGAGAACGGCAGGACGATCTTCTTCCAGAACGAGAAGGCGTACGACGCCCCCAGCCAGGCAGCCATCCAGAACGGCGACATCAAGGGCTACGCCGCCTACAAGGTCGACGACTCCGTCACCACCCACGAGGGCTGGGGCATGGGCAGCTACTGCTACTTCAACGTCGACCCGACCATCCGCCAGCAGCACGGCTTCCAGGCCCCGGTGAAACCCGGAGTCAAATTCCACGACCTGCTCGTCGTCTCCCTCGGCGGCCAGGGACAGTACGACCACGTCATCAACGACACCGGAGCCCCCACCTCCGGTACGTCGACGATCCCCTCCCAGGTGGTGTCCTTTCCCTGAGAAGGGATGAGGTGAGCGGAGTCGGCTCATCACACGCGCGGGGCCCGGCAGTCACTCCCTGCCGGGCCCCGCGTCACGCGCCGAGGAGCCCGGCCAGATACGCCGGCAGTTCCGGCCCGTCCGCCGGGACCGCGCGCAGTCCGAGGTAGCCGTCGGGCCGCACGAGGACCGCCTCGCCGCCCCGCGCGCCGTACGTACGCCGGAACTCGTCGAGGCTGTCGTGGACGGCGGGCAGGCCAGGCGCGGGCGCGCTCACCTCCGGGGCGAGCACCGCGCAGGCGTTCAGCATGCCGTGGGCCGCGTGGACCGCCGCGGCCGCCACCTGGCCGAACGAGGCAAGCTGGTCCTCATGGTCGGCGTAGAGGAGGAGGGTGTGCTCACGCTCCCGCAGCAGGCTGAACAGCCGGACGGGGAAGGTTCCCAGCGCGTACAGGAGGCCGCCGCAGTCCGGCGCCCGGTCGCCCGGTGCCGGGCCGTCGTGTGCGGTGCCGTCCGGTGCCACGATCGCACTGCCCCGGTAGCCGACGAGGAGCTGTGCCTCACGGAGCATCGTCGTCGCGGGGCCGTCCGGGCCGGCCTGGATGCCGCTCCGCGCATGGCGCAGGGTGCGCGCCACCACTTCCTCACCGACCGGCCGGCGTTCGGCGTCATAGCTGTCCAGCAGTCCGGCGCCCGCGTGCCCCCGCACCGCGGCGGCGACCTTCCAGGCCAGGTTGTACGCGTCCTGGATCCCGGTGTTCATCCCCTGGGCGCCCGTCGGCGGGTGGATGTGCGCGGCGTCCCCGGCCACGAAGACCCGCCCCCGGCCGTACCGGTCGACGATGCGGTGGCTGATGCGGAACACCGATGACCAGCGCAGCGAGGAGGCGGTGGTGGGACGGGGCGAGAGCCGGTCGAGCACTGCCTGGATGTGTTCGATCCCGGGCACCGGACCCTGTTCACCGCTCAGGCCGTGTGTGACACCGTCCGCGGTCTGTCGCCCCGCGCGGGACAGTTCGGGCGGGGCGGCCATCGACATCCGGTAGCGGTGGTCGCCGGGCAGCGGGATGCACACGAGGAGGTCGTCCGCATGTCCGTCGACGACGTGCGACGCGCGGAGGCTGTATCCGGCCGGCAGGTCCCAGTCGACCTCGACGTCCCCCAGCATGTACTCCTCGGGAAGGGCGGCGCCCTCGAAGGACAGGCCCAGCCCCTTGCGCACTACGCTGTGGGCGCCGTCGCAGCCCAGGAGGTAGCGGGCGGTCAGTTCCTCGGTGCCTCCCGCCGGCGGGGAGAGGACGACCCGCACCTCGTCGGAGTCCTGCTCGAAGGAGACGAGTCCGGTGCCGCGTTCGACGTCGCCGCCCCTGCGGCGGAGGAGTTCCTCCAGGAGCCGCTCGGTCTCGTACTGCGGGAGGGCGGCGAAGCCGTAGGGCACCTCCGGCGGCAGTTCCAGATCGATGCGCGGTCCTTCCTCACCGTTGACGTGGAGCAGTTGGCCCCTCAGCGGGACGGCTGCCTCCAGGGCCTCACGGACCATCCCCATCCGGTCCCAGATCTCCAGCGTCCGGGGCTGGACGCCCACGGCCCGGGCATAGGGAAGCCGTGCAGGGAGCCGGTCGACGATGCGGCACGACACCTCGCGGCGGCACAGCTCGGACGCGGCTGTCAGGCCTACGGGGCCCGCCCCCGCGACCAGCACATCGATATCGGCCACGGTGCCTCCCAGGGCGAGGTGCGTTCACTCCAATGCAGCACGCCCTGGCCGGTATGTCCATTTGGCGGACCGCGGGGCCGGTGCGGGCACAGCTCAGCCCGCCGCACCGGCCCCGGGGCTCAGCCGACGGTGCAGGCCTCACCGCCCAGCGTGAACGCGTCGGGCTCGGCGCTGCCGCCCGGTGTCGTGCCGGTGAACCCGAAGCCGGCCGAGGAGCCGGGCGCGACCTTGCCGTTCCAGCCGACGTTCGTCACGGTCACCTTCGCCCCGTCCTGCTGGTGGGAGGCGTTCCACATCTGGGTGACCTTCTGGCCGCCCGGGAAGGACCAGCCCAGCCGCCAGCCGTCGTAGGCCGTGCTGCCGGTGTTGGTGACCGTCACCTCGGCCTGGAAGCCGCCGGACCACTGGTTGGTGACCGTGTACGTCACCGCGCAGTCGGCATCCGTCGGCGGATCGGTCGGGTCAGGGTCAGGGTCCGGGTCCGGGTCCGTGCTTCCGCCGCCGGTGTCGGAGGACTCGCCCACCTGGATGCCCCGGCCGTTCGTGGAGACGTACACCCTGCCGTAGACCCGTGGGTCCCCGGTGATGGCCGCGCCGGTCCAGGCCCACTGGTGCGCGTCGTCGTTGATCCGCGTCCAGTTGGCGCCCGCGTCCGTGGAACGGAAGATGCCGCGCACCCCGCCGATCTTCGCGCTGACGAAGACGGTCTGGTACGAGGCCCCGGCTGCCGCCTTGCCGAAGCCGACGCTGTCGGCCTGCTCCACACCGGAGAACTTGGTGAAGCTCGTACCGGAGTCGGTGGAACGCCAGAGCCCGTACGCACCCGTGGCGGCGCCGCCCGCGAGCCAGATGTCGCCCTCCGCGCCGGGGAGCGCCTTGAAGCGGATGTTGCCCTCGGCCGGGAGGCCGGTCGCCTTCGCGGTGAACGTGGCACCGCCGTCGGTCGACACGTAGAAGGTGCCGGACTTGAATCCGTAGAACTTCTCCGGGTTCTCGCGGTCCGACTCGACCGTCGCCCCCGCCGGGATGCCCGTCGAGGCCGTCCAGGAGGTGCCGTAACCGGTGGTGTGATGGACGGCCGCGCCGTCCGGGCTCCAGACGAATCCGCTGCCGTCCGCCGCGGCGGCGACCGTGCCTCCGCCCGTGACACCGGAGGGCTCGGAACCCTGGAACCAGTTGGCACCGTTGTCGGTGGAGAAGCCGATGTGCGGAGCGGCGTCGGCGTTGCCGACCCGGACGACCGTGCCGGGGGACTTCTCCGCGAAGTCCAGGCTGGTGGTCGAGTCCAGGTTCGGCGAGGTGAACATCATGGCGGGCACCGCGTCGAGATCGGTGTGCCGGAAACCCCCGATGTCACCGAGCGCGCTCAGCAGCGGCGCGCCGGAGGGCGGGCTGGCCAGGTCGTTGACGGCCGTCTCCTCCAGCCCCTTCACCATCGGCGTGATCGTGAACCGGCTCCCGGAGTCCCAGGACGTGAGGTCCTCGGTGCCGTAGACAGTGGCACCCGTGCCGTACATCATCCGGTCCGAGTCGAAGGGGTCGATCTCCAGGGACTCGGTCATCCAGCCCAGTTTGGGCGCGGTCTCCGGCGGTGAGGGGTTCGCGCCCCAGCTGAGCCAGGGCACCGAGGAGACGTCCAGCGTGTACCGGTTCGAACGGTTGGGGTAGCTGGTGTAGTCCCATGCCTGTGTCCACGTCGCGCCGCTGTCCGTGGAACGGAAGATCTGGGTGTCCGGCCACCACGAGCTGTAGGCGGTCGCCATCAGGGTGCCGGGCTTCTGCCGGTCGACGGAGATGCCGCTGAAGCCGTAGTAGGTGTCGGCCTCGGCGACGGGGCTGACGTCCGTCCAGGCGCCGGACTCCGTGTCGTACCGCCAGATCCGCCCCTTGCCGCCGTCGTACGGTCCACCCGTGTCACTCAGCGTCAGATAGAGGTAGCCGGTCGTGGAGTCGAGGACGCCCTTGTGCGCGAGGTATCCGGTCGGCTGGCCGGCGATCCTGGACCAGGTGGCACCACCGTCCGTGGAGCGGTAGACGGTGTTCTCCTTGTCGGCGACCCCCACGTAGATGTCCTGGGTGGCGCTGCCCGCGCTGCCGGAGCGTTCGTCGAAGGTCACCCACACGATGCCCTGGTTGTCGTTGCCGTAGCCGCTGGTGTCCGTCGGGTCCTGCGCGTAGTTGCCGGGGTTCGGGAAGGCGGTCACCTCGGACCAGGTGACGCCCGAGTCGGTGGACCGCCAGAGCCCGTTGCCGCTGGGGGCGCCGAGGTACAGCACGGAGTTCTTGTTCGGGTCGACCGCGAGCCGCTCCCCCATTCCGCGGCCCGGCATGTTGCCTCCGAGCTTGAAGGGCAGCGTGGCCGCCTTCCAGGAGGCGCCGCGGTCCGAGGAGCGCAGGACCGCGCCGTTCGTGGGATCCCAGTCGTTGGTGTACGTGCCCACGGCTGCGTACACGTTGTCGGGCTCGGCCGCGTCGGAGGCGAGGCTCACCACCCCGGACCAGCCCCACCGGTCCCAGTCCACCCAGTCCAGCAGCGGTGTCCACTGCTTGCCCGTCTGGTCCCAGCGGTAGGCGCCACCGATGTCGGTGCGCGCGTAGGCGAGGTTCTTCTCGGACCGGTTGAAGACGATGCCCGGCACGAATCCGCCGCCGTCGATACGCGCGTTCTTCCATGTGTACGTGTCCGCGGCGACGGACACATCGGATGCTTCGGCTGCGGCGGGCCCTTCGTCCGAGCGTGCCACGGCCGGGGTTCCGGTGACCGATAACCCGGCGGTGAGGGCAAGTGCCGCCAGTAGGGCGGCGATTGGTCTGGCGCTCAAGCGCACGGAAACGTCCTCTCCGAGCTGGACCGCCGCTCAGCGGCGGTACGGGACTGACACAGAGATGGGAGCGCTCCCATAGCTTCCCGATGGTAGCGCCACGCGTCGCCCTGGAGAAGGGTGGTGCGGACGTTTCATCGGATGAATCTGACCCACCCCGCCTGACCGGCCGCAGAAGCAACCGCACCTCAACCTCGGCGTCCAGGAAAGGCGGCACACCTTCTCCACACATCCGGAGGTCGCGTGACACCGTGAACACTCGAAAGCAGAAAACACTCCATAAACGCGCCGGTCATTCATGCGCCGGGCACAGAAAAAAGAGAGCCGTGTTCACCTTTCACAATGGCGTGAATACCGATACCTCCCGAACTCCGCGCGGCCACACTTGTCACCGGCACTCGGAATCGAAAGGGCCCCCGGAGCGAAGAAACCTGCACACGGCGTGCGCACACCGATCACGCGACCTGGCACGGAATGCCAGGTCCAGGGGGGTCCAGGGGGTGATTCAGGCGGGAGTGTCCCACTTGGGGAGCATGGAGCCGTGGCGTCACGGAATTCATCCGGTGAAGCTCGTGAAGGATTCGCCGCCAAGGAATGAACACTTCTGCACGTAAGTCGGTTCCAGCGGGCCGATAACCACAGATCCGCCGCAGTTCGATTGGCTGTACGAGGCGCGGGCGTGCTTTGATCCTGGCCCATACGGAGGCCGCACCACGGGTTTCCGTATATAGGCAATTTCCATACGAAGGGCAGCGCTCATCATGAACTACACCCCCCAGGTCGAGACCGCCGAGATCTCCGACAGCGACCTCGACAACGTCTCGGGCGGCCTCGTCGGCGGCCTGCTCGGCAACGTCACGGGCACCGTTGAGGGCATCGTCCCGGTCGCCGGCGTCGTCGGCTCGGTCACCGGTCTCGTCGAGTCCGCCACCGGCGTGAACACGGGCGCGGTCACCGGCCTGGCCACCGGCC
This sequence comes from Streptomyces sp. NPDC079167, assembly GCF_040686735.1. Classification (NCBI taxonomy): domain Bacteria; kingdom Bacillati; phylum Actinomycetota; class Actinomycetes; order Kitasatosporales; family Streptomycetaceae; genus Streptomyces; species Streptomyces sp. NPDC079167. Next base: position 296,994 of record NZ_JBFBLO010000009.1, on the reverse strand, counting down.
TCACCGCCGGTCTCTGAGACACGGCAGTACCCCGCCGAGCCCCGGAACCCGTCGGTTCCGGGGCTCGGTGCCGACCGCTGACAGGTGAGGGAAGAGTTCCGTGCAGTTCCGCCAACAGGCCCTTTCCAAGCTGCAGTCACCCGAACAGCTCGATCTTCCGGTGCGCTTCGCCCGCCCACAGGGCCTGCTCGTCCTCTGCGTCACCGTCGCCGTGATGGCGGCCGCCTGCTTCTGGGCAGTGACGGGCTCGGTCGCCAGCACCCTCGACGCCCCCGGCATCCTCACGCACTCCCGCGGCAGTTACATCCTGCAGAGCCCCGTCGCCGGCCAGATCACCGAGGTGCTCGCCGAGGAGGGCGAGACCCTGCCCCGGAACTCCCCCCTGCTCAAGGTCCGTACGCCGCAGGGTGAACGCGTCGTCCGCACGATCGACGCGGGCCGGCTCACCTCGGTGACCGCCACCATCGGCGCCGTGGTCACCACCGGCGCGGACGTGGCGAGCGTCGAACGGATCGACGGCGAGGACGACCCGCTGGTCGTCCTGCTCTACGTGTCCGGCAGCAGCGCCGCCTCGGTCCCGGTGGGCGCCTCCGTCGACCTCACCGTCCAGTCCGTGCCCGCCCAGCAGTACGGGGTGCTGCGCGGAAAGGTGGCCGCGGTCGGCAGGGCCCCGCAGACACAGCAGCAGATCACCCGCTTCCTCGGCGACGCCCAGCTCGGCGAGCAGTTCTCCCGGCACGGCAGGCCGTTGGCGGTCCTGGTGAGGATCGAGCCCTCGGACACCACGAAGTCCGGCTACCGGTGGTCCTCGGCCGACGGCCCCCCGTACGCGATCGGCTCCATGACCCTGGCCACCGGCTCCGTCCGTCTCGCCGACCAGCGCCCGATCGATTGGCTGCTCCCGTGACCGCACCGCATCCGTCCCCCACCGCCCAGCAGCTGCCACCGCCCGGCCGGGGCAGGCACCGCCCGGAGGGGCCCCCGGGCGGCAGGCGGCGGCCACGTACGGCGCCGAAGCCCGGGCGGACGAAGACGGTGCACACCCCCACCGTGCTTCAGATGGAGGCACTGGAGTGCGGTGCGGCCTCGCTCGCGATGGTGCTCGCCCACTACGGCCGCCATGTGCCGCTGGAGGAGCTGCGGATCGCCTGCGGCGTCTCGCGTGACGGCTCGCGCGCCAGCAACGTGCTCAAGGCTGCCCGGAGTTACGGTCTCCAGGCCAAGGGCATGCAGATGGAGCCCGCGGCCCTCGCGGAGGTCCGGGCGCCCGCCATCCTGTTCTGGGAGTTCAACCACTACGTCGTGTACGACGGCGTGGGGCGCCGTCTCGGACGGCGGGGCGTGTACATCAACGACCCCGACAAGGGGCGCCGGTTCGTCCCCGCCGAGGATTTCGACACCAGCTTCACCGGGGTCGTCCTGGTCCTCGAACCCGGCGATGACTTCGAGCGCGGCGGACGGAAGCCCGGTGTCATGGCCGCACTGCCGGCCAGGCTGCGCGGCACCACGGGCACGATGCTGGTCGCCCTGCTCGCCAGCCTGCTGCTGGTGGCGGTCGGGGCGACGCTCCCGGCCCTGAGCCGTACCTATATCGACATGTTCATGATTGGTGAGCAGACCTCGTTGCTGGGCGTGCTGTTCGCCGCGATGGGCACCATGGTCGCCCTCACCGTCGTACTCACCTGGCTGCAACAGGCGAATCTGCTGCGTGGGCGCGTCATCGCGTCCACGCTCGGCAGCGCGCGCTTCTTCCGGCATCTGCTCCGGCTGCCCGTCACCTTCTTCTCACAGCGCAGCCCGGCCGACCTCGTCCAGCGTCTCCAGTCGAACGACGCGGTGGCCGAGACCCTCGCCCGCGACCTCACCGCGGCGGGCGTGGACGGCATCGTCGTCCTCCTCTACGCGTTCCTGCTCTGGACCTACGACCCCCAGCTCACCGTGATCGGGGTGGGGATCGCTCTGCTCAACGTGGTCGCCATGCGCATCGTCGTACGGATGCGGGCCGTCGGGACCCAGAAGCTGCGGGCCGACAGCGCGCGTCTCACGAACACCTCGTACACGGGCCTCCAGCTGATCGAGACGATGAAGGCCACGGGGGGTGAGAGCGGGTACTTCCGCCGGTGGGCCGGGCAGCACGCGACGACGCTGGAGGAGCAGCAGCGCCTCGGGGTGCCGAGCGCCTGGCTGGGCATCGTCGCCCCCGCGCTCGCGACGCTCAACAGCGCGCTGATCCTGTGGATCGGCGGACTGCGGGCCGTCGAGGGGCACATCTCGATCGGTCTGCTGGTCGCCTTCCAGGCTCTGGTGACCCGCTTCACCGCGCCGGTCACCCGGCTCAACGGGGTGGCGGGCAGGGTCCAGGACTTCGCGGCAGACGTGGCGCGGCTCAAGGACGTCGAGAACTTCCCCGTCGATCCGCTGTACTCCCGCCGTGAGCCGGCCGCGAGCACCCGCCGCCTGAAGGGCCACGTGACGCTGGAGGACATCACCTTCGGCTACAGCCCGCTCGACAAGCCGCTGCTCACCGGCTTCTCGCTCTCCGTGGGCCCCGGGCAGCAGGTGGCGCTCGTCGGCGGTTCGGGCAGCGGCAAGTCGACGGTCTCGCGGCTCATCTCAGGTCTGTACAGCCCCTGGGAGGGCACGATCCGCATCGACGGGCAGCGTCTGGAGGACATACCCCGGGGCGCACTGGCCGCGTCCGTGTCCTTCGTCGACCAGGACGTCTTCCTCTTCGAGGGGACGGTCAGGGACAACGTGGCGCTGTGGGATCCCTCGGTCCCGGACGAGGCGGTGTCCGAAGCCCTCCGGGACGCCGCCCTGTACGACGTCGTGGCCCGCCGCCCCCGTGGCATCCACAGCCGGGTGGAGCAGGACGGCCGGAACTTCTCCGGCGGGCAGCGTCAGCGCCTGGAGATCGCCCGGGCACTCGTGCGCCGCCCCAGCATCCTGGTCCTGGACGAGGTCACCAGCGCGCTGGACGCCGAGACGGAGCGGGTCATCATCGACAACCTTCGGCGGCGCGGCTGTGCCTGCGTCGTCATCGCGCACCGGCTCAGCACCGTCCGCGACAGCGACGAGATCGTGGTCCTGGACCACGGGACCGTCGTGGAGCGCGGCCGGCACGAGAACCTGGTGGCCGCCGGTGGCCCGTACGCCGATCTGGTCAGGGAGCACTGACGTGGCATCCGTACATCCTCTCGCCGGCGCGGAGGCTTCCGGGCAGGACCCGGTGATCGGCGCGCTGGGTGCTCTCGGTGAGCCGGTGGACTGCGCCGGGCTGCGGAGTCTGTCGCTGGAAGGCCCCCAGGTGCTGTGGCTCGTCGTGGGCGGTTCCCTCGACCTGTTCGCCGTGGACGCGGTGGAGCAGGGTCACTGGCACTTCCTGGGCCGGCTGGAACCGGGAACGCTCGTGCTGGGCCCGGTCGAGGGCCCGCAGCACACCCTGGTCGGGCGGCCGCTCCAGGAGTGCGTGCTGCGCCGCATCCCGCTGCGTGAGCTGTACCGGCCGGAGTACGCGGACCAGGGGGCGTACGAGGCTCGGTACCGCAGCCGTTACGACACCGGGGACGCCACGCTGAGCCTGCTGGAGCACGCCTTCTCGCTCGGCGTTGGACGGGGCCGGCGGGTGCTGTTCGAGGCCCCGCTGGACGGGCGGACCACCTTCGACGAGGAGGCGGGCGACGAGGACATCCTGTGGCTTCCGGTGTCGCCCGGCAGTGTGCAGTACGGCGCCGCGTTCAGCGCCGAGGCGTCGGGCGACCTGCTCGTCGACCCGGTGATGTGGCAGGGCATGGTCAATCAGCAGTACCGTCTGCTGTCGGCACTGGACCGCTGGATCGAACAGCTGGAGCGCGCGCACGAGGACCGGACCGCGGCGGGCATGAAGGCGGGCGAGGCCGTCCGCAAGGAGGCCGACCAGGCGCTGCTGACGTCGATCGGCCGGTCCCGGAGGGGCTCCTCGCCCGCGACGGGGGCCTCGGACGACGCGGTGTACGCGGCCTGCCGCCTGGTGGCGCGGGACTCCGGGATCGTCCTCGGTGAGCCCGCGACGGGCGGGGCGGTGAGCGACCGGATCGACCCGGTGGAGCGGGTCGCGGTCGCCTCGCGCGTCCGCACGAGGGCGGTGCGGCTCGACGGACGCTGGTGGCGGGAGAACTCCGGTCCGCTGGTGGGCCGGCGGGCCGCGTCCGGAGCACCGGTCGCCCTGCTCTGGCGCCGTGGCCGCTACGAGGCGGTCAACCCGCTGACGGGGCGGCGCAGCCGTGTCGACAAGTCCTCCGCGCAGGAGTTCGACGAGCGGGCCGTGATGTTCTACCGGCCGCTGCCGGAGCAGCCCTTGAACAAGAGGCAGCTGCTGCGCTTCGGCCTGTTCGGCACCCGGGGTGACCTGCGGAGACTGGTGCTGGCGGGGCTGGTGACGGTGGCGCTGGGCGCTCTGGTGCCGATCGCGACCGGCAAGGTGCTCGGCGTGTACGTGCCCAACGCCCAGAACGCCCTCATCGTGCAGGTGTCACTGGCCGTCATCATCTCCGCTGTGGTCTCGGCGGCCTTCATGCTGCTGCAGAACCTCACGATCCTGCGGATGGAGGGGCGGATCGAGAGCACGCTCCAGCCCGCGGTCTGGGACCGGCTGCTGCGGCTGCCGACGAGGTTCTTCACCGAGCGCTCCACGGGCGAACTGGCGAGCGCGGCGATGGGGGTGAGCTCGATCCGCAGGGTGCTGTCCGGCACCGGTCCGGTCGTGGTGCAGGCGGGCACGCTCGGGGCGATGAATCTGGGTCTGCTGCTCTGGTTCAGTGTGCCGCTGGCGCTCACGGCCGTCGCGATGCTGGTGGTCATCGCCGGGGTGTTCCTCACCATGGGCATGTGGGAGCTGCGTTGGCAGCGCCGTCTGGTCGTGCTGGGCAACAAGCTCAACAACCAGGCGTTCCAGACGCTGCGGGGGCTGCCCAAGCTGCGGGTCGCGGCGGCGGAGAGCTTCGCGTACGGGGCGTGGGCCGCGGAGTTCGCCCGCAGCCGCGAGCTGCAGAAGCGTGCGGGCCGGATCAAGAACATGACGACCGTCCTGAACGCGGTCTATCTGCCGCTGTGTTCGCTGGTCGTCTTCGTCCTGCTGGCGGGCCCGGCACGCGGATCCCTCACGGCCGCCGAGTTCCTGACCTTCAACACGTCCGTGACGATGCTGCTGACGGCCGTCACCCAGCTGACCGGGGCGTTCGTGTCCGCCGCCGCCGTGCTGCCGATGTTCGAGCAGATCAAGCCGGTGCTGGACGAGGCACCCGAGGTACGCGGCGCCAGCACCCAGCCGGGCGAGCTGTCCGGGGAGATCGAGGCCAGGGGTGTGTCCTTCCGCTACTCCGCCGACGGCCCCGTCGTCCTCGACGACGTGTCGCTGACCGTGCGCCCGGGCGAGTTCGTCGCGGTCGTCGGCCCCAGCGGGTGCGGCAAGTCGACCCTGCTGAGGCTGCTCATCGGCTTCGACAAGCCGGTCTCCGGCAGTGTCCTGTACGACGGCCAGGACCTGACGGCGCTCGATCAGGCGGCGGTGCGCCGTCAGTGCGGGGTCGTCCTGCAGAACGCCCAGCCGCTGTCCGGGTCGATCCTGGACTGCATCTGCGGCGCCGAGGTCTTCACCCAGGAGGAGGCGTGGGAGGCCGCGGCGATGGCGGGGCTGGCCGAGGACATCAAGCGGATGCCGATGGGGCTGCAGACGATGATCTCCGGCGGAGGCTCGATCTCCGGGGGGCAGCGCCAGCGGCTGATGATCGCCCAGGCGCTCGTCCGGCGCCCCCGCATCCTCTTCTTCGACGAGGCGACCAGCGCGCTGGACAACGAGACCCAGCGGACCGTCATCGAGAGCACCCGGTCCCTGCGGGCCACCCGTGTGGTGATCGCGCACCGGCTGTCCACGGTCATGGACGCCGACCGGGTGATCGTCATGGCGGACGGCCGTGTCGTCCAGGAGGGGCCGCCCGCCGAGCTCCTCGCGGACACGGCCGGGCAGCTCCACGAACTGGTGCGGCGCCAGATGAGCTGAGGGCTGTCGACCCGCCGGCTCGTTCCGGCGGAACCTGGTGGTGCGGTGGCCGTGAGGTGACTAGCCGACCTGCCGCAACTCCCAGTAGTGCGGCTCGATGGGGGCCTGCCTCACCACGATCCGACCGGTTACATCAGGGCTGTCGACCAACTTCCCCCACGAGGTGGACCCGTCTCCGGGGGTGTGCTCGATGTCGGCCCACACCACGCTTCCGGGACCCGCGGAGCCGAAGGAGACGGTCCACTCGGCGTACCTGTCGGCGCAGGTGTCGCCGACCTTCACCCTGTGGTCCGTGGTCAGGCCGAGGCAGGTGCGCGGATTCGAGCCCGGTGTGGAGACCTCCATCGTCCCGTTGGGACGTTGCCGCACCTGCCAGTCCGCCGAGGTCGACGTGCTGCCCGTGCAGGCGCCCAGCTCCACCGGGCCGATGTTCGCGTGCGTTCTGGTCCAGACCAGGCACCTGCCGTCCTGCAGAGCCGCGAACCGGTAGATCCCGTCGACGACCGGGGCGGCGTGGGCGGGTTGCGGAAGGGCGGCGGCAGTGGCCGCGGCGGCCATGACTGCGATGACGCGTGAACGCATGGGAGGGACCTCCTCGAACAGCCGTGGTCGCGTCGGTCGCCGGCACAGACGCGGGCGACGCGCGTTCCGCCGGGGACGGCGGCGGCACCCGATACTGGAACACCGGCCCGCCCGGTGGCCGTCTCCGGTAGCCGCTGTCACCCGCACGGCCGAGCCGCGTCACCCGATGGCGTGGCGGCTCGGCCCCTGCTGGTCGCAGCCCTCAGGAGCTCTCGGTCCGTCGCCCGCCCGGCCTGGGAGGCTCGACCGCGTCGCGGATGGCGGCGCGCGCCGCTGCGGCCACGGCCTCGGCGGTGATGCCGAACTCGTCGTACAGCCGCTGGTAGTCGGCGGATGCGCCGTAGTGCTCCAGGCTGACGATCCGGCCGGCGTCGCCGACCACCTCGCGCCACCCCTGGCCCACGGCGGCCTCGACGCTGACGCGTGCCCGCACGTCCGGCGGCAGCACCTCGTCCTGGTAGGACAGCGGCTGCTCGGCGAACCATTCGCGGCAGGGCATCGAGACCACGCGGACGGCCAGTCCTTCGTCGACGAGCAGCTTGCGCGCGTCGAGGGCGATCTGGACCTCCGACCCCGTCGCCACCAGGATGACGTCGGGGGCGGTCCCGGCGGCCTCCACCAGGACGTAGGCGCCGCGCGCCGCTCCCCCGGCGGAGGCGTGGACCCCGTCGGCCCGGTCGAGCACCGGCAGGTTCTGCCGGGTCAGGACGAGGCCGGCGGGCCGGTCGGTGTGCTCCAGGATCGTCCGCCAGCAGACGGTGGTCTCGTTGGCATCACCGGGGCGTACGACATCGAGCCCGGGGATCGCACGCAGTGCGGCCAGGTGTTCGACGGGCTGGTGGGTGGGGCCGTCCTCGCCGAGACCGATCGAGTCGTGGGTCCACACGTAGGTCGCGGGAAGCTTCATCAGGGCGCCGAGGCGGACCGCGGGGCGCATGTAGTCGCTGAACGTCAGGAACGTGCCACCGTAGGGCCGGGTCAGGCTCTGCAGCGCGATGCCGTTGAGCACCGCGCCCATGGCGTGCTCACGGATACCGAAGTGCAGCGTGCGCCCGTAGGGGCCTCCCGAGAACTCGGCCGTCTGGCGGTCCGCCGGGATGAAGGACGGCTCGCCGTCCATGGTGGTGTTGTTGCTGCCCGCGAGGTCCGCGGAGCCGCCCCACAGCTCCGGCAGGACCGGGGCGAGCGCGGTGAGCACCTTGCCGGACGCCTTGCGGGTTGCCATCCCCTTGGGGTCGGCGGGGAAGTCCGGCAGGGCGTCGGCCCAGCCGTCCGGGAGCTCCTGCTCCCGCAGCCGGTCCAGCAGGGCCGCCCGCTCCGGAGCGGCGGTCCGCCAGTCCTCGTAGGTCCGCTCCCAGCGCTTCCGGGCTTCCCTGCCCCGCTCCCCCACGGCCCGGGTGTGGGCGAGGACCTCGTCCTCCATGGGGAAGTACACCTCGGGGTCGAAGCCGAGGAGCCGCTTGGTGCCGGCCACCTCGTCGTCCCCGAGGGCCGACCCGTGTGCCTTACCCGTGTTCCTCTTCGTCGGCGCGGGCCATCCGATGATCGTGCGCAGCATGATCAGAGAGGGCCTGGACCGCTCCGCCTTCGCCGCCTCGATCGCGGCCAGCAGCGCGTCGACGTCCTCGACGTAGTCGCCCGTACGGGTCCAGTCCACGGTCTGTACATGCCAGCCGTACGCGGCGAAGCGGGCCGGGACGTCCTCGCTGAAGGAGATGTCGGTGTCGTCCTCGATGGAGATCTGGTTGGAATCGTAGAAGGTGATGAGGTTGCCCAGTTGCTGATGGCCGGCCAGCGACGCGGCCTCGGAGGCGACGCCCTCCATCATGTCGCCGTCGGACGCCAGCACGTAGACGTGGTGGTCGAAGGGGCTGGTGCCCGGTGCGGCATCCGGGTCGAGCAGTCCCCTCTCGCGGCGTGCGGCCATCGCCATCCCGACGGAGGCGCCCATGCCCTGGCCCAGCGGCCCTGTGGTGATCTCGACGCCGCGGGTGTGCCGGTACTCCGGGTGGCCGGGGGTCGCCGACCCCCAGGTCCGCAGCGCCTTCAGGTCCTCCATCTCCAGGCCGTAGCCGGCCAGGTAGAGCTGGATGTAGAGGGTGAGGCTGGTGTGGCCGCACGAGAGGACGAAGCGGTCCCTGCCCAGCCACTGGTCATCGGCGGGGTCGTGCCGCATGACCTGCTGGAACAGCAGGTAGGCGAGCGGGGCCAGACTCATCGCCGTACCTGGATGGCCGTTGCCCTTCTTCTGGACGGCGTCGGCGGCGAGCACCCGCACGGTGTCCACCGCACGCAGGTCCACGTCGCTCCACCCCGCCCGCTCGGCCAGTGGCCGGGCGAGGCCGGGGTCTCGTGATGCCGTGAGGCCGGAAGAGGATCGCTCGGGCGCCATGGTGTTGTCTCCCTCGGACGTCGCTTCTCGGTACGACGGGGCCGGTAGGTGCGGCTCGCCACCTCTCGCATCCTCCGTTTTCCCGCCGCCCTCCGCACCCGGAGTGGCGGCGGCGAAAGGTCCCGTCGACCCGCGCCTACCCTCTGCGGCCCCCGACAGACACGACGAACTTGTTCGTGACGAACATGTTCGTTACGGTTCAGGAGTGACCCCGCGATCCCCGGAACCCCGAAGCCGCCGAGAACGGCCGGCCAAGCCTGCCCTCACCCACGAGACCATCGTCGCCGCCGCCGTCCGGCTCATGGCCGCCGAAGGACTGCAGCGCGTCACCATGCGCCGACTGGCCCAGGAGCTCGACACCGGGGCCGCGTCCCTGTACGTGTACGTCGCCGGCACGGCGGAACTGCACGCCGCGATCCTCGAGGAACTTCTCGGGGAGGTCGATCTCACTCCGGCCACCGGCGACGGCGACTGGCGTGACCGGCTGGCACAGGTACTCCTGTCGTACACCCGCGTCCTGTTCGACCACCCCGGCCTCGCCCATTCCGCACTGCTCGCCCGGCCCGCCGGGCCGCACTACCTGGCACTCGTCGAGACGGTCCTCGCGATCCTGCACCAGGGCGACGTACCCGACGCGCAGGCCGCCTGGGGAGTGGACGTACTCCTCCAGGTGGCCACCGCCACCGCGGCCGAGCAGTCCGGGCGCGCGGGTGATCCCGACGCCGAGGCCGAGCACGACGCGCTCGTCGGGACATTGCGGCAGGCATCCCCCCGGACCCATCCACGCATCGCCGCGCTCGGCAGCGACCTCGCCTCCGGCACCCCGCAGCAGAGGCTGGCCTGGATCTTCCGTGCGGTCGTCAACGGCACGGCCGGCACACCCCGCTGAGCTCGCCGGAAGCGCCCGTGCCCGTACGAAGGAAAGCGAAGGCATGACCATGAACACCACCCCGCACCACCCCATAACCATCGTCGGCGCCGGCATCGGCGGTCTGGTCCTCGCCAGGGTTCTGCGTGTACACGGCATCGAGTCCGCCGTCTTCGACCTGGACGCCGATCGGCATGCCCGCACCCAGGGCGGCATGCTCGACATCCACGGGGAGACCGGCCAGGCGGCGATGCGCGCCGCGGGACTGTACGAGGAGTTCCGGGCCCGGGTGCATCCCGGCGGCGAAGCCGCGCGCGTGGTCGACAAGCAGGGCCGCGTGCTGCTGGACCAGAAGGACGACGGCACCGGTGACCGGCCCGAGATCGACCGGGGCGATCTGCGCGATCTCCTGCTCGACGCGCTCCCCGGGGACACCGTCCGCTGGGGCGCCAAGGTCATGGGGGCGGAGCCGCTCGGCGACGGGCGCCACACGGTGACGCTCGCGGACGGCACCACGTGCACCACCGGCCTGCTCATCGGGGCGGACGGCGCGTGGTCGAGGATCCGGCCGCTGCTGTCCGGTGCCCGGCCCGCGTACACCGGCATCTCCTTCGTCGAGCTCGACCTCCACGACGCCGATGCCCGCCACCCCGAGTGCGCCGAGCTGATCGGGGGCGGGATGTTCTTCGGCCTCGGCGAGAACAAGGGGTTCCTCGCCCACCGCGAGACGGACGGAAGTCTGCACGTCTACGCCGCGCTGCGCGCAGCCGAGGACTGGCTGTCCACCATCGACTTCACCGACACCGAGGCCGCGAAGGCCGCAGTGCTGGCGCACTTCACCTCCTGGGCGCCCGGCCTGCGCAGGCTGATCACCGATGCGGACGGCCCACTGACCCCCCGGCTCATCCACGCACTGCCCACCGGGCACCGCTGGCAGCGCCTTCCCGGTGTCACCCTGCTCGGCGACGCCGCGCACCTGATGTCCCCGTTCGCGGGCGAGGGCGCCAACCTCGCCATGATCGACGGTGCCGACCTGGGGCAGGCCGTCGCCGCACACCAGGGGGACACCGAGGCCGCGCTGTCGTCCTATGAGGCGGTCCTGTTCGCCCGGAGCGAGCAGACCGCTCTGGAGTCCGCGCGGGGCCAGGAGACCCTGTTCGACGACCGGGCACCGCAGCTGCTCATCGACATGTTCACCTCTCACGGGGCATAGGCACACGGCTGCGGCGTCGCCGGCGCCGTGTGCCTATGCCCCGGGCGGGGCCGGGTCACCGGAGCCGGTTCACATCACCGCCACGTCCGCGAAGCGGGCCGCCGTGTGCAGTTCGGACTCGATGTCCCCCGCGGTGCGTCGCAGTTCGGGCAGCACCTGCTCCAGGCATTCGCCGATCGTCCGGCTGCTGCTGTGCATGGCGACGTTGACGGACGCGACCGCCGTGCCCGCCCGGTCCCGTACGGGTACGGCGATCGAGCGCAGGCCCGCCTCCAGCTCCTCGTCGACCAGGGCGTATCCCTCGGTGCACACGCGCTCCAGGGCGGCTTCGAGTTCGGTGCGGTGGGTGAGGGTGTGGGGCGCCAGGGGGCGCAGCTCCGCGTGGTCGAGGAGGGGCCCGAGCTCATCCGCGGGCAGTCCGGCCAGCAGGGCACGGCCCAGAGAGGTGGCGTAGGCGGGAAAGCGTGTGCCGACGGTGATGTCGACGTTCATGATGCGGTGGGTGGCGGCGCGCGCCACGTACTGCACGGAGTCGTCGACGAGGACGGCGAGGGAGGCGGAATCCTGGATCCGTTCCGCCAGCGCGGCGAGGTGCGGGTCGGCGATCCGCGCCAGGGTCGTGCGGGAGAGCGGGGCGTAGCCGAGGGCCAGGACGCGTGGTGTCAGCCGGTGTTCACGGCCGTCGGCCATGACGTATCCGAGGTGTTCGAGGGTGATCAGGGCGCGGCGGGCGGAGGCGCGTGAGAGACCGGTGGCGCGTGCGACTGCGCTGAGCGTCAGAGCGGTGCCGTTCTCCCCGAAGGCGGTGATGACGGTCAGGCCCCGGGCGAGGGACTCGATGAACTCCCGGCCGAGCTCCTGCTTCGAGGCCGCGGTCCAGGAGGCGAGGGGCCCCGGGGCCGGGGCCGCCGCAGGGCTCGCGGGAGACGCGTCACGCAGTCGGCGCTCCATCGCCGAGGCGGCGTCGAGCAGCTGGGGCAGGAGGTCCTCGCGCAGGCCCCGCGCGGTGTGCCTGCTGGTGTGGCTGACCACGCTGAGCGCGCACGCGATGCCGCCGGCGTGATCGCGGACGGGCACGGCGAGGGCGAGGAGGCCTGGCTCGATCAGCTGGTCGTCCACCACCCAGCCGTCCGCCCGTGCCCCTTCCACGCGCTCCTCGAACAGGTCGTCCGCCGGACGCGGACCCGGAGGCAGGGAGGGGAAGCCTGCTCCGTCCGGGTCCGAAGCCCGCCGCTCCCGCCAGGCCCGCCACTCCTCGGCCCCCCATCGGGTGGCGAACAGCGTGCCGGGGGCGGTGCGTTCGGCCGGCAGCAGGTCACCGATGCGGAAGCGCAGGGACATCGCGCGCCGGCGGGTGGTCTGGTGCACGAAGCGGACGCCGCTGCCGTCGGGGACGGCGAGGGAGACGGACTCGTCGAGTTCCTCCGCGAGGGCGTCCACCCGGCCGCCGAGGAGGCCGGGAAGGCGGGCGGAGATGAGGTAGGCGTTGCCCAGCTCCATCAGGCGGGGGGCGAGGGTGACGACCTTGCCGTCCAGACGTACGTATCCCGTGCGGGCGAGCGTGAGCGTGATCCGGTCGACGGTCGAGCGTGCCAGCCCGGTGGCGCGCTCCAGATCACTGAGGCCGAGGGAGCCGTCGGCGTCGGTCAGCCGGCGCAGGACGGCTATGCCACGCATCAGCGGGGCCACCGCCTCCGCGGGTGTCTCCCCGCCCGTCCGTGACGTGCCGTTCGGTGCCATGTGTCCTCCGTCGGGTGGGGCAGGCGCCGGGACCGTTGACAGAGCTCCGGCCCTGGCGGCAGACTCACACCATCATAGTGAAGGAAACTTCACCATGCGAACACTAGTGGATGGGCGGTCCCATGGACAAGGTGGTCGCGTCAGCGGCGCTGGCCGTCGCCGACGTGCCGGACGGCGCTTCGGTGGCGGTGGGAGGATTCGGTCTCAGCGGTGTGCCGAACGTGTTGATCGACGCTCTGTACGCGAGCGGCGTCAGCGGGCTCGGAGTCGTGTCCAACAACTGCGGGGCGATGGACTCGGGGCTCGCGGTGCTGCTCTCCGCCGGCCGGATCACCCGCGTGACCGGCTCGTACATCGGCGGGAACAAGGAGTTCGCCCGGCAGTACCTCGGCGGTGAGCTGGAGCTGGAGCTGATCCCCCAGGGCACCCTCGCCGAGCGCCTCAGGGCCGGCGGGGCGGGGATACCCGCGTTCTACACCCCCGCAGGCGTGGGCACGCAGGTCGCCGACGGCGGTCTCCCCTGGCGCTACGACGGCGACGGCGGGGTGGCCGTCGCCTCCCCGGCCAAGGAGGTGCGCGACTTCGACGGCACGGAGTACGTCCTGGAGCACAGCATCCGCACCGACTTCGCCCTCGTCAGGGCGGCGAAGGGCGACCGGCACGGCAATCTGGTCTTCAACAAGTCCGCGCGCAACTTCAACCCGCTCGCGGCCATGGCCGGCCGCGTCACCGTCGCGGAGGTCGAGGAGCTGGTCGAACCCGGCGAGATCGACCCGGACCACGTGCACCTGCCCGGCATCTTCGTCCAGCGGGTGGTCGCGCTGACACCCGAGCAGGCCGTGGACAAGAAGGTCGAGAAGCGGACGATCACGGAGCGGGAGGCGCGGGACCGATGACCTGGAGCAGGAACGAGATGGCGGCCAGAGCGGCCGCGGAGCTGCGCGACGGCGAGTACGTCAACCTCGGCATCGGACTGCCGACGCTGATTCCCAACCACCTGCCCGAGGGCGTGCACGTCGTCCTGGAGTCCGAGAACGGCATCCTGGGCACCGGCGCCTTCCCGTACGACGAGGACGTCGACCCCGATCTGATCAACGCGGGGAAGGAGACGGTGACCGTGCGTCCCGGCGCCTCCTTCTTCGACTCGGCGCTCTCCTTCGGCATGATCCGGGGCGGTCACATCGACGCCGCCGTCCTCGGGGCCATGGAGGTCTCGGCCCAAGGCGACCTCGCCAACTGGGCGGTGCCGGGGAAGATGGTGACCGGCATCGGCGGGGCCATGGATCTCGTGCACGGGGCCCGCCGCGTCATCGTGACCATGACGCACACCTCCAAGGACGGCAGCCCGAAGATCGTCGAGGAATGCACCCTGCCGCTGACCGGCAAGGCGTGCGTCCAGCGCATCATCACGGACCTCGCCGTGCTCGACGTGACCGACGGCGGCCTGGTCCTGGTGGAGACCGCACCCGGGGTGACCGCCGCCGAGGTCATGGAGAGGACGGCCGCCCCGGTCCTCGTTCCCGAAAGGGCCACCTCATGAGCTTCCGCCCCCGCGACGTGTACGTCGTCGACGCCGTCCGCACCCCGATCGGCAGGTACGGCGGGGCGCTGGCGCAGGTGCGGCCCGACGACCTCGCCGCCCACGCCATCCGCGCGCTGCTCGACCGCACCCCGGAGCTCGACCCGTCGCGCATCGGTGACGTGGTGCTGGGCAACGCCAACGGTGCGGGTGAGGAGAACCGCAACGTCGGCAGGATGGCCACGCTCCTCGCGGGCCTGCCGGTCTCCGTCCCCGGCGTGACCGTCAACCGGCTCTGCGCCTCCGGCCTCGAAGCCGTCGTGCAGGCGGCCCGTGCGGTGGCGCTCGGGGACCACTCGCTCGTCGTGGCCGGTGGCGTCGAGTCGATGACCCGCGCCCCGTACGTCCTGCCCAAGAGCGACCGCGCCTTCCCCGCCGGGCACCCCGAGATGTACTCGACCACGCTGGGCTGGCGCATGGTCAATCCCCGGATGGATCCGCAGTGGACAGTGCCGCTCGGCGAGAGCGCCGAGCTGATCGCCGACAAGCACTCCATCAGCCGGGAGCAGCAGGACGAGTTCGCCCTCGCCTCCCACCGGAAGGCCTCGGCGGCACGGGCGGCGGGGCTGTTCGACGGGGAGATCGCGCCGCTGACCATCCCGCGCCGGAAGGGCGGTCCGCTCGTCGTCGACCGGGACGAGTGCATCAGGGACGACGCCTCGCTGGATGCCATGGCCAAGCTCCGCCCGTCCTTCCGTGCGGACGGCGGCACCGTCACCGCGGGCAACTCCTCACCTCTGAACGACGGTGCGGCGGCCCTGCTGCTGGCGGACGAGGAAGGCCTGCGGGCCACCGGCCGCGAACCGCTGGCCCGGATCACGGCCTCCGCGGTGTCGGCCAATGAACCGCACTACTTCGGGCTCGCCCCCGTCGAAGCCGTGAACAGGGCGCTGGACCGGGCCGGCAGGAGCTTCGCCGACCTCACGGCCCTCGAACTCAACGAGGCGTTCGCCGCCCAGGTCCTGGGCTGCGTCGCCGAGTGGCCCGATCTCGACCCGTCCGTCCTCAATCCTCGTGGTGGAGCGATCGCGATAGGCCATCCGCTCGGCGCCTCGGGGGCCCGCCTCGCCGGATCCGTCGCGCACCAGCTCAGGGCCGCCGGGTCCGGGACGGGCGTGGCAACGCTCTGTATAGGCGTGGGTCAGGGCTCCGCACTGGTGCTGGAGAGGTAGCCGGGGCTGCTGCGAGGGCCGGCCGCCTCCCGAGCGGCGGAACGGGCGGGCCGGATGAATGATGGACGGCATGACCTCCCTGACCGTGATTCCGGCGGCGGACACGATGCCGCCCGTGCGGCTGCCGCCGCCGGGCGGTCCGGAAGGCATGAGGGCGGAGAGCACGGGCGGAGAGGCCCGTCCGGGGACGGCGAGGGCCGCTCGATGAGGTCCACCGACGGATTGCTGGACATCGGCTTCATGCGCACGGTGTTCGACAGCCTGGGAACAGGCGTGTTCGTCACCGACAACACGGGCCGGCTCACCGCGTGCAACCCGCGCGCGCAGCAGATTCTCCGCCGTCCGCAGGAGGAGATGCTCGGACACGACATGCACGACCTGCTGCACCGCGGACCGGACGGCGCCACGGTCCCGCGGGACGAGTGCGCGATGCTGACCGTCCTGGAGACCGGCCGGACCTCCGAGGGCAGCGAGGAGCTCTTCCTGCGTGGGGACGGCACCCTCGTGCCGATCATCTGGGCGGCCACTCCGCTGCGGCACGAGGGACGTGCGGAAGGCTCGGTGGTCGTCTTCCACGATTTCAGCCTGCACCGTGACGCGGCCGAACAGACCGCGGCCTACCTGGCTGCCCTGGAGGGGCTCACCGCCCGGCTGACGATGGTGGCGGAGGTGTCGACGGTCCTCATCTCCGCCCTGGAGACGCCGGAGATGCTCGACCGGCTGGCCGGGCTGCTCGTGCCGGACATGGGTGACTGGGCGGCGATCGACGTGCACACGGCACGGCAGGCGGGCGAGATGCAGCGCGTCAGCGTCCGGGCCCCCGGCGACCACCGGGCGGCGGAGGCGCTCAAGGGGCCGCTGCCGCCCCTGCCCGAATCCACCCGTTCGGCCGTGGTCCAGGCCCTGCGGAGCGCCGAGCCCGTCGTCCTCGACGCGGACGCCCTCGCGGAGCCGCCCGACAGCCCGCTCGCGCGCGCCCACCGGGAACTCTTCGACCGGCTGGGAGGCAGCTGCGCCGTGGTGGTGCCCCTGCACACCCGGCGGCAGGTCTTCGGCGCGCTGACGGTGGCACGGACCGACCCCGGCACCTCCTACAGCGAGGCCGAGGTATTCGTGCTGGCCGACATCGCGCGCCGCGCCGGCCTGGTCATGGAGGCCGCCGTACTGTTCGAGCAGCAGCGCCATGTCGCCGAGACCATGCAGCGCCAGCTCCTCACCCCCCTCCCGCAGGTCGACCACCTCGCGATGGCGGCCCGCTACCGCCCCGCCGAGAGCGCTGCCGAGATCGGCGGGGACTGGTACGACTCCTTCCTGCTGGGCGACGGGGTCCTGACGATGGTCATCGGCGACGTCGTCGGCCACGATCTCAAGGCCGCCGCCCACATGGCCGAGGTCCGCAACATGCTGCGCGCCCTGGCCTGGGACCGGACGGAACCCCCCAGTCTGATCATGCGCCGTCTGGACGAGGCCATGACCCATACGAGCGACGCCCCCATGGCCACCTGTGTCTTCGCCCGCGTCGAAGGCGAGGAGGGCGGGCCCTGGCGGCTCCACTGGGTCAACGCCGGCCACCCGCCGCCGCTCCTGATCACGGCCGACGGGCACACCCGTTTCCTCGAAGGCGGTCACGGCCCCCTCCTCGGTCTCAGCTCGGCCCTGCACATGGGCCTGGGATGGCCCGACGCCCGTGTGGACCTCCCGCCCAGGTCGACACTGCTGCTGTACACCGACGGGCTCGTCGAGAGCCGCACCCGCGACATCGAGGCCGGTCTCGCCACGCTGCGCCGGCATGCCGCGGCCCTGGCCCGTCGCGACCTCGAGGACTTCCTCGACGAGCTCCTGGCCCGCATCGACCCCAGCGGCGACGACGTCGCCCTGCTGGTCCTGCGCATCCCGGCGGCGGGCGTCGGCGCCGGCCCCGACGAGGCACCGGCGCAGCATGCCCACAGCCCGGCCGCCGACAATCGCGGAGCGCCCGGATCCCGCATCGAGGACACACCCGTCAGGGACACCTCCGAGCCGGCCTGACGCATACGACGGGCGTCCTGGCAAGGGGGGTTGAGGACACCTTCGATTCGGGGCCGGGGCGCACTGATCTTGCGGCGGGCACCTGGCAGGGTCATCGGTGAGCGACCGGCCGGCCCGCGTCATCCGGGCCACGACCCAGGGGGAACACCCATGCATCGCAGGCACATTGCCGCAGCAGTCCTGCTCACCGCCACACTGACCGGGGCGCTCGCCCCCGTGGCTGCTGCCCGGCCGTCGGACCCGGTGCAGCGTCAGCTGGACCTGCTCGTGGACAGGGACGGTGTTCCCGGCGCGCTCGCCTACGACGGCAGGACCACCCGGACGGCCGGGGTCGCGGATCTGGTGTCCGGCCGTCACATGCCGGGCGCCCAGGGCCGGTTCAGGCTGGCCAGTGACACCAAGGCGTTCACCGCGACCGCCGTCATGCGCCTGGTCGCGGACGGGCGGATACGCCTCGACGACCGCGCCGGGGCCTATGTGCCCCAGCTCGCCGGGAGAGCAATCACCGTACGCCAGTTGCTGAAGCAGACCAGCGGGCTTCCGGAGTACTCCGCGCTGGTCGACTGGTCCGAGGCGGGCACGCCGGAGGAGTATCTGGCGCTGGCGCTCGACGCTGAGCCCGTCTTCGGGCCCGGGGAGGACTGGGGCTACTCGAACACCAACTACCTGGTGCTCGGCATGGTGATCGACAAGGCCTCGGGTGTCGGGTTCCGCACCTATGTCGAGCGTACGATCCTGCGACCGCTGCACCTCGACGACACCTACTGGCCGGCCCCGGGTGAGCTGACCCTGCGCGGCCCGCACGCCCGCAACTACGGCGTGCACCCCGCGTCCCCGGAAGCGGGTGTCGTCGATGTGACCGAGCTACCCGGCTACGAGTTCGGCGCGTCCGGCGGACTCGTCTCCACGCCCGAGGACCTCAACGCCTTCTGGGACGGCCTGTTCGGCGGCCGGCTCCTGCCCGGCTGGGCGCTGCGCCTGATGACGCGGGACACCACCGGCATCGGCGGCAGGGACGTCTACCCCGCGGGCAGCCGCTACGGCTACGGCGTCGCCTCGATCCCGCTCAGCTGCGGCGGCGTCTACTGGGGGCACGGCGGCGACCTGCCCGGCGGCTCGGTGGGCGGCGGCCGGGCCTCGGGCGGCCGGGGCACGGTGACCGTCTACACGACCACCTGGGCGGCCGAGGGCGACAGCCTGGGGCATCTCCAGGGCGCGGTGGACGCCGCACTGTGCGCCAACGGCCGGCGGTGAGCTCGGCCGCGAGTACCCTTCGGGTGTACCGCGGGTGACGTTCAGTCCGCCGATGCGGCGCTTTCGCGCCGGCCGGCGTGGAAGCGCGCCTTCTTCTGACGATTCCCGCATGTGTTCATGTCACACCATCTGCGGGTGCGGCTCCGGCTGGTGTCGAAGAAGGCAGCTCGGCAGGTCGGTGACGCGCACAGGGCCAACCGTCCGTCCCGTTCACCCGCGAGGATGCTGATCGCGTCGGCGGCGATCACACCGAGGGCGTCCTCCAAGCGGCGATCCGGGCCGAGCCGCCATCGCCGCGTGCCCTCGGGCGTCAGGATCGCCACGGCCCGCCCCTGAGCACTGCGGGCGTTGATGGTTCGGACAGCGGATGCGGGGAGGGCGTCCTGAATCGCGGCCGCTGTCGCGGCGGCGTGGATCGACTCTCTCAGTTCACGGGCGAGGTCCAGTTGGGCCGGGGTGCAGGAGTCCACGGTGAGGCCGTACACCGCGAGCCAGTCGACGAGTCGACCCGGCACCGGAATGCGCTCCACAGCGCTCCCAAGGCGCTCCGACAGAGTCCCCGTGAAGCTGGTCGCCAGCACGCCGCCGAGGCGGAAGTCAGGGAACGCGGCACTCATGGAACCACCATAGCTGGTTGCAGCGCGGCCCGGAGAACTGTTAGAACCGTCTTAGCCGGTTCGCGGTAAGGCGCGGCCGGCTCCACGACGGCCAGGAGGCCTCATGCCCCGTCCGACCAGCGACGTACAAGCATTCGAAGCCCGTGCCAGTGACGCCGACCTCGACGATCTGCGGGCGCGACTGACCGCGGCGCGGCTCCCGGAGGCCGAGACGGTCCGTCCCGCCGCGCCCGGCTCTCACCGATGGGAACAGGGCGTCCCACTCGCCGACCTCGTCGACGTCGTGAACTACTGGCGCACCGGTTACGACTGGAGGTCGTTCGAGGAGCGCCTCCACCGGGTCGGCCAGTTCCGCACGACCATCGATGATCTGGGAATCCACTTCCTGCACCATCGCTCCCCGCGCGCGGATGCCACTCCTCTGATCCTGACGCACGGCTGGCCGGACAGCGTCGTCCGGTTCGTCGACGTGGTGGAGGAACTGGCGGATCCGAAGGATGCGGACGCACCGGCGTTCCACGTCGTGGTCCCGTCACTGCCGGGCTTCGGCTACAGCGACAAACCGGCCACCACCGGGTGGGGAACCGAGAAGATCGCGGCCGCCTGGGTGAAGCTGATGGGAAGGCTCGGCTACGACACGTTCGTGGCCCACGGCGGCGACTGGGGCGGCAACATCACCACGGTCCTCGGCGGCAGGTTCCCGGCGCACGTGCTCGGCATCCACACCACGTTCGCGGAGGGACCGCCCGGTCTGACGACGGACGGGCTGACGGCGGCCGAGCGCGGGTGGGCCGAGGAGACCAGTGCTTTCTGGCGCGACCGCGCGGCGTACGCGAAGCAGCAGGCGACCAGGCCGCAGACCATCGGCTACTCGCTGGTCGACTCACCGGTCGGGCTACTCGCCTGGATCCTCGACAAGTTCGCCGAGTGGTCGGACACCGAGGACAGCCCGTTCGAGACGATGTCCCGGGACCGCATCCTCGACGACGTCACCCTCTACTGGCTGACGCGGACAGGCGCATCGGCGGCCCGCATCTACTACGAGAGCCACAACTCTCTGGATCCCGGGCTCCGGGTCGACGTCCCGGCGGCACTCACCATGTACCCCCGCGACGTCGAGAAGTGTCCGCGCCCTTGGGCGCAGGAGCGGTACCGGCGGATCGTCCGGTGGAGCACACCCGAAGACGGGGGGCACTTCCCGTCGCTGGAGGTTCCCGAGTATTTCGTCAAGGATCTGCGGGAGGGCCTCGCGGCAGTGCTGGTCGCCCGTCGGTGACCAGCACGGAGCACCGTCTGTCAGACTTGTCGGGGCGCTCCGGGCAGGGAGATGACGCTGCCACTGACGATCGACTGCTCCGATCCGCAGAGTGGTGGCCTTCTGGGCCGAGTCCTGGGGTACGCCCCTGGACCGCCGCCGGCCGAGGACCGAGGGTGCGGTTCCAGCAGGTCCCGGAGTTGCAGGCCGCCAAGAGCCGGTGACACCTCGCCCCGGAAGTCGGTGGTGGCCGTGACGTCCCGCTGGACCTCCGCGTGCGGCGGGTCGACGCCACGGTGGAACGGCTGGTCGAGGTCGGCGCCACCGTCGTACGGATCAAGGACGAGCCGGACACGGGGTTCTACTCCGCTGGCCTTTAGGACCCCGAGGGCAACAAATTCGACGTCGTCTGAAGGCCGTTGCGGCCGTGCTCAGCCGGCCGAGCGTGCGGCCATGTCGAGCAGCTGCTGTATGTGCAGGCCGTGGGCGGCGTCGATGCCGGTGCCCCGGCCGGTCCTGACGGCGGTGGCGAACTCGCGCCGGAGGACCGGCCAGCACTCCTCGTGGTCGATGCCGGCCGTGTCGTAGACCAGCTCCTCACCCGGGCCGAACAGTTCGATCCTGGTCCTGGCATTCGGGAGCCGTACGCTGCCGGAGAGGGATGCCTGGCTGACCGCGCCGTTCTCGTGCTCGCAGGTCAGTTCGGTCCAGCGGCGCGGATCCCCGGTCGCCCGTACGGAGACGATGGGCGCGACCGCGGTGTCGAGGAGGTCCAGGAGGTGGGGGCCGAGGTCGAGCAGAGCGCCGTGTTCCAGCCGCCAGGACGTCGCGAACTCCCCGCCGAGGAAGGCCCCGTGCAGATAGCAGGAGCGGGCTCCCGTGACCTCACGGGTGGCCGCCTCGGCGAGGAAGGCGCGGGTTGCCGGGTGGTACCGCTTGGTGAGGACGAGCTGGGAGACCACTCCGTGGTCGCGTACGGCGTCCGCCACGGCGCGGGCCGCGTCGAGATCGGCGCCGAGCGGCTTCTCCAGCAGGAGCGCGCGGCCGGCAGCCGCCGCGCGGGGTGCGAGGGCGGCCTGGACGGCGGGCGGCACGGCGAACGCGACCGCCTCGCAACGGCCGAGGAGTTCCTCGAAGGAGGCGGCTACCGGTGCGCCGTAGGGCTCGGCGACCTCGGCCGCGGCCTCGGGGCGGCGCGCCCAGACCGCCGCCAGTGAGGTCTCGGGACCGGCCGCGAGCATGCGGGCGTGCATGGCCCGGGCCCAGGGGCCGGCGCCCACGAGGCCGACGCGGACCGGGTCGTGGGGCCGGCTGTCCGGGAGGGGGGCGGTGGACATGGTGCTCTCCGTCGTTCTGCTGTGGGGCGGTGTGCTCAGGCGCCGGTACGGGCGAGTGCCGCGAGGCGGGCGTCGGCGCGTTCGGGGGCGTACAGGTGGTCGATGACCATGCGGGCGGCTCCGGTCAGGGCGGCGCGGTCGCCCAGTTCGGAGGTGACGACCTGGAGGTGGGCGGTGGTGCGCGGCATGGCGCGCTGGTAGATGAGTTCGCGGACGCCGGTGAGGAACGGGGTGCCGGCGAGGTCGCCGCTGAGCATCAGCACGCCGGGATTGAGCAGCGTGACGACCGTGACCAGGACCTCGCCGACGCGCTGCCCCGCCTCGCGGGCGAGCCTGACGGCATCCGGCTGGCCCGCGGCGAGATGCTCGCGTACGTCGGATCCCGAGGCGGTGGGCACCCCGGCCGCGGTGAGCTGCCCGGCGATCGACCGGCCGCTGGCGACGGCGGCGAGGCATCCGTAGGACCCGCACATGCACAGCGCGTCGGGGCGGTCGTGCAGGCGGATGTGGCCGATGTCGCCCGCTCCGCCGTCGATGCCCCGGTAGACCTCGCCTCCGACGACGACGCCGGCCCCGATCCCCGTGGACGCCTTGATCAGGACGAAGGCGCTGCAGTCC
Source organism: Streptomyces sp. NPDC079167 (assembly GCF_040686735.1). Taxonomy (NCBI): domain Bacteria; kingdom Bacillati; phylum Actinomycetota; class Actinomycetes; order Kitasatosporales; family Streptomycetaceae; genus Streptomyces; species Streptomyces sp. NPDC079167. Next base: position 274,302 of record NZ_JBFBLO010000009.1, on the reverse strand, counting down.
GGATGGCCGGCCCGCTGCTCGGCCAGGGCCATCAGGTTGGCGTCGTTGTCGACGAAGACGGGCAGGGGCCCGGCGGCCGGCATCGGGCCGACGTGTTCGGTCCAGGCCTCGCGCAGTCGTTCCCGTACGGGGAAGCGGTCCCAGCCGGGCATGATCGGCGGCTGCACGATCATCGCCGTCTCCCAGTCCACCGGCCCCGGCACGGAGAGACCGATGCCGCAGACCCGCTCGGCTCCCACGCCCGCCTCGGCGAGCAGCGGGCCGAACCAGCGCGCCAGTTGGTCCAGGGCGCGGTCGGGACCGTCGGCGATGACGAGGGCCCCGGTGTGCTCGGCGAGTACGGTGCCGGAGAGGTCGAGCGCGGCGACGCGGGCGTGCCGGGTCTCCAGGTCCGCGACGAGCACCACGGCGTGCACCGGGTCGAACTCCAGCCGGGCGGAGGGGCGTCCGCCGGTGGAGGTGCCGGTGGCGCCGCGCAGCCAGCCCGCTCCGAAGAGCTGGTCGAGCCGGTGTCCCACCGTGGAGCGGGACAGGCCGGTCGCCTGCTGGAGCTCGCCGCGCGTGGTGGCCTCACCGCTGCGAATGAGCTGCAGCAGATGCCCCGCGCTGGCCTGGTTTCCTGCCATCCCCGCCGTCCTCGCCCTGTCTGTCGCGTCCGCGCCCGCCCCGAGGGGCTTTCGGTCTCTCCTCGCCGGCCTCCCGGCTCCCGGCGTCAGCCCTTGTCCGCACCGCTGGTCAGGCCCTCGGTGAGGAGCCGTTCGGCGGAGAAGAACAGGAGTACCACAGGGATGGTGAGGACGACCGACCCGGCCATCAGCACCGTCTTGGACACCTCGATGCCGTTGGCGAGTTGCTGGAGGCCGAGGGAGACGGTCCACCGTTCGGGGTCGGCCGCCAGGAAGAGGAGGGCGAACAGGAACTCGTTCCACGCGATCATGAAGACGTAGAGCCCGGTGGCCATGAGGGTCGGCAGGGCGAGCGGCAGGATGATCTTGCGTACGGTCTGCAGCCGTGACGCGCCGTCGATCGCCGCCGCCTCCTCGATGCTGAACGGGATGGTGACGAAGTAGTTCTTCAGCATGTAGATCGAGACGGGCACGGTCTGCGCGATGTAGACGATGGCGAGCCCGATGAGGCTCCCCGACAGCCCCATCTTCGCGAACATGACGAAGAGCGGGACGGCCAGCAGCGTGGCCGGGAACAGGTAGACGGCCAGGAAGACCGCGCTGACCTGACGGTTGCCGAAGAACTTCAGCCGGCTGACGGCGTACGCGCCCGGTACCGCGGCGGCCAGTGTGAGCAGGACCGTGGCGACGGCGACGAGTGCCGAGTTGAGCAGCATGCCGAGGAAGCCCTGGCCTCCGTCCTCCGAGGACCTCAGGACGCTCTCGTAGGTGTCGAGCGTGAAGTCCTTCGCCGAGACCCAGAGGTTCCCCGGGTCCAGGAGGAGTGCGTCGATGGGCTTCACCGACAACATCAGCATGTAGTAGAAGGGCACGATCGTGATCGCCGCGAGGAAGGCGATCACGACCCAGCGCAGGACCCCGAAGAACCGTTCCTCGAACTGGGCGCGGGTGAGCCGGGGGCGCCGCGGCGCCGGCCGCGGGCGGGTGGTGCGCTCCGCCCGGTCACGGGTCATGGTGGGGGTGGCGGTCATGCCGACTCCTCCTGCATCTTCTTGCCGAAGAACTTGAAGTAGACGCCCAGGAGGGCCATGAGCACCACGGCGAGGACGAGGGCCTGCGCGGAGGCCGCCCCGACGTCGAAGCGCGAGGTGAGGAAGTCGTAGACGCGGACGGCCACGACGTCCGTGCCGGAACCGCCGCCGGTGAGCAGGTAGATGTCGTCGAACTTGTTGAACGTCATGATGAAGCGCAGGACGGACAGCAGGGCGATGACGGGCATCAGCTGCGGCAGCAGGATGTGCCGGAAGCGCTGGGAGAGCGTGGCACCGTCGACCTCCGCGGCCTCCTCCAGCCCGGCCGGAACCGCCTGGAGGCGGGCGAGCATGAAGAGGAAGGCGAACGGGAAGTAGCGCCAGGTCTCGAAGGCGATGACGGTCAGCAGGGCCAGCGGGATGTCGAAGTGGACGCCGAGCACGCCGACTTCGTAGGAGCGGGTGGAGAGGAAGGCGATGGGGTCGTCCCATCCGAAGAGCTTCTGGCCCCACTCGTTCACGATGCCGTACTGCGGGCTGAGTGCGACCTCCCACACGAAGGAGACCGCGACCACGGGGGCGACGTACGGCAGGAGCATGGCGGCGCGCAGGGCGCCCCTTCCACGGAAGGGCCTGCGCAGGGCGAGGGCGGCGATCAGACCGAGGACGACGGAGCCGGCGGTGGCGCCGACGGTGTAGAGGAGCGTGGTGCCGAGGCTGCTCCAGAAGCCGGGCGAGCCGAAGACCTGGGAGAAGTTGTCCAGGGTCCAGCGGCCGAAGAGGCCGTTCTCCTGGATGTCGACCAGCTTGGCGTTCTGGAAGGCGAGCAGGACGGTCCAGAGGATCGGCAGGATCACCACGACCAGGACCACCAGGAAGGTGGGGGTCACGAAGGCGAGCCCCGCGCGGTTCTCCCGCGTGCTCGTGCTCTGCGGTTGGACGCGGCGCTTCTTCGCGCCGCTCGTGATTGTGCTCATGGGTCGGTTACCTCGTGAGGGAGCGGCGGGCGGCTACTGGAGGGACTTCTGGAGGGCGGCCACTTCGGCGTCGGCCTCCTCGGCCGCCTCGTCGGGCGAGAGCTGGCCGCTGGTCATCGCCCCGATGGCCTTGGCGACGGGGAGTTCGCCGTTCGTCGCGCCGACGAGGGCGCCCTGCCCCTGGGCCAGGCCCCACCGCTTCATGCCGCCGACGCCGGTGACGAGCCGGTCGAGGAGCGCGGAGGGGTAGGCCTTCTGCATGGACTCTCGGCGGTCGACACCCATGACGCTGGCGCGCCAGGCCTGGTCGAAGGAGCCGGGCTTCTCGGCCGTGCCGGTGCGGACGGGGATCTTGCCCTCGGGAGCCATGCCGAACCAGTCGGCGTACCCCTTGCCCATCATGTACTCGATGAACTTCCGGGAGGCGTCCGTCTCGGCGGTCCGGGTGACGGCCCAGGACGTGATCTCCCCGAACTGGGCGGGTTCCTTGCCGTCGGGGCCCTTCAGGGAGGTGACGACGCCGGTGTTGCGGGCCAGGAACTTCGGGTCCTTCTTGCACTCCGGGCAGCTGGGGAGCGCGTCGGACCGCAGGCCGGCGAGCTCGTCCAGGAGGAAGGACGACCAGACCATCATCGACGACTGCCCGGCGAAGTAGGTGGCGCGGGTTGAGTCCACACTCTGGGTGCCGGGCGCTCCGTGCCCGCGGGCGAGTTCGTCGTACGCGGCGAACGCGTTGCGGCACGCCGGGGAGTCGAGAGCGGGCTCGCCCGCCTCGTCGACCAGCTCGCAGCCGTTGGCCAGGGCGAGGTCCTCGAAGCTCTGCTGGGTGAAGACGTCCGAGGGGTCGGTGGCCAGCGAGATGCCTTCCCGGCCGCCCTTGTCGAGCGCGGCGGCGGCCTTCAGGGCGCTCGCGTAGTCCTCCGGTGCGTCCAGTCCCGCCTTCGCGAACAGGTCCTTGCGGTAGACGAGGATCTGGAGCCAGGCGTCGGAGGGGACCCCGAGCCTGGTGCCGTTGTCCGAGGTGAGTTCGAGCGCGTTGCTGTTGAACGTGTCCGGCCGCAGGTCCTTCACGATGCGGTCCGCGACCTCGGTGTCGAGCAGGCCGTTGCCGTACATCTGCCAGACCTGGCCCATCGGGACCGCCCCGATCACGTCCGGGAGCTTGCCGGCCGCGGCGGCGGACATGATCAGTTGCGGCAGCTGGGCCTCGTCCACGCCCACGAGGTCGACCTCGACGCCGCTCTCCTTCTCGAAGCGGCTGATGACCTTTCTGGTCGCCGCCATCCTCGGCGGCAGGTTCTCCTGCGACCACACCGTGATCCGGTTGTCGGGCCTCTCCGCGCCTGAGCTGCCGGAGCAGCCGGCCAGGAGGCCCCCCGCCAGAGTCGCGGCGAGCCCGAACAGGGTCACCTTCGACCGTCGGGTCTTCATCACCATGCTGTGTCCTCACGCCACTTACGCACTTTCCTGACGCATCTCAGCATCACTTTTGCTTGTTGACAAGACATAACTCTGAGATATCTTCGACTGAAGTCAGCGAGCAACACCCCTCCAAGCGCTACCGGAGCCCCCGTGGAACGCGTCGTCCAGTTCACCGGCCCCCGTCAGGTCGAAGTCGCCGAGCACGGGAGCGCCCCGCTCCCCGTGGGGCATCTGCGGGTCCGCACCCGCTACTCCGGCATCTCGGCAGGAACCGAACTCACCGCCTACCGGGGTACCAACCCGTATCTGACGCGAACCTGGGACGCGGAGGCCCGGATCTTCCGCGACGGCGCGGCCGGGATCGAGTACCCGGTGGCCGGCTGGGGCTACTCCGAGGTCGGAGAGGTCACCGAGGTCTCACCCGAGCTCGTCGGCACGCCCGGCATGCCGGTCGCGGGCGATCTCGTCTGGGGCATCTGGGGGCACCGCAGCGAGGGCATCGTCCCGGCCGAGCGCATGATCGGCCACACCCTGCCCGCGGGACTGGAACCGCTCGCCGGGGCCTTCGCCCGGGTCGGCGCCATCGCGTACAACGCGATCCTCGCCGCGGACATCCACCTGGGCGAGGACGTGGCCGTCTTCGGCCAGGGCGTCATCGGGCTTCTCACCACCCGTCTCGCCCAGCTCAACGGAGCACGCGTCACCGCGGTCGACGCGCTCGACGGCCGGCTCGCGACGGCCCGTGAGTACGGGGCACGGCACACCCTCAACGCCCGTACGGACACCGTCGCCGAAAGCATCCGGGCCGCCACCGGCGGGGCGGGCGCGGATGTGGCGATCGAGATCAGCGGTGTGTACCCGGCGCTGCACGAGGCCGTGCGCTCCGTCACCGTCGGCGGCCGGGTCGTGGCGTCCGGCTTCTACCAGGGCGACGGCGCGGGTCTCCGCCTGGGCGACGAGTTCCACCACAACCGGGTGCAGCTGATCTGCTCCCAGATCGGCGGAGTGCCTCCGCAGCTGGCGGGGCGCTGGACCGTCGAGCGGCTCCAGCAGACCTTCCTCTCGCTGGTCGCCGAAGGCCAGGTCGACGTGAAGTCCCTGGTCAGCCATGTCGTCCCGGTGGCGGAAGCCGCCGACGCGTATGTACTGCTCGACGAGACGCCCGCCGACGCCCTCCAGGTCGTCCTGGAGTTCTGAGCCGCGCGGCCAGGACCGATCCACCCACCGGAACTCCCGAGCGCCCTCCACGGCGCCGAAAGGCACCCCATGCTGAAAACCGCCTGCCAGGAACAGCTCCTCCCCGGCGACACACTCCAGGAGAAGTGGGCCTTCGCCCAGGACGCCGGCTACGACGCCGTGGAGCTGCGGTCGAAGGGGGACTTCCACTTCCGTGACCGCCTGCCCGAGCTCAAGCAGGCCCTCGCCGACGGCGTGGTCATGCCGACCGTCTGCGTCGACATGCTGCACTTCTTCGCCGCGTTCGACGACGGCCTGCGCCGCGACGCCCTGGAGCAGATGAAGTCCCAGCTCTCCGTCGCTGCCGAGATCGGAGCACTGGGCGTCCAGACCCCCGCGTCCTACGGGATGTTCTCGCGCAGGCTCCCCCCGTTCGAGCCGCCGCGCACCGAGGAGCAGGACCGCGAGGTGCTGCTGTCCGGCCTCTCCGAGCTGGGCGAGCACGCGCGCCGCGAGGGCGTGACCCTCTATCTGGAGCCGCTCAACCGGTACGAGGACCACATGGTCAACCGGCTGGAGCAGGCCGTCGACCTGATCCGTACGGTGGACCTGGACTCGGTCCGCATCGGCATCGACAGCTACCACATGAACATCGAGGAGGCCGACCCCTCGGCCTCGATCCTGGCGGCGGCCCCCTACATCGGCCACGCACAGGTCAGCGACTCGAACCGCTTCCAGCCGGGAGCCGGCCACCTCGACTGGCCCGCCTGGATCGGCGCGCTGCACAGCATCGGCTACGACGGCTACCTCGCCGCCGAGTGCCGGCTGACCGGCGACCCGCTCGCGGCCGTGCGCTCCGTCCCCGCGTTCCTCCGGAGGTCCGGCGCGTGACGTCGCTGCTCGAAACCCCCGTGCCCGCCGCCGCCGACCACCTGGCCCTTCGGCGCGGCGCGGCACGGGTACTCCTCACCAACTGGACGGGCACCTCGACCGTCCCGTCGCGCGGTCTGTATCCGCACCAGTGGAGCTGGGACTCGGCCTTCATCGCGATCGGTCTGCGCCATCTGTCGGTGCGCCGGGCCCAGCGCGAACTGGAGAGTCTGCTGGGCGCGCAGTGGGCCGACGGGCGCGTCCCCCACATCGTGTTCAGCCCCGCCGTGCCTCTCGACGCGTACTTCCCCAGCCCCGACTTCTGGCGCTCCTCCACGGACGGCGCCACGGCGGGCGCCCCGGCCGGCACCGAGACCTCCGGCATCGTGCAGCCGCCGGTCCACGCGCTCGCGGCCTGGCTCGTCCACGAGGCGGACCCGGAGACCTCGCGCCGCCGCGGTTTCCTGCCCCGCGTGTACGACCGGCTCGTAGCCTGGCACCACTACCTCACGGGCCCCCGCGACCTCGGCGGCGGCGGGCTGGCGGCGATGGTGCACCCGTGGGAGCCCGGCATGGACAACAGCCCGTGCTGGGACGGCCCGCTGGGGCGTGTCGAGCCCGTCACCCCCGGTTCGTACCGGCGCGCCGACCTCGACCACGGGCAGCCCTCGGAACGTCCCACCGACCTGGACTACGGCCGGTACGTACGGCTCGCCGCCGACTACCGCGACAGCGGTTACGCGGATGTGCCGGGCGGGCACGCCTTCGCGGTCGAGGACCCCTGCGTCAACGCGCTGCTGATCGTCTCCGAGCACGCGCTGGCCCGGATCGCCGCCGAGACGGGGGCGGACCCCGCCCCCCACGAGGCGCGGGCGGCGCGCCTCACCGCGGCCCTGGTGGAGCGGCTCTGGTCGCCCGCCGACGGCATGTTCCTCTGCCGTGACCTGGCCGGCGGGGGGCTGATCCCCGAGCGCGGCGTCACCGGGCTCGTCCCGCTCATGGTCCCCGGCCTCCCCCAGGGCATCGTGGACGCCCTGCTCGGCACGGTGACGGGCACCGGCTTCCGCCTCGGCGAGGTCCCGATGGCTCCGTCGTACGACATCACCGGGCACGCCTTCGACCCCTCGCGCTACTGGCGCGGTCCTGCCTGGTTCAACACCAACTGGCTGCTGGAACGCGGTCTGCGCCGGTGCGGGCAGGTCCGCGAGGCGGACGCGCTCCGCGCGGCCATGCTCGACGCGGCCGGTGCCAGCTCCTTCGCCGAGTACGTGGACCCGTTCACGGCCGAGGCCCGCGGGACCCGCTCCTTCGGCTGGACGGCGGCCCTCACCCTCGATCTGCTGGCCGCCACGCGGCCGGCCGACGGCGCCACCCCGCCCCACACGCCGATCGGAGCACACACGTGAACGGCACGGCGGAGACCACGCTGGTCCGTGCGGGCACCTTCGCGGTCCTCGGGGCGGACGGCGGTGTGAGCGGCCGTCGAGGCACCTCCCCCGACGGACTGTTCCATCGCGACGCCCGGCATCTGAGCCGGTGGACACTGACCGTCGACGGTGCCGAGCCGGCCGTGCTGGTGCCGTCGGACGGCGAGGCGTCCGCCCGGTGCGTGCTCACGCCCCCGGGCACCCGGGACGAACCGGCGGCCTTCACCGTCTTCCGTGAACAGGCCGTCGACACCGGGGTCCTGAGTGAGTGTCTGCGACTGGTCAACAACCGTCCGGAGGCCGTCACCGCGGTCCTCTCCCTCACCACCGACGCCGACTTCGCCGACCAGTTCGAACTGCGCTCCGACAAACGGAGGTACGAGAAGGCCGGCGCGATGCGCACGGCGAGTGCCCATGCCGAGGGGGTCACCTTCACCTACGAGCGCGGCACATGGCTGTCGCGTACGGCGGTGTGCGCCTCCCCCGCACCGGCCGCCGTCCGGCCCGTCGGCGTACGGGACACGGCCCACCGGCTGGACTGGCACCTGGAGCTGCCCGCACACGGGACGGCCGAGCTCCTGCTCACCGTCACGGCGTACGCGCACGGCGCGCCGGCGCCGGCCCTCGTCGGTACACCGGCCGAGGCCGTCGCGGAACAGGCGGCGGACACATCGGCGTTCACCGGTGCTCCGCTGCCCGTTCCGGCCGGCGCACCCGAGGGCCTGGCCGCCGCGTGTGCCCGTGGACTGAGCGACCTGGCGGCCCTGCGGGTCCCCGCGACCGGACCGGACGGCGAGCGCGTGCGCGTACCCGCGGCGGGGATCCCCTGGTTCCTCACCCTCTTCGGGCGCGACTCCCTGTTCACCTCTCTCTTCGCTCTCCCGTACCGGCCGGAGCTGGCGGAGGGCACCCTGCGCGCCCTCGCGGCCACCCAGGGGGCGGAGTACGACACCGGGCGCGGCGAGCAGCCGGGACGTATCGTCCACGAGATCCGGCACGGCGAACTGGCCCACTTCCGCCAGGTGCCGTACGGCCGCTACTACGGTTCGGTCGACGCCACCCCGCTCTTCCTCGTGCTCCTGGACAGCTTCACCGAGGCCACGGGCGACCGTGCCCTGGCCGCCCGTCTGGAGGACCACGCGCGGGCGGCCGTGGACTGGATGTTCCGCGACGGCGGCCTGGACGACGGCGGTTACCTGGTCTACTCGCCCGACCCGCAGGGCCTGGTGAACCAGAACTGGAAGGACTCCGACGGCGCCGTCTGCTTCCTCGACGGCACCCAGGCCGAGGGGCCGATCGCGGTCGCGGAGGCCCAGGGATACGCCTACGACGCGCTGGTGCGCACCGCGCGGCTGGCCCGCTCGGTGTGGGAGGACGACGCGTACGCCGACCGGCTCGACAGCGCCGCCGCCGGCCTGCGGGCCCGTTTCCTGCGGGACTTCTGGATGCCCGGCCCCGACTTCCCGGCGCTCGCCCTGGACGGCCGGGGCAGGCAGGTCGACTCGCTGGCCTCGGACGCCGGGCACCTGCTGTGGTCCGGCATCCTGGACGACCGGCACGCGCGGCGCGTGGGGCGGCGCCTGCTGGAACCCGACTTCTTCTCGGGCTGGGCCGTCCGTACGCTGGCGTCCGGCCAGCCGGGGTACCACCCGCTCTCGTACCACCGGGGCACGTCCTGGCCGCACGACAACGCGGTCATCCTGCTCGGTCTGGCACGGTTCGGCCTGCACGACGAGGCGCGCACGGTCGCCCTCGGCCTGCTGGAGGCGTCGGCCCACCACGGTCACCGGCTGCCCGAGGTCATGGCCGGGTACTCGCGCGCCCAGCACCCCCGGCCCGTTCCCTATCCCCACTCCTGCTCGCCGCAGGCCTGGGCTGCGGCGACACCTCTGGCCGTGCTCACCGCGCTGCTGGCGGAGGACGAGAGTGTTCCCGCCCGACCGGCCCCCGGGAGTGGCACAGTGGTGTTCCGTGGACCGGAGGCAGCAGCGGCCGTGACGTCGGCGGAAGAGAGTGATGCGCGATGAGGCTTGTCGTACAGGAGTTCCTGTCCCTCGACGGTGTCTCCCAGGGCCCCGGGTCCCCGGACGAGGACCGGAGCGACGGTTTCGACCGGGGGGGCTGGTTCGTACCGCACCTGGACGAGGAGTTCGAGGAGGTGGCTGCCACCTGGCTCCGTACGGCGGACGCGTTGCTGTTCGGCCGTCGCACCTACGAGAGCTTCGCCCGGGACTGGCCGACGATGAGCGACCATCCTTTCGCGCCCCTCATGAACGGCCTGCCCAAGTACGTCGCCTCCCGCAGCCTGACCACAGCCGGGTGGAACCCGACAACCGTGCTGAGCGGGGACGTCCCCGCCCAGGTCGCCGAGGTGAAGTCCCTGCCCGGCCGGGACCTGCAGATCCACGGCAGCGCCCGGCTGGCCCAGTCATTGCTGGCCGCGGGCCTGGTCGACGAGTTGCGCCTCGTGATCGCCCCGGTCGTGGTGGGCCGGGGCCGGAGGCTCTTCCCGGACGGCGGCACCCCGGCCGGCCTGCGGCTCGTCAGCCACAGGACGACCGCGCGCGGGCTCTCGGTCCACACCTTCGAACCGACGGGGCTGCCGGAGCAGGGCGTGTACGGGGCCGGTGCCTGAGCCGGGTCGTGCCGAGGAGGCGGCCGGTCAGGCGGACGGACGGCCGGGTCATCCTGCGGGGACGGCCGCCTACCGCTGTCCGTGCCCCCGCTCCTGCAGGCGGCGGCCCTCGTCCCGCAGCCGCTGGTCCTGCAGGGCCTTGCCGTCCGCTTCCATCTTCCGCCCTCGCAGTTGCTTGAGCGCGGAAACCATCCTGCCCATGAGAGCACCTCACGATCTCGACACCGCTGGGCCTGTCCACGACAGGCCCGTCCGCCCGGTCGGTCGCGGCGACTCCGAAGAGCAACACCGGTCCGCCTTGCCCCAATTTTTCCCGCCGATCGAAACCGAATGCAAGTGCGGACGGCCTCCCGTTCGCGAACAGGCGGAAGAAGCACGGGCGTGCGGTCAGCGCGGTGCCCGGATCCTGTCGATGATGCGCGTCCAGTTGTCGCCGCCGTGCCCGTCCTCGATCGCGTGCCGGTAGTGGGCCTGAAGGGCCAGCGGGAGCGCGAGATCGAGTCCGAGTGACGCACTGGTCTCGGCGATGTGGTCGGCCGTCGCACCCATCATGGTGACCGTGCTCAGGTCGCCGGGATGCTCGCCGGCATCGAGCGCGGCGCCGGGACGCTCATCGCCGGCCCTCAGGATGTCACTGATCGTGTCGGCGGCGGAGAGGAGCTCCGGGAGCGCTTCCTCGGCCTTCATCCCGGCGGTCCCCAGCATCGCCGTGGCGTGCATCAACGCGGAGAGGGTGGTCAGGAAGACCGCGAGCTGGGCCTGGTACATCATCTGGGCGAGGCCCGGATCGTCGCCCAGATACCTGGGCGCTCCGAGCGGCTCCAACACCGCCCGGTGACTCTCCATCACCTGCCCGGGGCCGCTGTAGTAGACGTAGGACGCCTCCGTGCCGACCATCGGCGCCGGGACCATGACTCCGCCCGTGAGGAGGTCCGCACCATGGCCCGCCGCCCAGGCGGCGGCCTCCCGTGTGCGGTCGGGGGTGTCGGAACTCAGGTTCACCAGCGTCCGGCCCGCCAGCGATCCGGTGGCGCTGCCGAGGATGTCGTACATCGCCTGGTAGTCCGTCAGGCTGAGGATCACGAGGCCGCTCGCCTCGACGGCCTCGCGCGGTGTCGCCGCGCGCGTCGCTCCGTCGGCGACGACGCCGTCGGCGCGGGAGGCGGTGCGGTTCCAGACGGTGACCGGGCGGCCGGCGGTGAGGAGGGTGCGTGTCATCGCCCGGCCCATCGGGCCGAGCCCGATCACGGTGACAGCGTGGTCTTGTCCGGTGTTACGGGTCTGTTCGTTCACCCCTCCATCGTCGAAGAGCGGCTCTACTCTCGGAAGTACCCACTATTTACTGCGGTACTTACCTTTTAGTAAGGGACTTACTGATGACCGAGGCACCGAGACGCGGGCCCTACATCTGCGGCATCGACGCCGCGTTCGACGTGGTGAGCGGCAAGTGGAAGGGGCTGATCCTCTGGGAGCTCGACGCCCATCGCGTACGCCGGTTCGCCGAGCTCCGCCGGGGGCTGCCGGGAGTGAGCGAGAAGATGCTGACCCAGCACCTGCGGGAGATGGAGGCGGACGGCCTCGTGCACCGGGAGGTCTACGCGGAGGTGCCGCCCCGCGTGGAGTACTCCCTGACCGAGCACGGGCACACACTCAACCAGGCGCTCGGGCCACTCGGAGCCTGGGGGGTTGAGCGCATGCGCCGCGAAGGCTCCGAAAGGGCGGACATGGCGGACGTTTCACGCGGTTGAGCAGTCGTCCGCCCGGCCGGGCGTGCAGTCCGAGGCGGTGCGCGGTCTCGCGTCGATCGGTGCGCGGTCTCGCGTTCAGACGAGGGAGACTGCGGCCAGGGCGACGGCGCAGCCCCCGAAGACCACGGCGTTACGCAGATGTCTCTGGGCGCGCACCCAGCGCGGGAAGGCGTCCTCGGCGGCCCGGAGGAAGGGCGCGACCTCGACACGGGCCAGTTCCGGGTCGCCCTTGCGACGGAAGGCGGCCTCCACGGACTTCACGGCGGTGAGGTCGCTGTGGACGATCACCGCGTTCATCAGCAGCACCAGCGAGGAGAATATCCAGGTCAGCAGCTGGGCCGGAGCGGCGCCGGCAAAGTTCACGGCGGCCGTGGCGGTCATCACGGCGGCCACGGCCACGGGGGCCGCGGTCTCGTGACCCCCTGCGTCGAAGCGGAGGTTGTTCTCCTCCAGTACCTCCGGGCGGACGTTCTGGCGCCGGAGCTCGGCCACCGCGGCGGCCTTCGCGGCGGGCCCGAAGAGGTGGCGTACCACCGGGATGCTGACGAAGGCGGCGGCGACGAGCAACTGCATGACTGCGGCGAGGGTGTTCATCGGCTCTCCTCTTGGACTTGCACTTAGTTCAATCGACCGGACGAGGAGACGGTAAGCCCACACTTGAACACTGTGCAAGTGGCTTATTGAACTTTGTGCAAGTACTGCGTACGGTGTGGGCATGGCACGCGACACCCTGACCCGGGACCAGATCGTCCGCACCGCCGTCGAACTCCTGGACACCGAGGGGCTCGCGGGGCTCAACATGCGCGCCCTGGGCACCAGGCTCAACTCGGCAGCCACCGCCGTGTACTGGCACGTCAAGAACAAGGACAACCTCGTCCTGCTCGCCACCGACCAGGTGTGGAGCGAACTCACACTGCCCGACCCCGGGGCGGCCGACTGGCGCGCGGCGGCCACCGTCATGGCCACCGACCTGCTTGCGATGTTCACCCGGCATCCCTGGCTGGTGCAGGTCCTCGCCGCGCACCTCGTCCACGGCGAGGGCAAGGCCCGCCACGACGACCGCAGTCTGGCCGTCTACGAAGCCGCCGGCTTCACCGCCGCGCAGGCCGATCAGGCGGCGGGCGCCGTCTTCACCTACGTACTGGGCAACGCGGCCGGCGCCGCCGCGTCCGCCTCACTGGCGCGGAAACGCACCGAAGGCGGAAGCGCCGCCGAAGAGCAGTTCCGGCACACCATGGCCGAGGCACGGAGGACCGCCATGCGCCATCCGCATCTGCGCGCCCGGCTGGACACGGAAGCGGCGGCCGACTACGCCGCCGCCCCCGACAACACCTTCGAGTTCGGCCTCCGGGCCCTCCTCGACGGCCTGGAGCGGCAACTCACCGCGTAGACAGCGAACAGACGGCCCGTCGGGCAACCCCCGCACCGCAAGCCCGTACGCATCACCCGGGCGGGTCCGCGGGGTCGATCCGCGACGGGCGGCCCGCTCCAGGACCGTACTCATCCAGTCGCCACCGGGGCTGCGGTTACGCGAGGTCAGGTACGCGGACAACTCCGTGTCCTGCCCCTGCTCCGCGGCGAGAGCCTGTCGCACATGGACCAGAGCCGCCGTCTGTCCCACACCGGCCCCGGCGCCACCATCCGGCCACTGTCGCGCGATCGGGGTACGGCGCCGCTACCCGAAGCGCGAATCATGGGTTAGGTTAGGCATACCTAAGTAACACCGATGATGTCTCCCCGCCCGCTCCTCTGGAGAACTTGGATGCGTCTTTCCCACGCCCGCGTCACCCACCCCTCCCCCGCCGAACGCGTGCTGTCCATCCTGACCGCGGCCCATTCGATGACGGTGGTGAGTGACGGGCTCGACCCCGTCGAGGTGCACCGCCTCGACGGGACACCCGCGATGGGCCACATCCACCTGCACGAACCGTCGGAGGCCGGCTCCGCCCAGCCGGGCCCACGGGTCCCCGTCCGTCTGGAGTTCACCGACATCGCGCCCACGCCCGTACGGGAGCGCACGCGCGCCCGGGTCACGGTGACCGGCCTGCTGACGACCCCGTACAGCACGGACGCCGCGGAGAGTACCTGCATGGAATTCGGCCAGGCGGTCTTCGAGGACCACAGGGGCCGCGCGTTCGTCACGCTGGACACGCTTCAGGAGACCGACCCCGATCCGATCGCCACGAGCGAGGCGGCGATGCTGACCCATCTCGTGGACGATCACGGCGAACTCGTCCCCCTGCTCCTGCGCCTCGTGCAGCCGCAGCCCGAGAAGGGCGTGACGCGCGTCCTCCCGCTGGCGATGGACCGTTACGGCGTGACCCTGCGTCTGGAGTACCCGGGCACCCATCGCGATGTGCGCCTTCCGTTCGCGAAGCCCGTCGCCCGGCTCGACCAGGCCGGTCCTCAGATCCACGCCCTGCTGGCGGCCGCTCGTCGCGCGTCCCACCGGAACCAGCTCCTCACCTGACCTCGGCGGCCCGCACCCTGGACAGTTGCAGGGTCCCTCGCAGCGCCCCGCCGCCTAGCCTGATCCGTGTCGAAACCGACTCGTCATCAGCACGAGCGGCGGCGAACTACCGAGGGGGAAGACATCATGGGATTCAGGGCAAAGCTCGCGGCCCTCAGTGCGGGCGGCACACTGGTGGCCGCTTTGGGGATCGGCCTCACGGCGGCTCCTGCGCAGGCCAGTTGGGACGACTGCGAATCCGGTGCGCTGTGCGCCTACTCGCAGACCAAGGGGGGCGGCACTCCCGGTCAGGTCTGGGGCAACAACTACGATCTGTTCCAGTACTCCAAGTTCGACAACGCCAAGTCGCTCTACAACAACGGCAATTCCTGCGACGTCGCGCTGTACCCCAACACCTGGTTCCGGGGCGGACCCCAGGGCCTCCTGCGGGGCGTCAAGGTCTCGGACCTCGACGACACCAAGTTCGAGGACGGCGTCGGCTCCAACATGTGGGTCTGCTGAGCCGTGCGCCGGCTGCTGTGGACAGCTGCCGCACTGCTCCTCACGGCCGGGTGCGCCGCACCCGGCCGTGAGGCCGCGACGGAACCTGACGTCTCCGCGCCCCTGCCTCTGGCGGGTGCGATGTACTTCTCGGCCGCCGAGCGGACGGCGCTGCGGAAGTCCGAGGAGTCACTGATCCGGATCTGTATGCGCGAGCGCGGACATGAGTACCGCATCGGTCCCGCGCACGACGCGAGACGCGCGGCCGCCGTCAACCCGTACACCGTGCTGTCGCCGCAGTGGTCGAGGAGCGACGGCTACGGGCTGACCGGCGAGGCGCTGGAGGGGCCGCCGGAAGACCCGAACGCGAAGATGCTGGCCGCCCTCCCGGAAGCGGAGCGGGAGGACTGGCAGAAGGCGCTGCTCGGCAGCCTGGACGACCATATGAAGATCTCGCTGCCCAGCGGCCGGACGGTCAGCTACGACCCCGGCTCCTGCGCCCAGCAGGCACGGGACGAGGTCTACGGCCGGAACTGGCCCGAACTTCGCTACACCGTCGAGGACCTGAGCAATGAGGTCATCCGGCGGACCCTGGACTCGGCCGACTTCCGGGAGGTGGAGAAGGGCTGGGCCCGGTGCATGGCGGACCTGGGCCACTCCTACGCCTCGCTGGAGGACCCCCGCAAGGAGATCCTGGACCGACTGGCGCGGGCGAAGGGCGACCGCGACCGGGTCCTGGCCGTGGGGGACCGGGAACTGGACCTGGCGGAGGACGATCTGAGCTGCCAGATCTCCACGGACACACACCGGCGGATCGCCGGCGTGCAGGCCCGCGCGGAGGAGCCGGTGCGGGCGAAGGCCGGGAAGGACCTGGACCGGTTCCAGCAGGCGAAGCGGACGGCGCTGAGCCGGCTTCCGGGTCTCGCCGCCTCCTGACCCGGAGCGGTCACGGTGTATCCAGGTGGTGGAGAACCTGGCCGCACAAGCGCTTCCGGAACGCGTCCGGGGGGTGGCATGCGCCACCCCCCGGTCAAGTCGGCGCGTCCTCAGGTCTGCGGACGGCTGCCGTGGTTCGCGCCGTTCTTGCGGCGGGCCTTCTTCTTACGACGTCGCTTCGAGGACATCGAACCTCCTGGATCAGTAGTTCTCGCACACTATCCACCGGATTGTCGGCCCCGGCAGCCAATGAGCCCCTTACCCACCGGCGCGTCGGCAAACACCCGCCGCCACCCCGGACGGGTGGCGTACGTCACGGGGTGCGACAGCCGGTTCACCCCCCGTCGGTCCCCCGTGGCCGGTACGGCCTGCGCCCCGGCCTCCATGGACAGTCGTCGGCCCGCTGTGATGTGATCCGTGCGGCGGAACGGCCCCGTCTGGCGCTGCTCACCGGGCGATCCTCAGGTGCGTCGCGCGAAGGCGGCCCGAGCCCCTCGTCCATATCCACCGACGCTCGCCCACCGTGGGTCCCCGCCACGGCGAGCGTCCGGGTCCGTCCCCCCAGGCTCGAAAGTTCCGTACACATGCAGAAGACCAAAGCCGCACTCTGGGAATTCCTCCAGGGGCTCGGCAAGACATTCATGCTCCCCGTGGCCCTGCTCGCGTTCTGCGGCATCATGCTGGGCATCGGCTCCTCGCTCTCCAGCGAGGCCGTCACCGACAATTTGCCCTTCCTGAAGGCCGAGGGCTTCCACCTCGTCTTCACCTGGATGGCCAACACGGGTCTGGTGGCCTTCACCTTCCTGCCCGTCCTCTTCGCGATGGCGATCCCCCTCGGCCTCGCCCGCGAGGACAAGGGTGTGGCGGCGTTCTCGGGTTTCGTCGGCTTCGCCGCCATGAATCTCGCGGTGAACTTCTATCTCACCGCCAAGGGTGTCGACTTCGAGGACGAGGCCGCGATCAAGCACTACGGCACAGCCGATGTGCTGGGCGTGCAGTCCATCGATACGGGACTCCTCGGAGCCGTGGCCGTTGGCATCGTTGTCAGCCTCCTCCACCAGCGCTTTCGTACGCAGCGGATGCCTGACGCCCTGGCCTTCTTCGGCGGGCTGCGCTTCGTCCCGATCATCTCCGCTCTCGTCCTGAGCGTGCTCGGTCTGCTCATCCCCCTGGTGTGGCCGACCTTCAACGGCTGGATCACCGCGGTGGGCCGCGGCATCGGTCACACCGGAGTCTTCGGGCCGTTCTTCTTCGGCATGGGAGAGGTGCTGCTGCGCCCCATCGGGCTGCACCACATCCTGGTGGCGATGTTCCGGTTCACCGACGTCGGCGGTTCGGGAGCCGTCTGCGGGGACAACGTCTCGGGGGCCCTGAACATGTTCTACGCGCACCTCGACTGCGCGGGCGCGCCGGATGCCGCCGTCACCGACGCCACGCACTTCCTCTCCCAGGGCAAGATGGCGTCCTACCTGGGCGGCCTGCCGGGTGCCGCGCTCGCCATGTACCACTGCGCGAAGAAGAAGATGCGCCCGGAGATCAAGGCCCTGCTCGTGTCCGGTGTGGTGGCCTGTGTGGTCGGCGGCATCACGGAGCCGCTGGAGTTCCTGTTCCTCTTCGTCGCGCCGTGGCTGTACGCGATCCACGCGGTCCTGGTGGGGCTCGGTTTCCTCACGGCCGCCCTGCTCGGCGTCTTCATCGGGAACACGGACGGCAACGTCATCGACTGGCTGGTGTTCGGCGTCCTCCAGGGATCAACCACCAAGTGGTACCTGGTGCCGGTGATCGCGGCGGTGTGGTTCGCCGTGTACTACTTCCTGTTCCGCTGGGCGATCAACCGCTTCGACCTCAAGACCCCCGGGCGCGAGAAGGAAGAGGAGAACGAGGACGGCGAGCCGGTCGCGGCGGACGCGACGGAGCGGCCCGCGCGCGAGCTGGTCGCGGGCAAGTACGACGCCGTCGCCATCCTCGACGCGATCGGCGGCGCCGACAACATCCGGTCCCTGGACAACTGCATCACCCGCCTGCGCATGACGGTGGGGGACGCGGCGCAGGTGGACGAGGCGCGGCTGAAGAAGCTCGGCGCCGTGGGCGTGATCAAGCTCGACAACCACAACGTGCAGGTCATCATCGGGCCGCAGGTCCAGTCGGTGAAGGACGCCATCGCCACCATGATCCCGGTGGGCTGACCATGGCTCCCCCCTCCCCCGCTCCGCAGGATCCGTACGGCTTCGGCACCGTCGTGGACCGGCGCGGCACCTGGTGCACGCAGTGGGACTACGTCGAGGACCGCTTCGGCGTTCCTGATCTGCTGCCGTTCACGATCTCCGACATGGACTTCGCCACCGCCCCGGAGATCATGGCCGCGCTCCGCGGCCGGCTGGACCACGCCGTGCTCGGATACTCGCGGTGGCGGCAGGACGACTTCCTCTCCGCGGTCGTCCACTGGTACGCGACGCGGCACGCGACGGCCGTCGACCCCGCGTCGGTCGTCTACGCGCCGTCCGTCGTCTACCAGCTCTCGCAGCTGCTCCGGCTGTGGTCGCGCCCCGGGGACGGCGTGGTCGCCCACACTCCCATGTACGACGCCTTCCCGAAGACCGTGGCGGCCCACGGGCGGCAGCTCCGGGAGTGTCCGCTCGACGACTGGGCGGAGCTGGAACGGCTCCTGGCGTTGCCCGACACGGCCGTGCTGCTGCTGTGCTCGCCGCACAACCCGACGGGCAAGGTCTGGTCCGCCGGCGAGCTGGACCGGATGGCGGCGCTGTGCGCGGAGCACGGCGTGGCCGTCGTCAGCGATGAGATCCACGGCGACCTGGCCCATCCGCCGCACGTCCACCACCCCTGGTCCGGACTCGGCGGCGAGGGCCGGTGGGCCGTGATCACCTCGGCGTCGAAGTCGTTCAACATCCCGGCCTTGACCGGGAGTTACGGGATCATCGGCGACCCCGCGTCGCGCGACGCCTATCTGCGGCAGCTCAAGGAGGCCGACGGCCTCTCCTCCCCCGCCGTGCTGTCCCTGGTCGGGCACATCGCCGCGTACAGAGAGGGGGCGCCCTGGCTGGACGCCTTGCGTACGTACCTCGCGGGCAACCTCGCGATGGTCGCCGACCGCCTCCGCGAGGAGTTCCCGCAGCTCGGCTGGGAACCCCCGGAGGCGGGGTACCTGGCCTGGATCGACCTGCGGCCGCTCGGGGTCGACGACGACGCGCTGCAACGCGAGCTCGTCGAGGTGGAGAGGGTGGCCGTCATGCCGGGAGCGGCGTACGGCTCCCCGGGCCGGGTCCGGCTCAACGTCGGATGCCCCCGGTCCAAGGCGGTCGCGGGTGTTGAGGCGCTCGTGCGCGCACTGCGCCGGCTCACGCGGGCCGGCGGGTGACCGGTCCCCGCCCCGGTGAGGCCAGATCCACCGGGGCGGGGCGGCAGGCCCGGACGAGGCCGGGCATTTTGCCCGCACATGGTTCCGCGCCGACTATTGACATCCATATAATTGCAATATGCATCAATCGTCGTCCCTGGCCGGTCCCACCGACGAGCAGCGCATCGAAAGCGCCGCCCGGGGCCTCCTCAGAGGCATCGGACGGCTCTCGCAGACGCTCTTCCGCACCGGGGACTTCGGGATCGGCCGCAGCCAGGTGGCCGTGCTCGACGCCCTGGAGGACGGCCCCCGGCGGGTGACCGCTCTTGCCGCGTACACGGGCATGTCCCAGCCCCGTGTGACCGTGGTCCTGCAGAGCCTCGAAGAGCACGGTCTGGCCACGCGTGAACGCCGCGCCGCCGACCGGCGCGTCGTGGAGGCCTCCCTGACGCCCGCCGGACGGGACCTGCTCGACCGGGGGCGCCGGCGGATGGCAGCTGCGCTCCTGCGAGGCCTCGCCGCGGGCGTCGACGACTCCGAGCGCGCCGTGGGCGCCGCCCGGAGCGCCCTCACGACCTTGCTCGACGCGATGGATTCGGAGCCCAGTTGATCAGCCCAGGTACCGCGCCGTCGGACACGGCGCCGGAACTCGCACCCTCCGCACCTCCCACCCGCGCCCCCGCACCGGCGGAAGGCGCCGCGCGCGCCGTCGCGCCGCACCGGGTGGGCGGACCTCGGCGGCGCTGGGACTGGATACTCGCGGCAGACCCCGGCCTCGGGCAGCTCCAGGCGGGCTGGCGCACCCTCGTCGCGATGGTGACCTCGCTCGCGGTCGGCTACGGGATGGCCCGGGCCCTGGACGTCCCGGCCATGATCGGCATGATCGTCGGCGGGATGACGGGCCTGATGAGCGCCTTCGCCGTCGCCGAGAACACGTGGCAGCGGCTCACCCGCGCCATCCTCTGGATGCCGTTCCCGTACGCCGCCGTCCTGTGGCTCGCCACCGAGCTGCACGACGACCGCGGCCTGGAGATCAGCCTGATGGTCGCGGCGCTGGCCCTGACCTTCTTCCTCGCCCGGTTCGGACAGCTGGCGCTGCTCACGGGCATGATGCTGTTCAACGGCCTGATGGTCGGCATGATGGCGGACATCCCCTCGGCCCTGTGGGGCAAGGCGTTCGCCGTCGCCCTGGTCTCCGCCGGGGCGGTGTTGCTGACGCGGCTGCTGTTCTGCTACCCGATGCCGCGCGAGGACCTGCTGCGCACCCAGCGCGCCTTCGTCGTGGAGGCACGCCGGGTGGCCGACGCGGCCGTCGAGACGCTGAACCCCGACGCCGACCAGGAGCGGGCCGTGCGCCGGATGGCACGTGCCCTGCACCACCTCAACGTCACCACCGTCACCATCGACGGCCGGCTCGCCCAGCCGGAGGTCGCCGCGGACCCCGGCATGGCGGAGCTGCTGCACCGACACCTCTTCGACGCGGAGCTGGCCCTGCGCGGTATCGGCCGTGCCGTGCAGGACCTGGCCCGGCTCGACGTGCCGCCGGACCTGCGCGAGGCGATGGCCGTCGCCCTCGTCATCGCACGGGACACGCCCCTCGGCAGCGCGCAGGGCCTGCGTCCGGCCGCCGAACGCATCCGCCGCCGGGCCGACCACCTGCGCGAGCACCCCGGCACGGGCGACAGCCAGGCGGAGACCGTCGAGCTCGCGTGTCGCGTGGCCGCCCTCCTCGACTCCCTGGCCGGGTCGCTCTCCCACTGGCTCTCGCTGGGCTGGAGCACCCCCGGGTCCCCCTCGCAGGTCCCCTTCCAGCCGACCGTGGCCCTGGAGCGCAACCGCCCCGCCGGGTCGGCCGGCGCGGCGCAGCGGGTGCTCGCCGCGCGCACGGAGAAGAGCTGGCGGCGCGCCGTTCCCTTCGTACGCGCACCGCTGCACGCCGGGGTCGCGGCCGCCATCGTCTGCCCGATCACCGACGCGATCGACCCCCAGCGTTTCTACTGGGGCCTCGTCGGCGTGATGATCACCCTCTTCGGCACGAACACGACGCACGAACGGCTGCGCAAGTTCGGCCATCGCATGGCGGGCACGGTGATCGGCGCCGTGCTCGGCATCGCTCTGCTCCACCTCCTGGGCCCCGGCCACGTCTACGGGACGCTGACGGTCATCGTGGCGGGCCTCACCCTCGGAGCCTGGGGGATGCAGCGCGCGTACGCACTCTGGGTCGTCGGGCTCGTCGTCGCGCTGGTGCAGCTGTACGGGCTGACAACGCCCTACGGCGGCATGGACCATCTGCTCGGCGAGCGGCTGCTGGACAACGGCCTCGGGATACTCGTCGCTACCGCGTGTGCCGCACTGATCTTCCCGCTGTCGAGCCGCAGGATCACTCGGGAGGCGGAGCGCGGCTATGTGGCCGCCGTCGGCACCCTGGTCTCCCAGCTCGCCCTGCGGTGGGAGGACCCCGATGCCCCCGTGCGGCTGCGTGGAGCCGCCCGTGGGGTGGACGCCGCCTTGTTCGAGGTCCTCAGCCTGGCACGTCCGCTGGTCCGGATGCCTCGCGGTCTGCGGGGGCGGGACGCGGACAACCGCACGGCGCTGCTCACCACGGCGACGGGTCATGCCCGCGCCCTGGCCGCGGCCGCGGACATCGACATCGACCTGGCCCCCGGGCCGGCCGGACGGTTCGCCCGCATCACCGAGACGCTGAGCCGCTCACTGCGTGCCCTGGACCGCTCGCTGACGACCGGTGAGCGCGAGGAGGGCTGGCAGCGGGTGGCGCCGCTGGTACGGGAACTGAAGGCGGAGTTGGACCAGGCGCCGCCCGGACCGCGGGCGTCGCGCGTCCGCACGACGCTGCGGGAGCTCTCCGCACTCGACGAGACGCTCGCCGGCTACGCGGAGCGGTGCGGACTCGACGTGCACGACAACTGCGCGGAGGCCACGACCGGTTCGCCGATGGAACGCCGTACGCGGGCGCTCGTGGCGGAATGGTCCCTGCGCCCGGCGGCACGGGCAGCGGGCGCTCCGGGAAAGGCCCCTCGCACCGCCGCGGCCACAGCCGCACCACGGCCGTACCCGGGCCCGGTGACGGCCGGGACGGCGGTCGGGGGCGCCGTCCGGTGCGCAGCGCATCCCGCGGGGTGCGCGGGATGGGTCACCGTGATCGACGCACGGGGGAAGCGGGTCGCGGCGGGGCCGGTGCGCTCGGGCCGGTATCGCGTCGACGGGCTCCGCCCGGGCAGCCACACGCTCATCGTGTCGGCGAGGTCCCACGCCCCGCACGCGGAATTCCTGTACGTGCCGGAAGCGCTGGAGGCCGGCCGTATCGGCCACGACATGTGGCTGTAGCGAGCGCGAAGGCGCCCCGCCCCGTCACCGGCCTTGTCAGTGCCCGGCGGCCGTCTTCACCAGGGCGACCGCCACACCGATCACCGCGTCGGCAAAGCCGGCCAGCACCGCCGGCAGAACGCCGCCTCCCATGCGCATGCCTCCCACGCAGCCCCAGGCGAAGAGGGAGGCGATGCCCACGCCGGCGGCTGTCGTCAGGGCGACGGACAGGGACAGGACGTCCAGCGCCGCGAGGGAGATCATCACGGCGGGGCCCACCGCGCAGGACAGCAGCGGGCTGCTGACATACAGCATGCGCCGCAGGTCGTGGCCGGTGGCGAGGTGGCCGTGCACCGTGCGGTGCGCCTGCTGGTCGGCGACGAACGCCGCGAGCCACAGGCCCAGGGCGGTCGTCAGGACCGTGGCCAGGGCGCCGGTGACGCCGGCCTCGCCCAGGGACAGGCCGACCACCACGGCGATCATCGTGATCGTCGCGTAGATCCGCTCCTTGAGCCGGTCCGCCGGAGCACCTGCGGCCTGTTCGGGCGGCAGTCCCGACCTGCGCTCGTCCGCCATGTGTTTTTCCCTCGTACGTCACGGGAGGCGGACGTCGCACGCCCCTGGTCCGGCACCACGGCGGGCCCCGGGAAGCGCCGTGGCCGGCGCCCACCAGCATGCCCTGCCAACGGTCCGGAACCGGGGACAACCGGACCGCCGCGGTCGGTGTCACACCTCGGGCCGGCTGAGCGTGGCCCCGCCCGGGCGGCCGGGCGGGTCAGCCGGGGCGGACGGGAGACTCGCGGCGAGTGCACCCAGGCCGGCCTTCTCCGGGTCGGTCGGGGACGCCGCGTCGGTGACCATATGCACGTTCGCCGTCCGGGAGCGGTACCGCCCCGGCCTCGGTGTGGCGCCTACGGGCCCTCCTCGAGCCGGGCCCGGAGGGAGAGGGCCACGCGGTCCGCCCGGTCAGCCGTCACCCGCTCGGGTTCCGGCCGGCCGAGCAGTCGGAAGACGCCTGCTCCGCGTTGCTCGGGAGGCAGGTCCGCCATGCGCGGCACGATGTGGAAGTGTGCGTGGGCGAAGCCCTCGGCTTCGGCGAACTGGACGACGTAGGTCTTGGCGCAGCCGGTCACGCTGTGGAGGGCCCGGGAAAGTCTGACCTGCCATGACCCCAGGGCGGCTGCCTCGGCGTCGGTGAGGTCGTGGACGGCGGTGACATGACGGCGGGGCAGGAGCACCAGCCAGCCGGGCAGCGCCGTGTCGAAGGCGTGGGCCACCCGCCAGTGCGCGTCGGACGCGACGCGCTCGCGTGGTGGGAGTTCGCCGAACTGTGCTTCTCTGCCGCACGCGTAGCAGTCGGGAGCCGTCATGGACCCAGATCGTAGGACCGCCTCAGCCGCCAGGTGGGTGTTCGGTCACAGTGGGCCGAAGTCGGAGTGTGCTGACGTGAAATCACCGTCGGGTTCGACCGCGATCCGGGCGGAGAGCGTTCCGGGTCGGTCTCGAAGGCCGTGGAGTCCGGCCGCTCGGCCGTCCGGCACGGTGGCGACCCGACGGACCGGTGGCTGCCACGCGGTCCGACGTCGCCGGGCGCCCGGCCCTGTCTCCGGTGAATTCTCCGGGCCTGAAATCCGTGACGTGGGGTAGGCGGTCGGTGTACTGAGCTGCGTGGTGCAGCCGACGAACGGGGGAAGTGCCATGGAACGGCTGGCGACGAGGTGCGGGACCGGACAGGACAGGCCGTGGGACGAGGCGGGCGTCGTGGCGGGTAGCGCGGCGTACGACATGGAGTCCGGGGACATTGCCCGGGCCCGTGGTTTCGTCCGGGAGTTTCTGTCCGATGCTCGGACCCTGCGAGGTGTGGCTGTGCCCGCGCGGGCCATGGAGGTCTCGCAGCTGGTCGTGAGCGAGCTGGCCACGAACGTCTGCAAGTACGCGCCGGGCCCGTGCCTGCTGGATCTGGAGGTGGACGGCAGCATGCTGACCATGACCATGTGGGACTCGGGCTCCGTGCTCCCCAGCGCTCTGCGGGGCGACCCCTCACGCGCGGGGCAGCACGGCCTGGAGATCGTGCTGGCGGTCTGCCAGAGCTTCGAGGTTCGCCGCGAGCCCGTGGGCAAGCGGGTGCGCGTACAGATCTCGCTGCTCGACAGCCTGGACGGCGACCCTGCGGGACAGTCGATCTGGTGAGGTCCGGTGGAGGACGACGGCCCGGCCACATTCCCGGGAGGGGTGTGGCCGGGCCGGTGCGGCTCGTGGCTCAGTAGGCGGAGTCGACGTTGTCGATGGAGCCGTACTTGTCGGCCGCGTAGTTGGCGGCCGCGGTGATGTTGGCGACCGGATCGGTCAGGTCCTCCGGGGTGCCCGGGACGTGATAGGCGTCGAAAGTCGGCTGGATCACCTGCAGCAGGCCCTTGGAAGGCGTGCCGTTCTGCGCGTTGACGTCCCAGTCGTTGGACGCTTCGGGGTCGCCGCCGGACTCACGCATGATGTTGCTGTGCAGGCCCTCGTAGCTGCCCGGGATCCCCTTGGCGTCCATGATCTTGAGGGACTTCCGGATCCAGCTGTCCAGTTCGTCCGTGTCGGTGGCCTTGCCTGCCTTCTCACCGATGGCGTCCGCCTGTGCGGCGACTCCGGCGGCCGAGACCCCGGCCGACGCGGCCGCGCTGTGCGAGGCCGGCTCGGAGGCGTGCGCGGGGGACGGGGCGAGGGTCAGAGCGGCTGCTGCGGCTCCTGCCGCGCACAGTCCGGAGACCGCGAATCTGCGGATCCGGGCGGTACGGGCGGTGGGGGCCGTGGACTGGGCGGACGTACGGATAGAACACTCTCCTTGCGCTGATGTCAGGGACGTCCCGGGGGCCGGACGGGAGCGGGGGGCGGCGGCGGAGTGCCGCTTCCGACCGGTCCGGAGCGTCAGCTCCCCGGGGCTCGAACCATCGTTAGCGGCACCTCGCGGCGGCGGCAACGACCCGCCCTACTAGGCGTCTACGTAGACGTGCGCCCGCAAACCCGGGCGCCGGCCCCCGCGACGTGGGAACCGGCTCCTACTACCGCGCCTCGTATGTGACCTGGGACCTATGGGCCGACTCACAGCGCGGCCTCAGGCGGCGCCCTGCATTAGGGCGATGTCGTCCGCGGATCATCGAGGGTGCGAATTTTCGGGGAAGGGGTCGTGTACGGCTTTTCTCCGCGGTGCGCGCCGCGCGCCGGCGGCCACCGGCCGCCCGCAGGGAGGGGAACCGTGTCCGCGCCGGGTGGCGGACTGATCCGCGACACCCTGCTCCAGCACGGCACCCCCGCGGCCCTCACGGACGCCGCCTACCTGCCCACCGCGTTCGCGGGCGCGCTGCTCGCCTTCGTCCTCTCCCTGTCCCAGGACCAGTGGGCCAGGGCCTTCACCGCCCTGGACGCGGCTGTCATCGGCTTCTGGTCCATGGCCGGTGCGCAGAAGACACGTGCCGCCGGACTCGGCCGGCTGCCCGCCGCCCCTCCTCGGCACCGTCGCGGCGGCCGGCGGCGGTGCCGTGCGTGACCTGCTGCTGCGGCGTGTTCCGGAGGTCTTCGGAGGCGGCGGCCGAGCCGGGGAAGATCGCTCCATGTCTACCCGTCCGGGGTGACGTCCCTGCCGGGACACGAGCTGGTCGTGGAGCTCTCCGCCGCCGCGCACCCCTCACAGCTGGTACTGCGCCGAACCGCGCAGGCGCGGGGCTTCGCGCTCACCACGTCCGTGCCTCCAGGTGTGCGGCGACCTGTTCGCGGTCCCAGGCGCCGTCGGCCACCAGCACGCGGTAGCTCCGGTCGAGCGTGTCGCCGGGAGCGAGGACCAGCTCCTCGTGGAACGCCCAGGACGGCGCGACCGCGGCAAAAGGGGTGCTGCGTACGAACCAGTGAGCCGGGTGGGTCCCCTTGTCGCCCGCGTGGTCGTTGGCGGGCGCGTGCTCGAAGACGACTGTGGCGTGCCCGTCACGGCCGTCGTGTTCACCGACGTACGCCAGCCAGGGTGCCTGGCTGCCCATCAGGTCCCCGCCTTCCGCGTCGGCGGTGAAGACCTTGCCGTCACGGAAGGCGCGGGGGCCCCGCCAGAAGAGTCCCGTGTATCCGGCGGCGGGCCGGCCGTGAGTGGTGGGGCTGCCGAAACGCAGCGGCTCCTCACGCCGGTTGGTGACCGACGAGGTCCAGCTGAGTGTCCAGCTGCCGGCCTCCGGGTCGACGTCGCACACCTCTACGCGGCGCTCCTCCTCGGCCCACAGCTCGCCGTCGTACGGGTGCCAGGTCAGCCGCTCGGCGATGACGGCCCGGTCGCCGGCCGCGGAGACCTCGTCGAAGGCCACGTGGGCCATCGAGCCCACCCTCTCCGGCAGAGCGAGATACCCCTCACCGGGCACATAGGTGTTGCCGCCCCACAGGTTCTGGCCCGACAGATGGGAGGCCGTCAGCTGCAGCCCCTTGTGCCACCGGTGGTCGTTGGGCCGGTAGTCCGTGACGAGCCCGCCGGAGAGGGTCCTGACCGGGTGCAGATAGGGCTTGGGCGCCTCCCACTGCGCCTCGGGACCGTACACGTAGGCGAACAGCTCCGTGCCGGTCGCCTCGTGCGCGACGGTGATCCGGTCACCGTGGGCGTGGGTCAGCGAGAGCGTCATGCGCGGTCCTCTTCCTTACGGGTGGTCGGTGTCCGGGGGCGGGCAGACGGCTGGAGCGGGCGATCCCTCCTGAACCGACCGCGCCGCAGCCGAACCCGATAGTAAGCGCTTGCTGTCGCCGTCGTCGATTGTCCCGACGTTGCCATCGCCAGGAGCCTCCGAGGTCGACCCGTTCGACGCCAGGCCATGGACATCATCCAGGCGTCCGCCCAGGAACTGGTCCGGCGCCTGGAGCGGAACTCGACGCGCCCGGCACCGGCCGTCCGGGTACGGCTCGTGGGGCAGAACTCCGCCGAGACCCCACTCGCCGTCGCGGCGGGCCAGATCGAGGCGGGCCCGGTCGTTCTGCCGATCGACGACGAGGGACTCGCGGTGACCCCGCTGATGCGCGACGAGGTGAACTACGTCAGCGCGAGCGCCGAGCGCACCCGCACCCCGGTCGCGCTCAGACCTTGTCGAGGTCACGCTCCGCGGTCTCGGGCAGCGCGAGGATGCATCCCAGGGAGACGAGCGCCATCGCGCTCATGAACCAGCCGCCCGCCGAGGGGCTGTACGCCTCGGCGAGCGCGGTCACGATCAGCGGGGCGGCCGCGCCGCCGAGCACACCACCGAGGTTGTAGGAGAATCCGGCGCCCGAGTAGCGCATGTTCGTGCCGAACAGCTCGGGCATGTACGCACCGGCCGGCCCGTAGATGATGCCCATGCAGAGCAGGGCCCCGCTCAGAGCGACAGCGATCAGCACGTAGTTATTGGTGTCCAGGAGCGGGAAGAGCACCGCTCCCCAGACCACACCGAACGCGGCCCCGGCAATGATCAGCTTGCGGCGGCCCACCCTGTCCGACCAGCGTGCGACGAGAAACGTGGACACACCGAGTACCGCCACGGCGACCAGGGTGAGGCCGAGCATGTCGTTCTTGGGGATCTCGAGCGTGCCTGTCGTGTACGTCATGCAGTAGGTGGCGGCCGTGTAGAACATCACGTACACGACAGTGATCATTCCGGCACCCAGCAGCATCTCCTTGGGGTGGCGGCGGAAGGCCTCGACGAGCGGGGCCTTCGTCGTCCCGCGTTCCTCCACGACCTTGGCGAAGGCCGGGGTTTCGGAGATCTTCAGCCGGATGACCAGACCGACGGCGACCAGCACGAAGGAGAGCAGGAAGGGTATGCGCCAGCCCCAGCTCTCGAACGCGGCGTCGTCGAGGACGGACGACATCAGCAGGAAGGTCACCGTGGCCGCGAAGTAGCCGACGGGGGAACCCATCTGCGGAGCCGCCGCGTAGAGGCCCCGCTTCCCCTTCGGAGCGTGCTCGACGGCGAGGAGCGCCGCACCGCCCCACTCGCCGCCCAGCCCAGGCCCTGGACGACGCGGAGGAGCACCAGCAGGACCGGCGCCCAGACACCGAGGGTCGCGTAACCGGGCAGCAGGCCGATCAGGCCGGTGGAGAGGCCCATCATCAGCAGGGAGACGACGAGGACCGTCTTCCGGCCGACGCGGTCCCCGAAGTGCCCGAACACGGCCGCGCCGATGGGCCTGGTAGCGAAGCCGATGGCGAAGGTCGAGAGCGTGGCCAGCGTGCCGGCGGTCTCGGACAGGTCCGGGAAGAACGCCTCGTTGAGGACGAGCGCCGCCGCGGTGCCGTAGATGTAG
This sequence comes from Streptomyces sp. NPDC079167, assembly GCF_040686735.1. Classification (NCBI taxonomy): domain Bacteria; kingdom Bacillati; phylum Actinomycetota; class Actinomycetes; order Kitasatosporales; family Streptomycetaceae; genus Streptomyces; species Streptomyces sp. NPDC079167. The sequence continues at coordinate 245,537 of NZ_JBFBLO010000009.1, read as the reverse complement.
TAGTCGTAGAACTCGATGGCCGTGCCGATGAAGCTGGCGGTGGCGATGCGTCGCATGCCGCCGGGCGACTCGGCGGCGAGTGCGTTCGCGGGCGCTGATGGCACGTGGGCAGGTTCGGTCATGGGTCTGCTCCGGGTTCGGATATGGGTTCGCCGTCGCGGAAAGCGAACGGGGTGTGAACCTAAACCGGCGCCCGTTGCCCGCAGTTTGTCCGCCCGGACAGCGTTCCGGGCGGCGGACTGTCCGCGTGGACAGCCGCGTCCCGGTCGTCAGGGACCCGGGCGGTCAGCCACCGGGGAACGGACTCGTACCGGGTGTCTCACGGGAGAGCCGCAGTTGAAGCATGGCGGCGAGCCGGTGCTCCGGGTCGTCCAGGTCGAGTCCGGTCAGGGCGACGGCCTTGCGTACCCGGTAGCGCAAGGTGTTGGGATGGACGTTCAGGTCCTTCGCCACCCGGCCGACGTCGCCGAAGGCGTCCAGGTAGAGCAGCAGCGAACGGCACATCTCGGTGCCGTGCAGATCGTCGTGGCGGGCCAGTTCCTCGATGGCCGGGTGACGGATGTCGCCGTGCCGGTCCAGGAGCCCGAGCACGTCACGCACCATGAGCGACGCGGTGAGCGCCGTATGGGTGGCGACCTGCCGCTCCGGCGTGCGGGCCAGGACCTGAAGACCATGATGGCCGCGCAACTTCACGGCCGGTATGTCGTCGAGCCGCGGAGCGGTGCCGGCGACCACGGCCTGAACGGGAGTCCGCAGATGGTGGCGCAGAGCGCTCACGACGTCCTCGGCCCAGCGGGCGAGCGGCCCCTCGGGAGCGGACCCTTCGGCCCGCTCCGGGAGCATGGCGTACACCTGTCCACAGGCCTGCGTGACCAGGGCGCTGCGCCGGTAGGAAGCGGCGTGTACGGAGATGATCTCTGCCGCCTCCGCGCGCCGGGCGTCCTGCGAGACGACGTCCCCGCTCGCCGGCTCCCGCAGGTCGAACGCGACGACGGTCGCCGACGCGTTCGGTGCGATCCCCAGATGTGCGGCGAGCGCCCCGGAGTTGAAGCGCCCCGTCAGCAGGGCCGTGCGCCAGTCCCGCCCGGGACGGGAGGCGTGCCGTCGGGTCACCCTGGAACCAGTGGTCGACCAGTTGGGAGGCGGCGAGCCGGGCAGCGCCCCGCATCACTTCCTGCGTGCGCCCGGCGAGAGGGCGGGTCCCTTCCTGCACCCAGACCGTGCCGAGGGGCCGGCCCGCGGCGTTGATGCCGATGACCAGCCGTCGGCGCGCCCCCATCTCGGGCCGCTCCTCGACCTCGACGACGTCCTCACCCGCACGGGCCCGGCGGTAGACACCCCTCTGCCGGAGGTGCGCCAGGTACGGCTCGGGACAGTTGCGGCCCAGGATGGAGCGGCGGCGCAACTCGTCCGCCTCGTCACCGGAGTCGGAGTAGGCGAGCACACGGTGTGCGGCGTCCTCGATGCTGACCACTCCATGGGTGAGCGTGGCCACCGTCTGGGCCAGGGAGAACAGGTCGCCTCGACGGTCGGAGGAGTCGGCCGCGGCCCCCCGTTCCAGCACACCGCGCACCTCGGCCTCGACCTTGTCCCAGCGGACGGAGGCCGCGATACCCATCAGGGCGACGCCCGCGCTCGCGGCCGCCTCGCTCACCGGCCGGGACGGCGTGCTGCCCTCACCCGGGAGCGCTCTCACCACGACGGCCGCCGCGCCCGCTGCCGCTGCCGCACGCACGACGGCGGCAGCGTCGGCGCCGCGTGCTCCGACAGCGAGTACCAGCGCACCGGGGAGATCCGAGAGCACGTCCTCGGGTTCGGCGATGATCACCTCACCGATGCGGCCGTCGCGGGCCCCGGCCCACGTCGTCTCGATGCCCATCTCGTCCGCGAGGCGACGCAGCGAGGTGCCGGTCGTCGCGGCACCTCCGGTTCCGGCTGTGTTCACGTCATCACGGTACGGTCAGCCTCCCGCCGGCTCCCACCGGAGGAACGCCATGATGACCGCTGACTGAATCGTCGGGCCGGTCGCCCGTGGCGCACGGACCGGACGTGCTGCCGGTCGCCGCTGAAACGGGCCGGCACCTGGACAAACATCATGCGGTCCCGATCATCGTATCGAGTTAATGTCGGCGACTTTCCTTGGCCCGGAGCGCGAAGCCGCCCTTAGTGTTTCTCATGGTCCGAACGGATTCCCGTTCACATACTCCCCTTTCCCTCCTGTTGCCCCATGGCGTCCGTATACGCACGTCGCCGCCCTGACCGAGGAGCGCTTGCCCGATGACTGTTGACTCGAGCCCGGACGTGCGACCGGAGCCGCCCCGGCAATCCAGCCTGGGCACGGCGGCCGCCCGTAACCTCGCCACCACGACCAAGTCCGCGCCGCAGATGCAGGAGATCACCTCCCGCTGGCTGCTGCGGATGCTCCCCTGGGTGGAGACCCAGGGCGGTGTCTACCGGGTGAACCGTCGCCTGACCTACACCGTCGGCGACGGTCGCGTGGAGTTCGTCCAGGACGGCGCCGACGTCCGGGTGATCCCCCGCGAGCTCGGTGAACTGGCCCTGTTCCGCGGCTTCGACGACGTGGAGGTGCTGACCGCCATCGCGGACAGGTGCGTTCGACACGACTTCCGCGCGGGCGAGACGCTGGTCGAGCGCGGGGCGCCCGCGGACAAGCTCCATCTGATCGCACACGGCCGTATCAGCCAGGCGTCCGTGGGCAGTTACGGCGACGAGGTGATGCTGGGGGTACTGGCCGATGGCGACCGGTTCGGGGAGAACGCCCTGCTGGACGAGGACGCCCGGTGGGAGCTCACCGCCACCGCCGAGACCTCGGGCACGCTGCTCACCCTCTCACGCGGGGACTTCGCGGCCGTCCTGTCCTCGGCGCCGAGCCTCCGCGCCCACCTCGACGCGTTCGCCTCGCTCTCCGGCCGGCGGCAGAACCATCGCGGCGAGGCGGAGATCGCGATGTCGGCCGGCCACACCGGCGAGCACGAGTTGCCCGGCGCGTTCGCCGACTACGAACTGAAGCCGCGCGAGTACGAACTCTCGGTCGCCCAGACCGTTCTGCGGATCCACACGAGGGTCGCCGACCTCTACAACGGGCCGATGAACCAGACCGAGGAGCAGCTCAGGCTCACCGTCGAGGCGCTCCGCGAGCGCCAGGAGCACGAGCTGATCAACAACCGGGAATTCGGCCTGCTCCACAACGCGGACTTCAAACAGCGCATCCAGACGCACTCCGGCCCACCGACCCCGGACGACATGGACGAACTGCTCTGCCGGCGCCGCGGCACCAAGTTCTTCCTGGCACACCCCCGGACGATCGCGGCGATCGGGCGTGGATTCAACGCGTACGGAATCTATCCGGGCCACGTCGACCTCGGCGGCCAGCAGGTCCCGGCCTGGCGAGGGGTCCCGATCCTCCCCTGCAACAAGATCCCCGTCACGGAGGAAGGGACCAGCTCGATCCTCGCCATGCGTACCGGCGAGGAGAACCAGGGCGTCATCGGCCTTCACCCGACCGGCCTGCCGGACGAGTACGAACCGGGCCTGTCCGTCCGCTTCATGGGTCTCGACGAGAAGGCCGTCACGTCCTACCTCGTCACCGCCTACTACTCCGCCGCCATCCTCGTGCCGGACGCGGTCGGCGTGCTGGAGAACGTGCAGATCGCCCGCCGGCCCGGGTAACGGCCTCCGGACGAAAGAGACGCCCGGTGCGACACCCGGCAGTTCCCGGGGCCGTCGCGCATGCCCCGGAGGGCCTCGGACCAGCCGCACACCCCACCAAGGAGCCATGGATGCCCGCGCCTGAGCTGCCACCGCCACAGTCGAGCCTGCCGGAGGCCGCTTCCCGCTTCGGGACGCGTCTCCTCGCCTCCGCCGCGGCCCGAGCCCGCGACGTCAAGGCCGCCACCGGCGGTCCGCCCGGCGCGTCTTCCCTGCCCGCTCCGCCCCCGGATTCCGCACCCGCCCCTCCTCACCTCGGCATTCCGGCGGCCGGGGTGCCGGCAGCGGGCGACGGCCTGGAGCGGATCCTGCGTGGTCCCAGCGGCCTGGGCACGGCGGGTCTGCGCCTGGCCCTGCGGGAAGAGCCGCCGACCGCGTCGGGCCGGCCTGCGGACACGGCGGAGGGCCCGTCTGTCCCGGGCCTCTACCACCACCCGGTGCCCGAGCCCGACCCGGTGCGGGTCGAGGAGGTCAGCCGGCGGATCAAGGCCTGGGCACTGGACGAGGTCGCCCTGTATCCCGAGGACTGGGAGGAGGAGTTCGACGGCTTCTCGGTGGGCCGCTACATGGTGGGCTGCCACCCCGACGCGCCGAGCATCGACCATCTGATGCTCGCCACCCGCCTGATGGTGGCCGAGAACGCGGTGGACGACTGCTACTGCGAGGACCACGGGGGTTCACCCGTCGGCCTCGGCGAACGTCTCCTGCTGGCACACACCGCCCTCGACCCCCTGCACACGGCACAGGAGTACGAGCCGCACTGGGCGAAGTCGCTCCATGCGGACGCGCCTCGGCGCGCCTACCGCTCCGCCATGGAGTACTTCGTCCGAGCGGCCGGCCCTTCCCAGGCCGACCGGCTCCGGCACGACATGGCCCGGCTGCACATGGGGTATCTCGCCGAAGCGGCCTGGGCACAGCTGGACCACGTCCCGGAGGTGTGGGAGTACCTGGCGATGCGCCAGTTCAACAACTTCCGCCCCTGCCCCACCATCACCGACACCGTCGGCGGCTACGAACTTCCGGCGGACCTGCACGCCGAGTCCGCCATGCAGAAGGTCATCGCCCTCGCGGGAAACGCGACGACCATCGTGAACGACCTGTACTCGTACACCAAGGAGCTCGACTCCCCCGGCCGGCACCTGAACCTGCCCGTCGTGATCGCCGAACGGGAGGGCCTCTCCGCCCGGGACGCCTACCTGAAGTCGGTCGACGTCCACAACGAACTCATGCACGCCTTCGAGACCGAGGCCTCGGCCCTGGCCGCCGCCCGCCCCGTCCCGACCGTGCAGCGCTTCCTGCGGGGCGTGGCCGCGTGGGTCGACGGCAATCACCACTGGCACCGGACCAACACCTACCGCTACAGCCTGCCCGATTTCTGGTAAGAGAATGGACTCGTACGTGACCGACACCGAACTCACCGCCACCGCCACTCCCCTGCGCATCCCCCGCCCCGCGACGCCCTACCAGGGGGACATCGCCCGCTACTGGGACGGGGAGGCCAGGCCCGTGAACCTCCGTCTCGGCGATGTCGACGGCCTCTACCACCACCACTACGGCATCGGTGAGGTGGACCATGCCGCACTCGGCGACACCGAGGACAGCGCCGGCGAGAAGAAGCTGATCGCGGAGCTCCACCGACTGGAGTCCGCGCAGGCCGAGTTCCTCCTGGGACATCTCGGTGACATCGGGAGTGACGACACCCTGGTGGACGCCGGCTGCGGCCGTGGCGGTTCGATGGTGATGGCGCACCAGCGCTTCGGGTGCAAGGTCGAGGGCGTGACGCTGTCGGCCAAACAAGCCGACTTCGCCAACGGCCGTGCCCGCGAACTCCGCATCCAGGACCATGTCCGCGCCCGGGTCTGCAACATGCTCGCCACGCCTTTCGAGACCGGATCGGCCGCGGCGTCCTGGAACAACGAGTCGAGCATGTACGTCGACCTGGACGACCTCTTCGCCGAGCACTCCCGCATCCTCCGGGTCGGCGGTCGCTACGTGACCATCACCGGCTGCTGGAACCCGCGGTACGGCCAGCCCTCGAAGTGGGTCTCGCAGATCAACGCGCACTTCGAGTGCAACATCCACTCGCGCCGGGAGTACCTGCGCGCCATGGCTGACCATCGTCTCGTGCCGCAGGCCGTCATCGACCTCACCCCCGACACTCTGCCCTACTGGGAGCTGAGGGCCACGTCTTCGCTGGTCACGGGCATCGAGGACGCGTTCATCAACTCCTACAGGGACGGGTCCTTCCAGTACCTCCTCATCGCGGCGGACCGCGTCTGACCTGGCCCCCTGCTGTCCGGGAGGGCCCATGGCGACGGAACGGGCCCTCCTCCCGCCCAACCGCTCCGACGGCTGGGCGGGAGTCGTCCGGCATGGCATCGTGAGTTCCCATGTCGCAGATCACGGAGATGCGGTTGGGCGTGACCTTTCCGACGTTCGGTCCTGACGCCCAGCCGGAAGGCATCACGAAAGTCAGCCGCACGGCGGAGGAGACGGGCTACGACTCCCTGTGGACGGGTGACCGCGTGCTCGCCCCGGTCGCGCCGAGCACGCCCTACCCGGGCCGGGGCGGCGTGATGCCAGGTGTGTACGAGAACCACCTGGATCCCCTGGTGGCCCTGACGTTCGCCGCGGCGCACACGAGCAGGATCCGTCTCGGGACCAGCACGCTGAACGGCCTCTGGCAGCCGCCGGTCATGCTCGCCCGATCACTGACCACGCTCGACCTGGTCAGCCACGGGCGTCTCGACGTCGGCCTCGGGCTCGGCTGGATGCCCGAGGAGTACAGGGCGGTCGGCGTGCCGTGGAAAGGCAGGGGCGCGCGGCTCGACGAGACGCTCGACGTCCTGGAGGGGTACTGGTCCGGCGGTTCCTTCGCCCACGACGGCCCGCTCTTCTCCGTTCCGGAGACCAGGGTCGGTCTCAGGCCGCAGCAGCGCCCCGGGCCTCCGGTGCTCCTGGCGGCGTTCACCCCCCGGGGCTTCGCACGCATCGGACGCCGACTCGACGGCTGGCTGCCCGGCGCCATGCCGCTGACGGACCTCGTGTCCATGTGGAGCGCCATCGTGAAGGAAGCCGAGAAGGCGGAGCGGGACCCGGCCTGTCTGCGTATGGCGCTGCGTGTGAACCCGGAGCTGACCGACACCAGGACCGATCCGGAGCAGGTGCCACGGAGGGGGACGCTGCAGCAGTACGTCGACTACGCGAGGGCCGCGGCCGAGAAGGGTGTGCACGAACTGTTCGTGGACTTCGGCCAGACACCCGTCACGCTCGACGAACGCATCGAGCTGGCCGGCCGTTTCCTCACCGGCGTGCGTGCGGGGTGATCACGACGACGTCGTGGTTCTCGCTCCAGCGCAGGACCTCGTCCTTGCGGGGGTTGACCCGCACCCCGAATTCTGGGCCCGTCGTCGCACGGTCACGGCTCCGGTATCCGATGGCGCACTCCCCTCGGCGCGACGCCGACTCGACGACCGTGGCGAAGGAGGCGCGGCACCCCGCCCGTACGTAGTGGGCGGCCGGCTTGAGCTGGATCGTGCTTCCGCCGGGGGCGAGGAGTTCCTCGAACAGTTCGGCCAGATGCCGGTTCTGCGAGATCTGCGCCATCAGGAGGCCCACCAGTTTGCCGCTGACGATGAAATCCGCGCCCGGCCCGACCGGCGCGATCGCCCTGTTGCGGTCGTCGGTCATCTCGGTGACCACGGTGACGGGGTTTCCCGACCTGCGTTCCAGATCGCGCAGGAGCAACAGGGTGACCAGGGTGCGGTCGTCCGGTGCGCCGCCACAGGCCACGCGGTCGGGGCCGAGGACGATGACGCCGTCGTACGTGGCGAGGTCCAGGCCGTTCACCGTCCCGGGCAGGGTGGGGTCTCCGGGGCGGAGGACGACCGTGAGGCCGGTGGAGGCCTCCGTCTCCGCGGCCCGCACCTCCGCGGCGGTGGGCTCCCCGCCGTCGGCCACGACGTGGAGGACCGAGCCGGGAGTGACGTGGTCTGACAGGTGGCGGACGATGCGGTGTGCGCGACGGTTCCATCCCAGCAGGAGCATCCTTTCGGAGCGCACCGCTGCGGGCGGACGGGGCACGATGACCGACGCGTCGACGGCCGCGGGTTCAGGAGCCTCCACCGTCGTGTCGTCGTCCTCCGCGATCACGACGAGCCGGTCCCCTGCGCACACGAGCGAGTCGGGTGGCGGGGCGAGCCGCAGAGCTCCGTCCGCCCGCAGGACGCCGACCACGGTCGACGACACATAGGCCGTCAGTACCTCGGCGAATGTACGGCCGGCCTGCGCCGGCGCATCGACGACGTAGAACTCGTCTCCGGCGAAGTCGAGCAACTCCTGGAACACGAGCGACAGTCCGGGCTGCCGGGCACACTGCGCCACGAGCCGTGCGGTGATGTCGTCGATCTCCAGGACGACCGCACCCGGGCCTGCGGCGAGCACGGCGGCGAGCCGGTAGCGTCCGTCCCGGACCACCGCCAGGATCCGGGCGCGGCAGTCGCCGTCGGTCGCCGCCCGGAGGGACAGCAGGTTCTTGACGATCTCGGCGTCCTCGTCGGGTTCGTCGCGCGGGAGCACCAGGACGACGTCCGCCGTGGCCGGGCTGACCCGTTCGAGTGCGGCCGGGTCCGTCGGACGCCCGTTGCGGCAGATGATCCGGGTGCCTCCTTCTCTGCCGCCCAGCTCGGTGCGCAACTCCTCCTCCATGTCCGTCTTGTCCCGGTCGGCGAGGACGACGACGGCTCTCCGCCCCTGGTTGCTGTTGGCCTCCACGATCTCGGCCACGACCGTGAAGATCTGATCGGACCAGCCGAGTACGACGGTGTGGCCGTTCTCCAGGACGGTGGAGTGGCCGCGCCGGAGGTCGAGGAGCTTCTCGGTGATCGCGGCAGTGATCAGGCTGACGAGGGTGGACACGTAGAAGAGGGCGACCAGGGCGAGAAGGACCGACAGGGCGACACGCAGGGGCGATCCGGCCTCTCCGCCCAGCCGGAGTGTCTGTCCGACGCTTCGCCAAACCGCCGCGGCTTTCGCCCACCGGTCGTCGGGGGCCCCGTCGTCCGTCCATACCAGGACGGCGCTCGCCGGGACGACGATGACCAGGCACACGACAGCGAGCCAGCCGATGAGCGCGGCGGCGCCACCTGCCAGTGTGTTGTCGAACCAGTACCGCGCCTGCTCGCTCGGCGCTGCCCGGCGGGGAACTCCCCCCGAGGCGTCCACCTGGGCCTCGGGGGTCTCCTGCCCCTGACCCTGCCGCTGCTTTCCCACCCTGGCGATCCCGGCCCACCGGCGCCTGTCCTGATCATTGCTCGTCTTGTGCACAGCAGCAGCGTGGACAGTCGTTGATCACGGCATACGGGTATCAGGCCGTGGTTCATCCTTTAGAGGAGCAGGCGGATGCCGGCGCAGCGTCTCCCTGCCCGGCCGGGTCCGAGCGGGAACTCCGTGTTGACGCCGGGCTCTCAGCCCAGCCGGAAAACCGGCCCGCGCGGAGTGAACGGCAGTGTGGCACCCTGCGGGATCAGAAAGGCGTGGTCGCGTCGGATCCGCAGTGGATCGCACCAGCCGTCGGTGATGACGAGCACCGGGGCCGTCGGCGGGAAGTCGTCCGCTCTCCGCAACAGGTTGATGCCCGGCTGCAGTTCGGTGCCGCCCCGGCCGCGTACCCGCACCCGGCCCGCGATCTCGGCCGGGGGCAGGTACCCCGCGTCGTACGGCGCCGCGTCGCAGAACACCACACGCGCAGCCGGCACGTCACGTGCCTCCGCGTACGAGGCGATCGCGCCGAGCGCCTTGCCGAGCAGCGTGCTGTTCATCGAGCCGGAGGTGTCGAGTACGACTCCGAATGTGCAGCGGGCCGTCTCCTCGGGAGGGAAGTACCGGCCGGCGCGCGGGATGTCCGGGGTCGACGCCTGCCGCCGGGCGGGGCGGGCGTAGGAGCGTACGGGCTCGGGCCGGGGTACGTACTCGTCGAACCAGCGGGCGAGTCGCGCGTCCCACGGCACGGGCGGGTGGGACAGTGCCCGGATCTCCTGGACCAGTCCGGCGGGCAACAGTCCTCGCTCGCCGTACTGGTGCAGGTCGAAGCCCTGGACGAGGCCCCGCCGGTAGAAGTCGTCCAGGTCGGTGTACGGGCGGGCGTCGGCGTGCGGCAGCGGCTCGCCGAGGATGTCACCGACCCCCTTGCCCCGCAGGGTCGCGAGCCGGCGCCGGCGGCGCAGGTCACTCGCGATCCGGTCGTACACCTCCTCCGACGACAGGCCTCGCAGCTCCGGGTCGTACAGCAGTCCTGCGGGCATCTCCCCCACGCGCATCTGGACGAGCCAGTCGTTGACGACGTAGTCGGCCGCGACGTTGAAGAGGAACGGGTCGCGGCCGCCCCGGCGTTCACCGTGGCGCAGGGCGGCGTGCAGCATCTCGTGGGCGAGGACGAAGCGCCATTCCTCGTCGGTGCGGCGTTCAGCTCGTCGAGGAAGAGGCAGTACGGTTCGTCGCGCGCGATGCTCTCCGGCGGACAGAACACGGACCGCCCGTCGCGGATCTGTGGCACGCCGATCAGGTCCTCGGGCGCGAGCTGCGTCCCGAGGAGGCTGACGCACTCCAGCCCCAGCGACTCGGCGAAGCCGCGTACGAGCGACGACTTGCCGATCCCCGGCGCTCCCCAGAGGAACACGGGCCGCACGGTGGCGAGTCCCAGCAGCAGGTCGGGTATCTGGGCGGGAGTGACCGTGACGGCAGCCTGCACGCGGAGGTTTTCCTTCGGGACGTGGGAGAGTGAGCCCGCTCAGTATGGGAGCGCCCACGGACCGGCCGCAGCCAAATTCCGGGCGGGTCAGCCGGGTCACCCCACCAGGTCCGGCGCGCGCAGCATCTCCGGTGGGATGCCCCAGGCGTCGACGAAGCCGACAGCGAGGGGCCGGACCTTGCGGCAGAGGTCGTTCACCTCGCGGCTGATCGCCTTGGAGCGCTGGACGGTCAGCCGGCCGTGCTCCATGAACCAGGCCCGGTCCGACTCGATCGTGGACAGGGCGAACAGGTCGCACAACAGGCCCAGCGCGACCTTGTTGCCGCCCTCCGGCAGGGTGCGCACCTTGTCGACGAACGCCTCCAGCACCAGGCGTTCGACGTGTGCGTGGGCGACCGCGATGACGTGGTCCTGCACCTGTGAGAAGACGACGCCGGGGTCGCGCTTCTGGTCGACCCCGCGCTTGAGCCGGCGGGCCACGCCGGCGAGCATGTGCTCCTCGCGGTAGCGGAGCATGGCGAGCTGGTACTCCGAGTCGAGAAGGCCGGCTTCCTGGTCCCATTCGTCTCCGCCGGGCAGCAGATCGCGTACCCGCTCGAGCAGCTTGTGGGCCGAGGTCTTCTCGATGACCGTCTCGACGGCGAGGCCGGTGACGTAGCGGACCATGCCGAGCTGGTCGAGGTCCTCGAACTCTGCCGCGTAATGGGTGAGCAGGCCCTTGGCCACGAGCTGCATCAGGACGTGGTTGTCCCCTTCGAAGGTGGTGAAGATGTCACTGTCGGCCTTGAGGGCGGCGAACCGGTTGACGGTGAGATAGCCGGCGCCGCCGCACGCCTCGCGGCACTCCTGGACGACCCGGGTGGCGTGCCAGGTGCCGAGCGCCTTGGTGCCGGCGGCCCGTGCCTCCAGCCGGCGCCGCGCCTGCGCGTCGTCCTCGATGCCGGAGAAGACCTCGTGCAGCTGGGTGCGGACGACGTCCTGCGCGAAGTGCAACGCGTACGTGCGCGCGATGAGCGGCAGCAGACGACGCTGATGCAGTCCGTAGTCGAGGAGCAGCTGCTCCTCCGTGTCCGAGGCGGCTTCGAACTGCCGGCGCCGCACGGCGTACTTCGTGGCGATCGCGAGGGCGACCTTGGCGGCGTTGACCCCGGCGCCGCCGACGCTGACCCGGCCCTGCACCAGCGTGCCGAGCATGGTGAAGAAGCGGCGGTCGGGGTTCTCGATCGGGCTCTCGTAGAGACCTTCGGCGGTGACGTCGGCGAACCGGTTGAGCAGCGCCTCGCGCGGCACCCGTACGCCGTCGAACCAGATGCGTCCGTTGTCCACGCCGTTGAGACCCATCTTGCGGCCGTCGTCCTCGATCCGGACGCCGGGTGCCACCTCTCCTTCGGCCCGGACCGGCACGACGAACGCGTGCACTCCCCGGGCTTCCCCGCCGACCTCCAGCTGGGCGAAGACGACAGCCAGCTCGGCATGGCGGGCGGCGTTGCCGATGTAGTCCTTACGGGCGTGGTCGCCGCCGGTGGTGATGACGAACTCCTGGCGGGCGGCGTCGTACGTCGCGCGGGTGCCGAGCGCCTGGACGTTGGAGCCGTGCCCCGTCTCGGTCATCGCGAAGCACCCCATCAGCTTCCCGGTGATCAGGTCCGGCAGATAGGCGTCGTGGTGGCGTTCGGTACCCAGCTGCAGGATCGCGCCGCCGAAGAGACCGAACTGCACGCCGACCTTCACCAGCACCGACAGGTCACCGAAGGCAAGCGTCTCGAACGCGGCGATCGATGCCCCGATGTCGCCGCCCCCGCCGTACTTGCCCGGGAAGCCCATGCCGGTCTGGCCCGTCGCGGCCATCTCGACCACGAGCTCACGCACCCGCTCGCGAAACGCGTCGAAGCCGAGCTCGTCGGCCTCCTCGAGGACGGAGGCGTACGTCACGAGGTTGGCCCGGACGAGGTCGCGGATCCCGGCGTACTCGCCGTCGAGCACCTCGGTCAGCGCCCGGACGTCGATCTCGGGCCGCACGTAGCCGCTCGGGTCGGTGGATGTGTTGTCAGTGGCCATGCCATGTCGCTACCCCGCCCCGGCGCGATCAAGCGGTCGGTCCGGGCTCCCGGCCGCCGACGGCCCTGCCTCCCTTTTCACCGGCACTCCACATCTTTTGATGAATCATCAGAAAGTTCAAGGGATTCGTACCGAACCTCTGGACAGTCCCCCGGACCGCGCCCTAATCTCTCGGCGCATCGAGACATACGTTTCGCCCGGATGACACCGCAGCCGATCGGCGCTCCCCCGAACGCCGCTCACCTCACGGATCTCTCCACGTCTCTCCCCCCACGGCCGGGCCCCGCCCGTCACGAGGCACCGCGCGATCGCCGGCCGGCGGTCGCCGCGCACGCACCGTCTCAGCACCCCCGTCGGCAGGGGGGAAACCGGCCGGGTCTCCGACCCCGCCGTGAACGCAGTGGAAGGGAAGCGACATGAAGATTCGCACGTTCATCGCGACGGCCTCACTGGTGGCGTCCGGGACGCTGGTGGCCTTCTCCGGCTCGGCCCAGGCCGCGCTCTACACCACCTGTGTCGGCGACGGCGGAGCCGTGACCGTCACCAACGACCTCGTCGTACCGGCCGGGAAGTCCTGCACCCTCACCGGCACAAAGGTCAAGGGCACGGTGACGGTCGAGGCCGGGGCCGACCTCGTGGCGGCGGGCGCCACCTTCAACGGCGCGGTCACCGTCGAGGAGAACGCCTACCTCGACCTCACCGACACGACGGTGAAGGGCGCGCTGACCACCGAGTCCGCCTTCGGCGCGCACCTGGAGAAGAGCAACCTCAAGGCCGTCGACGCCACCGGGGGATTCGTCTACGTGGTCGACTCCACGCTCGGCGGGAACGTCAGGACCGGCGCCGGCGAGCTGTACGTCTCCGGGAGCACCCTCAACGGATCGCTGACGGGCGACGGCAACCAGTACAGCGATGTGTACGACTCCACCGTCAAGGGCGCGCTCACCGTCGACGGAAACACCCTCGGCGGCGTGTTCTGCGCCAGCGAGGTGTACGGCGCCGCGAAGTACGCGTCCAACGCGGACAACCTCCAGCTCGGCGGCGAGGGCCTGCTCGGATCCTGCGCGGGCGCCTCGTACTTCGGCGGCAACCTCGCGGTCACCGACAACACCGCGAAGGCCGTGCTCGACAACGCGATCGTGCGCGGCGGGCTCACCGCGACCGGAAACGACCCCGTCCTGGTCGTGGGCGACCTGGCACGTGTCCGTGGCGCCGTCACCGGCGACACCGCCCCCGCCGCCGCCTCGTCCTCCCGCTCGGCGAAGGAGGCGGCGCCGGAGGACCGGGGAGCCGGCCTCGCCGAGAAGGCCGCCGCCCGCGCCGCCGAGGCACGGGCCGAAGCCCACGGGGCGGGCAGGTCCAGCCTCTGACCCCGGGCGGTACGACCGGGCGGCCCACGTAATGGCCCGCGCGGCGGCACCGGCTGATGGCGGGCGGCCCACCCGCGTCGCCGAACCCCCCGCAGCGCGTCGGCTCCCCTCCTTCCGCCGCCCACGCCTGATCTCCGGAGCGGGCCAGGACCGCCGAGCGGCCCGTCCCCCCGACCCGTACGCCCTTCTCCTCCGTACCCAGGAGTGACCGTGAGTCATATCCGTAAGTCCTTCGACCGCAGGGACTTCCTGCGCGCCACCGTCGGCACCACCGTGGCCATCGCCGCAGCCTCCGTCACCGGAGCCGCGGCGACCTCGGCCGCCGCCGCACCGAGCGGTCTGTCCATCCCCAAGGACCGGATCGGCATCCAGCTCTACAGCATCCGCGACAAGGTCAGCTCGCTCGGCTTCGCCGTCGTCCTCCCCGAACTGGCCCGGATCGGCTACAAGGAGATCGAGTTCGCCGGATACACCCAGTCCACCTCCATCCTGGGCCGGCAGATCACTCTCCCGGAGATCCGCACGCTGCTCGACGACCACGGACTGCGGGCGGTCGGCAGCCACGTGGGCATCGGCAGTCTGCGCACCAACCTTCAGGCGGAACTGGACGCCGCGCAGATACTCGGGATGCCGCACGTGGGCACCGCCAACGCGCCCTCGAACGTCAACACGGTCGCGGGCTACCGCGCGGCAGCCGACGAGTTCAACGTCTGGGGCGCGGCGGCGACCGCGCGCGGCCTGAAGCTCTATCAGCACAATCACGCGGGCGAGTTCGCCTTCGCCACCGATCAGCCGTCGGTCCGGCTGTACGACGTGTTCCTCAAGAACACCGACCCGCGCCACGTCCATCTGGAGCTGGACATCTACTGGGCCTATGTGGGCCAGTACCGCTGGCCCGGATTCGACCCCGCCGCGTACGTGCGCAACCAGCCCTACCGCTACCCGCTGTTCCACATGAAGGACGGCGACGCCAACGCGGCGAACGCCAACGGCTTCGACATCGTCGAGTTCGGCGCCGGTGACCTCCCGTACGAGAGGTTCATCCGCGACATCGGGCCCCGCGCCTCGCACGTCGGTATCTGGGAGCAGGACACCGCGCCCAACACCCAGCCCAATCCCCCGGGGTCGCTGGGTGCGGCGCAGCGCAGCTTCACCGCCCTCGAAGGGCTCCTCGCCTGAACAGTGCCCACGGCAAGGGAGGCGTCTCCATGTGAGGCGCCTCCGTGTCCGCTCCTCACCGCCAGCGATCAAGGAGACGCATCACCGTGCACCGCACTCTGAGACGCCTGATCACCGGGGTCCTGCTCATGGCACTGCCCGCGCTGGGCGGTGTGGCGCTCGCGCCCGCCGCCCAGGCGCACCCCGGCCATGAACACGCCCTGGACTGGTCGAACTACGAGAAGGTCACCCTGACGAAGGACACCGGCGAACCGATCGACCTCGCCGTGCTGCCCGACAACCGCGTCCTGCACACCGCCCGCAACGGCGACGTGCGGCTCACCGACCCCGGCACCGGTGTCACGAAGGTCGTCAACCACGTCGACGTGTACCAGAACTCCGAGATGGGCCTGCAGACCGTCACGCTCGACCCGGACTTCGCCACCAACAAGTGGGTCTACCTGTACTACTCGCCGCCGCTGAACACCCCGGCCGGCTCAGCACCGCTCCAACTGCCGGCCGGGCAGGACGACTCCTACTGGAAGCGGTGGGAGGGGTACGACACCCTGACCCGCTTCAAGTGGACCGGGGACAAGCTCGACCTCTCCACCGCGCAGGAGATCATCCGGGTCGACAGCAACCGCGGCCAGTGCTGTCACGTGGCCGGTGACGTGGACTTCGACGGGGAGGGCAACCTCTACCTCGCGACCGGTGGCAACACCCCGGCGTCGGGCCCGAACGTCAACGGATACACACCGATCAACGACGCGGCGGGCTACAACCCCGGTCTCGACGAGCGCCGCGGCGCGGGCAACACCAACGACCTGCGGGGCAAGATCCTGCGCATCCACGTGCAGGAGGACGGAAGCTACACCGTCCCCGAGGGCAACCTCTTCGAGCCCGGCACGGAGAAGACCCGCCCCGAGATCTTCGTGATGGGCCTGCGCAATCCCTTCCGGCTGGCGGTGGACCCCGAGACCGACGCCGTGATGTGGGGTGACTACGGGCCCGACGCCGGTACCGCCGACCCGAATCGCGGACCGATGGGCTACGTCGAGTGGCAGACCACGACCAAGGCCATGAACAGCGGCTGGCCGTACTGCACGGGTGACAACAGCAAGCCCTACCGTGACTTCGACTTCGCCACCCTCACGCCCGGCCCCGCCTTCGACTGCGCGGCGCCCGTCAACGACTCCCGCTGGAACACCGGACTGACCGAGCTGCCCGCGTCCGCGCCGGCCACGCTCTGGTACGGCGACCGGGACACCGACCAGCCCTGGCCCGAGCTGACCGCCTTCCGAGGTCCCGGCGGTCCGGGCGGGCAGGCCCCGATGGGCGGCCCTGTCTACCACTACGACGCGGACAACCCCTCACCCGGCAAGTTCCCCGAGTACTGGGACGGCAAGGCGTTCTTCGCGGAGTTCTCTCAGGACTACGTCGCCGCGCTCACGCTCGACGGGCCCGACGGCCCTGTGAGCAAGCTGGAGAACCTCCTGCCCAACAGTGAGCGGTCGCAGAACGGCATCCCGCAGTGGGACAACCCGATGGACCTGGAGTTCGGTCCGGACGGCGCGCTCTACGTCCTCGACTACGGCGACGGCTTCTTCCGGCAGAACCCCGACGCGGGCCTCTACCGGATCGACTACGCCGAGGGCAACAAGGCGCCCACCGCCGTGATCAAGGCCGACAGGACGTCCGGCCAGGCCCCGCTGGAGGTCTCCTTCGACGCCACCGGTTCCAGCGACCCGGAGAACGGCGCCCTCACCTACCAGTGGGACCTCGACGGTGACGGCACCTTCGACGCCGACGGGCCCACGGTCACCCGTACGTATCCGGAGAACGGGCAGTTCCAGGCGCGGCTGAAGGTCTCCGACCCGCAGGGCAAGTCCGGTCTTTCGAGCCGCCAGATCACTGTGGGCAACACCGCGCCGACGGTACGGCTCACCTCGCCGCCGAACGGCGGGTTCTTCAACTGGGGCGACGCCGTGCCGTACGGCATCGCCGTCGAGGACCCCGAGGACGGCACCACGCCGGACTGTGCCAAGGCGGCCTGGACCTTCGGTCTCGGGCACAACCAGCACGGGCACCCGGTCAACAGCGGCACCGGCTGCGCGGGCGGAGTCGTGACCCCGACCGACGCGGGCCACGGTGACACCGAGAACGTGTTCGGCGTTCTGGGGATCACCTACACCGACAAGGGCGCGGGCGGCGTTCCGCCGGCCACCGGCGACGCCCAGGTGGTGCTCAACCCGGCCCTCATGCAGGCCGAGCACTACGACTCGTCGGAGGGTGTCACGGTCGCGGACGACACCACGGCGTCGGGGCAGCGCAAGCTGACCTCCTTCGACGCGGGTGACTGGATCGCGTACGAGCCGGTGTCGTTCACCGGGATCACCGGTGTGCGGACCCGTGCCAGCGGTGCCGGCACCCTGGCGCTGCGCTGGGGCGCGGCCGACGCCGAGCCGTTCGCCACGGTGCCGGTGCCGGCCGGGGAGGGCTGGCAGGCCGTCACCACGGCTCTTCCCGAGGCTCCTTCGGGTAGCGGTGAGGTCTTCGTCACCAGCTCCGGCGGTGTCGAGCTGGACTCGCTGACCTTCCAGGGCGCGGGCGTCGCGGACCGGACCGCGCCCGAGGCCACCGCCACGCTCAACCCGCCCCGGCCCGACGGTGACGACGGCTGGTACACCCGCAATGTGTCGCTCGCCGTCTCGGCGACCGACAACGGGACGGTCGCGAGCCGCCAGTACTCGGTCGACGGAGGGAAGACGTGGCAGTCGGCGAACGCGGCCGTCACCCTGTCCACCGAGGGAGCCACGACCGTCCGATACCGGGCGACGGACAACGGCGGCAACGTCTCCGGGGTGGGCTCGCTCACCGTACGGATCGACCGCACGGGTCCCACGGTGGCGGTGAACGGCCTCGACGCGGACGGCGTGCACGGGAATTCCGGGCGGCCGACGCCGGTCTTCTCGGCACAGGACGCGGTGTCCGGCGGGGCCACCGCGACGGCCACGCTGGACGGCGGATCCGTCACCTCGGGCCAGGTGCTGGAGCTGTGGCGGCTGCCGCTGGGGAGCCATGACCTCACGGTCAGGGCCCGGGACAAGGCCGGCAACACCACCACGAAGACGGTGACCTTCACGACCCGTACGTCCTACGCGGACATCCGCGGGCTGATCACCCGGCTGCGGGCCGACGGCCTGATCACGGCGCAGGGACAGCAGCGGCTCACCGTGCGGCTGGCTCAGGCGGAGGCGCACGCCGAGGCGGGCCGGACCGCTCGGGCCGCGGCCGTACTGGAGTCGTTCGCCGGCTACGCGTCCGACACGGCCCTGGTGCCGGACAGCGAGGCCGGTGCGGCGCTGGCCGGGAGCGCGCGGGCGCTGAAGGGAGGCGCCACCGGCTGACGCCGGCAGGGACGGAGCTGCCCCGCTGTCACCGGCGGGGCAGTTCTGCGCCCGGACTCCGCGCGAGGTGTGCGCTTCCAGGTGGCGGAACCCGGGAGTTCCGTCAACAGTGCGGCGACTTTCCGCGTTCTGTGAAAAAGTTGCCGGAAGTCGCCCGTGCCTCGCCCTGCGGCGCGCGAGCGCGGAGCCTGTCCGGGCGGTCACATCGCCGGACCTCCGTGCCACCTCCGCGACAACTCCCCAGCTCTCCGAGGGCGTTCAGAGGAAGTGAGTCCGTGAACCTCCAGTACCGCGTGTTGAGTCTGTTGCGCGACAACGGACCGCTGTCCCGCGCCCAACTCGCGGACCGGCTGGAGGTCCCACGCCCGAGGCTGCTCGGCGAACTCGACCGCATGGTCGCGGCCGGGCGCGTCTGTGAGGCCGGCCCCGCCGCGTCGCGTGGCGGGCGGCGCTCCACCCTCGTCCAGCTGGCCCCCGGGCTGCGGTTCGCCGCCGTCGATCTGGGCGCCAGCTCCATCGACATCGAGATCACCGACGGCGCGCTGGTCCCGGTGGCCGCCTGCTCCGAGCCGGCGGACATCCGCTCCGGGCCGGTCGCCGTACTCGGGCGTGTCAGCGAACTCCTGCGTGCGCTGGCGGACGAAGGGCACTACACCCGGCTCGACGCCATCGGCATCGGCCTGCCGGGGCCGGTCAGCTTCCGGGAGGGCGTACCCGTCTCGCCGCCGATCATGGTGGGCTGGAACCGCTTTCCGGTACGTGACACCCTCGCCCGCGCACACGGCTGTCCTGTCGTGGTCGACAACGACGTCAACGTGATGTCCCTCGGGGAGCAGCACAGCGGGGTCGCGAGGGCCGTCGACCATCTGCTCTTCGTGAAGATCGGCAGCGGCATCGGCTCCGGCATGCAGCACCACGGCCGTATCTACCGGGGCGCGGAGGGGTGTGCCGGCGACATCGGGCACGTCCAGGTGGAGGCCGAGGCCGACGGGCCCGTCTGCTCCTGCGGGAACACCGGCTGCCTGGAGGCGTACTTCGGCGGGGTGGCCCTGTCCAGGGACGCCACGGAGGCCGCGAGATCCGGGCAGTCGCCCGCCCTTGCCGAACGGCTAGCCGAGCGGGGGGCGCTGACCGCCCTGGACGTCGGGGAGTGCGCGGACGGCGGCGACAGCACCAGCGTCGGACTGATCCGGGCCGGGGGCCACCGGGTCGGGCAGGTCCTCGCCACGCTGGTCAGCTTCATGAACCCGTCGATGATCGTGATCGGCGGAGGTCTGACCGGGCTCGGGTACCCCCTGCTCGCCGAGATACGCAGCGTCGTGTACAAACGCTCGCTCCCACTGGCCACGGGCAACCTGCCGATCGTCATGTCCGAACTGGGCCCCCGCGCCGGGGTGGTGGGAGCCGCGCTGCTGGCGAGCGAACTCGCTTACGGCGAGGCGTCGGTGGCCGGGGACGCCTGAGGGGAGACCGCCGCCGCCGGACGGCCGGTGACCGGGCGTGACGGACCTGCCAGGTGAGGATGGCGAATACCGGGGAATATGTGGCGACAGACGATCGGAGGTTGCCATGGATGGCAGAGATCTGGAACTCGGCGAGCTTCTGGCCGCCGCGGAGTCCGCGCCGCCCGGGGAGTCCGTCGGCGTGGTCGCGCACGATCTGCGCAAGCGCTTCGGGGCGGAGCGTGTGTCGTTCCTGTTCGTCGACCTCATGGGGCAGCGGCTGCTACGCCTGACCGCGCCCGTCGAGGGCGTCATGGCGGACGTTCCGGAGCGGATCGCCCTGCAGGGCAGTGTCTACGACACGGTTCTCCGCGGGCAGCGCCAGCATGTGGAGCCGGACGGCCAGGGCGGACGGCGGGTGATCTCTCCGGTGAGCAATCGGGGCGACTGCATCGGTGTCCTGGAGGTGACGCTGCAGTACGCCGACGACGCCGTGCTCGGACAGATCAGTGAGGCGGCACACGCCCTGGCGTACATCATCGTCACGGACCGCCGTTTCACCGACCTCTACCACGCCGGCCGGCGCACCACCGAGACCAGCCTGGCCGCCGAGATCCAGCATCAGCTGCTCCCCTCGGCCTCCTGCTGCGAGGCTCCCCAGTTCACCCTCGCCGCAGGTCTGGTCCCGGCCGACGACATCGGTGGCGACACCTACGACTACACCCTGGACCAGGACACTCTGCACCTGTCCATCACCGACGCCATGGGGCACGACACCGATTCCGCGCTGCTGGCCACCTTGGTCACGGGGGCGTTGCGCGGCGCCCGTCGCACCGGCTGCGACGCGCTGCATCAGGCCGGTCGCGCTCACGAGGCCCTGCTGAACCACAGTCGTGGGCTGGTGACCGGACAGCTGCTGTGCGTGCAGCTCGATTCGGGCACCTGCGAACTGGTCAACGCGGGGCATCCCTGGCCCTTTCGCCTGCGTGACGGTGCCACCGAGGCCGAGGAGATCCAGCTCGCCGTCAATCTGCCGTTCGGCGTCGCGGCGCCGACGTCCTACCAGCTCCAGACGCTGCAACTGCGTCCCGGCGACCGCCTGGTCCTGCTCACCGACGGCATGCAGGAACGCGGTGCGGCGGATGTCGACCTGGCCTCTCTCGTGGCCGACACCCGCACGTCGCACCCCAGGGAGGCCGTCCGCGCCCTGACCACAGCGGTGCTCGACGCCTGCCGGGGCAAACTCAAGGACGACGCGACGGTCCTCATACTGGACTGGCACGGAGCCGGGGAGTCCGCCCGGCGAGGCGCGCTAGCAGCGCGGTGATCCCGGGCGACGCGCCGTGGGCTCAGGCCGACTCCGGCGGCTTCCGCGCGTCGAAGGCGAAGAGGGTGTTGTCCGCCGCGGCCACGATCACCGCGCCCCCGGCGACGGTCACGCGCGGGCTCGCGCCCTCCTCGCCCGAAGCGCCTTCGGCCTGCGGATCCGTCGACCACAGAGGGGTGCCGTCGCGCGGCGACAGCGCGACCACCCGGCCCGTGGCCGAGCTGAAATACAACGCGCCGGCGCCCGCGACGGGACCCGACGCGCCCTCGACGGGCGTCTGCCGCGACCACTTCTTCCGTCCGGTCGCGGGGTCGAGCGCCGTGACGAGGCCCGTCTGTCCGCTCACGTAGACGGTGCCGTCCGCCATGCCGGGCGTTCCCGCGTACGTCTTGGCCAGCCGGGAGTACGTGACCTTCCGCGTGGCCGGGTCGACCCGTGCCACCCCGTCGTACCCGGTGAGCGCGGTGCCCTCGACGTGCTCCTGGAGGAGTACGAGACCTCCCCTGTCGGCGCCCACCGGCCTGGCGGGCCCGTCGACCGGGATGGCCCCGCCCAGTGTTCCCGAGGCGCGGTCGAGCGTGTACAGGGTGGGGTGGCGCACCTCCAGGGCGTCCACCTCCGCGTCCGTCGCGCACATCGCGAAGAGCCGCGGTCCCGCCGGGACGGGAGCGCACTGCGTGCCGGCGGGGAACGGTGTCTTCCAGGTCACCTCCCCGCTGTGCGCGTCGCGGGCCTCGAAGCGGGAGTTGGAGGCGTCGACCGTCACGACGGCGGAGCCGGCCACGACGGCGTCCTGGGTCCGGCCCGTGACGGCCGTCGACTGGGCGCCGGACGGCACGGACCACAGCTCCCGGCCGCTGTCCGCGTCGATGGCCACCACCTCGCGGGGAGGGTCCTGCGGGGCGTCCTGGGAGGCGAAGCGGTAGCCGAGCACCGTGTCGTCGGTGGCGCCCACCAGATACATGCCCTGGACGGGGACGCCCGGGCTCTTCGCCGTCCACGCCTTCGAGCCGTCCACGGCGCTGATACGGGTTGCGAGGACGCCGCCGCCCCCGCAGAACAGCGCGTCGCCGCGCGCGACGCAGCGCAGCTCGTCCGGTATGCCCTCGTCACCGCCCCGCACGGTCGTGCGCCACGGCGCGAAGCCGTCCGGAAGCGCGGCGGCCGGCGCCGCGACGCTGTCGCCCTTGTCGCCGCCGCTCCCCCCGAAGCTGCCCGTCTTCAGCGCGGTGACTCCGCCGCCGATCGCCGCGACCGCGACCGCCGCCGCGAGCACGGGCCGCCATCCGCGACGCAGGCGGCGGCCGGCGAGGGTGCCGCTGCTCCCCGCACCGGGACCGGCCGGGGCATCGGCTGCCGGGGCGGCCGGCGGCGGGGTGTCACCCGCCCCGGAGTGATGCTGGGTGATCATGTCGCGGGTCCGCCCCGCGCCGGTCGGCCGCACCTCGGTCCCACCGAGGTCGGCCGGCAGATCGCGCAGCAGCACGAGGAGTTCGTCCGCCGAGGGGCGCCCCTCGGGCTCCTTGTCCAGGCAGGACTCGACGACCGCACGCAGAGCGGCCGGTACGGCGCCCAGGGACGGCTCCTCGTGCACCACCTGATACGCCGTCATGTAGGGGCTGTCCGCGTCGAACGGCCCGTGGCCCGTCGCCGAGTACACCAGCAGGGTCCCCAGCGAGAAGACGTCGGACCGCGGACCCACACCGCGCGGCGCCTGCAACTGCTCCGGCGACATGAAGGGCGGCGTACCGATGACACGCCCTGTCATCGTCAGCGTCTGCTGGTCCGCGGCGCGCGAGATACCGAAGTCGATGACGCGCGGGCCCTCGGGCGAGAGCACGACGTTCGAAGGCTTCAGGTCCCGGTGGACGACCCCCACCCGGTGGATGTCGCGCAACGCCTCCGCCAGCCCGATGGCGAGCCTCCTCAGCTCCGCCCCGTTCAGCGGGCCCTCCGCGGCGATGTGCTGGGCGAGCGTGTTCCCCTCGATGTAGGTCGTCGCCATCCACGGCTGCTCGGCCTCGGGGGCCGCGTCGACCACGGCGGCGGTGAACGCGCCGCTCACCCGCCTCGCGGCCGCCACCTCCTGCCGGAAACGGATGCGGAACTCGTCGTCCCCCGCGAACTGCTGGTGGATCAGTTTGATCGCGACCGGCCGGCCCGAACTCGTACGGGCCAGGAAGACCGTGCCCATACCGCCGGAGCCGAGCCGTGCCTCGAGCGGATAGCCGCCGATCTCCGCCGGGTCACCTCCGCGCAGCGACACTCTTCCCGTCCTCCTGTCCCCCGTGCACCTCGCCGCCACGGGCCCCGCCTGTCTGTCCTGCACCCAAACTAGCCGCAGGGCGGTACGGCAGGCCAAGGCGGGTGACGAACAGGGCTCTCCGGGGCACCCCCGCCCCGCACACGGCGCGGCCCGCCCAGGAGTCCGGCCGGCCGCGCCGTGTGCCGCCCGGTTCCGCTACCAGCCGGCCTGCACCGCGGTGTACGCCGCACGGCAGTCGGCGTTCGTGGCCTCCGCGGCCAGCTTCTCCATCGAGTTCTTCCAGACCTGCTTGGCCAGCTTCTCCAGCTCCCGCGTCGCGGCGGGCACGTTCGGGGCGTACTTCTTGATCGTCGCGATGGAGGACTTGGCGAACTTGTTGCACACGGGCCCGGCCGCGTTCCGGTAACGGGTGTCCAGGTCCGCGGCGACCGCCTGGCCGTTCTGGGTCGCCCAGGTGTTCCAGGCCGCGCATGCCGTCTCGGTGAGAGCCGCCTGGTCGGCCTCGCTCAGGCCCAGCACCTCGGCCAGCATCGCGTTCTGGGCCTTGTCGGGGACGGTGAAGTCGACCACGGGGAACTTGTCGAGGGTCTCGAGCAGCGCCTCCTGACACGCGGGCGGCAGCGGGGCGGCCTGTGCGGGAGCGGGGACGGCCAGGGCGGAGCCCGACAGGAGAGCGGCGGTGAGGACAGTGCGCTGGACGGTACGCGAAAGAGTCATGACGGTGGTGCTCCTTGCACGAAGTACGTGTCGGTCCGGGCACCGCGTCAGCGCCCGCGGCTACAGAACGATCAACGGCTTCCCTTGGTCACGGCCGCTGCGGGCGTGGCTCCCCGGGTCCCCTCGGCCGAAGCGGGCCCCGAGGGGGTCGGGACGCGGGGCTTCCGGTCCGGAGGGAGCGCGTTGCGGGTGCGCCGGCGGAAGACCAGGAAACCGGCGAAAGCGGCGCAGGTGAGCCAGAGGACCTGGATCGCGAGGCCCTCGCGGACCGACGCGTCGGAGAAGGCCGCGGACATGCTGGCCTGCACGGCCCCGTACGTCGGCAGGAAGCGCACGACGGCGCTGTCCGATCCGGAGCTGGAGAGGGGGTTCTGCAGGGCGACGTCGAGGATGCTGATCATCAGGATGGCGAACATGCCCTCCACCTCGCGCCGGAGCACCGACCCGAAGACCACGCCGAACGCGCCGTAGGTCAGGGCGGCGCAGAACAGTGCGGCGGCGAGCATGAGGGGCTGCCGAGGGGCCCAGGCGAAACCGGCGGCGGCCGTGGCGTACGCGGCGACGGCGGCACAGACCAGCGTGAGCGCGGAGAGCTTGGCGAGGACGAGGTGATACCTCGGGTATCCCGCCATCGCCAGGCGGCGGTCGAAGGCACCGCCCGTGAAGGTGGCGGCGAACATCATGAACCCGGCGATCAGCGTCACCGCGTTCAGCGCCCCGGTGATCTGGGTGAGGTGGTTCCCCGGCGGGGAGAGCACCTCACCCGTGGCCCGCAGCCGGAACGGCGCGGGCGCGTCGGGGATGGTCACATAGGCGAGCCCGATCCACACGGGGATGTACGCGACCACCAGCAGCATCGCGAACCGGTTGCGGGCATGACCGATCAGCGCGTAACGGGACGCCGTGGTGAAGAGTGACCAGTGCCGCCTCATGCCGTCGCCTCCGCACGCGGTTCCTGACGGCTGAGGCGTCCGCCGTCCAGGCGCCACAGCACGTCGAGCCGGTCGATGTCGTACGCCAGGTGCGAGACGACGAGCACCGAGCGTCCGGCGTCTCGCAGACTCGTCGCCAGCTCCCAGAAACGCAGATACGTCTCCCAGTCGAAGCCCTGGTAGGGCTCGTCCAGCAGCAGCACGTCCGGATCGTGCATGAGGGCCAGGGTCAGGTTGAGCTTCTGCCGTGAGCCGCCGCTGAGCTGGCCGGCGCGCCGGTCGAGGTATTCGGTGAAGGCCAGGGTCTCCATGACTTCTCCGGCCCGCCGCAGGTCCGGGAGCCCGAACGCGCTCCGGAAGAAGTCGAGGTGCTGGCGGACCGTGAAGGAGTCGTCCAGGACCACGGACTGCGGGCAGTAGCCGAATCTGCCGGTGTGGTGCACCGATCCCCGGTCCGGCCTGAGTTCACCGGCGAGGGCCTTCAGCAGAGTCGTCTTGCCGGCGCCGTTCTCCCCGACGATCCCGGCGAGGGTGCCGGGCCGCAGCGAGAGGTCGACGCCCCGGAGGACGGCGTGCTGCCGGTAGGAGTGGTGCACATCTCTGACGTCCATCGCACTGCTCCGTCGTGTCCAGGTCTTCCCGATGGCCGCGGAACCGGTCCGCGTCTTCCAGTCGGCGAGTTCGTCCGGCCGGCCACTCGGCGGCAGAACCGGTCCGCTCCTGGTCAACGAGCGGGCCACGGAGCGGAAACGGCGCCGGAAGCAGGTGGGCGTCAACGCGGCGCACGACAGGTCACGCGTGCGGCGGGTTCACCGCCGCGAACCGGGTCCGAGAGAGCTGGGGTGACTAACGTGGCCGGGACCGGAGTACCTGCGGCCGGGCCCCGGCGTCCGGTCCGGTTCCCTCGTGCGGGCCCGTACACGCGCGTGCCGGCGCAGTCACGTCCACACGAGGGAAGGTCGGTCAGTCATGCGGAGAACGTGCGTGATCGGTGCGGGGCCGTCCGGCCTGGCAGCGAGCAAGGTCCTCGCTTCCCGGAACGTTCCGTTCGACTGCTTCGAGGCCGGTTCGAAGATCGGCGGGCTCTGGCGGTACGGCAACGACAACGGCATGTCGGGGGTGTACGCGTCGCTGCACGCGAACATCTCGAAGGAGAGCATGTCGCTCTCCTCGCTGGCCATGCCGGAGACGTATCCGGTCTT
This sequence comes from Streptomyces sp. NPDC079167, assembly GCF_040686735.1. Taxonomy (NCBI): domain Bacteria; kingdom Bacillati; phylum Actinomycetota; class Actinomycetes; order Kitasatosporales; family Streptomycetaceae; genus Streptomyces; species Streptomyces sp. NPDC079167. Next base: position 219,181 of record NZ_JBFBLO010000009.1, on the reverse strand, counting down.
TCCCCACCACAGCAAGGTCCTCGCCTACCTGGAGGAGTACGCCGCCTCCTTCGGCCTGCACCGCCACATCACGCCGGGCACCGAGGTCACCTCGGTGCGGCCCCTCGACGACGGCGGCTGGGAGGTCGCCCACCGGCGCCGCGGAGAGACGGACGCGGAGGTGGAGACGCGGCGCTACACCGAGGTGGTGGTGGCCAACGGTCACCACTGGGACCCCCGCCTCCCCGACCCGGCCGTTCCCGGGGCCGAGGAGTTCGAGGGGCCCGCCGTCCACTCGCACGACTACCGCTCCCCCGAGCCGTACGCCGGACTGCGCGTGCTGGTGGTCGGCATGGGCAACTCCGCGTGCGAGATCGCGGCGGAGATCTCCCGTACGGCCGCGCGGACCTACCTCTCGGCGCGCGACGCGGCGCATGTGTTCCCCAAGATGCTGCTCGGCCGGCCGGCGGACCACCTGGTGTGGAGCCCGCTGTCCCGTCTTCCGCTGTCGCTCAAGGGGCCGGCGATGACGCTCCTCCTGCGGCTCACCCGTGGCGCACCGGCCCACTACGGGCTCCCCGAGCCGGTCCGGGGCCCGTTGGCCGCCCATCCCTCCTCGTCGGACGAACTCCTCGTCCAGCTGGCCCGCGGAGCGGTCACTCCCAAGCCCGGCGTCAGCTCCTTGGGCCGGGACACGGCGGCCTTCACGGACGGCAGCCGCGAACCCGTGGACGCCGTGGTGTACGCCACCGGTTACTCCCTCTCCTTCCCCTTCCTGGACCCCTCCGTCTTCGCCGCCCCGGGCGGCCGCACGGAGCTCTATCTGCGCACGGCCCCGCCGCGGCTCCCCGGGCTCTACTTCATGGGGCTCGCCCAACCGGCCGGTGCGGCCTTCCCGTTGCTCGAACCGCAGGCGGAATGGATCACCGACCTGATGGAGGGCACGGTCGTCCTGCCGTCGCCGGCGGACATGGAGCGGGCGATCGTCCGTGAACGCCGCCGTCATGAGAAGACGTACGTGTCCACCTACCGTCACGGCATCGAGATCGACGTCCGCTCCTACCGCAGGGCCCTCCGCCGGGAACTCCGGGCGGGCAGGCGACGGGCACGCGGTGCTCTCCTGCCGCTGCCGGGCGTGGCCGGCCCCGCCCCGGCGGCCGACGCCGTCTGAGCCCGTGGGCGGGGCGCCCGGCTCACACGGACGCCGAGCTCTCCTCCAGTTGTCCCACGGCCTGCTCCCACAGCTCCGGCAGCAGTTCCCCCATCGGGAGGGCACGGTCGGCGACGAAGGACACCTCGGCCCAGTCGCCGAAGAAGGACAGCCCCACTCCGAAGAGGTGCCCGGGCACGAGCAGGGGCAGCAGGGCGGTGCCCGTCACCTGGGTCTCCCCGAGGCTTCCCTTGTCCGCGAGCGGCATGGACGTGGCCATGACGTTGGTGACGCGCGGGGAGAGCACCCGGCGCATGTACCAGTCGGTGGGGCGTCCCGGCATGAAGCGGACCAGGTCCTGAATGGCCTGCCGCCACGCCTCGCCCCGCAACTTCCGGGTCGTGGTCATGACGTGGTCCAGTCGCCGCAGGGACGCCTCGCCGTCCTCGGAGCCGTCCGGGCGCCGTGAGCCGGTCCGCACGGGCAGTTCGAGCGGCAGGGCGAAGCAGCGGTTCCCCCACGTCTGGTCCTCCTCGGTGCGGCGCGCGTCGACGGGCAGCACGGCCGTCACCCGTGGAAGAGGTACGCCGGAGCGGTCCGACCAGGCCGAGAACGCCCCGGCGAGCGCGGCGAGATGGACGTCATGGGCCGAGCCGCCGCGCGGCGTGCCGATCCGGCGGAGGGTGTCCACCGGTACGCGGCCCCGCCACAGCCGCTGCTCCCCCGAGGGGACGAACGCGGTGCCGGAACGGTGGCGGCGGCCGACCAGGGTGCCGGCCAGGAATTTCGTGGCCAGCCCGACGGCCGCGCCCACGCGCCGCGGCACCCCGGCAACACGGCTCCCGCCCGGCACCGGCCGGGCGGAGGGCTCCCCCGCGCCCAGCATCGTCCGGAAGGTCATGGCGGCGGCCGAACCGTCCTGGCAGGCGTGACGGAAGCGGTAGCACACGGCGTACGCGTCGGGTGTGTGGCCGTGGACCAGCCAGACCCCCCAGTACGCACCGGGCGCGAAGGGGGCGTTGAGCGCAGTCTGCAGGGCTGCGTCCCACCCGTCGGGTCCGTCGGCGACGACCTCCTGCACGTGCCGGTCGACGGCGAAGTCCGCGTCCGGCTGCCACCGGAGCCGCCGGCCGCCCTCGACCCGGCTGGTGAGAAGAGGCAGTTGGCCCAGGCGGAAGCCCACATAGGCGCGCAGGTCCGCCAGGGCCGGGGCCGGACCACTGAGGTACGCGACGCCGCCGGCGTCCCAACGCACGTCCGGCCGGCGGCGTTCCAGGTTGAGGAACGCGCGGTCGACGGAGTGGGTGGGGTGGCGAGGGGAAGGGACGGACCGACCGGGCAGGTCCGCCCGGGCTGACGGGACGGACCCGGTGGACTGATCGGGAACGGGCATGGGGCAGGGCTCCTGTTCGTGCCGGCGGCGAGCGGCCGACGGGAAGAGGGACGGGCGGCGCGCGGCGGGCGACCGGCTGGCCGAGCACCCGGCCGGGCCCGCCGTCCGCCCATCAGGATGACCACCGACCGTGGCGCAGCCGTCCCAGGCCGGGATGCCGCTCCCGTGCCGGGCAACCCCGTTCCCGTCCGCCGCGGTAAGCGGCCGCATCCGCCTCCCGGCCCACGAAGCACCCGTTCGCCGTGCGGTGACTGGCCTGCCACCGCACGGAGCCCGCCGCCCGCGACACCGGCGTGCTCGGTAAGGCCGCTCCGGAACAGCGGCCGCGAGTTCCCTCGAACGGGGGACAAGGCTCCGCGCGTCTCCGGCCCGTGGCGTCACCCCCCGCACCTCCCGGCGCCCTGGCCTGCGGCGGATTCCCTCCGGTCGGTGCAGGTCGCACCTGTCACGGCGCGGAGTACTTCGTTCGGGTGAGCAGATCGAATCGGGGGCACCCGCTCCGCGCACCGTCTGACATCGTGTGCCGTGCGCCGGAGGTCATCGGGCCCTCGGGGCCCGAGAAGCCCCCGGCGAAGCTGGGGCGCCGGGGAGCGGCCGAGCACTCGCCGCACCGGCACGCCGGAAGGGGCAGAGCCGCTCGCACCCCCACCACCGGGTGACACTTCGCGCCGCGGACCGGTGGCCTCCCGCCCCGCCGTTCCCGGTCGCCGCAGCAGCGGCGCCCCGTCCCCGCACCCGTGTCGCGGGCCGCCCCCTTCGAAGCCTTGGAGCCATGGCCGTGCATGTCGCCCTCACCGGCGCCACCGGATTTCTCGGACTGCGCCTGTTGCGTCGCCTGCTCGACACGAACCGGTCGCTCACGGTCCTGGCCCACGCGGGGTCGGGAAACGCTCTGCACCGCATCTCCCGGTTCTTCGAACTCACGGGTGCCACCGAGGCGTTCGTCGCCGGGCTCCCCGACCGGCTGCGGGTGGTGGAGACCGACCTGGCACAGCCCCGGCTGGGACTGTCCGCACGGGCGTTCCAGGAGCTGGCCGACAGCATCGGCCAGCTCTGGCACAGTGCGGGCAGCATCAATCTGGAGGGGGACCTCCCCGAGCTGCGCCGGACCAATGTCGAAGGGACCCGGCACCTGCTGGAGCTGGCCGCCGCGGGCGGCCGACGGCCCCTGGTCCACCACGTGAGCACCGCCTTCGTGGCCGGGGCTCGGCGTGAGGGGGTGGCGTACGAGGACGAGCTGGACGATGCCGGTGGTTTCGAGAACGCCTACGAACGCTCCAAGTACGAGGCGGAGCTGCTCGTCCACGCGTGGTCCAGGGAGCACGGCCGGCCGGCCCTCGTCCTGCGGCCCAGCATCCTGGTCTCCGACGTGCCGCCGCACCCCGAACTGCCCGCACACCCGCTGCTGGTCATCGAGCGGATCCTGCGTGACGCGCGAGGTGCCGCCGGCCACGAGGACCCCGGCCGGCCCCGCGTCCGCACGGTGGGGCACCCGCGCGGCCACCTGAATCTGTTGCAGGTGGAGCACGCGGCTGAGGTCATGGTGCGGCTGGCTGACCGGCCGCCCTCGCAGGGGGTCGGCACGTACCACGTCGTCCATGACCGCGACGTGCCCGTGCCCACGGTCGTGGCCCTGCTGGAACAGCTGGTCCCGCTCACGATCGAACTGGTAGGCACCAAGCCGGACGCCCCGTCGGCGCTGGAGGCGCTGCTGGACTTCTATCCGGGCATGACGGCCTACCTCGCCCACCGGCGGCGGTTCGACGACACCCGGGTCAGGTCGGCGCTGGGTCCCTCGGCCGTGTCCGCCCCGGTGGGCCTCGACTACCTCTGGTCCGGTCTGGCCCCACCCGGCCGGGCACGCACCGGCTCGCCGGACGCGCCCACCGCCGCCTTCTCGCCCTCCCGTCACGCCTGACCGGCAGACGTCCTCTCCCGTTGGAGCCTCTCCGTGTCCGTCCTCGCAGCTCCCGGCTCCCCCGCCGCGGCCCCGCCGGTCTTCTCCGCCGAGGGGATCGCGGCCTGTGCCCGTCGGATCCGGGAACCCGTCCACGTGGTCAGCGGGCCGGACGGCCGTGAGCTGGGGCTCGCGACCGGTCCCGTACCGGACGGCCCGGTGCTCGGTACGCTGCCGCCGCTGTATCCGGAGTGGCTCGGCGGCCGCACCTTCTGCGAGGCGCACGGCGTCCGGTTCCCCTACGTCGCGGGGGAGATGGCGAACGGCATCGCGACCACGGGGATGGTCTCGGCGATGGCCCGGGCGGACATGCTCGGATTCTTCGGCGCGGGGGGCCTGGCGTATCCCGATGTGGAGCGGGCCGTGCACACGCTGGTCCAGGAGCTGGGATCCCGCCCGAACTGGGGCGTGAACCTCATCCACTCACCGGCCGAACCCGGCCTGGAGCGGCGGGTCGCCGAGCTGCTGCTGCACCGCGGCGTCCCCCGGATCTCCGCGTCGGCGTTCATGGAGCTGACCCCGGCTGTCGTGCTGTGCGCTGCCAGAGGGCTGCGCCGGGGCGCGGACGGCGGCGTCGTCCGGCGTACGAGGGTGCTCGCGAAGGTGTCCCGGCCCGAGGTGGCCGAGAGGTTCCTCTCTCCCGCCCCGGCCGCGCTGCTGAGCTCGCTCGTTGCTCAGGGCGCACTGACCCAGGAGGAGTCGGAGCTGGCGGCCCGGGTGCCGGTGGCCGAGGACATCACCGTGGAGGCTGACAGCGGCGGACACACCGACAACCGGCCGCTGTCGGCCCTGCTGCCGAGGATCGCCCTCCTGCGCGACGTCCTGTGCCGCCGGTTCGGCTACCGCCGGCTGGTCCGCATCGGGGCTGCCGGCGGCCTCGGCACACCGGACGCGGTGGCCGCCGCCTTCGCGCTCGGCGCGTCCTACGTGGTCGTCGGGTCGGTGAACCAGACCGCCGTGGAGGCAGGCCTGTCCGACGAGGCCAAGGCGATGCTCTGCGACGCGGACATCGCTGATGTGGCGATGGCGCCGGCAGCCGACATGTTCGAGCTCGGTGTGAAGCTGCAGGTCCTCTCCCGGGGGACGATGTTCGCCCAGCGGGCCGGGCGGCTCCATGCGGCGTACCGGGCGCACGGTTCGCTGGACGAGATCCCGGCCGGGCTGCGCGTACCGATCGAACGTGACGTGCTGCGGGCCTCGTTCGACGAGATCTGGCAGCGCACCCGCACGTTCTGGGAGCAGCGCGACCCGGCGGAGATCACCCGTGCGGAGGCCGATCCGAAACACCGCATGGCGCTGGTCTTCCGTTGGTACCTGGGCAGTTCGAGCCGGTGGGCGATCACCGGGGACAGGTCACGGCGGGCCGACTACCAGATCTGGTGCGGGCCGGCGACGGGCGCGTTCAACCGGTGGGCCGAGGGCACCGTGCTGGCCGAACCGGCGAACAGGTCGGTGGTGCAGATCGCGCTCAACCTGCTCGAAGGGGCCGCGGTGCTCACCCGCGCCCACCAACTGCGCACCTACGGGGTTCCGTTGCCGCCCGACGCGTTCACCTACACGCCGTGCGAGCTGGCGTGAACGGGCCCGGCGCCCCGGAGGCGCCCACCCCGACAGTCCCACTCCGAGGAGAGACCGTGCACGATTCCCCGTCCCACCGGATTCCCGTCGCCGTGGTCGGCGTGGGCGCTGTGGTGCCCGGCGCGACGGACGCGGCCGGCTACTGGCGGATCGTGACCGGCGGCCGGGACCTGATGACCGAGGTGCCCCCGTCACGCTGGCGGGTGGAGGACCACTACGACCCGGACCCGGCCGCCCCCGACAAGACGTATGCCCGCCGGGGCGCCTTCCTGCCGGAGGTGGACTTCGACCCGATGGCTTACGGGGTGCCGCCCGCCAACCTGGCGGCGACGGACACCTCCCAGCTGCTCGCCCTGATGGTCGCCGACCAGGTGCTGGCGGACGCCGGCGGTCCGGACGGGGTGGACCGGGAGCGGACGGGCGTCGTCCTCGGCGCGGCCGCCCTGGAACTCCTGCCGCACATGTACGGGCGCACCCAGCGCCCGCTGTGGCTCGCGGGGCTGCGGGAGAGCGGACTCGGGGAGGCCGAGGCGCAGGCCGTGTGCGACCGCATCTCGGCCCGTTTCGAGCCGTGGCGGGAGTCGACCTTCCCCGGCCTGCTCGGAAACGTCGTCGCGGGCCGCATCGCCAACCGGTTCGATCTGCACGGCGTCAACCACACCACCGACGCCGCCTGTGCCAGCTCCCTGGCCGCCCTCTCCACGGCCGTCGGTGAACTGGCGCTCGGCCGGGCCGACCTGGTGATCAGCGGAGGCGTGGACACCGGCAACGACATCGGCATGTTCCTGTGTTTCTCCAAGACCCCCGCGCTGTCCCCCAGCGGTGACTGCCGGCCGTTCTCGGCATCGGCCGACGGCACCATGCTCGGCGAAGCGGTCGTCATGTACGCGCTGAAACGGTTGTCCGACGCGGAGCGTGACGGCGACCGGATCCACGCCGTGATCCGGGGCATCGGCACCTCGTCCGACGGCAGGAGCACGGCGATCTACGCCCCGTTGCCCGACGGCCAGGCGCGGGCCCTGCGACGCGCCTACGAGGAGGCGGGTTACGGACCAAAGACCGTGGAGCTGGTCGAGGCACACGGTACCGGCACGAAGGCCGGGGACACCGCCGAACTGGCGGCCCTGGGCGAGGTGTTCGGCGCGTCCGGGCGCCCGGACGGCCAGTGGTGCGCCATCGGTTCGGTCAAGTCGCAGATCGGCCACACCAAGTGCGCGGCAGGTGCGGCGGGGCTGCTCAAGGCGGTCATGGCCCTGCACCACAAGGTGCTGCCGCCGACCGTCAAGGTCGACCGGCCTAATCCGGCGGCCGCCACCCCCGACGGCCCGTTCTACGTCAACACGGAGACACGCCCCTGGGTACGGCCCGCCGGGCATCCGCGCCGGGCTTCGGTGTCGAGCTTCGGCTTCGGCGGCAGCAACTTCCACGTCACTCTGGAAGAGTACGTACCCTCGGCGCGGGGCCGCGTGGCCCTGCGCCATCGCTCGGTGCCGAGCGAACTCGTCCTCTTCAGCGGCGCCTCCGTGGCGGACCTCGTGCCGCCGCGGACGGACGACGGCCGCCCGTTGGCCGCCCTGGCGCGGGAGAGCCACACCTCCTTCTCACCCGCCGACCGGGTGCGGCTGGCCGTCGTCGCCACCGACGCCGAGGACCTGCGGGAGAAGTACGCGCAGGCGGTCGAGTCGGCCCGGCAGCGGCCCGGCACGGCCTTCTCCACACCCTCCGGCGTGCGGTACGCGAGCGGGGAGCCCGCTCCGGGACGTATCGGCTTCCTGTTCCCGGGACAGGGGTCCCAGTACGTCGGGATGGGAGCCGGCCTCGCCATGCTGGCGCCGGCCGCGCAGGCCGTGTGGGACCGGCTCGGCTCCACCCGCTTCGACGGCCGCCCGCTGCACCGGGTGGTGTTCCCGCCGCCCGCCTTCACCGACGAGGAGCGCGCGGACCGGCAAACCCTCCTGGACGCCACCGAGTGGGCGCAGCCGGCCCTCGCCGTGCACGCTCTCGCACTGCTGGAGGTGGTGCGGGAGCTGGGCCTGCGACCGGACTGCGTGGCGGGCCACAGCTTCGGCGAGCTGGTGGCGCTGCACTGCGCGGGTGTGCTGGGAGCGGAGGCGCTGGTGGGTCTGGCCCGTCGCCGCGGTGAGCTGATGCGGGACGCGGCGGTCACGCCGGGCGCGATGCTGGCCGTGGCGGCCGGCCGGGCGCACGTGGCGGAGGTGCTGGCCGGTGGCGGGTTCGGGGAGATCTGGACGGCCAACCACAACTCCCCGCGTCAGGTGGTGCTTTCGGGCTCCCAGGAGGCTGTCCTGCGCGCCGAGGAGGCGTTCGCCGCCGAGGGGGCGAGCACCCGCAGGCTGGCCGCCTCGACCGCCTTCCACAGCCCGCTGGTCGCCCCGGCCGCCGAGCCGTTCGCCGCGTACCTGCGCACGGTGGCGCTCACGGAGCCCGGAGTCGAGGTCTACGGCAACGCCGACGCGGAACCGTACCCGGCAGACCCCGACGAGGTGCGCCGCCGGATCGCCGGTCATCTCGCCTCACCGGTGCTCTTCCAGGACCAGATCGAGGCGATGTACGCGGCGGGGGTCCGGACCTTCGTCGAGGTCGGCGCGGGGGCCGCGCTGACCGGGCTGGTCGGACAGATCCTCGGCGACCGCGAACACGCGGCCGTTCCCCTGGACCGGCCCGGCCGGTCCGGGGCCGGCACCCTGCACGCCGCGCTCGGAGAACTCGCCGTGCGCGGCGTCCCACTCCATCTCGACAGCCTCTGGGCGCCGTACGGCTCGCCCGGAGCCTCAGCGAAGGAACGCGAGCCCCGAATGACCGTGAAGATCAGCGGAGCCAACTACGGTCAGCTCCACGCACCCGGCGCCGCAGCCGCAGCCGCCGAGCCGTCGCCCGCACAGGAACGCGGACCGGAACGCGGACCGGGAACACGACCGCCGACCGCCCCTGTGCAGGGCACCCCGGCGGTCCCCCTCCCCGCGCCGGAGCCCGCCCACGCTCCGGCGAGCACCCATGACGTCGTACCGTCACCGGCGTCGGGGCCCGCACACGAGGCCGTCCAGCCCTACGGCGCCGAGGCCGTCGACGCCGGCTGGTACGCGGCGGTCGAGAATGTCCAGCGGCACACCGCCGAGGCTCACGCGGCCTGCCAACGCATGCTGACGGACAGCCATGTTGCGTTTCTGCGGATGACCGAGACGACTCTGGCCGCGATGCTCGGAGCGCCCCACACGGGTGAGGTGGTCGACACGGCGGCGCCTCCCGCGCCGCTGCCGCTGCCCCGGCCTTCGACACCGGTGCCCGCACCGGCGGCCGTGGCACCGGCCCCGCTCACGGCCGGTGTCACAGCGGCCGTTCCCGCCCCGGCCACCGCTCCCCCTGCCCCTGCCCCTGCCCCTGCTCCCGCCTACGCCGGGGCGGGGACGGCGCCGCTGTCCTCGCCCTCGCCCTCGAAGGCTCCCGCTCCCGCCGACGAGCCCGGGCCCCTGTCGCCGTCAGAGCTGGAGGAGCTGCTCATCTCGGTGGTGGCCCGGCTCACCGGCTACCCCAGCGACATGCTCGACATGGACATGGAGCTGGAGGCGGACCTCGGGGTCGATTCCATCAAGCGCGTCGAGATCCTTTCGGCCGTACGCCGGCAGGTGGGTGACCTGGGGGCGGGAGATGTCGGCCACCTCGGCAAGCTTCGCACGCTGCGCGAGATCGTCGAGGCGCTCACTGCGGGTGCCCGGCCCCCTGAGGGCCCGGCGCAGGGCTCCCAGGACGCGGCCGGCACCCCCGCGGACGTGACCTCCCCCACCGTGCCGGAGCCCCGCCGGGTTGCCGCGTCCGCCGAGGCCGGTGAGCCTGCGGTGCTGACGAGGCTGGTACCGCGTGCGGTGGAGTCACCGGCCTCCGGCCTGGCGACGGCGGGGCTGCTGGACGGGCCGGTCGTGGTGACCGGCGAGTCCACGGACGGGCGCGGGCTGACCCGTCTCGTCGCCCGGAAGCTGACGGAGCGAGGCGTGGACGCGACCGCGACGGCGGAGGTGCCCGAAGGCACACGCGGTGTCGTCCATCTCGGCGGGCTGACCGCGGGCGACGGGCCGCAGGAGGCCCGGGAGGTCCACCGGTCGGCGTTCCGCGCGGCGCGTACGGTGGCGGCACGAGCGGCCGCAGGGGGCGCGTTGTTCGTGGCCGTGCAGGACACGGGGGGCGACTTCGGGCTCGGTGGCCGCGCGCCCGGCCGCGCGTGGCTGGGCGGTGCCGCCGGACTGGCCAGGACGGCGGCGAAGGAGTGGCCGGACGCCTCGGTCAAGATCGTCGACTGCGAGCGGGGCGGCCGGGACGACGAGGAGACCGCCGAGGCGATCGTGCGGGAACTGCTCGAAGGCGGAACCGACATGGAGGTCGGCCTCCGCGCGGACGGCACCCGCACCCTCCTGCGGACGGTGCCCGAGCCGGCGACGCCGGGTGACACGCGGCGGATCACCTCGACGTCCGTGATCGTGGCCACCGGCGGAGCGCGTGGCGTGACCGCCGCCGCCCTGCTGGACCTGGCCAGGACCCACGGTCCGCGGATCGTCCTGGTGGGCAGGACCGACCCGGCCCCCGAACCCGCCGGACTGGCTTCGGCGTACGACGAGCCCTCGCTCACCCGGCTGCTCGCGGAGCGCACCGGCCGCGACACGGCGGACTCCTCGCCCGCCCGGATCGCGGCACGGGCCAGGGAGATCCTGGCCGCCCGCGAGGTACGCGCGACACTGGCGGCGCTGGAGTCGGCCGGGTCTCCCGTCCGGTACGTCCAGGTCGACGCCCGGGACGCCGACGCCCTGGCCACCGCCCTCCGCGACGTACGCGACACGTGGGGGCCGGTCACCGGCATCGTGCACGGCTCGGGGGTCCTGGCCGACAAGCTGATCGCCGACAAGAGCGACGAGCAGGCGGAGCTGGTGATGTCCACCAAGGTGGACGGCCTGCGGGCGCTGCTGGCCGCGACGGCGGACGACCCGCTGGACACGATCTGTCTGTTCTCCTCGGTGGCCGCCGTGTTCGGCAACACGGGGCAGAGCGACTACGCCATGGCCAATGAAGTCCTCCACCAGGTCGCGTCGGCCGAACAGGCCCGCCGCCCCGGCTGCCTGGTGCGGTGCATCGCCTGGGGCCCCTGGCAGGGCGGCATGGTCACGCCCGCCCTGGCCGCGCGTTTCGGCCGGTCCGGGGTCCCGCTCATCCCCCTGGAACAAGGTGCGGCCGCCTTCACGGCGGAGCTGGGCGGCACCGCCGGTGAGGCTCGCGTCATCCTCGCGGCCGGTGACGACCCGGCGGCCCTCTCCCCGGCCGGCGGCCCGCCCCGGGCCCAGCTGCTGGTCCGCTCGGACACCCTGCCGCAGCTGGCCGACCACGCTCCCGCCGACACCCCGGTGCTGCCCGTCGCACTGGTCCTCAACTGGTTCGCGAGCGCGGCCACGGCCTGGCTGCCGGCCTCCGGACCGCTCGCCCTGCGCGATCTGCGCGTGTACCGGAAGTGCGCCCTGCCGGAGCTGGCGGGCGCGGGCCACCGGCTCACCCTGTCGGGCAGCCGGGGCGCACCCGGTTCGCCGTCGGCTCTGGAGGCGGAACTGCGGGGCGAGGACGGTCTGACGCACTTCCGGGCCGTGCTGGACGCCGGGAGCGGGGAGCCGGACCCGGCGGCGTGGGACACCCCGGCCGGGCTGGAACCGCTCGGCCGGGCCGATGTGTACGACGGGAAGGTCCTCTTCCACGGTCCGCGGTTCCACGCCCTGCGCGCGGTGCACGGCCTCTGCGAGGACGGCGCCGAGGCGACCGTCGCGGGCGTGCGCACCCTGGACTGGCCGGGCGCCCACTGGCCGCTCGATCCGGCAGCCGTGGACGGCGCACTCCAACTCGCCCTGCTCTGGGGGGAGTCCGTGCTCGGGGCGGCGACGCTGCCCATGGCCGTCGCCGAGTGCAGGGTGCACAGGCGTGGCCCGTCGGACGGCACCGTGCGGTGCGTGGTACGGGGGCGCAAGGCGCACGAGACGGGAGCGCGCTGCGACGCGGCACTGATCGACGCCGACGGGTCCGTACGGCTGGAACTCATCGGTGTCGAGCTCGTCCGCCGCCCCTCCTGATCCCGTCCCCGGACTCCGCCCCGCCGTGAAGTGAGTACCCGCATGGATTTTGAACCGATCGCCGTCGTCGGCCGGGGCTGTGTGCTGCCCGGCGCGCTCGACCCGGACACGTTCTGGGAGAACATCGCCGCCGGCCGTGCCACGGTGTCGGCTGCCCCGGCGGATCGTTGGCGGTTGCCGCGCCGCTGGGCCATGGGCTCGGTGGACGACCACCTCGACCGCACCTGGACCGACGTGGGCGGCTATGTCGAGGGGTTCGAGTCCGTCTTCGATCCGGGGGGCTTCCGGATCCCGGCGGAGCGGATCTCCTCGCTGGACCCCCTCTTCCGCTGGGTCCTGTACGGGGTGCGGCAGGCGCTGACGGAGGCGGGCCGTGTGGGACCGCTGCCACGCGGAGGTCTGGTGATGGGGAACCTGTCGTACCCCACACAGACCGGGGCGGCCTTCTCCGAACACGTCTGGCTGTCCGCGCAGCGCCCCCCGCTCCGTGACGCCCTGCTGACGGGGGAGCACCGGGCACGCCCCGACGCCCGCAACCGCTTCTCCTCGGGGCTGCCCGCCCTGCTCGCGGCGCGTGCGCTCGGGCTCGGCGCGGGGGCGTGGGCCCTCGACGCGGCCTGCGCCTCCTCGTTGTACGCGGTCAAGCTGGCGTGCGACCGGCTGCACGACGGCACGGCCGACCTGATGGTGGCCGGCGGGGTCAGCCGGCCCGACCCCCTCTATCTGCACGTGGGGTTCTGCGGCCTGTCCGCGACGAGCCGCACGGGGCGCAGCCGCCCCTTCCACCGGGACGCGGACGGGCTGGTGCACGGCGAGGGCGCCGGGTTCGTCGCCCTGATGCGGCTGTCCGAGGCCCGCGCCGCCGGCCTGCCCGTGTTCGGTGTGATCCGCGGGGTGGGGCTGTCCAACGACGGGCGCGGTTCCGGGCTGATCAGCCCGTCGGAGGAGGGCCAGGTACGGGCCATGCGCCTGGCCTACGCCATGGCGGGCGTCGCTCCCGATTCGGTGTCGCTCGTCGAGTGCCATGCGACGGGGACGCCGGTCGGTGACGCGGTGGAGGTGCGGGGCATGGCCCGGGTCTTCGGAGCGCGTGACGACGTGCCCATCGGTTCGGCGAAGTCGAACGTCGGGCACCTCCTGGCCTCGGCGGGCGTGGCCGGGCTGCTCAAGGTGCTCGGGGCGATGCGGGCGGGGGTCCGTCCGGCGACCCTCGGCGCGGACCGGCCGCTGGACGCGCTGGCGGGCACACCGTTGCGGGTGCTCACCGCTCCGGAGGAGTGGACGGGGCCGCGGAGGGCGGCGGTGAGCGCCTTCGGGTTCGGCGGGACCAACGCGCATCTGGTCGTGGACCACGCGGAGGACGCTCCCCCGGTCTCCGTGCCACGGTCGCCGCGCCGCGCGACGACTGCCGTACGGCGGCCCGACGAACCTTCCGGCGGCCGGGCGGTCGCGATCGTCGCTCTCGGTGCCCGTGTCGGCGACGGGACCTGCGTCGAGGACTTCCGCCGGGCGGTGCTGGGCGGTGAACGGCGCGGCCCCGCCACGGAGATCGCGGTGGAGCTCACGGGCCTGTGCTTCCCGCCCTCGGGGCTGGAGCGGACCGTACGCCACCAGCTCCTGGTGCTGGAGGCCGCCCGGGAGGCCGCGCGGGGGGTGGCCCTGCCCCGCGAGCGGACCATGGTGGTCGTCGGCATGGGGGTGGACCCCGAGGTGGCCCGGGCGGGCGCCCGCTGGCGGGTTCCGTACTGGCTGGAACGGGCCGCCGGCCAGGGTGTGAAGGTGCCGCCGGCCGGGCCGGCCCGGGACGCGTTCGTGCCGCCCATGACCGCGGAGGGGGTGGTGGGCAGTATGCCGAATCTCGTGGCGAGCCGGATCAGCACCCAACTTGACCTGGCCGGGCCGTCGTTCGCGGTGTCCGCGGAGGAGGCCTCCGGGCTGGTGGCGCTGGAGGTCGCGGCTCGGGCCGTCCGGTCGGGGGAGGCGGACGCGGCCCTCGTCGGTGCCGCCGACCTGTCGTGCGAGGCGGTTCACCGGGCGGCCCTGCGGGAGCTCGGGGGTGAGGTCGATCCGGGGGGCGCGGCGGTCGTCCTGGTCCTCAAGCCCCTGGACGTCGCGCGCAGGGACGGTGACACCGTCGTCGCCCTGCTGGACGAGGGGGCGACCGACGAGCCCGACATGGTCATCGGCGACGGCCCCGGCGCGGCGTTCGACCCCGCGTCGGCCTTCGGGCGTGCTCATGCCGCGTCCGGGCTGCTCTCCGTCGCGGTCGCGGCGCTCGCGCTCCAGCACCGCGCCGTGCCGCGTCCGGCCGGGCCCGCGGACACCGGGGCCGTCGCCCACACCGCGCGGGCCGTGGTGACGCCGATGGAGGGGCCCTCCGCGAGTGTGCGCCTGCGCGCGGGTGACCCCCGGCCGTGGCTGCGGGGGCCGGCTCCGCGTCTGCACGTCTTCTCCGGGGCCGACCGCGGGGAGGTGCTGGCCGCGCTGGACTCGGGCGCGGAATCCGGCGCGGGCCCGGCCCGGCTGGCGCTCGTGGTCGGCGGCAGCACCGTGCTGTCGGAGCGCAAGGCGGCTGCCCGCCGCTGGCTGACGGAGGGCGGGCCCCGTCCCGCCGATGTGCTGTACCGGGACGGGCCGGTCGGCGGGCGGACCGCGTTCGTGTACACCAACGGCTCGGCCGCGTACCCGGGGATGGGCCATGAGCTGGCGCTCGCCCTGCCGTCGCTCGGCGAGGCCGTCCGGGACGCCCACCGGGCGATCGGCACACGGCTGCGGTCCGGGCCGGAGCCGGAGCGCGGGGTGCTCGGCCAGATCTGGGCCGCCGCCGAACTGTCCGTCCTGCACACCGTGTTCTCCCGGGAGGTGCTCGGCCTGCGGCCGGACGCCGCGCTCGGGTACTCCTCGGGCGAGTCGGCCGCCCTGGTCGCGCTCGGAGCCTGGCCGGACGCCTCGGAACTGTACGAAGCCACCCGGGACAGCGGTCTGTTCACGACCGAACTCACCGGTGAGCTCCGGGCGGTCCGGCGCCACTGGAAACGGCGGGGCATCCAGGGCTCCCGGTGGTCGAGCTATCTGGTCAGCGCCTCCCTGGACGTGGTCCGTGCGGAGCTCGCCACGGAGGCCGCGGTCCATCTGATGGCGGTGAACGCGCCGGGGGTCTGCGTCATCGGTGGCGAGTCCCGGGCGTGTGCCGCCGTCGTGGCCAGGCTCGGCGCCGACCGTGCGATCGAGCTGGACTACGACATGGCGGCCCACGCGCCGGAGTTGGCCGAGGTCCGGGAGGTATGGCGCGAAGCCCACCGCCGTCCCACGGTCGATGTGCCCGGGGTGCGGTTCTACAGCGGGGCCACCGGGCAGTCGTACCGGGCGACGGCCGAGCGGGCCGCCGAAGCGCTCACCGCTCAGGGGCTGGGCACGATCGACTTCGCGGCCACGGTCGAGCAGGCGTGGGCCGACGGTGTCCGGGTCTTCGTGGAGCACGGGCCGAGGAGGCTGTGCACCGGCTGGATCAAACGGGTGCTCGGCGACCGTGAGCATGTGGCCGTCGCACTGGACTCCCCGGAGGACACCGGGCTGCGCCAGCTGTGCCTGGCGGTGGCCGAACTCGTCGTCGCCGGAGTGCCGGTACGGGCCGACGAGGTGCTCGCCCGGCTCGCCGGGGCCTCCACGGATGTCCCGGAACCCGGTCCCGCCGTCACCGTTCCCGTGCTCGCGTCTCCGTGCCTGCCGCCCCTGGAGTCTGTTGTGACGATCCTGCCCCCGGCCCCCGAACTGGCCCCGGTACCGGACGGGGGCCCGGGCCGTCCTCCCGCTGCCGCCGCCCCGCCGGACCGGAGACCTGGACGTTCCGCGGCACCGGTCGTCCCGCCGGCGCGGGAGTCCGGCGGCCTCACCGCCCCGGCCGATGGGGTACAGCGGTTCCGGCCGGCTGCCGACAGCTCGGGTGGACCGGGGGTGACGGGTGTCCGGGCCGCGGTCGCCCGGCAGAGTCTGCGGGTCGCCGCGCTGCACCAGGAGGTCATGGCCGGGCACACCGAGGCACATCAGCGGTTCCTGCGGGTGTCGGCGCTCGCCGTCACCGCGCTCACGTCCGCCGCCCCGCCGGACCCGGGCCCCGTTCCCGTACGACGGCAACGCCCCGCCGCGTCCCCTCCGGACGTCCAGCCTCCGCCGGCGGGTGCGCCGAGGCCGGGCCCGGCGTTCGACCGCGCCCAACTGGAGTACCTCGCCTCCGGCGAGATCTCCGCCCTGTTCGGTCCGCGCTTCGCCGAGCAGGACGGATACGCGGTGCAGACCCGGATGCCCGGGCCGCCCATGCTGTTCGCGGACCGGGTCACCGGCATCGACGCGGTGCCCGCGGCGCTCGTCCTGCCGGATCCGGTCCGCACGGACGGACGAATCTGGACGGAGACCGACGTCCTGCCCGACAGCTGGTACCTGGACTCCACGGGCCGTATGCCGGCCGGTCTGCTGATCGAGGCGGGCCAGGCGGATCTGCTCCTGCTCAGCTGGCTGGGTGTCGACCTCCTCAACCGTGGCGAGCGCGCCTACCGGCTGCTGGGCTGCGAGGTGACCTTCCACGGCGAGCCACCGCGAGCCGGTGACACGCTGTGCTTCGAGATCCATGTCGACGGCCACGCGGAGGAGGGGGGCGTCAGGCTGGCCTTCTTCCACTACGACTGCTACGTGGACGGCGAGCTCCGGCTGAGTGTCCGTGAGGGACAGGCCGGATTCTTCACCCCCGCGGAGCTCGCTGGCAGCGGCGGCGTCCGGTGGGACCCCGCCGAACACGCGCCCGGCGACGGCCTGCCGCTCGACCCGCCTGCCGTGCGCTGCGGACGGACCCGTTTCGGCACGGACCGGCTGCGGGCCCTCGGGGAGGGGCGGCCGGCGGACTGCTTCGGGCCCGGCTGGGAGGCGACGGCGGCTCATGTCCGCTCGCCGAGGCTCGACGAGGGCAGGCTGCGGCTGCTGGACGAGGTGACCGCGTTCGACCCGGCCGGCGGCCCGTGGGGCCGGGGCTATCTGCGTGCCGAGACCGCATTGTCGCCGGACGACTGGTTCTTCGCCGGGCACTTCGAGAACGACCCCTGCATGCCGGGCACTCTGATGCTCCAGGGCGGCCTCCAGGCGATGGCGTTCTACCTGACGGCCATGGGCTTCACCGTCGACCGGGACGGCTGGCGCTTCGAACCGGTCAGCGGGATCCCGTACCGGGCGATGTGCCGGGGCCAGGCGACCCCGGAAAACCGGCGGGTCGTCTACGAGGTGTTCGTACGCGGTGTCGCGGCCGGGCCGGAACCGACGCTCCACGCCGACGTGCTGGGTTCGGTGGACGGGACGAAGGCGTTCCTGGGCCGCGGCATGGCGCTGCGGCTGGTGCCCGACTGGCCGCTGGACCGGTGGCGGCACTCGGGCCCGCCCCTCGTCCAGGCCGCCGGTGCCCCGGTGCCGCTGCCGCGGCTCGGCGGACTGGCCGGGCACCGCGAGGAGCAGCCGGTGGCCGTGGCGGCCGACGGGTTCCCCTTCGACTACGCCTCGCTGCTGGCGTGTGCCTGGGGCAGGCCGAGCGAGGCGTTCGGCTCCATGTACGAGCCCTTCGACTCCACCCGCAGGGTGGCCCGGCTCCCCGGGCCGCCTTACCACTTCATGAGCCGGATCTCCTCGGTGGACGGCCCCCAGGCCGGGATGCGGGAGGGCAGCACCGTCGTCGCGGAGTACGACGTACCGGCGGAGGCCTGGTACTTCGAGCAGAGCGGCGGTGACACCGCGCCGTTCGCCGTGCTCATGGAGATCGCGCTGCAGCCGTGCGGGTGGCTCGCCTCGTACGTGGGAAGCGCGTTGACCACCGGCATGGACCTGCTCTTCCGCAACCTCGACGGGTCGGGGACGGTCACCGGCGAGGTGACCCCGGCGACGCGTACGGTCCGTACCCGTGCCGAGCTGACGCGGGTCTCACGCAGCGGGGACATGATCATCGAGTCGTTCCGGGTCTCGTGCACGGCCGACGGCGTACCCGTGCTCGAACTCTCCACGGTCTTCGGCTACTTCCCTCCGTCGGCCTTCGAGGACCAACAGGGTCTCGCGGCGTCGGCGGACGACCGGGCGCGCCTCGACGAGCCCTGCGGCCGTACGGTCGATCTGACCGCCCGGCCCGCCCGGTACTGCGCCGGGCAGCCGTCTCTTCCGGGGCCCATGCTGCTGATGCTGGACCGGATCACGGGCTACTGGCCGGACGGGGGAAGCGCGGGGCTCGGCCGGCTGCGGTCGGAGAAGGACGTCCGTCCGGACGCCTGGTTCTTCCGCGCCCACTTCTTCCAGGACCCGGTGCAGCCCGGTTCCCTGGGCCTGGAGGCGATGTGCCAGCTGCTCCAGTACCACCTCATCGAAAGCGGCGCGGCCGACGGCGTCCCGCACGCCAGGTTCGAGCCGGTGCTGCCCTGCCGCGAGACGGCCTGGACGTACCGCGGCCAGATCACGCCGGCCAACCGGCTGATCCGCGTGGACATGGACGTCGTGGAGAGCGGCACGGACGAGCGGGGCCCCTACGCGGTGGCGGACGCGTCGCTCTGGGGCGACGGCACGTGCATCTACCGGGTGCGTGGGCTGGGTATGCGTGTGGTGTCCGGGACGGGCCGCCCACCACACACCTCACCCGGTCTTCCGCCCCGTGCGGACGGCCCACGGCATTGACGGCGCGTGCAGCCCGAACACGCTCCCGCCGCGCAGTGCGGCACGCGCGGCGTTGGCGCCGGGGGCTCCGTGCACACCGCCGCCCGGATGGGCCGAGGCCGAGGCGAGGAAGAGGCCCTTCACCGGTGTTTCGGGCCGTCCCGTACCGGCCGTCGGGCGGAACACCAGCTGCTGGTGTGCGGATGCGGTCCCTCCGTTGATCGCGCCGCCGTGCAGGTTGGCGTCCATGGCCTCGAGGGTGGGCGGCGCGAGAAGGCGCCGGGAGGTGATGCGGGAGCGGAACCCGGGTGCCCAGCGTTCGACCTCGTTCTCCATGCGGTCGGCCATGGCTTCCTGCTCGCGCCGGTCCCATCGCCCCGTCAGGCCGTCCTCGCCCGCGTCCCCCTTGATCCGGTGCGGGACGTGGGTGTACGCCCAGGCCGACTCCGTGCCGGCGGGTGAGCGCGTGGCGTCGGCGGTGGTCATCTGCCCGAAGAGGAGGAAGGGACGGTCGGGCACCTGGCCTGTCGCGATCTGGGCGGCGAAGCGGGTGAGACCGTCGACCCCCTCGGCCAGGTGGACGGTGCCCGCCGTGGACGCGTCACCGGCGGTCCAGGGCACGGGACCGTCCAGCGCCCAGTCGACCTTGAACGTCGCGAAGTCCCACTGGAAGCGGCGCAGGTCACTCAGCATCCCGGCGGGAAGGTGCCGTGCGTCGAGCAGTTCGCCGTACAGCGCGGGCGCCGACACGTCGGCGAGGACGGCACGGGAGGCCGCTACGGCTTCGCCCCCCGCGGTGCGTACGCCGACGGCGCGTCCGCCGCGCACGACGATCCCGGTCACGCGCTCTCCGCAGCGGACGGTGCCGCCGTGCCGTTCCAGCCGGCGCACCAGGGCCGCGGTGAGCGCCCCGGCTCCCCCTACCGGCACCGGGAAGCCGTAGGTCTGCCCGAGCATGGACATGAGCCATCCGTAGCCGCCGCTTCCCGCTGCTTCGGGGCCGAGGTCCGCGTGCAGCGCGTTGCCCGCGAGGATGAGCCTGGCCGCCTCGCCGCGGAACTCCTCCTCCCCGAGGCGACGCACGGGCAGCACCATCGTCCGTGCCAGCCGGAGCCCGCCGGACGCCCGGAGCCTGGCAGCGAGACGGAGCGCGGTGCGTACCGGCGGGAAGGGGGTGAACAGGGCCCTCAGGATGTCGGGACCCACACGGTTCCATGTGCCGTGCAGGTCGAGCCAGGCGGCCCCGTCGCCCGCCGCGAAGGTGTCGAAACCGGCCGCCGTGTCCTTCGCCCCGTGTTCGAGGACCGCGCACCGGCCGTCCGGCAGCGGATGTGCCAGTACACGCGGGGCACGGCTCCACCGGAGCCCTTCCTTCTGGAGCTCCAGGCCGCCGAGGACCGGGGAGGCCGCGGCCAGCGGGTAGAAGGCGCTGCAGAGGTCGCTCACGTAGTCGGGGTGGACGCCACGGTCGCTGCGGACCGCGCCGCCCGGCTCCTGCTGCGCCTCCAGCACCTCCACGCTCCACCCTGCGGCGGCGAGGAGATTCGCGGCGACGAGGCCGTTCGGCCCCGCCCCGATGACCACCGCGTCCGGCATCGTTCCTCCACGTGTTCTCGGCCCTCCGGGCTCCCCACTCTCGCAAGCATCCGGGGGTTCCGCCGCCTGTCGGGCACCCGGCCGGGTATACGGGTCCTCGTGAAATCCTCCTCTGTGACGCCCCCGGCGCCGGACTCGCCGGCCACGCTCAAGAAGTCCCTGACCACCCCGCTGCTCTACTTCTTCATCCTCGGCGACGTCCTCGGGGCGGGGGTGTATGTCCTGGTGGGGCAGGTCGCCGCCGAATCGGGGGGCGCCGTGTGGGCTCCGCTGCTCGCGGCGTTGTGCCTGGCCCTGCTGACGGCGGCCTCGTACGCGGAGCTGGTCACCAAATATCCGCGTGCGGGCGGTGCCTCGCATTACGCCACTCTGGCCTACGGCCCGTTCGTCGGGTTCTTCGCCGGTTTCTGCATGCTCGCCGCCGGAGTCGTGTCGGTGGCCGCCCTGGCCCGGGGGTTCGGCGGCGACTACCTGTCCGAGTTCGTCTCCCTTCCCGTGGTGCTGGTGACGATCGTCTTCCTGGTCGCGCTGGCGCTGCTGAACGCACGAGGGATCAGCGAGTCGACCCGGGCGAACGTCGTCGCCACGGTGGTCGAGGTGAGCGGGCTGCTGCTGGTGATCGGGCTCGGAGCCTGGGTCGTGCTGCGCGGCGACGGGAACGTGGGGAGGCTGACGGAGCTGGGCACCGCGAGCGAGGGGTCCGTGGCGGCGCTGCTGAGCGGGGCGGTGCTCGCCTACTACTCGTTCGTCGGGTTCGAGACCTCCGTCAATGTGGCTGAGGAGACCCGTGACCCCCGTCGCTCGTATCCGAGGGCGCTGTTCGGCGCGCTGGTCACCGCGGGCGCGGTGTACGCCCTGGTCGGAGCGGCCGCGGCGGCGGCCGTGCCGACCGGGAGGCTCGCCGGGTCGAGCGGGCCGCTCCTCGAGGTCGTCCGGGCCGCCGGCGGGGTCCCCACGGAACTCTTCAGCGCCATCGCCCTGGTGGCCGTCGCGAACGGTGCCCTGCTGACGGGCATCATGTCCTCGCGGCTGGCCTACGGCATGGCGCGGGACGGCCTCCTGCCCCGTTTCCTGACGAAGGTGCTGCCCGGCCGGCGCACGCCCTGGGCGGCCATCGCCGTGACCACCGGCCTCGCGCTCCTCCTGGCGCTGACCGGCGATGTCTCCACCCTCGCCTCCACCCTGGTCCTGCTTCTCCTCGTGGTCTTCTTCGTCGTCAACACCGCGCTCCTGGTGCTGCGTCGCGATGCCGTCCCCCGCGAACACTTCCGGGCCCCGACGGCGGTACCCGTTCTCGGGGCTCTCTCCTGCGTCCTGCTCGCGACCCGGATCGAGCAGGAGGTCTGGCTGAGGGGGCTCCTTGTACTGGCTGTCGGCGCGGCGCTCGGCGTCGTCGCCGCGGCACGGTCCCGCTCAGGTGCCTGAGGCCGGCCGTCTCTTCGGCGGGTCCTCGAAATCCGCGGTGATCTGCTGGATGTCGTCCGCCGCCTTGGCGAGCAGGTCGAGCATCGCGAGTTCCGCCCGGGCCGGGTCACGGTCCCGGACGGCGTCCAGCACGGCCTGATGGCTGGGCACGGGGTCGTCGGCTTCGGCGTGTGCGTGGACGAGCCGGTCGCGCTCACGGAGACCCGGTTCGAGCAGCATGTCCATGCGGCTCAGCATCTCGTTGCCGGTGGCGGCCAGCAGGGCCCGGTGGAAGGCCGCGTCGCTCTCCGCCGCGGCGGCCGAATCGGTGCGGGCGCGCCCCATGGCGTCCAGTGCCTCCTGGAGCGTGGCCAGGTCCGCGTCCGTCCGGTGCAGGGCGGCACGGCGGGCCGCCGCCGGTTCGACGATCGACCGGACGTCCGCGAGGTCCCGCATCAGCCGGCCGGCGTCGCCTCCGTCGACCCTCCACCGAATGACGTCCGCGTCGAGCAGGTTCCAGCGGCTTCGCTCGGTGACGAACGTTCCACGCTTCTGACGTGCGTCGATCAGCCCTTTGCTCGCGAGGACCTTGAGGGATTCCCGCATGACGGTGAGGCTCACGTCGAGTTCCCCGCCCAGTGCGCGGACGTCCAGGGTCGCTCCCACGGGGATGCCTCCGCCCACGATGCGCGCCCCGAGGATGTGCACGACCTGTCCGTGGACGCCTCGTCCGCTGTAGGACGCCATGTCGCGCTCTCCTCTCGGTACACGCACCGATGTGCGCGCTGTGCGGGTGGGCCCCGCGGGTGCGGAACCCCGGCTCCGGGGCCGGGCGGGATCAGCGGACGGCGCTGCCGGGTGTGGCGTCCAGCAGGGACAGTTCGTCGCGGTGGGGCAGCCCTTCCCAGTCACCGTTCGAGGCGACGCCGAAGGCCGCGGTGGTGGTGGCACGGTGGAGCCTGGCAAGCGGGTCGAGGCCGTCGAGCAGGCCGGACAGGTACCCGGCGCAGAACGCGTCGCCCGCACCGACGGTGTCGGTGACCGGCACCGCACGCGCGGCGACGGCCACCGGGGGCCCACCGGGGAGGTGGAGGACGGCGCCGTCCGCGCCGCGTTTGACGGCCACTTCGCCGATCCCCGCCTCGAACAGTTCCTGGGCCAGGTCGGCTTCCGCCCTGTCGGCGGCCGCCCCGGCGCCCGCGCACAGGAGGGGAAGTTCGTCGTCGGACGCGATCACGACGTCCACGTACGGGAGGAGGGGGACCAGCGCGGCCACCGCTGCGTCCCGGCTCCACAGCCGGGTGCGGTGGTTGACGTCCAGGGTGACCGTCCAGCCGTGCTCGGCGGCGTACGCGGCGGCGGACCGCACGGCGGCCCGCGGGCCGTCGCCGAGCGCGCAGGTGATGCCGGTCAGGTGCAGGATGCGGGCCCCCGCTTCCAGGGCCGGGGCGAGGTCCTCGGGCCGCTGTCGGGAGGCGGCCGATCCCGCGCGCCAGTAGTGCACGCGTGCCAGGTCGGCGACGCGTCGCTCCCGGAGCATGGCGCCGGTCGGCGCCTGGGGGTCCGTCGTGGCGTGGCTGGTCCCGACACCCTCGCCGCGCAAGGTGCGAAGGATCACCCGGCCCGGTTCGTCCCTGCCGGTGCGCCCGGCCCACGAGACGCGGTGGCCGAGCCGCGCCACGCCCACGGCGACGTTGAACTCGGCCCCCGCCACCGTCGTCCGCGCCGTACCGCCCGCGCTCAGCGGCCCCTCGCTCTGCAACGAGAGCATGGCCTCACCGAAGGTGAGGACGTCCACTGCCGGGATACTCACGGGCGCACCTCCGTGCGGCAGACGTTCAGGAAGTTCTTCGCCCGTGCCCGCAGGGCGGCCAGGTCACCGCCGTGCGGTGCGTCACCGGCGAGCGGGCTGCCCACTCCCACAGCGACCGCCCCTGCCGCGAAGTACTCCTCGGCCGCCTGAGCGTCCACGCCGCCGACCGGTACGAACGGCAGGCCGGGGAAGGGGTCGCGCAGGGCGCGAAGATAGGCGGGGCCGCCCAGCGAGGCGGGAAAGAGCTTGACCGCGCTCGCGCCTCCGGTGCTCACCGCGACCGCTTCGGACGGGGTGAGCGCGCCCGCCAGCACCGGCAGGTGCCGGGCCACCGCCTCCTCGAACCCGCCGCCGAGCGCGGGAGTGACGATCCAGGTCGCGCCCGCTTCCTGGGCACGCCGGGCGTCGTCCGTGGTGACGACGGTCCCCGCCCCGATCGCGACGGACGGGTCCACGGCGCTCGCCGCTCGGGAGATGACCGTGAGGGCGTCGGCCGTGTTCAGGGAGACCTCGATGAGCCCGATGCCCTCCTCCGCCAGGGTCAGCACTGTGCGCAGCGAGGCTTCGGCATCGCTGCCCCGCACGATCGCGACGAGGCGGTCGCGGCGCAGCCGGGTGGTGAAATCGTCTGTTTCCATGTGGGCTTACTGCTCCGTGAGGTGTGGCGTGAGGTGTACGTCGGGTCGGCGCGGCGGGCGGGACGGCGTGCGGCCGCTCACCACTCGGCGAAGGAACCGTCCGGGTGGCGCCAGATCGGACCGCGCCAGTCCGGTGTTCTTCCGTCGGCCGCCCGTACGACTCTCTCATCGACCTCGATCCCCAGTCCCGGCCGGGTGGGCCGGTGCAGATGCCCTTCGTCGAAGCGGAACACCTCCCGGTCGACGACGTAGTCGAGCACTTCGGCGCCCGTGTTGTAGTGGATGCCGATGCTCTGTTCCTGGATGAGGAAGTTGGGTACGGAGAACGCGATCTGGAGGCTCGCGGCGAGGGAGAGGGGCCCCAGGGGGCAGTGCGGGGCCACGAGTACGTCGAAGGTCTCCGCCAGGGCCGCGATACGACGCACCTCGGAGATGCCGCCTGCGTGCGAGAGGTCAGGTTGGAGTACGGCGACACCGGCCTGGAGCGCGGGCAGCGCGTCGGTCCGCGAGAAGAGCCGTTCGCCCGTGGCCACGGGGATCGGCGTCGCCTCGACGACGTCCCGCAGCAGGTGGGTGTGCTCGGGCAGCACGGGTTCCTCGACGAACAGCGGATTCAGCGGCGCGAGGTGCGGCAGGACCCGGCGGGAGTTCGCCAGGTTGAACCGTCCGTGGAAGTCCATCGCGAAGTCGCGGTCCGGGCCGAGGACCTCGCGGGCCGTCGCGGCGCGCTGGACGACGGCATCGATGTCACGGGTGGTCGCGATCCGGTTCATCCTGCCGGAGGCGTTCATCTTCACCGCGGTGAACCCGGCCTCCACCTGTGCCTGGACGGCGTCGGCGATCTCCCCCGGTTCGTCTCCGCCCACCCAGCTGTAGGCCCGTACCCGCTCGCGGACCGGCCCGCCCAGAAGGACGTGGACGGGTACTCCGAGCGTCTTGCCGGTTATGTCCCACAGCGCCTGGTCGAGTCCGGCGACGGCGCTCGAGAGAACGGGCCCTCCTCGGTAGAAGGAGCCCTTGGTCATGACCTGCCAGTGGTCCTCGATGCGCATCGGGTCCTTGCCGATGAGGAGTTCGGCGAGTTCGTGGACGGCGGTGCGCACGGTCGCCGCCCGCCCCTCGACGACCGGCTCCCCCCAGCCGACGACGCCGTCGTCGGTCTCCACGCGGCAGAAGAGCCAGCGGGGTGGTACGGCGAAGGTCTCGACGCGTGCGATCTTCAAGAAGGTGCTCCAGGAGACGGCCGCGGGCGGCGCGGCGCCGGGCGAGGCGGATGACCCAGCGATATTAAATATTAATTATCGCGTCACGCCAAGAGCCCACGACCCCGGCAGCCCGTGCGCCTTCCGCTCCCGTTCGCCTCCGTCCTGAGCTCAGCTGACGTCCCCGCCGTGCCGGGGCTTCGGAGCGCCCGGCGGCACGAAGCAGGCGGTGACGGTCTTGCCGGACGCCTGCGGATGTGTGGCCCAGCCGTCGGCGAGCGCGTCGATGATGGCCAGTCCGCGGCCCCCGGTCGTCGTGACATCTTCGGGCTGCTGGGCGGGGGGCAGGGAAGCGGAGTCGTGGACACTCACGTGCAGGCAGTGGCTGTCCCAGGTGAGGACCAACTGGGCGTCGCTGTGCGCGTGCACATGCGCGTTGGTGATCAGCTCGGAGACGCTGAGCAGTATCGCGTCCACCGTCTCGGGGGCGTCCTTCGTCCACTCCAGGGACGTCAGGTGCTCCCGCGTCCACCGACGGCCGGCCCGCACACCTTGCGCCACCGGAAACGACTGCGCCCACCCCATCGCACGCAGCGACGTGTCCTTCGCCATCGCCTCTCCCTCGCTCGGCTCCTATTCACCACCTACCCCCGCCCTCGCCGCACACCCCCACGACCGGTGACGGAGAGGCCGGCGGTCACCCCGACGCCCTTCCGGAAGTGTCACGCACGAAGCGCCCGGCAGCGACGGGACAGTGACACTGCTCCCGACGCGGACCACGCCCACACACACGTCAAGGGCACAGCTCAGCTCATGCCTGACATCCGCCGAGTAACGATCCTGGGCGGCCCGGAGGAGGTGATCGCCGCACTGGAGCCGTACGACGTGGTCGGCGCCGGCGTAGCGGCGGCAGCCGGCCCGGGCCCTCGCTGTGGGAGAGCGAGGGCCCGTCGCCCGGTGGCGTTCCTGCGCGGCGCTGCCCCGCCCCTTCCGCGATCCAGGTCTCGGATGCCGCTGATCCATGCCGTCGACGGAGGTCCCGCGCCCCGGCCGCGGTCACCGCGGGGAGGGGCCGGTCAGTGGGTCTCCGGTGCTCCGGGCTCGTCGTCCATGCGCCTGCCCACGCGCGCAGTCGTGTCACGCAGCCAGATGTGGGCCGCGTCGTGGGTGTGGACCGGGTGCCACCACATCGCCTCCCGCAGCGGCACCGCTTCGTACGGGGGCTCCACGGTCCGCACGGCGGCGAGCGGTGCGAGGAGCCGGGCGAGCCGCTCCTGGATCAGGGCGATGCGCCGCGTGCCCGCCACCAGCAGCGGGAGCAGCTGGAAGCTGTCGACGGAGACCTCCACGCGCGGCTCGATACCGAGCATGCCGAGCTGTCGCACGGCGGGGGCGTCATAGGTCCGTTGGTAGGTGACCCACGGCAGCCGCCCCAGGTCGCTCAGGGTGAGGCGGTCTTCGACGCTCGGATGGTCGTCCGCGACGAGGAAGACCCAGGTGTCGTCGTAGAGGTCGGTGGCGGGGAAGTCGCTGATCACGCCGTGCGGCATGAGCAGACCGTCGGTGGTGCTCAACAGTGTGGCCGTGTCGTCGACCACCGTGGGCGGGGTCTGGACGAAGCGCAGCCGGATGCCGGGGGCCTCCTCGTGGACGACCCGGGCGAGTTCGGCTCCGAACACGGCGACCGCGTAGTCGGAAGCCACCAGTTTGAACTCGCGTTCCTCGCTGGCCGGGTCGAAGTCGGCCTGGCTGGCGAAAAGGCGCTCCACCACTTCGTAGGCGGTGGACGTGCGGAGCAGGAGGACCTGGCCGAGGGCGGTGAGTTCGTAGTGGCCGCCGACACGGGCGAGCAGGTCGTCGCCGAAGTGGCGGCGCAGCCGGGCCAGGGAAGCGCTCATCGCGGGCTGGCTGAGCCCGACGCGCTGCCCGGCCCTGGTGACGTTGCGTTCCTCGAGCAGGGCGCGCAGGGCGACGACGAGGTTGAGGTCGAGGCGGGCCAGATTCACGGGATTTCCCTTGCTGTGGGGCTCCGAGCAGGAACAAATAAACGCGATGGATGGCAATCATCCACAGAATCGATTTCCCTGATCGCTGGTGCTGGGTCCAGATTAGTCACACCGCAATCAGGAGGACATGTTCGTGAATTCCGCATCCGCGTCCGCGCTGTTCGCCGGACCGTTCGCTCTGGCCACGCTCTCGGCACCGGACGGACCGGCCTTCCCCGCGCTCGTCACGCCGGACGCCCAGGTGCTCGACCTGCGCACCGCCTTCGGTGACGACTCCCTGTCGGTTCGTACGCTCCTGGAGTCGTGGGACACGGCTGCGGCGCGGCTCACGGCGCTGGCCGATGACAGCGGTCCGGAGCGCATGCCGCTGGCGGGCTTCCGGGTGCACGCTCCGGTCGAACCGCGGCAGGTGTTCCAGTCGGGCGCCAACTACCGGCAGCACGTGATCGACCTGCATGTCGCGCACCGGGCGCCGGGCGACGACCGCTCCGATGAGGAGCGGCGTGCCGAGGCGGCGGAGATCATGGACCGCCGGGCAGCCGAGGACCTTCCGTACGTCTTCATCGGCCTGCCGAGCGCGATCACCGGCCCGTACGACGACGTCGTACTCCCCGCATGGGCCGAGAAGCCGGACTGGGAGCTGGAGTTGGTGGCGGTCATCGGACGGCCGGCACACCAGGTGTCCGTGGAGGAGGCCCTCGGGTACGTCGTCGGCTACACGATCGCCAACGACCTGACCGACCGTGCCACCGTCTTCCGCCGGGACATGCCCCAGATCGGCACCGACTGGCTGCGCAGCAAGAACGCGCCCGGTTTCACCCCGCTCGGCCCCTGGATCGTGCCGGCCGAGTCGGTCACTGACACCGACGACCTGCGCCTCGTGCTGAAGCTGAACGGCGAGATCATGCAGGACGAGTCCACCGAGGACATGATCTTCGACGTCGCGCGCATGGTGTCCTACGCCTCGCAGAGCGCCCGGCTGCTGCCAGGTGACCTGGTGCTGACCGGCTCACCGGCCGGCAACGGCATGCACTGGGGACGGCTGCTGCGCGACGGCGACGTCATGGACGGCTCCATCACCGGCCTCGGCGCTCAGCGCACCCGGTGTGTCACGGAGACGTCATGACCCTCGACCGCACCGACCCCGAGGGCTCGATAGCCGAGGCCGCCAAGGCGTGCTCCAACTGGGGCCGTTGGGGTGAGGACGACGTGCTGGGCACCCTCAACTTCCTGGACGGGGCGAAGCGGCGCGAGGCCGCCGCTCTCATCCGCCGGGGTGCCAGCTTCTCGCTCGCCCAGAGCTTCGACATGAACGGCCCCCAGAAGGGCTGGCGCCGCCGCACCAACCCGGTGCACACCATGCTCGACACCGGCACCGACGCGGCGCTCGGCCTCCAGGGATTCCCGCACGGTCTCGGCGGTGCCGACGACGTCATCGCCATGCCGTTGCAGTGCTCGACGCAGTGGGACGGGCTCGGGCACATCTTCGACCACGGCAAGGCGTGGAACGGCCGGGACGCGGCGAAGACCGTCACCTCCGAAGGCGACCTGGTCACGGGCATCGAGCACATGGCCCCGCATGTCGCCGGACGCGGTGTGCTCCTGGACGTCGGCCGCACGATCGGCGAGAAGGGCGAACTGCCCGACGCCTTCGCGATCACCGAGGAACACCTGACGGCGACCGCCGGGGCCCAGGGCGTGGCTGTCGGCCGCGGCGACATCGTCCTGGTCCGTACGGGACAGCTCGCCCGCGCCCGCCGCGACGGCTGGGGCGACTACGCGGGCGGACCCGCCCCCGGCCTCTCCTTCACCACCGCCGGCTGGCTGTACGGCACCGAGATCGCCGCGATCGCGACCGACACCTGGGGCTTCGAGGTGCGGCCCAACGAGTTCGACGTCGCCTTCCAGCCTCTGCATCAGGTCGCCATCCCCCACATCGGGCTGCTCATCGGAGAGATGTGGGACCTGGAGGCCCTGGCCGAGGACTGCGCGGCCGACGGCGCGTACGCGTTCTGGCTCACCGCCGCGCCCCTTCCGATCACCGGTGCGGTCGGCTCCCCCATCAACCCGATCGCCGTCAAGTAGTTTCAGGAACAAGGGAGTTCCACCATGAATGAAGCCCGCACGGTCCTGGTGATCGGTGGTGGCGCGGCCGGTAACGCCGTGACGGTCCTGCTGCGCCGCGCCGGAGTCGACGTACAGCTGATCGAGGCCGAGGACGACTGGAACGCCACCGCCGGCTCCGGCATCACCCTCCAGGGCAACGCCCTGCGCGTGCTGCGCGAGCTGGGCGTGTGGGAGCAGGTCGAGGCCTCCGGCTACGGCTTCGGGTCGGTCGGCATAACCGCCCCCGACGGGACCGTCCTGCACGCGCAGGACGACATCCGCAGCGGTGGCGACGACCTCCCCGCCACCGTCGGCATGCAGCGGCCCCAGCTCCAGCGCATTCTGATCGAGGCCGTACGGGCAAGCGGCGCCTCCGCCCGCCTGGGGGTCACCGCCGACGATCTGGACCAGGACGCCGACGGCGTCTCCGTCCGCTTCAGCGACGGCACGCAAGGCCGCTACGACCTGGTGATCGCCGCCGACGGCCTCGGCTCCACCACCCGGGCCGCCATCGGCATCTCGACGAAGCCCGAGCCGACCGGCATGGCCATCTGGCGCGCGGCGGCCCCACGCCCGGCCGGAGTGGAGCGCACGGACCTCGCCTACGGCGGCCCGGCCTTCATCGCCGGCTACTGCCCCACCGGCGACAGCACGCTCTACGCGTACGTCGTCGAGGCCAACCGCGACCGTGCCACCATCCCTCCCGAGTCGTACGCCGACGAGATGCGCCGCCTGGCCTCCGCCTACGGCGGCAACTGGCCGGAGATCACCGAGCACATCACCGACCCCGCACAGGTCAACTACACCTGGTTCGACCGCATGCTGGTCGAGGGCTCGTGGCACCGCGGCCGGGTCGTCCTCGTCGGCGACGCCGCCCACTGCTGCCCGCCCACCCTCGCGCAGGGCGCCGCCCTTTCCCTGGAGGACGCCTGGGTTCTGACGCAGATGCTGACCGGCTCGGACACCTGGGACGACGCACTGTTCCAGGCGTACTACGAGCGTCGGATCGTCCGCGTACGCCCCGTCGTGGAAGCCTCCGTACAGATCGGGCGGTGGCAGCTCGACGGGGTGCCTGACGCCGATGTTCCTGGCCTGATGGGCCGCACCATGACGATGCTCCGGGAGCTGCCGTGACCGCCCGCCCGTCGTCGAGCGCTCCCGCGCGCCCCTCCCCCACCGTGGATGTGCACGCGCACGTCCTGCTCCCGGAGATCGAGGCGCTCGTGGCCGGCCGGCCAGGACTTGCCGGCGCCAAGGAACTGGACGCCCGGCGTAACGGCCCCGCGGCTCTCGCGGTCAGCGGCCCCATGGTGCGTGAGCGGATCCCGAGGCTCACCGACCCCGCCTCACGTCTGGCCGCGATGGACGCCCAGGGCGTGGACGTCCAGCTGGTCAGCCCCTCCCCGTCGCACTACCACTACTGGGCGGACGAGGAGACGGCCGAGAAAGTGTACCGGGCCGCCAACGAGGGGACGGCCACGCACTGTTCGGCCGCCCCCGACCGGCTGCGCGGTCTCGGACTCGCACCTCTCCAGCATCCGCACCAGGCGGTACGCGCTCTCGATCACGCCCTGGAGCAAGGGCTGACCGGGGTGGAGATCTCCAGCCACGCCCCGGGGCGGGAGCTGTCCGATCCCGCGTACGAACCGTTCTGGTCGCGGGCCGACGAGACGGGCGCGATCGTCTTCCTGCACCCCTTCGGGTGCACGCTCGACGAGCGCCTGGACCGGTGGTACCTGTCCAACACGGTCGGCCAGCCCACCGAGAACGCCGTCGCGCTCTCCCATCTCATCTTCTCGGGGGTGCTCGACAGGCACCCGGGCCTGAAGCTGATCGCCGCACACGGCGGCGGCTACCTGCCCACCCACATCGGCCGCTCCGACCACGCCTGGTCCGCCCGCTCCGACTCCGGTGCCGGCTGCGCCCACCTGCCGAGCAGCTACCTGAAGCGGCTGTACTTCGACTCGCTCGTCCACGACCCGAACGTCCTGCGGGAGCTGATCCGGGTGGCCGGGGCCGACCGTGTGCTGCTCGGCTCCGACTTCCCCTTCGACATGGGCACCGAGGACCCGGTGGGCGCCCTCCGCGCCGCGGGGCTGCCCCGGGCCGACTTCGACGCCGTACGCGGTGCCAACGCCGCCGCCCTGCTCGACGCCACTCTCATCTGAGGAGGAACCCACCATGAGCGCACGTCTGCTCACCCACCTGCGTCACGTCGACCTGGCAGTGCCGGACTACGACAAGCAACTCGACTTCTACGCCGGCGTCTGGGGCCTCACCAAGGTCACCGAGGACTCCGGGATCTCCTTCCTCGCCGCCGAGGGCTCCCCCGAGCAGTACGTCGTACGGCTGCGCAAGGCCGAGGCGAAGCGGCTCGACCTCGTCTCCTACGGCGCCGCGAACCCGGCCGATGTGGACACCCTGGCCGAGCGGCTCCTGGCCGGCGGTGTCCAGCTGATCTCGCAGCCGGGCACGGTGGGCACCCCGGGCGGCGGGTACGGCTTCCGCTTCTTCGACGTCGACGGCCGCACCATCGAGGTGTCCGCCGACGTCGAGGTCCGGCAGCACCGGAAGATCGAGGAGAAGGAGGCCATCCCGGTCAAGCTCTCCCACGTCGTCCTCAACTCCCCCGACCTGAACCGCACGCGCGCGTGGTACGAGCGCCACCTCGGCTTCGCCCTCTCCGACACGCTCAGCTCCCCGCACATGGGCGAGGTCATGCACTTCATGCGGATCAGCAACCAGCACCACTCCATGGCCATCGCCCAGGGCCCGCACACCGCCCTGCACCACGTCTCCTTCGAGATGCGCGGCATCGACGAGTACATGCGCGGCTCCGGCCGGGTCATGCGCGCCGGCTTCAGGAAGATCTGGGGCCCCGGCCGTCACATGGCGGGTGACAACACCTTCACGTACTTCCTCGACCCGCACGGCAACACCGTCGAGTACACCACCGAGCTGGAGAACCTCGACGAGGACACCTGGCACCCCCACGTCTACGACTTCTCCCAGCCCGAGGTCACCGACCAGTGGGGCACCGCCAACGCGATGAACGAACTCGTCGCCAAGGAGTCCTTCAACGACCCCGACCGCGGCGTGTTCGTGGCTCCGCCCGTCTGACGCCCGACGACTCCGCTCCCGGCCACCGCGGCCGTGCCCCCAGGGCGCGGCTCGCGGCGCGCCCCGTGATTCTTCCTCCCTCCCGTCTGGAGCCGCACGATGCGCTTCGCCGCCTATCAGCACCGACACCGCCACCGGGTGGCTGTCGTGGAAGAGGACGGCACGCTCTTCCCCCTGCCCGGCGTCACCTCACTGACCGCGCTGCTCGCGGAGACCGGCGGGCTGCCCGGCCTGCTCGCCGCCGGTGCGGCGGCACTCGACGTACCGGCCGGACCCCATGTCTCCCAGGTCCGGCTGCTGGCTCCGCTGCAGCCGTCGTCGGTGCGCGACTTCGTCACCTTCGAGGAACACGTCGAAGGTGTGCGCCGCTCCGTCGACGGCGTCGCCGGCGTGCCCGAGCAGTGGTACGAGGCGCCGGCCTTCTACTTCACCAACCCGCACGCGATCTACGGCCCCCAGGACGACGTTCCCGTGCCACCGGGCTCCACCGTGCTCGACTTCGAACTCGAGGTCGCCGCCGTCATCGGCCGGGAGGGCCGCGACCTCAGCCCGGAACGCGCCCGTGACCACATCGTCGGCTACACCGTCTTCAACGACTGGTCCGCCCGTGACCTGCAGTCCGCCGAGATGAAGGTCGGCCTCGGCCCCTGCAAGGGCAAGGACACCGCGACCACACTCGGCCCGTACCTCGTGACCGCGGACGAGCTGGAGCCCTACCGGGACACCGACGGTTTCCTGCGTCTCGCCCTGACCGCCGAGATCAACGGCGAGACCGTGGGCGAGGACCTCCTGTCCCACATGAGCTGGACCTTCGAGGAGATGACCGCCTACGCCTCACGCGGCACGCGCGTCGTGCCGGGGGACGTCCTGGGGTCGGGGACCTGTGGCAACGGCGGATGCCTGGCCGAGCTGTGGGGCCTGCGCGGCGAGCGGACCCCGCCACCGCTGAAGCCCGGTGACACCGTCACCCTGACCGTGGAGGGCGTCGGCACGCTCACCAGCACGGTGATCCCCGGTGTCGCGCCCCTCCCCCTGCCGGCCGGGCGGCGCCGTGACCGGGAGCGGCCGTGAGACTGCTCGGCAAGGTGGTCGTGGTCACCGGTGCGGCCCGCGGTCAGGGTGCCGCCGAGGCCGCCGCGCTCGCCCGCGAAGGTGCCCGCGTCATCGCGACGGACGTCGAACCCGTGGACGGGTGCCGGCGTCTGGACGTCACAGGCGATGAGGGCTGGGCCGAACTCGCCACCGAGCTCCGGGAGACGTACGGGCAGGTCCACGGCCTGGTCAACAACGCGGGCATCACCTGGCGGGCCCGCGTCGGCGACGTACGCCCCGAAGACATGGCCCGCGTCCACGCGGTCAACGTCACCGGCCCCCTCCTCGGCATCCAGCACCTCATGCCCCTGATGCCTCCGGGCTCCTCCATCGTGAACGTCGGCTCCTCCGCAGCCCTCACCGCCCATTACCCGGTCGCGTACACGACCAGTAAGTGGGCGCTGCGGGGCCTCTCGAAGGCAGCGGCGCTGGAGTTGGGCCCCCGCGGCATCCGGGTCAACACGATCCATCCCGGCTACATCGAGACCGAGATGACCGCTTCCGCCGCCCCGGCCTTCCGGGAGGCCAACGTCCGCGAGACACCGCTGGGCCGCACCGGGAGCGTCGACGAGGTGGCTCCGCTGGTGGTGTTCCTGCTGTCCGGCGAGTCGTCGTTCATCACCGGTGCGGAGATCCCCGTGGACGGCGGACTCACCGCGCACGGCGGCGTCAAGTCCGTCTCCGACGCGCTGCGCCCCGAGGCCGCGGAGTGAAACGGGGCGGAGGGAGAGTGGTGTGGGGCCGCGGCCGCCTCACTCCATGACCGACTCCAGTCCGCCCCAGAGGTGCGAGCGGAAAAGAGGATCGCGGAAGGCATCGCCGGTGTGGCCCAGAGCGGTGTAGAAGACGGGCCCTCCACCGTTGGCGTGGCACCACATGACGGGGTGGTCATCGGGCATCCCACCGCCCTCGTAGGAATGTTCGTCGACAGTCGCCAGCACACGGACCCCGGAGCGGGGGTTGGTCCGGAAGTCGTACCACTCGTCGATGAGGTCCCAGCGGCGGGGAAGGTGCCCGGTCGCCGGATGGCCGGTGTCTTCGACGACGAGGGTGCCGGGCTGCAACGGAGGGTGCCGGGCGAACCGGGCTCCCAGCAGCGTGCCGTAGTACGGCCAGTCGTATTCGGTGCACGCTGCGGCGTGAACTCCCATGAAGCCACCACCGTTCCGATGGTAGGAGGCCAGATTGGCCCGTCCCTCATCGGTCAGGACGTCGCCGCTGGTGGAGAGGAACACCACCGCTGAGTACCGGCCGAGTTCCTGACCCTCGAACGCTGCGGGGAGTTCGGTCGCCTCCACCGTGAACCCGTGCTGCTCGCCGAGTTCCGTGAATGCCTTGATCCCGTCCGGGATGGACTCGTGCCGGTAGGCAGTGGTCCGTGAGTAGAGCAGAACGTGCGGTGCCATGGTTCTCCTGTGCGATCGGGCAGTTGCCGGGCGCCGGCCTCGGACGGTGATCTCCTCACGCATCCGTGGGAGCGGCAGCATGCCTCTCGCGGTAGAGGTCGACGGCGAGGGCGATGGCCGTGTGGGTGGCGGGGTGGGGATCTCGACGCCGCCAGATGAGATGGACGGCTACGGGCTCGGCGTCACGCAAGGGGCGGTAGGTGATGCCGTCGCGGCGGTACTGGGCGGCGGTGGCCTGAGGTGTGAGGCCGATGCACCGGCCTGTGGCGATCGCGGCGAGCCAGTCGTCGATGTCGTGGGTGTACTCCACGGCGGGCTGGGCGGTGCCGGACCACAGGTTCATGGTCGTGGTGCCGGTACGGCGGTCGATGGCGAGGGTGCGGCCGGCGATTTCATCCATGCGGATGCTGCGGCGCCGGGCCCAGGGGTCGTCCGAGGCCAGGGCGACGACACGGTCTTCGTGGCCGACGAGCGCGTGTGACCAGGGTTTGAGGTCGAGGGGAGCGCGGATGACGGCGAGGTCGCACAGCCCTTCGGCGAGCCCGCCGGTGGGGGCATTGTGCCGGATGAGCCGAAGTTCGGTCTCCGGGTGGCTGTGCTGCCAGCGGCGCTGGAACTCGGTGGTGTGCCGGCCGAAGGCGGACCAGGCGTGGCCGATGTGAAGACGGGCGTGACCAGTGGTTGCTTCGGTGACGAGCTCGTCGGCTCCGGAGAGCAGGAGGCGTGCGCGGGCGAGAATCTGCACGCCGGCGGGGGTGGGGGTGACCGTCCGGCTGGTGCGGTGCAGCAGCCGGACCCCGAGGATCTTCTCCAGCGCGAGAAGGTTCCGGGAGACAGCGGCCTGCGAAATGCCCAGGTCGAGTGCGGCGTCGGTGAAACTGCCGGCGTCCACGATGGCGGTCAGACAGCGCAGGTGCTTCAGTTCGAGACCGGCCGAGATCGGTCGTTGCGGATCCATACGCTCAGCGTATCAATGGGGCGTCGAATGCATTTTGCGTATTGCTGCTGCAGCCGCACCGTGAGGGCATGCCACCGAAGAGCACGCAGGACGTCGGTCCGGGCCTGGCCACCGCTGACAGCAGTGCACCCGCCCTGAGTGGGAACCGCCTGGGCGGGATGGCGCTGATGCTGGGGAGCGGACTGTCCAACCAGGTCGGGGCCTCGGTCGCGGCGTTGGCGTTTCCGGTGATCGGTCCGGTGGGGGTGGTCGCGGTGCGCCAGTGGGTGGCTGCCGGAGTGCTGTGGGGAGCCGGCCGGCCGCGGCTTCGGTCATTCACCGGGGCCCAGTGGCGGCCGGTGCTGGGGCTGGCCCTGGTGTTCGCAGTGATGAACCTGTCCCTCTACACGGCCATCGACCGCATCGGGCTCGGGCTGGCTGTCACCCTGGAATTCCTCGGCCCGCTAGCGGTGGCGCTGGCCGGTTCGCGCCGCCGGACCGACGCACTGTGCGCCGTGGCCGCAGCGGTCGCCGTCGTCGTACTGGCTCGCCCTTCCCCCTCCACCGACTACCTCGGCATCGGCCTGGCACTGCTCGCCGCTGTGTGCTGGGGCTGCTACATCCTGCTCAACCGCACCGTCGGACGCCGCCTGCCCGGCCTGGAGGGCTCGGCAGCCGCTGCGGCCGTGTCCGGCGCGCTCTACGTGCCTGTCGGCGCCGTGGTGCTCTGGCAGCATCCGCCGACCACGACTGCCCTCATCTGCGCGCTGGCGGCCGGCGTACTGTCCTCGGCAGTGCCGTTCCTCGCTGATCTGCTCGCACTGCGACGCGTCCCGGCGCACTTCTTCGGCGTCTTCATGAGTGTCAACCCGGTCTTCGCCGCATTCGTCGGGCTGATCGTGCTGGACCAACACCTGGACGCGGCCGCATGGACGGCCATCCTGGTGATCGTCGGCGCGAACACCGCTGCTCTTGTTGAGGTGCCCGGGCGCGGCGCGACGAGGGGCTGATGCGGCCACTCTGAGCCCCTTCCTCACCGAGGTCACCGGGCACGACACACCACCGGGCGTCCTCCCCGGCGCCGGTCCCACCGCATGAACCAGCCATCATGATCCGGGCTCCCACTCGGACGCGGACGCGGGTTCGTCGGACTGGGCGAGGGTCGTCGAGGAGGAGGGCCCGTATCGGCTTCGGGGAGGAACCGCTCGCGGAGTTGTCTCGGGGATGAGACGTACAGCGTGGCGACCACCGAGGGAATCGATGTCTTCCGGTACCGGCGCGACGGCGAGCGCCGAGTCGGTTCACCGGGACCCCGTTTCCTGCTCGCCCATCAACGTGCAGACCCGGTCTTCGGCGACCTGCCCGGTAAACGACTGGCGATCCGGCTGCTACGCCCGGCGGAAGACGGTCCTACCCGTACGTCTCCTTCCAGCGCTCCCGGTGCCGACGGTCACCCTGCCCCATGCCGTTGACCGCACCGAGCGACGGCAGCGAGGCACCGTTGTTCCACAAACCGAAGTGATCACGATGAACGGCCAGGATGTCATTCTCCGCGGCGAACTTCTCCGCCGGGCCGCTGAAGTAGGTGGTGGCCACGAAGATCGCCACGTCGGCCTTGAAGTGAACCTTCGCACCGAGCAGATCCCGCACCTCCCGACTGGGGATCTTGCGCTTGGGCGCGTATCGCTTGCACTGGATCACCATGCTCCGCCCGTCGGGAAGGCGCCCCAGCACGTCTGCCCCGTTGTCGTGCGAGCCACCGACCCTCCGCACATCCGTGCACCCGTCACGTCGACACAGCCTCACGACGAAGTCCTCGAACTCTGTCCCCGTCATCACGTCCACCTCGGCAAGCGTCCGCTGCCCTGCTCGCACGGCCTCGTCATGCCGCCATTGCCGATCACCGCCCCTGAGGAACCGATCGGTGCGCCACAACCACCACCCGCCACCGCCGACGCCACTGAGAACAAGTGCACCGACGACATAGGGCCAGATCACGCCCCAAAAGGTCACCACCACGACAAGACCCAGGCCCCCGGCAGTGGCCCCGATCTTGAGACGCCGCTGCCGGCGCCTGCTCGCAGCTGAGATCCTCCCTTTCCGTACCACTGCCATGCTCCTCCTATGTGCTCCGGCACAGCAGGATCGAGGAAGCAGAGCCGAAGTATCAGGGCGCCGATCAGCCAATGGCTGATGGACGACCTTTCGCCCACCTGCTCCATGGGGCTTCCTCGCCGGATGGCAGTGACTCCGCACGTCCTTGAGCCTGTGCGGAGACAACACCAGGCATTCGCCGGATCGCCGCGCAGTCGATGTCCGCCGAACGAGTCCCGCGTCGGCTCCGTGGCCGGATGCCGGAGAGTCGGAACGCCAGGTGGAACTACACGATGCGTCGCCCCCGCTCAGCCCTCGTCGGTCAGACCCGTGGGCCGAGGAACAGGCCACCGCTCGCGTCGATGATCTGACCGGTGACCCAGCGGGCGGCGTCGGAGGCGAGGAAGGCAACCACGTCGGCTACGTCGTCGGGAGCGCCCAGCCGATCGAGTGCCGTCATGCCGGCAATTTGTTCGGTGAGGCCCGGCACGTCGAAGACAGCTGCGTTGCTCGCCGTCTTGGTGGCCCCTGGAGCCACCGCGTTCACCGTGGTCCCCCGCGGACCGAGTTCGCCGGCGAGGGTCTTGGTCATCGTCTCGATCGCGCCCTTCGTCATGGCGAAGGACGTCTGGGCCGAGTTGGCCATCCGGGTTGCCACCGACGAGATCGAGATGATCCGGGCGCCCTCGCGCAACAGAGACAGCGCACGCTCGATGATGAAATAGGGCGCCCGGACGTTCACCGCGAACAGGCGGTCGAACTCCGCCCGGGTCGTCACTCCGAGCGGGCCGGCCGGTGCAGCAGCCGCGTTGTTGACGAGGATGTCGAGTGGCCGACCGGCCAAGCCGGTCTCCACACCGGTGAAAAGTGTCTCGACATCACCGTCCACGCCCAGCTCGGCCCGGACGACAAAGCCCGTGCCACCGGCGCGTTCTATCGCATCGAGCGACGCTGCCGCCCCACTTTCGTCCGTGCCGAAGTGCACGATGACCGTGGCTCCTTCAGCTGCAAGCCGAACCGCGATTGCCTGCCCGATGCCGCGCGATGCACCCGTCACCAGAGCCGTTCTGCCCATCAGATCCATGACTTCCCCCCTCTAAGTGTTAGTCACTAACATGATGGTAGTGTCTAGCACATGAGTGAGCGGCAACCAACCCTGAGGGAACGACGGCACTCCGAGACACAGCGCCTGATCCAGGCGCACGCCGTGCGCCTGTTCACCGACCACGGCTACGACGCGGTGACGGTGGCCGACGTGGCCGAGGCTGCTGGCGTCTCGGCAATGACCGTGTACAGGCGCTTCCCGACCAAGGAGGACCTCGTCCTCATCGACCAGCCCGCCCAGCTCATCGCCGAGCACGTTGCCGCGTCGTCCGCAACGCAACCCTTGGTGCGCCGCGTCGGCAGCGCGCTCATCGCCGCAGCCACAGCTTCGACCGGCAGCAACGGGGGTGAACCGGCGGCGAATGAACGGTTCCTGCGGGACTGCCTGCGGCTCATGGTCTCGACACCTGCGCTGCGGGCGCGGCACCTGGACAGTCAGTACGTGCTGCAACAGGCCATCGTCGAAGCTCTCGGAGAGGATGCGAGCGATCCCGACGCCGCGTTCCGCGCCCAGGCAGCGACCAGCGCCTGCATCGCCGCGATGCACACGGCACTGACGCACTGGGTCGAAGACGACGGACACACCGAACTGCCCGAGCTGATCGCGCAGGCACTCACCGCGTCTTTCGGTGATGACATCATCGCCGCTCACCAAAAGGACTGAGACGCCACGGACCGGCGCTCTCATCTGCCGACCGTCGAACAGCACGATGCCGGTGCCTCCCGAAGTGCTGAACAATCGCCGTCGATACTCCTTCGACCTGGCCGGCACGATCATGATCATCATCCGCGGCCTCATGCGCCGGTCCTGGACGACTCACCGCGGGGACACACGCCCCAGCCGCCGCCCATGACCGCCGCGCGGCGACGAAGCCTGCGACATCGGGGGGTGACACCACAACCGACGCTGCGCGAGCACCGGAGCTGAGCCGTGACTACCGTGACCCCCGCGCCCACTGATGCAGGGCTTCCCCGCATGACCCCGCGCAAGACCCGGGTCGGCCTCCTCGCCGGGGGACTTGGCGCGTACTGGCCCCAGTTCC
The DNA here is from genome assembly GCF_040686735.1 of Streptomyces sp. NPDC079167. Classification (NCBI taxonomy): domain Bacteria; kingdom Bacillati; phylum Actinomycetota; class Actinomycetes; order Kitasatosporales; family Streptomycetaceae; genus Streptomyces; species Streptomyces sp. NPDC079167. Next base: position 178,775 of record NZ_JBFBLO010000009.1, on the reverse strand, counting down.
CGAGCCTGTTGGAGCAACTGCAGCACTCAGCCCGCGAAGTCAGCGACCGGTTTTCCGCGAGGGGGTGCGAGGTGGTCGACGTCGGCTTCGTGTCCGACCCGCAGGAGTCGGCCGCGGCCGCCGACAAGCTGCGCACTGCGGACTGCGAGGAGGTACTGCATGCCATGCGGGTCGGTGTCACCGGCGTGTTCGGCGATGCTCCAGCAGTTCTTGCGGGGCAGCTCAGCGAGCAGCCCGAGCAGGAACCGGCCGGCCTGGCTGCGGGACTCGATCCGGGGGACCTGGAAGCCATCCGGACGAGCAGCCTGTCGGTCTCTGCCTGCCAGCGGTCGGACTCCACGGTGTGACCCACGGCCACCGCTTGCTCATCTGATGTCGACACAACGGACGAGGATCAGGCGGTGACCGTGCCATGTCCGGGACCGCCACGCCGGCAACATCACGACCTACGGCTGCGGTATCTGGACCATTAGGAACGGACCCGGTCCGCGGGCGCGGTCCAGCCGGTGGAGCGGATCCACTCGGCCAGGTCCCAGGTGGTCGGCTCGATCGCCCGCACCGCTGCCAGGTCCGACGGGTTTTCGGACGCCTCGGCGAACTGGCGGAACATCGCCTTGTCGAGGTCGTTGCCGAGGACGCTCAGCGGCAGGGCCTCGTAGCGTGACGGCAGCCCGGCGCGCGCGCCGAACGCGGCGGCGATCTGGGGGCCCGTCGGCTCGTCGCCGATGAGCTCGATGGCTCCGCCGGGCACGTCCGCGGTGTCGAGCAGGATCGCGGCGGCGACCTGACCGATGTCCTTGATCGAGATCATCTTCAGAGCGATGTCGTCCGGCAGCGGCATCCTCAGCACGATCGTTCCGTCCTCCAGGCTCGGCGCCAGCACGGTCGCGAAGTTCTCCATGAAGGCGGTCGGGCGAACCATCGTGGCCCTCAGGCCGGAAAGCTTCAGGTATTCCTCGATCCGGTGCTTCGAGTCGTGGTGCGGCACGCCCGTTTCGCGATCCGCTCCGAAGACCGAGTTGAACACGACGTGTGGCACGCGCGCCACGGCCGCCGCATCGACGAGGGCGGTGCCCACTCGGACCTCCTCCTCGATCTCCTCCAGGCTGTTCGCCTCCGGGGTCATGAAGTAGAACGCAGCGACCGCCTCCAGCGCGGCGACCGTTGACGCCGCGTCGTCGATCCGGACAGTCGACAGCTCGACGTCTCGGGCGGCCAGCGCCCGCGCCCGGCCGGACTCGGGGGTGCGGACGAGGGCCCGCACCCGCGCTCCTCGGGCCAGGAGCGCGTCGACGACCGCCCCGCCCTGCTGCCCCGTCGCTCCGAAGACCGCGATCGCGCCGTTTTCCCGCGTGACCATGTCGCCACCTCTCGTCAGGTCATGCCATGAACCTGGACTAGTTCATGTCGTGAACCACACTAGTTCACGCCGTGAACTTATGCCAGGCATGGGAGTGCCGAGGAGGACTGCGCGGTAGGTCAGGACGAGGTGGACGCAGAGACGCCTGACGCGTCCACGATGGCGGTGGCGAGGCGTTCGAGGTCGCGCCGGCCGTCGGCGTCGAGGTTCTCCGCGACATCGGGCAGGCGCTTGACGGTCTCGGCGAACACCGCCTCGGCGAGCACCTTCCCCGCGGGGGTCACGCCGAGCATGACGACCCGCCGGTCCTGCTCTGAACTCGCCCGGCTGACCAGGCCGCGCCGCTCGGTGCGGTCGACGAGTTGGCTCAGCGCGTTCTTGGTCATGCCGAGCGCGGCTGCGAGGTACGCCATCTGCCGCGGCTCGTCCTTGGCCGCGCACAGCAGCGTGGCCTGTGCGGGCGTCAGGTCGTACTCGGCGCAGATCTGGGCGTACCTGCGCTGGATCAGGACCGAGAGCCAGAAGAGCTTGTCGCCGTAGCCCACGCCCGCCGCCCCTCGTCCGGTACCTAACACCCAGTCTACCGACGCCACAGACTTGCCCGACCGCCCGACCGCCCGACCGACAGTGGAATCCGCCCTGCCTTGCCTGGCCTGGAGCGCCGCGCCCCTCCGCAAAGCCCTCGGCGCCCGGCGATCCTGGTCGGACTCGACGAGCACCAGGTCCGCCGCTGGACCTCCTGGAGACGTTGGCCGGTGTTCGCGATGCTCGCCCACGCTCCGCTCACCGTGATCGCCGCCCACGACGATGCCACGACCGGCACCGGCCGGATTGTTCGCGTTGACCTGCAACGAAGGTCAACGGCCGCTCACCAGCCCGAGTCCTGACACCCGCCCGCATCCTGGCCTGGGCCACCTGGCGCCGGCACCACCAAGACTTAGCCCGCAAGGGCCTGTCCAGGCGAATCATGCGACATCCGACTGGTCGCTCGTTGGTTGGGGCATGATGGGTCGGGAGTTCTGAAGAACCCCGAGTGGCCGTTACTGAAGCCGCATCTGCCACCTTCGGGTACTCCAGACGGCCGGTGGAACCATCACCGCACCGTGATCAATGGGATCAAGTTCCGCTACGTCTCATGGAAGACCGCCTACGAGCGGCATCGCCGCTGGTCGGCGGACGGCCCCTGGGACCGGCTGCTGCAGGCGGTCCAGGCCGACGCCGACCTCGCCGGCCGGATCGACTGGTCCGTGGAGGCATCGACTCGACATCCTGCCGGGACCCCGCCAGCACCCGGCCGGCGCCCGCAAGGCCAAGCCACAGGTCCCGAAAAGAGGACGACGCTCCGGCACCGACAGCGCTCTCGAGATACAGGCCGGTGACTGCCAGGGGGTGCCGGGCCACTTCGGCCGGGGCGCCCTTGTCCGTGCAGGTGATCTCCGCCCCAAGGGCGTCCGAGAGCATTGCTACCACCTGGCGGGCCATCAGGAGTGCCACGCTGAGCGAGTAGTTGGCGTGGCCTTGTCGAGCGCAATGAAGGCGCTTGCCGATGAGTTGGGGCGCCCCGGGCTACCGTTGGGTGGTGTCGATGAGTTCTGGAGGACACATGACCGACGAACGGCTGCCCGAGACCGACTATTCACCGCTCCTGCGCACCGGTTTCACTGACGACGATGCCTGGCAGGCGTTATTGGACGAGATCGTCGACGAGTGGATGACAGTCTTGCCCGACTCCGGTCACCGGGGTCTGTCCGTGCAGGAACTGGTGGCGCTGGTCCCGGACGGCAGCTGCTATCCGGTGCTCATAGTCGCCGACGATGCGACGTTTTCCTCCACCGAGCGCTCGCTGCTGCTGATCGACGTCGATGAGGAGCCCGGCCGGACGTTCCGGGCCGTGCCCGACGCGGTCCAGTCCGTCAACAGCAACCTGTCGATCCAGAACCAGAGCTTCGGCGACTATCTCGATTCCCTCGGCGACTCGGGCATCTACCGGGTTTCCGACAAGCAGCGCCAGGCATTGGCCGCGCTGCAAGGTTTCATCCAGCCGGGCACGAACAACCGGTATGCATCCATTCCCGGATACACCCCGGATGCGTCCGCTCCCCGGCTTGGAGTGTCGCGGGCGAACCTCGAGCGGCCGGCCCAGCCTTGACCTCGCGACCGATTGTGTCGGTGGCGCCCTGGCTGCGCCGACGTGCTCGGGCAGGGGCGCGGGTTCGTCTGTTCGGAGGTGTAGCGAGGGAGTCGCCCTGGGGCGAGCAGGCAGGCCCCGGAGCTGCTGTTCCCTACGGTGGGAGCGGGGGCTTTCCGGAGATCGGGCACGAGTCGTGGATGAGGTAATGCCGTCTGCAGTCGGCTACGTTGCGGCCCGAGCAGTCCACGGCGGCCACCCGCGACCGGCGTAGAGGCCCTTCGTCGCGGAGCCAGGGAGCCAGCTTCGGGCGGTACACGGGGTCGGTGGCGCCCGAGCTTGGTCAGCCAAGGAAGCTCAACCGCACGTGCCGTTCCGCACTGTTGACGTTCGCGTCCACCAAACAGCGTTAAGGCAACCCAATGATACCGAGCCACCGCGAGGGATCGCTCATGGCTTGACTAGGCGGAACAGGCCCGGCACGCGACGGTCGACACTACTGGCCGCCCGCTCCTCGCCTCAGGCAGGTGACGCCGTTCCGGGCAACACCCCGGACGCGGGCGACGCATCCTCAGGGTCGACGTCGTCCTTCTGGCGCTTCACAACCTGCCCTCAACGATGTGCACTCCAGTTCGGGCATGCCCGATAGTCATCTCATAGCATGCTGATTGATCTTGCATAGGTCGGGCTACTGCGAACCGGGGGCTGTTGCATCGTGGGTTACACAATTCCTGAGGGCGTCGACACGATGCTCGATGTGGTCGGTGTGGGCTGGCCCAACGTCGATGAGGACGCCTACCGCGACATGGCGGATGCGCTGCGGGAGTTCGGGGACGATGCGGACGACGACGCGTACGCGGCCTATCAGCACATCCAGAGACTGCTCGCCAGCGGGCGCAGCGAGTCTCTGACCGCGCTGGACAGGCACTGGTCAAAGGTGCAGGGCAAGCACAAGGACCTTGCGAAGGCTGCGCGACTCGTCGCGGGCGCTGGACCGGGTCGCGGACATCATCGTGGCCCGAAAGATCGCCGCGGTGGCCGAGCTGGCGGATCTGTGCGCGACGGTGGGTATCACTCTGGCGTTCGCGCCCGTAACGGCGGGTCTGTCGGCCCTTCTGGCGGGGGCGAAGATCGCGGCTACGCGTATCGCGTTCAAGCGCATCTTGAAGGAGATGGCTGAGGCTGCCGTCTCTGAGATCGTCGCGACACTCACGGAACCGGCGGTCGCTGCGATCGAGAATATTGTGGCGGACCTGGCTGTCCAGGCCGCGCTGAACGTCGCCGGCGTCCAGGACGGCTACAACGGAGATCAGATAGTTCAGGCAGGCAAAGCAGGGCTTCAGCTCAACTCGGTGAGCGGGGCAGGAGGCCCGGGACCCTTCGGAAACCTGGACATCGATCATGACGCGCACAGCAAAGCCGGGATGCGCCTGACCGGTGTGCAGATCAACATGCGTGAGAAGACGGGCGGCAAGCTCGGCAAGGCCAAGGGGCACCACGGCCGCGCCAAAGGCAAGGACTCCCTGACCGCCGCGCTCGACACGACTATCGACGGGGTGGTGGAGAAGCTCGGGAAGGCCCTCGGCGACCTCGGCGACCATGTGGGTAAGACGGTGCCCGATGGCATCACCAAGAGTGCCAAGATCCACAAGGATACGGACCACGACATCCGTGACGGCCTCAACAGCGTCCACACCAAGGGTGCCGAGGACCACGATGCCCGTCGTGACGCGCCGCAGGATCGGCCGAACCGCAAGCACGGGGACACGCGCATCAAGCCCGCCTCACTCGACGAAGTCAAGGACACCCCGCGCCGGCATGCCATCGCGCTGGAGAAAAAGACGTGCAAGAACGACCCTGTCGACGTCGCCACAGGCGAGATGACGCTGCCCCATACCGACCTGGCACTCCCCGGGACCCTACCGCTCCTGTTCCGGCGCACCCACTTCTCTCAATACCGGTACGGCCGCTGGTTCGGGCGGAGTTGGGCATCCACCGTCGATGAGCGCATAGAGCTGGATGCCAAAGCCCAGGGGGCCCTATGGGCGCGCGAGGACGGATCCGTCCTCGTCTACCCGCGTCTGCCGGCCCCGGACGACGCAGAAGGCGTCCTGCCCGTTGCAGGGGCTCGTCTGCCGCTCACCTACGTGGGTCAGGACAACGCCTCCACGACGTACCGCATAACAGACCCGTTCTCGGGGACCACCCGGTACTTCGTCGGCAGTCCGTACAACGAGTCCCCTGCGTACTGGCTGAACGAGGTCGAAGACCGCAACCACAACGGCATCACCTTCGTCCGACGCGGTGACGGCGCTCCGGTCCGGGTTGTACATGACGGCGGCTACGAGGTCAGGCTGCGCATCGAGGACGAACGGGTGACCGACCTCTCGCTGCACACGCCGGAGGGGCCAGTCACCGTGTGCCGCTACGGATACGACCGTGAGGGGAACCTCGATGCGGTCATCAACTCCTCGCGTCGCGCCTTGCGGTTCACCTACGACCCCGAGGCCCGCATCACGTCCTGGACCGACCGCAACGGCTCCACCTTCAGGTACGTCTATGACGCCCAGGGCCGAGTCGTGCGCACCATCGGACCCGACGGCATCCTGTCTTCGACCTTCGTGTACGAGGAACTCACGGGAACGGGCCACGGCGGCCGAATCACTCGGTACACGGACTCAACTGGCGCCACCTCTGTGTTCCGCACGAACGAGGCCCTGCAAGTTCTTGCCGAGACCGACCCGTTGGGCTTCACCACCTCCTACGCGCACGATGAAGCCGATCACCTGCTGCAGCGGACCGATGCCCTGGGCCGCAGCACCATCTTCGAGCGCGATGAAGTGGGAAACCTGATCGGTCTGGTGGCCCCGGACGGGGGACGGAGCACCGCGACCTACAACGACCTGAACCTCCCCGAGGTAATCACCGAACGCGGTGGGATCCAGCGCCGCTATCGCTATGACGATCGGGGGAATCTGGCCCTGGCTGTGGGGGCCACCGGAGAACGGACCGAGTATGGGTATACGCGGCAGGGTCACCTGAATTCTGTGCGCGATCCTCACGGCGCGTCCACCCGGGTTGTCACAAATTCTGCCGGTCTCACCGAGCAGATCAGCAGGCCCGATGGCGCCACCGTAACTGCACACGGGATGCATTTGGGCGTGTCACAGAGGTCATTGATGCCATGGGCGGCCACGTTCGTCAGGGCTGGAGCGTGGAGGGGAAACTCACGTGGCGCGAACTGCCCGACGGAAGTAGGGAGGAGTGGGAGTGGGACGGCGAGGGCAACCTGCTGGCGCACACCGACCGCATGGGCCGGACCACGGCCCACACGTCGGGCCACTTCGACCAGTGGCTGAGCACCCGGACCGGAGAGGACAGCAACTACCGCTTCACGCGTGACACCGAACTGCGGCTGAGGGAGGTAACAAATGCCCAGGGCCTGGCGTGGCAGTACGCCTACGACGCGGCCGGTCGGCTCGTCTCCGAGACCGACTTCGACGGCCGTACTCTGACGTACGAGCGAGATGCGCTTGGATATGTCGTGCGCCGCACGAACGCAGCAGGCCAGAGCCTGACGTTCGACCGGGACATACTCGGCCGGGTCACCCGGATCAGCCGGAGTGACGGATCTGCATCAGTGTTCACGCACGACGCCGATGGCCGCGTCGCACGCATTGAGAACGCCCACTGCTCCATCGTGCTTGAGCGGGATCGCTCGGGGCGCATCGTGACCGAGACCGTCAATGGTGAGACCATGACGTTCTCCTACGATGCGCTCGGCCGACGCATCGGTCGGCGCACGCCGTCGGGCGCTGAAAGCAGCCTTGAGTACAGCGAGTCCGGGGTCGCTTCCTACACGGTCGGCGACCATGCCTTCCGGTTTGAGCGTGACAAACTCGGCCGCGAAACCACCCGGCACATCGGCGGAGATCTGGAGTGCAACCAGGACTGGGATCCCGTGGGCCGTCTCGGTCACCTCTCTCTCGCAACCCAGCACACCTTCGTTCTCGACCGTAGCTTCACTTACCAGGCCGACGGCGTCCCCATCGGCATCAACGACAGCCTGACCGGGCAACGTACCTTCTCGTTGGACTCCGCCAGTCGAGTCGAAGAAGTCCAGGCGGACGGGTGGAGCGAGCAATACGCCCACAACACCGCCGGCGACCAATCCCGGACCGCCCTGGCCGCCCGGGCTCCAGGCCAGGCGGCCGCAGGAGATCGGCTCTATGAGGGGACCCGTATCACGCGAGCCGGCCGTACCCGTTACACGTACGACGAGCAGGGCCGAGTCACGCAGCGCAGGACAAAAACGTTGAGCGGCAGAGTCCTCGTCTGGCACTTCCAGTGGGACGCAGAAGATCGCCTCACGGATGTGCGTACCCCTCAAGGATTGGACTGGCGCTACCTCTACGATCCGCTGGGCCGACGGCTGGCCAAACAGCGCCTGGCCCCGGACCACCACATAGTCGAAACCACGACCTACCGGTGGGACGGCGCGCTGCTGGCCGAGGAACGTACCAACGGGACCGCCATGGTCTGGGACTACGCCGGGCTCCAGCCGCTGTGCCAGCGTGAGTTCAAGTTCGACCGCGAACAGAACGAGCTCGATCGGCGATTCTTCGCGATCGTCACCGACCTGGTGGGCGCTCCTACCGAACTCGTGTCCACCGACGGCTCTCTGGCCTGGCGGGCCCGAAGCACGGTGTGGGGAGCCACGCAGTGGAACAAGGACAGCGTTGCCTACACACCATTGCGGTACCCCGGCCAGTACTTCGATCCGGAGACCGGACTGCACTACAACTTCAACCGCTATTACGACCCGGATCTGGGCCGGTATCTGTCGCCTGATCCCCTGGGCCTCGCACCGGCGATCAATCACTACGCATACGTCCCCAACCCCCTGGTGCTTTCCGATCCGCTGGGATTGGCCGGCTGCACGGCGGATCCCACATGGGGCGGACAGGTCCGGTGGACCCTTGATGAACACGGCCGGCCGTACGAGATGAACGCCATCGTGACTCGAAACATGCTCGATGAGGGCACCGACGCACGGAACACCATCATCCCGCCGGGCTACCAGTCGGGTGTGGGACAGGCCCGCGGGCACATGCTGGCCAATCAACTCGGCGGTTCCGGGGATGAATGGAAGAATCTGTTCACCATCTCGCAGAACCCGACGAACACGCCGTGGATGAGGATGTTCGAACAAAGAGTCTATGACGCTGTCGTGGATGGTGACGTTGTCACATACAACGTCTACCTGGAATACGTGAACGACGACCCCGACTCACCGCCGAAGAGCATTCACCTCGAGGCCTTCGGCCACCGGAAGGGACCAGATGGAAAGCTCCGGTTCGACCAGGAAGACATCCGCTCCAACCCAGCTCACGACGAACCTCGCCCCTGATACTCCCCCGGAGTCACCATGACCACCCTGACCGCGCTGACCACTATCTGCCCGCCCCCCGCGTCACCTCCCTCAGCCCCCGATTGGAGCCAGGCCGAGACAGAACTCGGCATGCGGCTTCCCGAGGACTACAAGCAGCTCATGGCCACATATGGCCCTGGGGAGTTCTGCAATTTCCTCTCTCTGTACTATCCGCACGCCCCCCGCGAAGCGGCAGATCTTACCGGGCCTATGCCCGCCCGACTTCGGCAGCAGATCGAAGAAGTCAGGCACAACGCCCGGCAGCCGTGGCCACTGCCCCACCCCCCGGAGCAACTCTTCGCCACAGGAGTCACCGGGAACGGTGACTACCTCTTCTGGGTCACGCAGCCCTCGGACAAGCCAGACGCGTGGGATGTCGCGGTCAACCAGGCTCTGCGCGCCCCCTGGTACACCTTCACCGGAACCCTCACCCAGTTCCTCCTCGCGGTCATCAGCGGCACGACGCGGGTCCCCTTTTTTCCGGAAGACCTCCTCGACAACGGGACCACGTTCACCCCCGCCCGCCCGATCGTGGAGCCGACGCCCCCAACCGACCAGCAGGACTCCATGAACCCGACCGAAATCCGCGCATGGGCCCGCGCCAACGGCCATCCCCTCCCCGACCGCGGCCGCATCCCCATCGAGATTATCGAGGCATGGAAGCGGGGCAACACTGTCTGAGCCACAACTGGTCGCCTACAGCTGTCGCATGGAGCATTCCCGCTGATACAGCTCAGCTCGGACGCGGCTACTCGACTGAATCGACCTACCCAAGAGCTCGTAACACGATCTTGTTCAAGTGTCCGGGTCGGGTGGGGCAGAGGCGGAGAGCACGCGTGGGCTGAGGGCGGAAATCAAAGCTGGCCAGGACGGCTCCGGTGCCGGGCGCACGACTTCGCCTCTGGATCATCGCCTTGGCTGGGTGGTGCCAGGAACCAAGATCGCCTGGCGTTGAGTGGTGCCGCCTTCTGCCCTGAGGCTTTGGTGTGCGCCTGCCACGGCGGTGGGCAACCGTTTGTTGATCTCAGCCGTCATATGCACATGACGACGACGCCTGCCCTCCCATCCCTCGTGCTGCGCGGCAGCAGTGCCACCGCCCGCTTCGGGGACGGATTCGACTACGTTCAGTGGGAAGAGGACGGGCGCGTGACACGAATTCCGCTGGAGGCCATCGAAGCGGTCCGCAGCCTTGACCGCTCGTTCGAGGTAGTACTGACGACTGCAGAGGCCGACCGCCGTCCTGCCGTGTGGGCGGTTCACGATGCCAGCACCGCAGCCGTTACCACGTTCCGCGCCGCTCTGCAGGCCCGACTGCCCGAGAGGGCGGCCGAAGGATCGCGCGTCGACGGCGAAGATCTGATCACCGAAATCCCTGCTGGGCACCCTCGGAGGCCCTCGAAGCGCGTTCTCGTTGTCGCCGTGATCGCGGTCTTCGCTGTGATCGATGGGGCGGTGGCGGTGCTCCGTGAGCCGGCGTGGGCCATCGCGCTGCCGTTCTTTCAGCTCTTCGCGGGTGCGGGGGTATCCATGGCTCTGACGCTGGGAAGAGGCTTGTACGACGCGCTGCACCTCCCCAGGCGCGGCATCACGGTGATGGCGCAACTCGACCACTACACCCACAGAACCAAGGTGTACCGGTACGTGGACCAGGACGGCGGGCTGCACTTCTACCGTAATCGGACCGGCGGGCAGCAGCTGGAACTCAGCTACGACCCGTGCAACCCCGGCCGCGCCTCCGCCCGCCAGCCCCTCTACGGCCAGGTGATGATGGCGCTGATGTCAATTGTGGGCCTCGGGATGGCCTGCGGCGGATTTGGGATCACCGGGTACCAGCTCTTCATCGCGTTGCGTGGCTGACTCCGTATGCGTCCGTGTCGAGCACTTCTTGCACTCGTACCACCGCTTGCGATCGGCACTGGTTGAGGCGTCGGTAGCAGATGAGGCTGCAGGCGAGGGAGACGAAGGCGTCGTGGAGTTCGGTGCGCCGTTCCCAGCGAACTGCGAGGCCTTTGAAGTGGTGGAGCAGGGCGAAGGTCTGCTCGACGACGTAGCGGAGCTTGCCGATGCCCTTGATGTTCGGTGATCCCTTGCGGGAGATGACGGGCAGGATCCGTCGGTGACGCAGCTCGTCGCGGTGGGCGTTGGAGTCGTATCCCTTGTCACCGAGCAGCGCTTCGGGCCTGCGGCGGGGTCGGCCGGGGCGGCCCGCGACAGGCGGGATGCCGTCGACCAGGGCGAGGGTCTGGGTGACGTCGTTGACGTTGGCCGCGGTCGTGATGACCTTCAGCGGGGTGCCACGTGCGTCGCAGATCAAGTGGTGTTTGCTGCCTGTTTTCCGCCGGTCGACCGGCGACGGGCCGGTGTCGGATCCCCCTTTTTCGCGCGGATGTGATAACCGTCCACGCACGCCCGTGACCAGTCGAGCTCGTCGGCCGCGTTCAGCTCCGCGAGCAGGACCCGGTGGAGCCGGTCGAAGACCTCTGCCTTCTGCCAGCGGTCCAGACGCCGCCAGCACGTCTGTCCCGAGCCGAACCCCAGTCCAGGGGCAGGAGTTGCCAGGCCATGTCGTTGTAGAGGACGAACAGGATGCCCTGGAGGCAGAGCCGGTCCGACACCGGCCGAGGCCCCGGAGACCGCTCCGGCCACGGCGGCAGCAACGGCTCGATCAACGCCCACAACTCATCGCCTACGATCCACGGTCGAGTACCCACACCATCACGAACGGTCGAAGCCTCACACCGGTCACGGCCCACCAGCACACTTGAACAAGATCGTGTTACGAGCTCCAAGGAACAACAGCCGTACCTGGCGGTTGTAATTCGAGATGTTGGTATCCACCAGACTCCGATAAGGCAACCGTCAAGATACCCGATCAGGCCCTTCACGTGATATGTCATCGGAAAGATGTCGCAGAGAGCGGGGACTGGAGAAAGCACAGGTCGGAGGTCCTATACCTGCCTCATCGGCGACCGGTGAGACCGCCCGAGCGTCAGATGAGCGTCAAGAGAGCCGGATCCACGCCTCTGCTGGTTGGGCTCGGCATCCATATACACCCGTGGCCAACCTCGGCGCGAAGGGTTCGGGGAATTGGCCCCGAAGTGTGAGGGGGTGGCGCTGCCAGGTTGCAGATCGCCCCATCTTGGCGGTCCACACACAGCCCTTCGAGGCGGAGTCCGCAGCCGTGAAGTACTCATTGACGGAGCGGTAGGCTGAGTTGCTCGGTCAGATCGCTGCAGTGTCCAGCGGCATGCCTGGCGGTCCCAGGGGTTCGAACACGGCTTGGGCTCTTCAGCAGCGGGGGCCTGATCATGCAGAGCCGGCATGGTGCGGTGGTGACCACGGACGGCTGGTACTTCCTCAAGCATGGCTAGCATCCCAATCTGAACTGGGGCGCCGGGCGACCCTCGACTAACTCACTGGTCTTTACACGGAGTCGGAGCTACGGATCCGCCTGCCCCGCGCGTTGTGCGACACACCGGACGCGGCCCTCGGGGCGAACGGTCCATACGGCCTCGAACCGTACCCGCCCCACCAGCACCGGAGCCTGCCGATCGGCCCGAACCCCACACTCGCCGTGCTGCACCTGGGCATTGACGGGTTCAAGCCGTACAACGTGCGCCACGGCCGGGGCCACCGAGGACGCCGCGGTCGTGGAGATCGCCAGCCGGCTCCGGAGTGAGCTGGAGCGCGAGCGGAGTGAGGGCAGGCCAGGAGCCCGCGTTCCTCGCCCGGATACAAGAAGACGAGTCCGTTGCCCTCACCCCGGACCTGGACAAGGCTCCCGCCGAGACGCTGGTGGCCCGACTGCACCAAGCTCTCCGTACTGGCCCCTGGAGGCGACCGGCATCCTGTGCTGGGCGACCTGCGGCACAACCGCCGACCAGGTGCTGGGGCGCTCGGGTGAGCTGCTCCACGGCAGGAAGCTCCTCCGCGGACCTGCCCGGACGTGACGCATGGACTCTCGCGACGGCCTGTAGGCCCTGTCTCCTAGACCATCTGCAGACTGGAGCGTTTGCGAGTGGTCCATGGTTGTGCCGTCAGGATTCCGCCCAACGCTGCCTCTAGCTCCGTACTACGCGGGTCACTCATTTGCGCGGCACCCGAGCTTGATCACGATCCTCAGGTGATCGTGCTTCGGCAGGTCCTACAACGGCCGGCGACGAGGATCCGCATGCCGTGCGGGGGAACGCGTGGCAGCAGCCCCGCGATGCTGTGGCCGTCGGGACCGGTGGTCACGCCGCGGTCCTCGTCCAGCCCATCCACCACGAGCACGAACCGTCGGCCGCGCGCCGCCCACCCCTGTGCGGCCCGGTGCAGCGCGAGCAGCATCTGCTCGTCGCGCGTGGCGGGGGTGCTCAGCGGCTCCGCCTCGCCCAGCATGGCGTACACCTGCCGCTGGACGACCTCGCAGCAGGCCGCCGCGTCGTTCTGTGCGGCCATGCGGGAGGTGATGAAGAACGACACGGCATCGACGCCGGGTGGAGGGTGCAGGACGAAGTGCGCCAGCAGGGCGGTCTTTCCCGACCACGCCGGGGCCACCCAGCGCCAGTAGCTGGCGCTGGGGCAGTCCGCGGAGACATCGTGCGCGCTGAAGGCGGCCAGCTGGGCGAGTTCGCTTTCACGCCCCTGGAAGTCGGTCGCGGCGAGGGCCTGTTCCACCTGCAGGAGATGGCCGGAGACGGCGGCGCGCCCGGCGAACACCTGCACGGAGCTGTCAATCATCACGCCACTGTTGGCGAAGGCCCCGGCTCCCTCGGCGGAGGATCCACCCGACTTGCGCACCACAGCGCGGCTGCGGAAGAACATCGGATGCGCCGCTACTCCTGCCCCTGGTAACCGGTATTCGCGCTGCCACCGTCCGCCCGCGCCTCGTCAGTCTCCCCGACGGAGACCACACCGTCGGACGGGGAGGCGACGGCACCCGTGTTGGCGTCCCCGCAGCCTGTGGCCGTGGCACTCCCAGTCCTGGACACCTGTACGGACACACTCCCGGACGGGGCCAGCAACGCGCAGACGCCGACCACCGCGGAGACCACGCCAGCAACCTGATTCGCCCGGTCCCAGCTCCGGGCAAAATCGCAGGTCAGAGCCCCTACTTCACCGGCTCCAAAATAACCACGCACTCCACATGATGCGTAACCCGGAATCACATCAGAGCGGACGAGCGCGAGAGACCTCACAAGTCATGGCCCATCTTTCGACCAGGGTCCACACAGGTGCGGCGACAGCGCAGCCCCAGGGCCGTGGCGGAGCAGACTCATCGCTGCTCCAGAAACGGCGCCAGATGGTGTAGGCGCGTGTAATGGTCGGGGTGCGAGGACAGGAGCTTGCCCGAAATGCTCCCCCTACCGCCGCGAGCGGCGGTTCCCGGGTGAATCGCAGCCGTTTTGCCGCACCCGGACAGAGCGGAAACCGTCGCATGCCCGCCCTCCCGTTCCGCCGCCTGCATCATGTGCAACACCTCGGCGAGCATCGGCCCGAAACCAGCCGCTGCCGCATGGTGATCCGCCCTCAGTTCGGTCCGACGGGTCACGGCGGCGAGCAGATACGGAGCGGCCACCAGCGTCAGGGTGAGGAACCAGTACTCCCACGCGACCGCCAGCACGACTGCGCCCACCGCAAGGAACAGAACTGCCGCCCAGAAGCTCATGCGCCCACGGCCCACGACGATGACCAGCCGGATCAGCCTCCGCACAGCGGTCCACGCAACCCGCCCCGGAGCCGCATACCACTGCCCCAGAGTCAAGGACCACGCGTGACCGCGGACGTGGTGCCCCAGCTCATGAGCGAGGACGGCGGCCAGCTGACCATCAGAGAGACGCTCCAGTGAAAAGCGGGTGACGCCCACGATGTGGCCCGCCGCTGCCAGAGCGTTGAGGTGATCGCTGTCCTCGATCCACAGCTCGTAGGCGCGGCCCTCTACACCCGTCCGCGCCGTCACTTCCCGCCACAGTGGTTCCAGCCGCTTCGATTCCCCCGGGGTGGGGTGGCGGAGGTCCAGCAGATGACGGGCCAGGACTCTCTCGGTGGGCCGGTGAAACGCCATGGCACCTGAAGCGAGCCAGAGCAGGACCCCCAACCAGCCCATGCCGGGGAAAAGGAGGTGGGAAAGTGTCGCCACGATCACCAGGCTGACGAGGAACGAGGGAAGCTGCAGCAGCAGTTGGCCCGCAGCCGTGGCGTCGATGCCCCGCTGTCGCTTGGCGAGGTGCACACGCCCACGGCGACCGAGACCCTCCTGCGGCGCGCACTTCTCGGAACCTGACCGCTGTTCCGGCTTCCCGGCGGGGTGAGCGGCCTCGGACGGCGTCGCGCTGCCCGGGTAGGGCGGTGCATGCGGAATTGTCTCGTCCGGAGACTGCGGGGAGGGAAAGGGAACAGCAGCCGGATAAGCCGGAGCTTCGGGCAGGATAATGCGGTCGGGATGGGCGGAGTCGAAGGGGGTGGTCATGAGAGATTCCTGTCTCGGCATACGGCCGGATCACGACGACGCGGTAAGAAGCATGCTGGCGCGCGGTGTGTTCAGCCGACGAGCCCCGCGATGGGCAGAAGCACCACGCCCGCGCAGTAAGCAGCCAGACCGGCGCGGATCCACCGGTGTTTGGAACCGACGATGCGGCTGTTCTGAGCCAGCGCCTCCAGTACTCCGTCGGCCTGGTGTGCCTCGGTGACGGCGAGGGCCTCGGCGAGCCGGCCGCCCTCCGCGGCACGGCGGATGTCGTCGAAGTACGTCAACGGCCGCCCCGGAGACCACCGACTGGTGCCGTACCGGGGCAGGACGGCGAGGAGCAGGCATCCCAGTGCGCCGGCCAGAGCGGCCATGGCCACCCACAACAGCACGCTCGCGGGGGCGGAAAGCCCGGATAATGACCAACCCCGAGCCGCGAACAGACCACCGAGCAGGCTCACTGTCATACTCATGGCCCCCAGGAGCAGCGACGCCTTGCTGTCCGCACGAGCTGTCTCGGAGCGCAGCTCCGAGAGCAGACGGGCTCCCACCGTCGGAATGTGCAGACCATCACCGCTCATCGCCCCTCCTCGGTGCTGTCGGCGGACGACCCGCCCCGCTGCTTGTGGAAATGCACCGGAGTGCCGGGGGGCCCGGCCCAGGGCAGGGAGCCCGGTGCGGAGGGAGCAGAATCGATACCGGGCAAGTTACGTGCGAGGAGCCCCTCAAGGATCTCCACGGCCTGCTTGTTCAGTCCCGCACGCTGGTAATCCTCCGGATTCCCTTCCTTCAGCACCTGCAGGGCGACCTCTGACTGGCTCCGGATCAGCTGCAGTTGGTCCCTCTGCAGGTTCTCCATGACCAGCCGGGAATCATCCGGGTGCTGTGCCAGGTGCAGGGCCCACATCGCCACACCGCCGTGCTGGAGGTAGTACTCGTAGTAGTCGACCTTCTTCGCCTCCAGCTCCCTGGCTTCCTCCTCCTGACGCCCCTGCAGCATGACCAGTTCGTGATCGTGCCGGGCCTGCTCCACATTCCGCTCCGCCCTGAGCCGGTCTTCCCGCATCGCCACGTCGTGCGACAGTCCCAGCTGTTCGTCGCTGTACCGGATCCGGCGGAGCTCCCGCTGGTGGCCGATCGCCGATTCGTCCAGCCTGAGCCGCACGGCGTACGACGTGCGCAGCCCCGCCTCCTCCCCCACATCGCCCGCTCTGGCGAGGACTTGGTACACGGCGCGTTCGGCGTCCGCGCTCCGGTCGAGCGGGAAACCGCGGCTGACCGGGTACATCAGCTGTTCCAGCCGGCGCCTCAGGAGAGCGGGCACGTCCCGCTCTCCGCTGGCCACGAACCGTTGCGGCCGGGACACCTGCCACGTCAGCTCGACCTCGGCGGTGAAGTCGAAGGCGTCATTGTCGCTGGGCAACAGCAGGGACACGGTGCAGGCGTGCACCCCCATGTCGACCTCGTAGACCGCGGTGTACCGCGTCGCGGTGAACAGGGAGCGCGTCGGCCGGTGGGGTGGCAGGTAGGCCTCGAACTCCCCCTTGTCCGTAGCGAATACCAATGCGTTGTCGATCCGGCTGTATCCTCTGCGGTGGTCGAACCGGGACAACTGGCGCACGGTCAATACCGGGTCGATCAGCTCGCTGTGCCGGTCTGCGCCCTGGTCCCAGTCGGGTTCGCGACGGAAGTCCGCCATGGTTCCTCTCTCCTCACTCCGTGGTTTCCGAAACTTCGCGGCCCGTGACCGCAGACGAGAGGCGGCACCTCACAGCACGCCCCGCAGACGGTTGGCCACCGCGGGTGGGGCATTCGAACTCCCGCCGCGACCGCGCAGGGTCAGGAGCATGTGATCGAGGCGCTTTCGATCCTCGTCGGAGCCGACCAGCGTCGGAAGCAGCATCGCCAGCTCCCGCTCGGCCTGCGGATCGCCGTTCGCCTCACGAGCCCAGCCGGCCAGCGCCTTCAACGTATCGGCGGTGTACCTCAGATCGCCCAAGGCGGTCCGCCACAGCAGGGACAGCTGATGCGCCTCCTCGGCCGGGCCCGCTGAGGAGGCGGCCGCGTACCACCGCAGCATCAGCCGGCCGTCGGCGCGGGTGCAGGCCAGGACGAATGCGTGCAGCGTCAGTCGGCGGCCGGAAGGCCCGTCCCGGAGGATGTCGAGCAGGCCCCGCAGCAGCCGGCTGCGCACCGGCGCCGATTCGTCGCTCAGCAGCAGCGCGGCGGACTCGGCGATGTGCTGCGCCTCCTGCTCGTCGTCCCCGGTGCGAGCGGCTTCCGCCAACGCCTTCAGCGCTTCGTCGGGCATCCTGGCGCCCACCAGGGCGTAGGCCCGGATGGCTGTCCAGCGAAGCCGTGGTCCGGCCTTCTCGTCGCACCAGGAGCGGAGGATCTGCGGGATGTTCGGCGCACCGATGGCATGCGCCGTCGCGAGGGCGTTGGCGGCGACGAGGCAGTCGCGATACACCTTCGACTTCGCCCAGCCCTCGATGAGCAGTGCCATCGCTGACGGCAGGTCGGTCTGGACGAGCACCGCGGCCGTCACCGCGGCGCGGGTGCGCACCAACGGCCGGCCGTCCTGTGCGAGCTTCCGGAGCCACGCGAGCAGAGCAGGCCGCGCGGAGGGGTGACTCGTCCAGACCTCGCGGAGGATCTCGACAGCGGCTCTGGGCTCCTGGAATCGGGCCATGCGCTGGAACACGGGGCCCCACTCGGTGTGCTCCTCCTTCCGGTACTCGACGGCTCGGGCCAGGCTCAGGCGTTTGGTGATGGACGTCCCGAAGATGCCGACCTGGGGCTCCCTCCCGGCGTCCTCGGTTCTCTGGAACTCTGCGTACAGGGTGTCGCTGAGCTCCGCGGTCAGGGCGTACGCGGCTTCGTCGAACGCCGCCAGGGAGATGAGGAAAGCCCTGTCCCGGAGAAGGGTCTCGTCGTCCCCGAACCATTCCCTGACCTGCTCGCGGACCAGCTCCGGGCCGACGCCCGCCAGCTTCTCCCGGGTGATCGCGCCGTCCGCGTGCCCGGCCAGGGCCTTCGCGAACTGTGCCGCCTCCCGCAGCTGGTGGTCGTCCCGGGCGAGGAACTCCCGGGAGAGGTCCAGCGCCAGCAGCTCGCGCTCCCTCGGCGGGTCATCTACCAGGGCGTGCAGATGTGACCGGAGCACCGCCTGAGGCGACGGCGGTTGCCACGAGACGGCGTCGACGCCCCGCAGGATCGCGAGCAGGTCGACGGTGATGACCAGATAGGCACCCTTCTTCCGGAGAACGTCCCGCACGGCCCACAGGTCGATGTCGCGCAGCGGGTTCTCCCTGCCCGTCACCAGATCGCTGACGAGGTAGCCGTGCTGATCGCCGTTGACCTCGTCCATCAACGCGGTCGGCCGGGTGTTGGGGTCGATGGCGCGTACGGGCACGGCATCCAGGGAGCGCAACAGCATCAGGGCGGCGCTGCGACGGCCGGTGAAGGGCGCGCCGTACAGCACGAGGACCCGCTCCTCCCGCAGCCGGTCACGCAAGGGGTGCACGAGTTCCTCGTATCCGGCGAACTCCTGGGCCAACTGGTCGAGTTCGGCCGGGGGAATGTTTCCGGAGATGTGGGTGGTGGCGCCGAAGCGGTAGTGGTGCTCCACCTTCGTGCCGAGGACGACGTCGCCTCCTACGCTGCCCCCGCTGACTCCGGTCTGATCGCCGCCGACGAGGCTGCCGCCGATGGCGGCCGGGACGTGTTCGTACAGATCACGCCGAGCCGCCCAGGGGTCCTGCGGGCGGTCATCCTCCGTTTCCGTGTGCTCGTCGTTCGTCGGCTCCTGTTTGCCGTCCGCCGGGTCGGTGTCGTCCTGAGGACGGTCCGATGGCTTGTCACCGGGCTGCTCGCTCATACCTGCTCGCTCCGGCCCTCATGCCGGACCGTGCCCATGATCACGTCGCCCGTGACATGGCCGCCGCTGACCCCGGTCTGACCGCCGTTGACCTGGCTGCCGCCGACAGACACCGTTCCGCCGTTGAAGGCGAATGCCGCCCCACTGCTCGCAGGCGGCCCGGCAGGCGCCGCCGGCAACTGTCCGGCGGCACCCTCGTGCGCACTCCTGCCGTCGCGCCCGGCGGACGCCGGCTCCGGTACAGGGGTGGTGGTGCCGTCCGGCGGCGACCCATGCAACCACAGGTCGAGCCGGTCCTTCTTCACGGATACCGCCGCGTGGTGGAACTCCTCCGGGCGCAGTCCGCGGTGTCCGTGGCGGACCACGCCTTCGTAGACGGGGGACGACACCCCCAGCACACAGTCCGCTTCCCGCCGGGCGAGCGCTTCGCGCAGAGTGTCGGCATCGAGCAGCCGACAGGACTGGTTGAGGTCGTGCCCGACGAGCCCGCCCACCGTGCCCTGCTTCGGATCGAAGGCGACCTCTCCTGCGGCCAGTACCATCCGCAGCCGCATCTGTGCGCTGCTCGATGCCAGCCGGTTGTACTGGCACAGCGCATCCGGGATGGTCGTCAACAGGGCCCGGAGCAGCACCGTTTTCGGGATGTCGGCACTGACCAGCACAATCAGACCGTCCCCGCGGTCCTCTCGGTACTGCATGTTCCGCTCGACACCCGCCGCGGCCAGAGTGTCCTCCACCACGTTGTGCAGTTCCCGACGCAAGCAGGCCTGCACCACGTCGTCCCGTCGGCTGAAGTCCTCAATGTCCAGCAGCAGAATCGTGCGGTTGACGGGTTCCGTCAGGACCAGGGTCATGAGCGCCTCTCGGACGGTTGGGCTCGGTCCGGAGCACTATCTCGTGGGGGTCTGACAATGAAGAAGGAACACTTGCACACAGCATCTGTAACCGATGGCACACAACTCGCCCCGAGTGCACGGCCGTCGGCTATTCGCCGCCCGCTATCCGGCGCAGCTGGTCCGGGCGAACGATGACCAGTCCCCTGCGGCTGGTCCGGACGACGTCGCGTTCCCTTAGTTCCTTCAGAAGCCTGGCCACCGCCTCGCGAGAGGCTCCGACCGCGCCTGCCAGCTCGTGCTGGCTGAGGCCACTGGTCAGGCGCACTCCCTCCGCGTCCTGCACCCCATGTGTGCGCGACAGCTCCAGGAGCAGGAGCGACAACCGCTCACGAACTCCGAGTGCGCCTTGCTCCACGCGTCGCCGGTCGCTGGCCTGTGTCCGGTCTCCGATAAGGCTGAGCAGTTGGAGGGACGAGGCCGGGAATTCCGCGAGATGGACCAGGAACCGGCCACGCTCGATCGTGACGGCCTCGACCTTCCCGAGTGCGGTAACCGTCGCCGAGCGCGGGCGGCCGCTGACTGCGGAGCCCTCCCCGACGACGTCGCCCGGACCTCGCAGGGCAAGCAGCGCTTCATAACCATTGGCTGTGGAGCGGGTGACCTTGGTCCACCCGGCGAGGATGACCACCACGTGGGTGGACGGTTCGTCCTGATGCACCAGTACGGACCGCGGGCTGTACTTCATGGGCCGGCCCAGCTCCAGCAGCGCGACACGTTCCTGGTGTTCCAACCGGGCCAGGAACGGAACTTCGTCGTCGAGCCTGTCGGTTCGTGGTGACGCCGTGGGCCTGCACGGCGCGAAAGCGGCCGCTGGTCCCTGCTGCCCCGGCACAGGGCCGGTTACGCCGTCGGTTTCCACCCGCACCCCCAAAGCCAGTTCGCTCCATGGTATTTCAGCGAAGTCTTTCCCTCACGCTGGGCATCCAGCCCGAGGCACACGGAGCACCCCAGTTGCGCGCTTCCTCCGGGCGCCTTCCACAGTCCTACATGTGGGAAGGCGTGACACCGTCGACGTCGGCCCCACCGATCAAACCGGCGCGGCGGGCGCCCGGCCCTGCAGCCCTGCCTCCCGGGAGCGCGAGGGCCGGCAACCGGGCCAGGCCTGGCTGGGGCGACCGGCTCAAGGTCACCCGAGGAAGCTCAACCGCACCTGGCGATTCGGATTGTCGACGTTCGTGTCGACCAGACACACCGACTGCCACGTCCCCAGCTCCAGCCTCCCCCCGATCACCGGCAACGTGGCATGCGGCGGCACCAGTGCCGGGAGCACGTGGTCTCGGCCGTGGCCCGGGCTTCCGTGGCGGTGGCGCCAGGGGGCGTCGGCGGGGAGCAGGGTCCCGAGGGCGGTGAGGAGGTCGTCGTCGCTGCCGGCGCCCGTTTCCAGGATCGCGATCCCGGCGGTGGCGTGCGGGACGAAGACGTTGAGCAGGCCGTCCCGCCCGTGCGTGACGCGGTCCAGGAACTGCGTGCACTCCTCCGTCAGGTCCATGACCGTTTCGGTCCGTCCCGTGGTGACGCTCAGCATGTGTGTGGCAAAGGTGTCAGACATGGGCCCATTCTCTCGCCGTCGGAGCGGCGTGGCGGCGGGCCGCGCCCGGGAAGATCCGGAGGTGCGCCAGGGTTGGTAGAAGCGTGAACAACTTCGGGACGCGTGAGCTGGACGTGGTCGTCATCGGCGCCGGGCAGGCCGGGCTCTCCGCCGCCTATCATCTGCGCCGCGCCGGCCTCCGCCCCGGCCGGGACTTCGTCGTGCTGGATCACGCGCCCCGCCCCGGCGGTGCCTGGCAGTTCCGATGGCCCTCGCTCACCTACGGCAAGGTGCACGGCATGCACTCCCTGCCCGGCATGGAGCTGACGGGCGCCGACGGCGACCGTCCCTCGTCCGAGGTGATCGGAGAGTACTTCGACGCGTACGAGAGGCACTTCGGGCTGGAGGTGCACCGGCCTGTCGACGTGAGCGCCGTACGCGACGGCGAGGGCGGGCGGCTGCTCGTCGAGACCTCCGAGGGTACGTACGCCCCGCGCGCCCTGATCAACGCCACCGGCACCTGGGACCGTCCGTTCTGGCCGCGCTATCCGGGTCAGGAGACGTTCCGGGGGCGACAGCTGCACACCGCGAGCTATCCGGGCCCGGAGGGGTTCGCCGGCCTCCGGGTCGTCGTGGTCGGCGGTGGCGCGTCGGGCACCCAGCATCTGATGGAGACAGCCGAGGTCGCGGCGGAGACGTACTGGGTGACGCGGCGCCCTCCGGTGTTCCGCGAGGGGCCGTTCGGTGAAGAGGAGGGGAGGGCCGCGGTGGCCCTGGTGGAGGAGCGCGTACGCCGTGGGCTTCCGCCGCAGAGCGTGGTCAGCGTGACCGGGCTGCCGCTCAACGAGGCCGTCCGGCGCGCTCGCGAGCAGGGCGTCCTCGACCGGCTCCCCATGTTCGAACGGATCACGCCGGACGGGGTGGCCTGGTCCGACGGCCGCACCGTCGAAGCCGACGTGATCCTCTGGGCGACCGGTTTCCGGGCGGCCGTCGATCACCTGGCACCGCTGAAACTCCGCGAACCGGGCGGCGGCATCCGCGTCGAGGACACCCGGGCCGTACGGGATTCGCGCGTCCACCTCGTCGGCTACGGCCCGTCCGCCAGCACCATCGGCGCCAACCGTGCGGGACGGCAGGCGGTCCGGTCGGTCACCCGGCTGCTGGACAGCGTTCCGGCCTGATCGGCCTCAAGGTACGACCCCAGGAGCAGAACACGCGAACAGAGGATCGGATGTTCGGTCGAAACGCGTGGCCGTTCCGGATTCGGTTGCTCAAGTGCGGCAGGGGACCCGTACGCCGTCCCTCAGGAGGCAGCCGGGATCGGATGGCTGTCGCGGCGGATCAGGGCCGCATAACGGCCGTCCTGCGCGAGCAGTTCCTCGTGTGTGCCGCGCTCGACCGTGCGGCCGTCGTCCAGGACGACGATCTGGTCGGCGTCCCTGATGGTCGAGAGCCGGTGCGCGATGGTGAGCGTGGTGCGGCCCTTCGACAGGGAGTCGATGGCTTGCTGCACGGCGTGTTCCGTACGGGTGTCGAGGGCGCTGGTCGCCTCGTCGAGGATCAGCACGGGCGGGTTCCGGAGAATCGTGCGGGCGATCGCCAGCCGCTGTTTCTCGCCGCCGGAGAAGCGGTATCCGCGTTCGCCGACGAGGGTGTCGTAGCCGTCGGGCAGCCCGGCGATGTGGTCGTGGATCTGGGCGGCGCGGGCGGCTGCCTCGATCTCCTCGTCCGTGGCGTCCGGTTTGGCGAAGCGGAGGTTCTCGGCGACCGAGGCGTGGAAGAGGTAGGTCTCCTGCGAGACCACCCCGACGGCCCGGGCGAGGGTGTCGAAGTCCAGGTCGCGCACGTCGACGCCATCGATGGTGACCCGGCCCCCTGTGACGTCGTACAGCCGCGGCACCAGGTAACTGAGCGTGGACTTGCCCGACCCTGTGGGGCCGACGACGGCCAGGCCGGTCCCGGCGGGCACGGTCACGTCGATGCCGCTCAGGGTCGGGCCGCTCTTCTCGTCGTAGCTGAAGGTGACGTCCTCGAAGGCGATCTCGCCACGGACCTTCTCCAGCCGGACGGGCTTCTCGGGCTCGGTGATGTCCACCCGGAGGTCGAGATACTCGAAGATGCGCGCGAACAGGGCGAGGGACGTCTGCATCTGCACACCGGTGGCGAGCAGGCTCACCGCAGGCCGGAACAGGCCCTGCTGGAGCGAGACGAAGGCGACCAGCGTTCCGATGGAGACGGCTGGGGCACCCGACTGGAGGGTGAGGCCCGCTGCCCAGTAGATGACGGCTGGCATGGCGGCCATGACGATCCCGATCGTCGACATCCTCCAGCGCCCCGCCATGTTGGAACGCACCTCGAGGTCGACCAGGCGCTCCGACTCCTCGGAGAATGCCTTGGTGAGCGAGTCGGAACGGCCCATGGTCCGGCCCAGCAGGATTCCGCTGACCGAGAGCGATTCGGTGACCGTGGCGGCCATGGCGGCCATCTGCTTCTGGCGCTGGGTGGTGATCTTCTTGCGCTCCCGGCCGACTCGCCGGCTGATCCAGACGAAGACGGGCAGCAGGAGCAGCGAGACGACGGTGAGCCGCCAGTCCAGCGCGAGCATGGCCACCACGGTCGCGACGACGGAGGTGAGGTTGGAGACCAGGGAGGTGGCGGTGGAGGTGACCGTAGCCTGCATCCCGCCGATGTCGTTGGCGATGCGGGACTGCACCTCACCCGTGCGGGTCCTGGTGAAGAAGGCGAGCGGCATCCGCTGCAGCTGGGTGTAGACGGCCGTGCGCAGGTCGTGCATGACGCGCTGGCCGACGGTCGTGGAGATCAGGGTCTGCAGGACGCCGAAGACGCTGGTCATCACCGCGGTGA
This sequence comes from Streptomyces sp. NPDC079167, assembly GCF_040686735.1. Taxonomy (NCBI): domain Bacteria; kingdom Bacillati; phylum Actinomycetota; class Actinomycetes; order Kitasatosporales; family Streptomycetaceae; genus Streptomyces; species Streptomyces sp. NPDC079167. The sequence continues at coordinate 154,239 of NZ_JBFBLO010000009.1, read as the reverse complement.
GGATCATGCCGAGCGCGAGCAGCGTGAGCAGCCCCGTGCGCCCCTGGGGGATCGCGGTGTCAAGGATCTCGCGGAGCAGGAACGGGGAGGCGACCGACACCAGGGAGGATGCGCCCACCAGCAGCCCGACCACAGCGAGTCTGCCGCGGTAGGGCCGGAAGAGCCGGAAGATGCGGCGCAGCTCGGCGGGCGGCTGCCCCCCGTCTGCGGCTGGAGGTGTCCAGAGGGGTTCGTCGGGTTTCATGGGCTCCTTCGAGAGCGTGCGGCTGACGGGGTGTTTCTGCGTCCGGCAGCCGGCGCGGAGGCCCGGGCCGAGCTGACGGGAGAATGGACTTTTGGGAGCTTAGCTCATTGTTACCTCTATTCACAATGAACAAGGTCCTGATATTGTTCCCTCATGGACTCCCCCGACTCCGACGGCATGCTCGCCGAGCAGCTGCTGCGGCTCACCCGCCGCCTCCAGCGCATCCAGAGCCGGCAGCTGGAGCCGATCGGCATCACCCCGGCCCAGTTCCGCCTGCTGCGCACGACAGCGCACTACGACGGCGCGCCCCGCATGGCCGATCTCGCCGAGCGGCTGGACGTCGTCCCGCGCGCCGTGACCACCCTGGTCGACGGCCTGGAGACGAGCGGCCGGGTGCGGCGCGCCCCTGATCCGGCCAACCGCAGGGTGGTCCGCATCGAGATCACCGAGGAGGGCCGGGCCGTGCTCCGTTCGATGCGTGCCGCGCGCAAGGCCGCCGCGGAGGAGATCCTGGCTCCATTGACCGCCGAACAGCGTGAGGTGCTCGGCGGACTGCTCACCGCTCTGGTCGACGGAATGCCGGAGCGCCGCCGCTGCTGAGGCATGCGGTGCGGTCCCCGCACCGCAGCGTCGAGGGGACCTGACATGCCGCTGCTGGAGCCGAAGCCGGAAGCACTGCGCCCCGGGACGGCACGCCCGCCGTCCCCCGATCGGGTGCCCGGCTGGAAGGCGTCGGGGGCGCCGGCGGACCTGCGGGCCGGCCTGACCGCCCTGCTCGGCGAGGAGAAGGTCCTCTGGAAGATCTCCGACCTGGTGCGTTACGCCTCGGACGCCAGCCCCTACCGCTTCCTTCCGCAGGTCGTCGTGGTTCCCGAGGACATCGACGACATCTCCGCGATCCTCTCCTACGCGCACGGCAAGGGCCGCGACGTCGTCTTCCGGGCGGCGGGCACGAGCCTCAACGGCCAGGCGCAGGGCGAGGACATCCTCGTGGACGTGCGCCGGCACTGGACGGGTATCGAGGTCCTGGACGACGGGGCACGGGCCCGTGTCCGCCCGGGCACCACGGTCATGCGGGCGAACATCACGCTGGCCCGGCACGGCAGGCTGCTCGGCCCCGATCCCGCCAGCGCGATCGCCTGCACCGTCGGCGGTGTCGTCGCGAACAACGCCTCGGGGATGACCGCGGGGACGACGCGCAACTCGTACCGCACGGTCTCCTCCCTCACCTTCGTCCTGCCGAGCGGCACGGTGGTCGACACGGCCGGGTCCGACGCCGACGAGCTGCTCCGCCGCGCCGAGCCACGCCTGTGCGACGGACTGATGGCGCTCAAGGCGGAGATCGAGGCGGACGCCGCGCTCACGGCCCGGATCCGTGCCAAGTACGAGATCAAGAACACCAACGGCTACCGCCTCGACGCGTTCCTCGACGGATCGACCCCCGTGGAGATCCTGCGGGGGCTGATGGTCGGCTCCGAGGGCACCTTCGGCTTCATCTCCGAGATCGTCTTCGACACCCTGCCCCTGGACCGGCACGTCTCCTCCGCGCTGCTGTTCTTCCCTTCCCTGACCTCGGCGGCGGCAGCGGTGCCCCGGTTCAACGAGGCGGGCGCGATCGCCGTGGAGCTGATGGACGGCAACACTCTGCGCGCCTCGGTCAGGGTCCAGGGCGTCCCCGCGGACTGGGCGGGCCTCCCCCGGGCCACGGCGGCGCTCCTGGTGGAGTTCCGCGCCCCGGACGAGGCCGCGCTGGAGGCGTACGAGCAGACGGCGGCCTCGGTCGTCAGCGGTCTCGACCTCGTCGTGCCGGCCGTCTCCGTCACCAACGAGTTCACCCGGGACGCCGGGACCGTAGCGGGTTACTGGACGGCCCGGAAGGCGTTCGTCACGGCCGTCGGCGGCTCCCGCCCGTCGGGCACGACGCTGATCACCGAGGACTTCGCCGTTCCGCCGTCCCGGCTCGCGGAGGCCTGCGAGGCACTGCTCGAGCTCCAGGCGGTGCACGGCTTCGACGCCGCCGTCGCCGGCCACGCGGCACACGGGAATCTCCACTTCCTGCTCGCCTTCGACGCCGCGAAACCCACCGATGTCGAGCGGTACGCCGCGTTCATGGACGACTTCTGCACGCTGGTCGTCGACCGTTTCGACGGGTCGCTGAAGGCGGAGCACGCCACCGGCCGCAACATCGCTCCGTTCCTCGAGCGGGAGTGGGGCCCGAAGGCGACCGAGCTGATGTGGCGTACGAAGCAGGTCATCGACCCCGAGGGGGTGCTGGCGCCGCGGATCGTCCTGGACCGCGACCCGAAGGCACATCTGCGCGGGCTGAAGACGATCCCCACGGTTGAGCCGGTCGCCGACCCGTGCATCGAGTGCGGTTTCTGCGAACCGACCTGCCCCAGCGAGGACCTGACGACCACTCCGCGCCAACGCATCGTGCTGCGCCGGGAGATGATGCGCCAGCCGGACGGCTCCCCCGTGGAGGCCGGTCTGCTGGACGCCTACGGTTACGACGCCGTGGACACCTGCGCGGGCGACTCCACCTGCAAGCTGGCCTGCCCGGTCGGCATCGACACCGGCGCGATGATGAAGGATTTCCGCCACCATCGGCACTCCCCCCGCGAGGAGCGGGTCGCGGTGCTCACCGCGAAGTACTTCACGGCGGTGGAGACCACGGCGCGACTCGCGGTCGCCGCGGCCCACACCGTGCCCGGAGCGGCCGGTGACCGGGTGCTCGGGGCCCTGACCAGGCTCGCCCGCCGGGCGGTCCGTCCGGATCTCGTGCCGGAGTGGCTGCCGGAAATTCCTGGCGCCGCGTCGCGCAGGCTCCCCCCGACCGCGCGGGCGGGGGCGCGTGCCGTCTACTACCCGGCCTGTGTGAACCGCATCTTCGCCGGACCCGAGGACCAGGGCGCGCTGTCACTCGCCGACGCGGTGGTCTCCGTGTCGGCGCGGGCCGGAAAGCCCGTATGGATCCCCCAGGACGTCGCGGGGACCTGCTGCGCGACGATCTGGCACTCCAAGGGTTACGACGCGGCCAACGCGGTCATGGCCAACCGCATCGTGGAGGCCGCCTGGGGCTGGACCGCGGGCGGCAGGCTGCCGCTGGTGGTCGACGCATCCTCGTGCACGCTGGGCCTGGCGCACGAGGTGGTGCCGTATCTCACCGCGTCCAACCGGGAGTTGCACCGTGAGCTGTCCGTCGTCGACTCGCTCGTCTGGGCGGCCGAGGAGTTGCTTCCCGCCCTGACCGTGTTCCGCAGGACGGGCTCCGCCGTGCTCCACCCGACCTGCTCCATGCAGCATCTCGGCGATGTGGCACACCTGCGTACGGTCGCCGAGGCATGCGCCGAGGAGGTCGTCGTCCCCGACGACGCCGGCTGCTGCGCCTTCGCGGGCGACCGAGGCATGCTGCACAAGGAGCTCACGGACTCGGCGACCGCCAAGGAGGGTGCCGAGGTGGGCGCCCGGGAGTACGACGCCTATCTGTCGGCCAACCGGATGTGCGAGATCGGCATGGACCGGGCCACCGGCCACCCCTACCACTCGGCGCTGATCGAGCTGGAGCGGGCCACCCGCCCGGTCCTCTGAGAACCGGGCACGCCCGTACGTCCGAACCGGGCACGCCCGTACGTCCGAACCGGGCGCATGACCGCTCGTCTGGGGCCGGGCGCATGTCCGCACGGCTGTACGTCGCCCCCCGTCCCGTGCGCCACCGGCCCTCCGCCGCGACGTCGGCCGCAGCAAAGTCCATGGTTTACGCGCGAGAGTCCAATCCCATCCCTTGCACAACAACAGCCCCACCGTTCAAGGTCCTTACCAAGGTCCGGGCACCCGCCTCCTCGCGGGTCCCCGGATTCGTCTGCGCACCGTCGGATCGCCCTTTCTGGAGGCTCGATGAATGACGACGCACCACAGGACCTGGACCCTCTGACCACGGACGACGGCTCGATGAGCCGTCGTTCCGTGCTTCGCACCACAGCCGGGGCAGCCGGAATCGCCGGCGTCGGACTCGGCTTCGGGGCACTCGGCAGCGGCTCCGCGGCTGCGGCGGAGAACGCGCCCGCCGCCCACTCCGACGCCGCCGCCTCCCCCGCCCGCAAGGGCGCCACCATGGCCGGCGTCCCCTTCGACCGGCGCTCCACCGTGCGGGTCGGCATCGTGGGCCTCGGCAATCGCGGCGGCAGCATGATCGATCTCTTCCTCGCCGTGGCCGGGGTGCGGGTCGTCGCCGTCTGCGACCCGGTGAAGGACAAGGCCGAACAGGCCGCCGCGAAGGTCACGGCGGCCGGCCAGCCGGCCCCCGCCGTGTACACGAACGGCGAGGACGACTACGAGAACCTCTGCAAGCGCGGCGACATCGACTTCGTCTACGTGGCCACGCCCTGGGACTTCCACTTCGAGATGGCGAAGACCGCCATGCTCAACGGCAAGCACGTCGGCGTCGAGTGTCCGGTCGCGCTGCGGCTCGACCAGCTCTGGCAGCTGGTCGACCTCTCCGAGCGGACCCGGCGGCACTGCATGCAGCTGGAGAACTGCTGCTACGGCCAGAACGAGATGCGGGTGCTGCGGATGGCGCACGCCGGCCTCTTCGGCGATCTGCTGCACGGCGCGGGCGCGTACAACCACGATCTGCGCGGGCTGATGTTCGACCCCGACTACTACGAGGGCCCATGGCGACGGCTGTGGCACACCCGGCTGCGCGGTGATCTCTACCCCAACCACGGTTTCGGGCCGGTCGCCAACTACATGGACGTCAATCGCGGCGACCGCGCGGTGTCCATCACCAGCGTCGGCTCCCCCTCGCTCGGCCTCGCCGAGTACCGCGAGCAGCACATGCCCAAGGGCGACCCGAGCTGGAAGGAGACCTACATCGAGAGCGACCGGACGATCAGTCTCGTCCGGACGGCCAAGGGCCGGGTGATCCGCCTGGAGCACGACGTGTCGACGCCCCACCCCTACTCACGGATCAACAGCCTCGGCGGCACGAAGGGCGTCTTCGAGGACTACCCGGCCCGTATCTACCTGGAGCCCGATCACACCGACGACCAGTGGGCGGACTTCTCCGCGTACGCCGACTGGGACCACTGGCTGTGGAAGGAGCACGCCGACCCGCCCGGTGGACACGGCGGGATGGACTACATGCTGGTGTTCCGGCTGATGCAGTGCATGCGCCTCGGGCTCGTACCCGACTTCGACGTGTACGACGCGGCCACCTGGACCGCGCCGGTCCCGCTGAGCCACCTCTCCATCAAGGCCGGGGGCGCCCCGCAGCAGATCCCGGACTTCACCCGCGGCGAGTGGAAGAAGGCACGGCCGGGCATGGACTCCCAACAGCCCGACGAGTAGGCCGGATCGGGCCCCGGCGTCCGGACTCGGGGCGGGGGACCGGGCCCCGGCGCCGGGGCCCGGTCCCCCGCCCCGAAATAATCGGTTGCCCCGGACGGGGTCAGGAAGCGAACCTTGCACGGTTTGGTCCCCCACTGTTCCACGAGGTCCTCCACGGATCTCCGCTTCCGATCCTTGGGACGTCATGCAGATTCGCGATCTTCCGTATTCGGATCCCGGCGATCCCGATGTGAGGTCAGGCCCCCGTTTCCTCCTCTGGCTCGGGCGGAACCAGCTCGCCGGCCAGCTCAAGTCCCTCGCCTGGGGGCTGCTCCACCACTGCGCGATCGCGGGCCTGCCACTCGCCGTCGGTCTGGCGGTGGAGGCCGTCATCGACCGTTCCGGCCGGGACCTGGCGAGGGCCGGCCTCCTCCTCACCGTCCTCGGCGTCCTCATCGCCCTCGGCGACACCATGCTCCACCGGACGGCGGTCACCAACTGGATCACCGCCGCCGCGCGGGTCCAGCAACTGCTGGCGCGCCGGACCGCGGAGCTCGGCTCGGCGCTGACGCGGAGGGTGGCGGCCGGAGAAGTGGTCGCCGTGTCCACCGGCGACGTCGAGAAGATCGGATGGTTCGTCGAGGCGCTGTCGCGCTTCCTGGCCGCCGCGACCGCGCTCGTGCTGATCTGCGTCGGGCTGGTCCTCTACCTGCCCTCGCTCGGGGTGCTGGTCGCGATCGCCACCCCGGTCCTCGCGCTGACCGTACTGCCGCTGCTCCCCCGGGCCACCCGCCGGGCGGATCTCCAGCGCGAGAAGGCGGGCCGGGCCACGGAGCTGGCCTCCGACACGGTCGCCGGACTGCGGGTGCTGCGCGGCATCGGCGGCGAGGAGCTGTTCCTCGGCCGCTACCGGCGTGCCTCCCAGGAGGTCCGCGAGGCGGCCGTCCACAGTGCCCGGATGTGGGCGCTCATCTCGGCGATCCAGGTGTTCCTGCCGGGAGTTCTGCTGATCTCGCTGGTCTGGTACGGCGCGACGCTGGCCCGGGACGGCCGGATCGACGTCGGCCAACTGGTCACCGTGTACAGCGCGGCGACCCTGATGCTCTTCCCTCTTCGCAACGTGGAGGAGATCGCCATGGCGTACTCCTTCTCGCGGCCGTCCGCGCAGCGCGCGGTCCGGGTGCTGTCGCTGCGTCGCAGTACCCGCCCCCCGAGCGCGGACACCACCGTGCCCCAGGGCGATCTGTACGACCCGGTGACCGGACTGATGGCCCCGCAGGGCCTGTTCACCGCTGTGGTCTGCGGCGATCCCGACGAGGCGGGACGGCTGGCGGAGCGGCTCGGCGGCCACACCGAGCCGGACGACGACGCTTCCGTGCCGGCCCCCTCGGTGCTGCTCGGCGGTGTGCCGCTGGACGAGTTGCCGCTCGACACGGCACGTGCCGCCGTGCTGGTGCAGGACAAGGACCCCGTGCTGCTCTCCGGGACGCTGCGGGAGCTGCTGGACGTCCCGTCCTCAGGCGACGTGTCGGCCGGGGACGCGCTCGACGCTGCCCGGTGCGGGGACGTGCTGGACGCTCTCGCGCAGGCGTCCGTCGACACGGACGGAGATCCGATGGACACCCGGATCACCGAGCGGGGCAGATCCCTGTCCGGCGGTCAGCGGCAGCGGCTGGCGCTGGCCCGGTCGCTGGTCACCGACCCGGAGGCGCTCGTGCTCGACGAGCCGACGTCCGCCGTGGACTCGCACACGGAGGCCAGGGTCGCCGCCGGTGTCGAGCTGCTGCGCAGGGGCCGTACGACGGTGGCGTTCGCGTCGTCGCCGCTGCTGCTGGACGTCGCCGACCGCGTCGTGCTCCTGCACGGGGGCACGGTCGTCGCGGCGGGCACGCACCGCGAACTGCTGCGGGACGACCACCGGTACCGCGCGGTCGTGACCCGTGAGACCGAGGACGAGGCCGCCGCACGGGACGGGATCACCGCGGCCGGCGACGTCCGCCCGGCCCGGACCGCCCCCCGGACGGCCGAGGAAATCGAGGAGACAGCATGATCGGCCTGGCCCCACCGGAGTACGACCCGGCCGCACCGCAGTCGGCGACGACTCTGCCGGTCGGTACGCCGACGACCGTACGGACGTATGTGCGCGCCCTGCTGAGGCGCCACCGCAGGCCGTTCGCCGTGCTGATCGGCGCCAACGCGGTCGCGGTGATCGCGTCGATCACCGGGCCCTACCTGCTCGGCGGGCTCGTCGAGGACCTGTCGAGCGGTGTCACCGACCTCCATCTGGAGCGCACCGCAGCGGTGTTCGCCCTGGCGCTGATCGTGCAGACCGTGTTCACACGGGCGATGCGGCTGCGCGGGGCGATCCTCGGTGAGGAGATGCTGGCCGATCTGCGCGAGGACTTCCTCGTACGCTCGGTGGGCCTGCCGCCCGGCGTCCTGGAGCGGGCCGGTACGGGTGATCTGCTGTCCAGGATCACCACGGACGTCGACCGGCTGGCGAACGCGATGCGTGAGGCCGTGCCGCAGCTGGCGATCGGGGTCGTCTGGGCGGGGCTGCTGCTCGGTGCGCTGACCGTAACCGCCCCGCCGCTGGCGCTCGCCGCCCTGATCGCGCTTCCGGTGCTGGTCGTCGGCTGCCGCTGGTACTTCCGGCGGGCGCCCTCGGCATACCGCTCGGAGGCGGCCGGGTACGCGGCGGTCGCGGCCGCGCTCGCCGAGACCGTGGACGCCGGGCGGACCGTGGAGTCCCACCGGCTGGGATCCCGCAGGGTCGCGCTGTCGGACCAGCGGGTCGCGGAGTGGACGAAATGGGAGCGGTACACCCTGTTCCTGCGCTCGGTGCTCTTCCCGGTCATCAACACCACGTACGTGACGATTCTCGGCGCGGTGCTGATACTGGGCGGCTGGTTCGTGATCGAGGGCTGGATCACCGTCGGGCAGCTGACGACGGGGGCGCTGCTGGCGCAGATGATGGTGGACCCGATCGGTCTGATCCTGCGGTGGTACGACGAGCTGCAGGTCGCCCAGGTGTCGCTGGCGAGGCTCGTAGGCGTACGGGAGATCGAGCCGGACGCCGGTGACGACCTCGTCGGTCCCGAGGGCCGGATGGTGAAGGCCGAGGAGGTGCACTTCGGCTACCGCGCGGGCGTGGACGTCCTGCACAAGGTGACCCTGGACGTCGCCCCGGGCACACGGCTGGCACTCGTCGGGCCGTCGGGTGCGGGCAAGTCCACGCTGGGGAGGCTGCTCGCGGGGATCTACGCGCCCCGGGCGGGTTCCGTCTCGCTGGGGGGTGCCGAGCTGTCCCGGATGACGGCCGAACGGGTACGGAGCCATGTGGCTCTCGTCAACCAGGAGCACCACGTGTTCGTGGGCTCGCTCCGGGACAACCTCCTGCTCGCCCGTACGGCCGCCGAGGACGCGGAGCTGTGGGCGTCGCTCGCCGCGGTGGACGCGGACGGCTGGGCGAAGGCCCTCGACGCGGGTCTGGACACGGAGGTCGGCTCCGGCGGTCTGGCCCTCACCCCGGCTCAGGCGCAGCAGATCGCCCTGGCCCGCCTCGTCCTGGCGGACCCGCACACGCTGGTGCTGGACGAGGCGACGTCGCTGCTGGACCCGCGGGCGGCCCGGCACCTGGAGCGGTCGCTGGCGCAGGTGCTGGACGGCCGCACGGTGGTGGCGATCGCGCACCGGCTGCACACCGCGCACGACGCGGATGTGATCGCGGTGGTCGAGGACGGCCGGATCAGCGAACTGGGCAGCCATGACGAGCTGGTGGCCGCGGAGGGCGCGTACGCGGCCCTGTGGCGTTCCTGGCACGGCTGAGCGGTGGTTCCGGTCGCTCGCCGTCCGGGGCGGGGCCTGCCGCTTGTCACCGTCCGGCGGAGGGCCCCGCCACACAAGAGGCGAACTCGGTCCCCTCCGGTGAGGATGAGGGAGTGACTGGCCTCGGATACGGGGCAGGCGAGCGATGACCGCGTAAACCCGAGAAGGGACGCACACCGTGGCACGACCCAGGATTCTCGTTGTCGGCGCCGGCTTTGCCGGGGTCGAGTGCGTGCGCCGGCTGGAGCGCACTCTCGCCCCCGGCGAGGCGGACATCGCGCTCGTCACCCCGTTCTCGTACCAGCTCTATCTGCCGTTGCTCCCACAGGTCGCCTCCGGGGTGCTCACCCCCCAGTCGGTCGCCGTCTCCCTGCGCCGCAGCCGGCGCCACCGCACCCGGATCGTGCCGGGCGGGGCCATCGGGGTGGACACGAAGGCGAAGGTCTGCGTGGTCCGCAAGATCACGGACGAGATCGTGAACGAGCCGTACGACTACATCGTGCTGGCCGCGGGCAGCGTCACCCGGACCTTCGACATCCCGGGACTGGTCGACAACGCCCGGGGCATGAAGACCCTGGCCGAGGCCGCCTACATCCGGGACCACGTCATCTCCCAGCTCGATCTGGCCGATGCAAGTCAGGACGAGGCGGAGCGGGCGTCCCGGCTGCAGTTCGTGGTGGTGGGCGGTGGGTACGCCGGCACGGAGACGGCCGCGTGTCTGCAGCGGCTCACCTGCAACGCCGTCAAGCACTACCCCAGGCTGGATCCCAAGCTGATCAAGTGGCATCTGATCGACATCGCGCCGAAGCTCATGCCGGAGCTCGGCGACAAGCTCGGTCTCAGTGCCCTGGAGATCCTGCGCAAGCGCGGGATCGAGGTCTCGCTCGGTGTCTCCGTGGCCGAGGCGGGGCCGGACAAGGTGACGTTCACGGACGGCCGGGTGCTCCCCTGCCGCACGCTGATCTGGACCGCGGGCGTCGCGGCGAGTCCGCTGATCGCCACGCTCGACGCCGAGACGGTGCGGGGCCGGCTCGCGGTGACACCGGAGATGACGCTGCCCGGCAGCGACGGTGTGTTCGCGCTCGGCGACGCGGCGGCGGTGCCGGACCTGGACAAGGGCGACGGGGCGATCTGCCCGCCCACCGCTCAGCACGCCATGCGCCAGGGCCGCAAGCTCGCGGACAACATCATCGCGTCGCTGCGCGGCCGTCCGCTGCAGCCGTACGTCCACAAGGACCTCGGTCTGGTCGTGGACCTCGGTGGCCGGGACGCGGTGTCCAAGCCGCTGGGCATCGAGCTGAAGGGCATGCCGGCGCAGGCCGCGGCGCGCGGTTACCACTGGGCGGCGCTGCGGACGAACGTCGCGAAGACCCGGGTCATGACCAACTGGCTGCTCAACGCGATCGCCGGTGACGACTTCGTGCGGACGGGGTTCCAGGCCCGGAAGCAGGCCACCCTGCGCGACTTCGAGTACACCGACGCCTACCTCACGCCCGAGGAGATCCGCGCGCACACGACGGGCGCCGGCATCGGCGGCTGAGCCGCCCGCCCGGCCCCTGTCCCCGACCCGGGGCGGGGGCCGGTGTCATGTCCGGCGGGAGAGCACCGTGTCGACCGTGTCCGCATCCTCGGCCCGTTTGTCCTCTCGGTAGCGCAGGACACGGGCGAACCGCAGCGTGACGCCCGCCGGGTAGCGCGTGGAGGTCTGGAGTCCGTCGTAGGCGATCTCCACGACGAGTTCCGGGCGCACCGTCACCACGTGCCCGTCGTCGCCGGTGGCCAGCTCCTGGAGCCTTTCGGTCTGCCACGCGAGCAGGGCGTCCGTGAGCCCTTTGAAGGTCTTGCCCAGCATCGCGAAGGAGCCGTCCTCCCGGCGCGCCCCCAGGTGGAGGTTGGAGAGCTTCCCGGTGCGCCGGCCGTGGCCCCATTCGGCGGCGAGCACCACGAGGTCCAGGGTGTGCACCGGTTTCACCTTGAGCCAGGAGGCACCCCTGCGGCCGGCGCTGTAGGTCGCCGTGTCGCCCTTGACGACGACGCCCTCGTGCCCGCGGGCCAGTGTGGCCTCGGAGAACGCCACGGCCGCCTCGCGCTGCGCCTCGTCCGCCGGGTCCTCGACGACGACGCGGCGCACGCGCATCGGTTCGGGGACCAGAGCCGCCAGTTCCCGGTGGCGTTCGGCGAAGGGGAGGTCGAGGAGCTCACGGCCGTCGACGGAGAGCACGTCGAAGAAGACGGGGACCACGGGGACGGCGCCCGCCGCGGTGGCGACGTCGCGCCGGGATCCGACCCGGCCGGCGGTCTCCTGGAAGGGCCGTGGCCTCCCGTCGTCCCCGAGCGCGATCACCTCGCCGTCGAGGACGAACCGGTCTGCGGGGAATCCGGTCACCGCTGCCGCGAGTTCGGGGAGCCGGTCGGTGATGTCGTCGAGGGTGCGGGTGTAGACGCCGACCCGCTCGCCGTCGCGGTGCACCTGTACGCGGATGCCGTCCAGCTTCTCCTCGACTGCGCAGGCCCCCAGCCGGTCGATCGCTTCGGTCACCGATCGGGCGGTGTGCGCGAGCATGGGCTGGACCGGCCGGCCGACGGTGAGCCGGAAGGAGGCGAGGCTTCCGGGGCCTTCCGCGAGCAGCGCACGGGCGACGGGGCCGAGCGACCCGGCGAGCATGACGGCGCGCCGCACGTCGGCGGGCGGTGCCCCGGCGGCGTCGGCCAGGGCGTCGACGGCGACGGCGTCCAGCGCGCCCTGCCGTACCTCACCGGTGAGCAGTGCGCGCAGGAAGCGCTGCTCGTCGGCGGTGGCGGCACCCAGGAGGCCGGTCAGGCGTTCCTTGCGGGCTGCCTGCGAGCCCGGACCTCCGAGGGCTCCGATGGCCGTCAGTTCCGCGTCGGTCTCCGTGACGGTCAGCGTGGGCGCGTCCGCGGGCGTCACGTCGTGGCGCAGGGCGCTCCAGCCGATCCCGAGCCGCCCTTGCGGCAGGCGCCCGGCGAGGTACGGGATGACGACCGGGACGTCGTCCGGCTCCACCTCACGGAAGAGCCCGGCCAGCAGGGCCGTCTTCCGGGTGCGGGCCGAGGTCGCGGCGACCTCCAGGGACACATGGGCGAGCCTGGCGAGCAGCATGCCGCCATGGTGCTACGGCGGCGGGCTCGCCGCCCACCGGAAAGAGACGTCAGATGACGTTGAGCGCCGCCGCGCCGCCCACTCCCCCGAGGATCATGAAGAGGGGCATCAGCACCTTGAGCTCCACCCAGCTGCCGGCCCGGAAGCGCATGGCCTTCGGCGGTCCGAGCGGATACCAGCGCTTACGGCCCAGCGGGATCGGCCACAGGATCGGGCAGCCCGAGACGGTCAGGGCGTCGCCGATGTCGTGGACGAGGGCGCCGAGCACGATCGGGAGCCCGAGCCAGAGGTACTCCTGGCCGGGCGCGCCGAACAGCCAGTCCGAACCGTTGCCCGGCTGGTCGAGCACTCCCGCGAGGATCCAGGCGCTGGTCGCGCCCAGCAGCCATACGAGGACGTCGCTGGAGACCCTGGCCGCCCGCCACAGCAGGCCTTCCACGGCGAGCACGAGATGGACGAAGAGGAGGCCCAGGACCGCCCACCGGCCGCCGAAGACGGCGGCGGCCGAGGCTCCGGCGCCGATCAGCACCGCCCACAGCCAGGTGTGGGTGAGGGTGCGGTGGCCGCCGGTCCTGCGCGGGTCACCGGGGCCCCGGGTCGCCTTGTAGACGGAGTACGAGAGCTTGTCGACTATCTCGCAGACGGCCTTGGAGACCGGTCCGAAGGCCCGGGAGATGGTGGCCGACTTGTGGTCGAGGTCCGGGGCGAGGGCCGCGCCGGCGGTGATCAGGGCTCCCACGACCAGGACGGGCCAGGGCATCGTGTGGCCCATGGCGGCGGCCGCGGCACCCACCCCCAGCCAGGCGGCTGCCCCTGACAGAGAGTGTGCCGGTCCCATCATGGCTGTTTACGCCCCCATCGTGGTTCGGCCGTGTGTCCAGGCCGGGCCGCCATCGTCTGTGTGCGGCAGCCGAGTTGAGTGGGAAGCGTATCGTCCGTGATCTTCGCGGGATCCTCCGGTTCCCTCATCCGGGCCGGAGGCATGCAAGATGGGGGCGTGACCCTTATCGATCAGCTGCCCCCGACCGCAGACCCGGACGCCCTCTTCGAGGCCTTCTCGTCATGGACCGAATCGCAGGGCATCACCCTCTATCCGGCTCAGGAGGAGGCGCTGATCGAGGTGGTCTCCGGGGCCAACGTGATCCTTTCCACCCCCACGGGATCCGGAAAGAGCCTGGTCGCGGCGGGTGCGCACTTCACGGCGCTGGCCCAGGACAAGGTCACGTTCTACACGGCTCCCATCAAGGCGCTGGTCTCGGAGAAGTTCTTCGACCTGTGCAAGCTCTTCGGCACGGAGAACGTCGGCATGCTGACCGGGGACGCCTCGGTCAACGCCGACGCCCCGGTCATCTGCTGCACCGCCGAGGTCCTCGCGTCGATCGCGCTGCGTGACGGCAAGTACGCCGACATCGGCCAGGTCGTGATGGACGAGTTCCACTTCTACGCGGAGCAGGACCGCGGCTGGGCGTGGCAGATCCCGATCCTGGAGCTCCCGCAGGCACAGTTCGTGCTGATGTCGGCGACCCTCGGTGACGTCAAGATGTTCGAGGAGGACCTGACCCGCCGGACCGGCCGCCCGACGTCCGTGGTGCGTTCCGCGACCCGGCCGGTGCCGCTGAGTTACGAGTACAGGCTGACGCCGATCACGGAGACGCTCACCGAGCTCCTGGACACCCGGCAGTCTCCCGTCTACATCGTGCACTTCACGCAGGCCGCGGCGGTGGAGCGGGCGCAGTCGCTGATGAGCATCAACATGTGCACGAAGGAGGAGAAGGAGAAGATCGCCGACCTCATCGGCAACTTCCGCTTCACCACCAAGTTCGGCCAGAACCTCTCCCGTTACGTGCGGCACGGGATCGGGGTGCATCACGCGGGCATGCTCCCCAAGTACCGCCGCCTCGTCGAGAAGCTCGCGCAGGCGGGCCTGCTGAAGGTCATCTGCGGCACGGACACGCTCGGCGTCGGTGTCAACGTGCCCATCCGCACGGTGCTCTTCACCGCCCTCACCAAGTACGACGGAACCCGGGTCCGGACCCTCCGGGCGCGTGAGTTCCACCAGATCGCGGGCCGGGCCGGGCGGGCCGGGTTCGACACGGCCGGCTTCGTCGTCGCGCAGGCCCCCGAGCACGTCATCGAGAACGAGAAGGCCGTCAAGAAGGCGGGCGACGACCCGAAGAAGAAGCGCAAGGTGGTCCGCAAGAAGGCCCCCGAGGGCTTCGTCGCCTGGTCGGAGACCACCTTCGACAAGCTGATCCAGTCCGAGCCGGAGCCGCTGACCTCCCGCTTCCGGGTCACGCACACGATGCTGCTCTCGGTGATCGCCCGCCCGGGCAACGCCTTCGAGGCGATGCGTCATCTGCTGGAGGACAACCACGAGCCGCGCAAGGCGCAGCTGAGGCACATCCGCCGGGCCATCGCGATCTACCGCTCGCTGCTCGACGGCGGTGTGGTGGAGCAGCTCGGCACACCCGACGCCGAGGGCAGGATCGTACGGCTCACCGTCGACCTCCAGCAGGACTTCGCGCTCAACCAGCCGCTGTCGACGTTCGCGCTGGCCGCCTTCGACCTGTTGGACGACGAATCGCCGTCGTACGCCCTGGACATGGTCTCCGTCGTCGAGTCGACGCTGGACGACCCGAGGCAGATCCTGGCCGCCCAGCAGAACAAGGCGCGGGGTGAGGCCATCGGGCAGATGAAGGCGGACGGTGTCGAGTACGAGGAGCGGATGGAGCTGCTCCAGGAGGTCACGTACCCCAAGCCGCTGAGCGAGCTGCTCTGGCACGCGTACGACGTGTACCGCACGAGCCACCCGTGGGTCGGCGACCACCCCGTGTCGCCGAAGTCGGTGATCCGCGACATGTACGAACGGGCCATGACGTTCACGGAGTTCACCTCGAACTACGAGCTGGCCCGCACCGAGGGCATCGTCCTGCGGTATCTGGCGAGTGCGTACAAGGCCCTTGAGCACACCATCCCCGACGACCTGAAGTCCGAGGACCTGGAGGACCTGATCGCCTGGCTGGGCGAGATGGTGCGTCAGGTGGACTCCAGTCTGCTGGACGAGTGGGAGCAGCTGGCCAACCCGGAGGTGGAGACCGCCGAGCAGGCGCAGGAGCGGGCCGACGAGGTCAAGCCGGTGACGGCCAACGCCCGCGCCTTCCGGGTGCTGGTGCGCAACGCGATGTTCCGCCGGGTGGAACTGGCCGCGCTGGACCGGGTCCGTGATCTGGGCGAGCTCGACGCCGACTCCGGCTGGGACGAGGACGCGTGGGGCGAGGCGATGGACGACTACTGGGAAGCGCACGAGGAGCTGGGGACGGGCCCGGACGCGCGCGGCCCGAAGCTGCTGAAGATCGACGAGGACCAGGAGCACGGCCTCTGGCGGGTGTGGCAGGCGTTCGCCGACCCGGCCGGGGACCACGACTGGGGAATCCGTGCGGAGGTCGATCTCGCGGCCTCCGACGAGGAGGGCCGGGCCGTCGTCCGGGTCACGGCCGTGGGCCAGCTGTGACGGCGAACCGACCGGAAAAGTGGAGAAGAACCGCATGAAGAACCCCGCCGACAGCCTGGTCGATCTGCTCGACCTGGAGCGGATCGAGGTCAACATCTTCCGTGGCCGCAGCCCCGACGAGTCCCTGCAGCGGGTCTTCGGCGGGCAGGTCGCGGGCCAGGCACTGGTGGCGGCCGGCCGCACCACGGACGGGGACCGTCCGGTGCATTCGCTGCACGCCTACTTCCTGCGTCCGGGCCGTCCCGGCGTGCCGATCGTCTACGACGTGGAGCGGGTCCGGGACGGCCGGTCCTTCACGACGCGCCGGGTCACGGCCGTGCAGCAGGGCCGGACGATCTTCAATCTGACGGCGTCCTTCCACCGCCCGGAGGAGGCGGGCTTCGAGCACCAGCTCCCGCCGGCCCGCGTCGTGCCAGGCCCGGAGGAACTGCCGACGGTCGCCCACGAGGTGCGCGAGCACCTGGGTGGTCTGCCGGAGGCGCTGGAGCGGATGGCGCGGCGCCAGCCGTTCGACATCCGCTACGTCGACCGGCTGCGCTGGACGGGCGAGGAGGTCAAGGACGCCGATCCGCGCAGCGCGGTGTGGATGCGCGCGGTGGGCCCCCTGGGCGACGACCCGCTCGTGCACACGTGCGCGCTGACGTACGCGAGCGACATGACACTGCTGGACGCGGTACGGATCCCGGTCGAGCCGCTGTGGGGGCCGCGCGGCTTCGACATGGCCTCGCTGGACCACGCCATGTGGTTCCACCGGCCGTTCCGGGCGGACGAGTGGTTCCTCTACGACCAGGAGTCACCGATCGCCACGGGCGGCCGTGGACTGGCCAGGGGGCGGATCTACGACCGTCAGGGGCAGCTGCTGGTCTCCGTGGTGCAGGAGGGGCTTTTCCGCCGTCTCGACGGCGCGTAGGGCCCGCGTCCGCGGCCGGTCAGGTTCCGGGCAGCGGGTCCTGGTCGACCTCGTGGCGGCGGGTCCGGATGTCCGGGCCCGCCGGGTGCAGTTTGGCGTCGCAGGAGGGACCCAGCCCGGTGCGGCGTGATTCCGCGCCGGTGAGGGGACGCCCGCAGAGGGCGCAGCGCACGGGGCGGCGGACGGCCTGCCGGTCCTGCGCGGCCGGCGGTGCGGGAAAATCGGGAAGGGGTTCGGGGGTCTCCACAGGAGGATCTTCGCAAACCACGGCGCCCGTCACCGAAGTGGCCGCGCCGTGCACCGCTGCTCATGGGCGGAGGGACGCCCCGGTGCGCCTCTCCCCCGCGGCCTACTGCTGTTCGGCCTGTGACCCGCCGTCGAGCGGCCGGAGGAAGCGGCGTTCGTACCGCTTGATGCAGCGGGTGCGACGAGCCAGTTCGAAGGCGTCCTGGCATTCGGGATCCGACATGCTGTCCGTGCGGTACTGCTCGTACTCGGCGAGTCCGGGGAACGAGAAGAGGGCGTACGCGATGTCGCTGTCACCCTCGCTCGGCAGGAAGTAGCCGTGGTGTGTCCCGCCGAAGCGGTTGACGAGCCCGACCCAACGGCGGCCGTACTCCTCGAAGTCCGCCAGTTTGTCGGCGTCGATCTCGTACTTCAGGTGAATGGTGATCATGCCTACATGATGCAGTGGCCGGGTGCGGGCCCGAGAACGGGTGGCGCCTGGAATCGTCACCGCCGACAGCGGGTACATCACGGACATAAGGCCACATCATGGTATATCCGTGGATCCCGGCTGGACAGCGTGTTTCAGCGGGGCCCGACGCTGAGGAGACCATGACGATGTCGGCCGAACCCGGGGCGGCACCCGGGACCGAACAGCCGGATCCTCTCGCCGTGGTGCGCACCCGGGGATACGCCGTGCTGCTGGTCATGGTGGCGCTCCTCGGAGTCCCCGTCTCCGCGGCGGCGTTCGGCTTCCTGGCGCTCGTCCATGAGCTCCAGTCCCTGACCTACGAGGAGCTGCCCCACGCGCTGGGCTTCGGGAGCACGCCGTCGTGGTGGCCGGTCCCGCTGCTCGCCGTGGCGGGCCTGCTGACGGGGCTGGCCGTCCGTCACCTGCCGGGGACGGGCGGTCACAAGCCGGCCGAAGGGTTCGTGAACACGGGGGCACCGGCGGCCGCGGAGCTGCCGGGGGTCGCGCTCGCCGCACTGGCCTCCCTGGGTCTCGGCGCGGTCCTCGGGCCCGAGGCCCCGCTCATCGCGCTCGGCGGTGGACTGGCCGTCTGTGCGGTGCGCCTGCTGAAGCCGGGCATCCAGCCGAGCGCGGCCGCGATGGTGGCGGCGGCGGGGAGCTTCGCCGCCGTCAGCGCCCTCCTGGGTTCACCGCTGCTCGGAGCGTTCCTGCTGATGGAGGCGTCGGGCCTCGCCGGGATGATGCTCGGCCTGGTGCTCGTGCCGGGACTGCTCGCCTCCGGCATCGGGTCGCTCATCTTCATCGGCCTGGGCTCGTGGACCGGCCTGGGGACGTACTCCCTGGCCCTCCCCCACGTCCCCCACACCCCTCAGCCGACCGTCGCCGAGTTCGGCTGGGCCGTCGCACTCGGGGCCGCCGCCGCGCTCGTGGGCACGGGCGTCAGGAGACTGTCCCTGGCCTTGCAGGAGCGGGTCGAACGGCGGCGGGTGATCGCGGCCGTCGCGATGGGCCTGACCGTCGGCGTACTCGCGCTCCTCTACGCCGAGAGCACGGGAAGAGAGGCGTCCGAGGTGCTGTACTCGGGCCAGGACGCCCTCGGCGGCCTGCTCGCCGAGGACGCCACGTACACCGTGGGGACACTCCTCGTGCTGATCGTCTGCAAGGCGCTCGCGTACTCGGCGTCGCTGAGCGCCTTCCGGGGCGGCCCCATCTTCCCGTCGATGTTCCTGGGAGCGGCGGGCGGGCTCGCCCTGTCGCACCTGCCGGGCCTGAACGCCACCTCGGGTTTCGCGATGGGAATCGGGGCCATGTGCGTGGCGATGCTCAGGCTGCCGATGACCTCGGTACTGCTCGCCACGCTGTTGCTGGGATCCGAGGGGATCACGGTCATGCCACTCGTGATCGTCTCCGTGGTGGTCTCCTACGTCCTCACGCTCAGGCTCGGACGCTCTTCCGAGGACCGACACACAGCGCCCAGATGACGAAGACGTTGATGGCGATGAGCACCAGCGACCAGAACGGGTAGTAGGGGAGCCACAGGAAGTGGGCGACCACCAGGAGCCCCGCGAGCAGGACGCCGACGGCGCGCGCCCACAGGGCCCCGCTGAAGAGCGCGAAACCGGCGAGGACGACGACGACCCCCAGGATGAGGTGCACCCAGCCCCAGCCCGTGAGGCTGAACTTGAACACGTAGTCGCGTGTCGCGACGAACAGGTCGTCCTTGGCGATGGCGGCGATGCCTTCGAGGACGGCCATGGCCCCACCGAAGATCATCATCACCGCCGCGAACACGGTCCAGCCGGACCGGGCTCCGTGCCCCTCGGCGGTGTCCTGACGCGCACTCGTCCCGGTCGCACTTCCAGCCATGTCGGTCTCCTCGGATCTCCGGTCGACGATCGACTCGCTCTGCCCGCTTTGCGGCTTATATTCCGTTCAACAGCCTGACACGGCATCACCTCATGGGCATACTTCTCCAGATGGAGATAGGCTCCCGGATATGAGAGATCCCGAGGTCTCCGACAGCGTCGACGACCGTCTCGCGGCACGGCTCGGCGTGCTCCGCGCCGAGCGCGGCTGGTCGCTGGACGAGCTGTCCCGCCGCGCCGGCGTGAGCCGCTCGACCTTGTCCCGGCTGGAGCGTGGGGAGCTGAGTCCCACCACCGCCGTGCTCGGACAGCTGTGCACGGTGTACGGGCGCACGATGTCGCGGCTGCTGATGGAGGTGGAGGCGGAGCCGCCGCAGCTGGTCCCGGCCGCGCGGCAGCCGGTGTGGCGGGACGAGCCGTCCGGTTTCGTGCGCCGCTCCGTCTCACCGCCGCACCCCGGCCTGCGCGCCGAGGTCGTCGAGGGCACACTCGACGCCGGCGCCGCGCTGTCGTACGAAAACGCGCCGGTGCCCGGTGTGGAGCAGCACATCTGGGTACTCGAGGGCACGGTCGAGATCACGGTCGGCGGAACCACGCACACCGTGCACGAGGGCGACTGCCTGCGCTTCCGGTTGCGCGGCCCCTCGCACTTCCGCTGTCCGGGCCCGCTACGCGTCCGCTACGCCCTGATGATTGTCCTGCCGTGAACGTGAAAGGACCCGCTTCATGACCGAGATCGTCCCCGTGTCCGGCCCCGCGCTGGTCACGTACGCCGATGAGCTCGCCACCCTGCTGATCGAAGCCGTGGAGGGCGGGGCCTCGGTCGGATTCCTCGCCCCTCTGGACCGGGAGGCGGCAGCCGCCTGGTGGCGGCGGCGGGCCGCCGCCGTGGAGGCCGGGGACCACCAGGTCTGGATCGCCCGCGACGCCGAGCGGGCGGTGGGCACGATCGGCCTGGTCAGGACGTCCCTGCCCAACGCACGCCACCGCGCGGAGGTCTCCAAGCTCATGGTCAGGCCCTCCGCCCGGGGCCGGGGAGTCGGCAGGGCCCTGCTCACGGCCGCCGAGCGGTCCGCCGCCGCCGAGGGGCTGACCCTGCTGGTCCTGGACACGGAGACGGGGAGCGACGCCGAGCGGCTCTACCGTTCGGCGGGCTGGACGCCGTGCGGCTCCGTCCCGGACTACGCGACGGACCCGTACGGCACGCTGAAGGCGACGACGTTCTACTACCGGAATCTCGACCCGCGGCAGGCTCCCCCGGAGGGGCCGTCACAATGAGAGGGACGCCACGCCACCGAGGAGACAACCATGACGCTGCATGACATCCCGCTCCGTACGCTCGCCGGCGAACCGACCACCCTGGGCGCCTACAAGGGTTCGGCGGTCCTGCTGGTGAACGTCGCTTCCCGATGCGGGCTCACTCCGCAGTACGCAGGCCTGGAGAGGCTCCAGAAGGAGTACGCGGACCGCGGTTTCACCGTTCTCGGGGTGCCCTGCAACCAGTTCGCGGGCCAGGAGCCGGGCACCGCGGAGGAGATCCGGACGTTCTGCTCGACGACGTACGGGGTCAGCTTCCCGCTGTTGGAGAAGATCGACGTCAACGGCGAGAACCGGCACCCTCTCTACGCGGAGCTGACGAAGCTGGAGGACGCCGAGGGCGCGGCGGGGGACGTCCAGTGGAACTTCGAGAAGTTCCTGATCTCCCCGGCCGGTGAGCCCGTCGCCCGGATCCGCCCCCGTACCGAGCCGGAGGCGCCCGAGGTCGTGGCGGCCGTCGAGGCGCAGCTGCCGCGGTAGCGGTACGGACAGCACGCGGGGCCGGCCCGGCATCGGGCCGGCCCCGCTGCCTGTGCCTAGCGGATCGGCATCCCCGACAGGGTGCGGGCGATGACCAGGCGCTGGATCTCGCTCGTGCCCTCGAAGATGGTGTAGATCGCGGCGTCCCGGTGCATGCGCTCGACCGGGTACTCACGGGTGAATCCGTTGCCGCCGAGGATCTGCACGGCCTGGGCGGTGACCGTCTTCGCCGTCTCGCTCGCATAGAGCTTCGACATCGAGCCCTCGGCCGCGGTGAACGGCTTGCCGGCGCTCGCCATCCAGGAGGCGCGCCAGACGAGCAGCCGCGCCGCGTCGATCTGCGTACGCATGTCGGCCAGCTGGAAGGCGATTCCCTGGTTGTCGATGATCGGGCGGCCGAACTGGGTCCGCGTCTTCGCGTAGTCGAGGGCGACCTCGTACGCGGCGCGGGCGGTGCCGACGGCCATCGCGCCGACGGCGGGGCGGGAGGCTTCGAAGGTGGCCATCGCCGCGTTCTTCAGGCGCTCCCCACCTCCGGACCTGGCGCGCTCGCGGGCCCGGGCGAGGCGCTCGTCGAGCTTCTCCTTGCCGCCGAGCAGGCAGTGTCCGGGGACGCGGACGTCCTCGAGGACGACCTCGGCCGTGTGCGAGGCGCGGATGCCGTGCTTCTTGAACTTCTGCCCCTGCGAGAGGCCGGGAGTGGCCGGCGGGACGATGAAGGAGGCGTGGCCCTTCGAGCCCAGCTCGGGGTCGACGACCGCGACGACGACATGGACGTTGGCGATACCGCCGTTGGTCGCCCAGGTCTTGGTCCCGTTGAGGATCCACTCGTCCTTGGCCTCGTCGTACACCGCGCGGGTACGCATCGAGGCGACGTCGGAACCGGCGTCCGGCTCGGAGGAGCAGAAGGCGGCGACCTTCACGTCGTCGGCGTCGCCGTACATCTGCGGGATCCAGGTGCCGATCTGCTCCTCGGTTCCGTTGGCGAGGACGCCGACGGCCGCCAGGCCGGTGCCGACGATCGACAGGGCGATACCCGCGTCACCCCAGAAGAGCTCCTCCATGGCCATGGGGATGCCCAGGCCCGTAGGGTCGAAGAACTGCTGGGCGTAGAAGTCGAGGGAGTAGATACCTACCTTGGCCGCCTCCTGGATGACGGGCCAGGGCGTTTCCTCACGCTCGTCCCACTCCGAAGCGGCCGGCCGGATCACTTCGGCGGCGAATCCGTGCAGCCAGTCACGGACCTGCTTCTGGTCGTCGTTGAGCTCGAGCGTGAACTCGGCCATGTTCCCTCCATGCACTTCCGGAAAACCCGTTACTAGCGGTAACAACAGTCTGTTACCAGCAAGTAGCCTCTGTCAACCAGTCAGCTGCGGATCCGCGCACGGCGGAGGCAGGGTGTTACGTTGCCCGGGCGTGACGAGATCGCAGGACAGCCGGGTGGGGCGGGAGAAACGACATGGAGACCACAAGAGGGGCCGAACGGCAGCGGACGGCGGCCGAACGCCGCCGCCGGGAGCTGCTGGAAGCCGCGGACCGCGTGGTGCTCAGGGACGGCCCGAAGGCGTCGATGAACGCGATCGCCGCGGAGGCCGGGATCACCAAGCCCATCCTCTACCGGCACTTCGGCGACAAGGGCGGCCTCTACCGTGCGCTCGCCAAACGCCACACCGATGCCCTGCTGAGCGCCCTGCGGGCCGCGCTCGACGCGCCCTCCCAGCGGCGCGAACGGGTCGAGGCGACCCTGGACACCTACCTCGCGGCGATCGAGGCGCGCCCCCAGGTCTACCGCTTCCTGATGCACCCGTCCGACGACGCGGCCCCCTCGCCGGAACAGGGCTTCGACGTGGGCCGTCACTCCGCGCCGCTGCTGCGCCGCCTCGGCGAGGAGCTGGGGAAGGTGATCGCGGAGCGGGTCGATCTCGGTCCCGACAGCCAGCAGATGGCCCGCATCTGGGGTCACGGCATCGTCGGCATGATGCACGCGGCCGGCGACTGGTGGCTGGGCGACCGGCCGTGCTCGCGGGAACAGCTCGTACGCAGCCTCGCCGACCTGCTCTGGGGCAGGCTCGCCGACGCCGGCGACCTCCCCGGCGGCCAGGGCTTCTGAAGCCCCGGGCGCGCCCGGGGCTCAGCCCTCGGCAGCCGTACGCGCCCAGGACGCCCGCCGGGCCGCGCGCAGCGCCCTCGCGCGGCGCAGCCCCGTCAGCCGGTCCGTGTAGACCGTGCCTTCGAGGTGGTCGCACTCGTGCTGCAGGCAGCGGGCGAACCAGCCGGTGCCGACGATCCGTACCGGCTCCCCCGTCACCGTCCGGCCTTCGACCACCGCGCGGTCGAAGCGCGGGGTGGCTGCTTCGAGCCCTGGAAGTGAGAGGCATCCCTCCGCTCCGCGTACGGTGATGCCGTCAGCCTCGACGAGTACGGGATTGACGACGTGGCCCAGGTGCCGGACCTCGTCGTCGTCCGGACAGTCGAAGACGAACACCTTGAGGGGGAAGCCGATCTGGTTCGCGGCGAGCCCCACACCGTTCGCGGCGTACATGGTGGCGAACATGTCCTCCACCAGCCGGGCGAGCGACGGGCCGAACTCGGTGACGTCGTCGCACGGACTGTGGAGGACCGGAGCGCCGAGCAGAGTCATGGCGCGAACGCGTCCGGTACTGCCGGGGATCGGGCGGTTTCGCATGGGGAGAAGCGTACGTTCCACGTGACCTCCACCTTCCCCGTGGTGCCGAGGTGCGGTCGCCGCGCCGGACATCGATAGGCTGGGCGCGGACTTACGCAAGGAGGATCTAGGACGATGGCAGGCAACACGGAGCCGTTGTCGCCGCGGGCCAAGCTCGCCGTGACGGCGGGCAAGGCCGCGGCGGCGGTGTCGCGCGCTGCGGGGCGCGGCAGCGGATCGGTGATCGGCGGCCGGGTGGCGCTCAAGCTCGACCCCGACCTGCTCGGGCGGCTGGCGCAGCACCTGGATGTGATCCTCGTGTCCGCGACGAACGGCAAGACGACCACGACACGGCTGATCGCGGAAGCGCTCACGGCCGCCGGTCCCGTCGTGTCGAACGCGCTCGGAGCCAACATGCCCGCGGGGATCACCTCCGCGCTGGCAGGGGGCTCGGACGCGCAGTACGGCGTGATCGAGGTCGACGAGAAGTACCTCGCCGGTGTGGCGCGCGACACGACGCCGAAGGTGATCGCGTTGCTCAACCTCTCCCGCGACCAGCTGGACCGCGCGGCGGAGACCCGGATGATGGCGGAGCAGTGGCGTGAGGGCCTGTCGGGCTCGAAGGCCGTGATCGTGGCCAACGCCGACGACCCGCTGATCGTCTGGGCCGCTTCCTCCTCCCCCAATGTCGTGTGGGTCGCGGCGGGGCAGGCGTGGAAGGACGACGCCTGGTCCTGCCCGTCCTGCGGCGGTGTGATGCAGCGCCCCGGTGACGACTGGTTCTGCGGCGAGTGCGGCTTCCGCCGCCCCGCTCCGAGCTGGGCGCTGAACGGCGACTACGTCCTGGACCCGCACGGTTCCGCGTGGCCGATCCACCTCCAGCTGCCGGGGCGGGCCAACAAGGCCAACGCCACGAGCTCGGCCGCGGTCGCCGCGGTCTTCGGCGTGCCGCCGCAGGTCGCCCTGGAGCGCATGTACCAGGTGCAGGCCGTGGCCGGCCGCTACGACGTCGTCTCCTTCCTCGGCCGTGAGCTCCGGCTCCTGCTGGCGAAGAACCCGGCGGGCTGGCTCGAGACGTTCTCCCTGATCGACCCGCCGCCCACGCCGGTGATCCTCTCGGTGAACGCGCGTGGCGCCGACGGTACGGACACCTCCTGGCTGTGGGACGTGGACTACACCCAGCTCTACGGTCACCCGATCTTCGTGCTCGGTGACCGGAAGCTGGACCTCGCGGTCCGGCTCGAGGTGGCCGGACTGGACTTCCGCGTCTGCGAGACCCTGGACGAGGCCGTCCAGATGGCTCCGCCCGGCCGCATCGAGGTCATCGCCAACTACACCGCCTTCCAGGATCTGCGCCGTCGTGTCGGCAACTGACCCCCGCGCGGGCAACCCCCGGAGAGGACGAAGCATGAGCAACAACAGCCTGCGGCTGGTGTGGGTCTACCCCGACCTCCTCAGCACCTACGGCGACCAGGGCAACGCCCTGGTGGTGGAGCGCCGGGCCCGCCAGCGCGGCCTCGACGTGGCGCGCGTGGACGTGCGCAGCGACCAGCCGATCCCGACGTCGGGCGACATCTATCTGATCGGCGGCGGTGAGGACAGGCCGCAGCGGCTCGCCTCGGAGCGGCTGCGCCGCGACGGCGGGCTGAACAGGGCCGCGGCGAACGGCGCGATCATCTTCTCGGTCTGCGCCGGCTACCAGATCCTCGGCCACGAGTTCATCAACGACCTCGGCGAGCGCGAGCCGGGCCTCGGGCTGCTCGACGTCGTCTCGACCCGTGGTGAGGGCGCCCGGTGCGTCGGCGACGTGCTCGGCGACATCGACCCGAACCTGGGGCTGCCGCCGCTGACCGGTTTCGAGAACCACCAGGGCATCACCCACCTCGGCCCCTCGGCGCGGCCGTTCGCCCGGGTGCGTCTCGGCCGGGGCAACGGCACGGGTGACGGCACGGAAGGCGCGTACAACGACACCGTCTTCGGTACGTACATGCACGGGCCTGTCCTGGCGCGGAACCCGCTGATCGCGGACCTGTTGCTGAAGCTGGCCCTGGACGTCAACGCCCTGCCACCGAGCGACGACCGGTGGTACGAGGCGCTGCGCGCCGAGCGGATCGCCGCGGCGACCCAGCCCGCCTGAGTCGTTCCCGTACGGACCGGCGCCTCCGAGGGAGCCGGTCCGTACGCATATGTGCGGGTGGTGTACATCCGGTGGACGTCCAGCAGTCGGACAGTGGGTTCGGTCACGCCACCCCGCGCCGGTAGGGTGGCGGGGATCCAACCGGACGACGTGGTCCGGCGTCGGCCCACGTTGCAAAGGTTTCCCGGGCAATGCGAATTGGTGTGCTCACCTCCGGCGGCGACTGCCCCGGCCTCAACGCCGTCATCCGTTCCGTCGTGCACCGCGCGGTCGTCGACCACGGCGACGAGGTCATCGGCTTCCACGACGGGTGGAAGGGCCTCCTCGAGTGCGACTACCGCAAGCTCGACCTCGACGCGGTCGGGGGCATCCTCGCGCGTGGTGGCACGATCCTCGGCTCCTCCCGTGTCCAGCCCGCGCATCTGCGTGACGGCGTGGAGCGTGCCAGGGGCCATGTCGCCGATCTCGGTCTGGACGCGATCATCCCGATCGGCGGCGAGGGCACGCTGAAGGCGGCCAATCTGCTCTCCGAGGCGGGGCTGCCCATCGTGGGTGTGCCGAAGACCATCGACAACGACATCGCCTCCACGGATGTGACCTTCGGTTTCGACACGGCCGTCGGTGTCGCGACCGAGGCGCTGGACCGGCTGAAGACCACGGCGGAGTCGCACCAGCGTGTGCTGATCGTCGAGGTCATGGGCCGCCACACCGGCTGGATCGCGCTGCACTCGGGCATGGCGGCCGGCGCGCACGCCATCGTCGTACCCGAGCGGCCCTTCGACATCGACGAGCTGACCACGCTGGTCGGCAAGCGCTTCTCTGACGGCAAGAAGTTCGCGATCGTCGTCGTCGCGGAGGGCGCGAAGCCCCGGGAGGGCTCCATGGAGTTCAACCAGGGCACGAAGGACATCTACGGCCATGAGCGCTTCGCCGGCGTGGCGACGCAGCTCTCCGGTGAGCTGGAGCAGCGCCTCGGCAAGGAGGCCCGCCCGGTGATCCTCGGCCATGTACAGCGCGGCGGCACCCCGACCGCGTACGACCGCGTCCTGGCCACCCGCTTCGGCTGGCACGCGGTGGAGGCCGCTCACCGCGGTGAGTTCGGCATGATGACGGCGCTGCGCGGCACGGACATCACGATGGTTCCCCTGGCGGCGGCCGTGGAGACCCTGAAGACGGTTCCGGCCGAGCGCTACGCCGAGGCGCAGGTCGTGCTCTGAACGCCACGACACCCGCTGAACCGCCCCCGGCCGCACCCGCGACCGGGGGCGGTTCTAGTCTGGACCGGACAACCGGCACGAAACGGGGACGTCCCCAGCGGGAGTGAACAGATGGATCACAGCGGGCACGGCATGAACATGGATCTGCCGCCGTTCACGCTGGGACGTGGGCTGGAGTTCTCCGCGGACCCGTTCTTCCTGGTCGGCTGCGTCGCCGCCCTCGCGTTGTACGGCTACGGGGTCGCGCGGCTGCGTGCCCGGGGCGACGGCTGGCCGGTGAACCGGACCGTGTTCTTCGTCATCGGCGTGCTGTCCATCGCCCTGGTGATGTGCACGGGCCTGAACGACTACGGCATGGTCATGTTCAGTGTGCACATGGTGCAGCACATGGTGATCAGCATGGTGTCGCCGATCCTGCTCCTGCTGGGCGCACCGGTGACGCTGGCCCTGCGGGCGCTGCCCGTGGCCGGGCGGGACCGCACAGGACCGCGCGAGCTGCTGCTCAAGCTGCTCCACAGCCGCTACATGAAGATCATCACGCATCCGGTCTTCACGATCCCGCTCTTCATCGCGAGCCTGTACGGCCTCTACTTCACTCCGCTGTTCGACTTCCTCATGGGTTCGAAGACGGGCCACATCGCGATGATGGTGCACTTCCTGGCGGTCGGCCTGGTGTTCTTCTGGCCGATCATGGGCGTCGACCCGGGTCCGCACCGCCCCGGTTACGTGATGCGGATGCTGGAGCTCTTCGCGGGGATGCCGTTCCACGCGTTCTTCGGGATCGCGCTGATGATGGCGAGCCAGCCGATGGTGAAGGCGTACGAGAACCCCCCGGCCTCGCTCGGTATCGATGCCCTGGGCGACCAGTCCGCGGCCGGCGGGATCGCCTGGGCCTTCAGCGAGATCCCGTCCGTGCTGGTGCTGATCGCGCTGGTCTTCCAGTGGTACCGCTCCGAGCAGCGGACGGCCAAGCGCTCCGACCGTGCCGCCGACCGGGACGGCGACCAGGAACTGAAGGCGTACAACGCCTATCTCGCCTCATTGCAGGCGCGCGGCCAGTAGCGGTGGGCGCCCCCGAGGGGTGACCATGGCTTCACCGGCCGTGCGGCCGGGTGAGGAGCGTGCGCTCATGCCTGGATCCACGAAAACCATGGGAGTGCTCACGGTCGGCGCGCTGGTCGCGGTGACGGCGTACACCGTGGCACTGGGGAGCAACGGCTGGCTCTGGTTCGGCTGGGTGGTCCTCGGTCTCGCCACTCTGGGGATGCTCGCCGCCCGCGACACCTGAGGTGTGAGTGCCCGCGCTGTCAGGGCCGGGCGGCACCGACAGCGCGGGCATCCCGGTCACGAGACCTGAACGGCGCGAGGATCAGGTGGGGCACCAGGCTGACCGGTTGGCCTGCGGACGATTCCCTGCTGGGCCTCAGCCCGTGGGCTTGCTGCGCTCCCAGGCGTCCCGGCCCCCCAGGGGGATCCGTCCCCGGTGCGGCACTGCACAGCCGTGGGCCCGTACCCGGGAGCGGATTGAACTGGTGTCGACGGGCCGGGAGCCGGCGAGGGGGACCGGCTTCCGGGAAACGGGGCGTGCGTGTGCGAAGCGGGCGGACGGCTCGACGAGGTCGGCCGGGAACGATCCAGTCCTGGACCGTGATCATCCAGCCGGCGGCGTCGTCGGGGCGCCGACTCCTCGGCCCAGTGTGACGGATGGACGCAACTGATAACTCTCCCCCGCCTCCGGCCATGGTCTGGAGGCCGTGACACCGGTGCACGCGCGGGGCCCGCACCTGCGCCACCCGCCGCGCGGGGCCTCCCGGAGGCCCCGAAAACAGAGCTACGATCGATCGCCCGAGCCGAGATACAGGTTCGCCATACGGACCATCGGCCTGCGTACGTCAGATGAGGCGGGAAGGAGTGGGTACCAGTCCGAACGGGCCGAGCCGCAGTCGGCCGCTCCGTCGAGTCGGCCGACAGCGACGACACCGCGTGTGACCTGGCAGAACGCGGCCAACAGCCCGGTCCGGAAGGCTAGGAGAGAAACTGTGTTCTATCACGTACTGAAGTACGTCGTGCTGGGCCCCCTGCTCCGGCTGGTATTCCGGCCTCGCATCGAGGGGCTGGACCACATTCCCGACGACGGCGCCGCCATCGTCGCGGGCAACCATCTCTCCTTCTCCGACCACTTCCTGATGCCCGCGATCCTCAGGCGCCGCATCACGTTCCTCGCGAAGGCCGAGTACTTCACCGGCCCGGGGATCAAGGGCAAGCTGACGGCGGCGTTCTTCCACAGCATCGGGCAGATCCCCGTGGACCGGTCCGGCAAGGAGGCCGGGCAGGCGGCCATCCGCGAAGGGCTGGGAGTGCTGAGCAAGGGTGAACTGCTCGGCATCTATCCGGAGGGCACCCGCTCGCCCGACGGACGGCTGTACAAGGGCAAGGTCGGGGTCGCGGTGATGGCGATCAGGGCGGGCGTACCGGTCATCCCCTGTGCGATGGTCGGCACGTTCGAGATCCAGCCGCCCGGCCAGAAGGTGCCCAGCGTCAAGCGGGTCACGATCAGGTTCGGGGAGCCGCTGGACTTCTCCCGCTACGCGGGCATGGAGGACCAGAAGGCGGCGATCCGGGCCGTGACGGACGAGATCATGTATGCCATTCTCGGCCTCTCCGGTCAGGAGTACGTCGACGAGTACGCGGTCAAGGCGAAGGTGGCGCAGGCCGAGGAGACCAAGAAGTTCCCACGACGGCAACGCTGAGCGGGGAATCTGCTGAGGGCCGATTTCGCCGGCCCGGCCGCTGGGGCCGCCGTAGCGTTGCCCCCATGAGCAGAGGACGAGCGTTCGTGCTGGGAGCCACGGGACAGATCGGCCGTCCCGCGGTGCGGGCTCTGGCCGAGGACGGCTGGGAGGTGATCGCGGCCTCACGTGGAGGCGGCAGGGACAGCGGCTGGGACGAGGGGGTCCGCTCCGTCGCGGTGGACCGCGAGAAGGACGGGGAGCTGGAGGGGGCGCTGGGCGACGGCTGTGACGTCCTGGTCGACATGGTCGCCTTCGGCCGGGACCACGCAACGCAGCTCGCCGGGCTCGCGGGCCGGGCCGGCTCGGCGGTCGTCATATCCAGCGGCGCGGTGTACGAGGACGACCGGGGCCGCGGTTTCGACACACAGGGCGAGCCGGACGGCTTCCCGGAGTATCCGGTGCCGATCCCGGAGACACAGCGCACGGTCGCCCCGGGGGACGCGACGTACGGGCCCCGGAAGGTCGCGCTGGAGCGGGAACTGCTCGCGGCCGGCGACGCGTTGCCGGTCACGCTGCTCCGGGCGGGCGCGATCCACGGGACGCACTGCCGGACGCCGCGCGAGCTGTACTTTGTCAAGCGGCTGGTGGACGGGCGCCGGCGGCGGGTCCTCGCGCACGACGGGGCGAGCCGCTTCCATCCGGCCCATGTGTCCAACATCGCCGAGCTGATACGCCTCGCCGCTCGGCGCCCGGCTTCCCGGGTGCTCAACGCGGCGGACCCGCAGGCGCCGACCGTCGCCGAGATCGGCGCGGCCGTGGACGCGGTGCTCGGTGTGGAGACCGAGACGGTGCTGGTGGCGGGTGCGCCGCCCGAGGGCGGTGTCGGGGAGACGCCGTGGAGCGGTGCGTATCCCGTCGTGTACGACATGACCGCCGCCGAGCGGGAGCTGGGCTACCGCCCGGTCACGGGATATGCCGAGTCGCTGCCGCAGACCGTCGAATGGCTGGCCGCGGAGCTGCACGGACGCGACTGGAAGCAGGCCTTCCCGAAGATGGCCCGCAACTACGGCGAGGCCCTCTTCGACTACGCGGCCGAGGACGCCTGGCTGGAGCGGTACGACCGGGGAGCGTGAGCGGCCCCGGGAGGGGTGAGCGGACGGCCGCCGGATAGACATCGGCCGCCCGCTCACGTCAGGTGGTGATCACGGAGTCGGTGTGGCGTGCGGGGTGCACGTCACATCGCGCCGGTCGGTCTTCCCCGTGAGCAGGTAGGTGTCCACCCGCTCGTTGACGCAGGGGTTGACCAGGCCCGTGACACCGTGCGAACCGGCGCCCTTCTCGGTGATGAGACGGGAGCCCTTGAAGCGCTTGTGCAGCTCGACGGCGCCCTCGTACGGGGTGGCGGCGTCGCGTGTGGACTGCACGATCAGCACCGGAGGCAGGCCCTTGCCGGTGCGGACGTCCAGCGGGGTCTGCTGCTCGGACGGCCAGGTCGCACACGGCAGGTTCATCCAGGCGTTGGCCCAGGTCATGAACGGGTGGTCCCTGTGCAACCGGGTGTTGTCGCGGTCCCACTTCTTCCAGCTGGTGGGCCACTTGGCGTCCGCGCACTCGACCGCCGTGTACACGGCGTTGCTGTTCTCCGAGCTGATGTTGCCCGCGGTGTCCGACATGTCGGGTGCGGCGGCGTCGATCAGCGCCTGGGTGTCGCCGCCCAGGTAGTCGCTCCAGACCTGGGCGGTGGGCGCCCAGGCGGAGTCGTAGTACGGCGCGCCCTGGAAGAAGCCGATGAGTTCGGCGGGGCCGAGGACGCCACCGATCGGGTTCTTCTTGGCCGCGGCGCGCAGGGTCAGCCAGGCATGCTCGACCTTCTCGGGCGTGTCACCGATGTGGTAGGCCGCGTCGTTCTCGGCGACCCAGGCCTTCCAGTCGTTCCAGCGGGTCTGGAAGGCGATGTCCTGGTTGAGGTTGGCCTCGTACCAGATGTTGTCCTTCGCCGGGTTGACCACGCTGTCGACGACCATGCGGCGTACGTGCGACGGGAAGAGCGTGCCGTAGACCGCGCCCAGGTAGGTGCCGTAGGAGACACCCAGGAAGTTGAGCTTCCGCTCACCGAGCGCGGCTCGGATGACATCCAGGTCGCGTGCGGTGTTGGGCGTCGTCATGTGCGGCAGCATGTCGCCGCTGCGCTCGGCGCAGCCGTCGGCGTACTCGGCCGCCAGCTTGCGCTGGGCCCGCTTGTCGGCCTCGCTGTCCGGCACCGGATCGGCCTTCGGGGCCTTCACGAACTCCTGGGGATCGATGCAGGAGATCGGCGCGGAGTGGCCGACGCCGCGCGGGTCGAAGCCGACGAAGTCGTACGCCTTCGCGGTCTTCGCCCAGAGGGGGTTCTTGGTGACGATCCGCTTCGGGAACGCCATGCCCGAGCCGCCGGGGCCTCCGGGGTTGTAGACGAGTGCGCCCTGGCGTTCGTCCTTCGTGCCCGTGCTGACGTGCCGGTCGACGGCGAGCTTGATCTGCTTGCCGTTCGGCTCGGCGTAGTCGAGCGGAACGCTCACCCAGCCGCACTGGATGGGTGCGGCGATCGCCCAGTCGGCCGGACAGTCCGTCCAGTCGATTCCGGCCTTCGCGGCCCGGGCCGCGGCGATCTGGACGCCGCGCGCCTCCTGGCCGCCGTGGTGCCGGCTGTCGGCACCGGCCGCCGGTGCGGCTATCGCCCCCGCTATGAGCGTGCCCGCGATCAGAGTGCCGGCCGAACCCAGCACCGCAGTGCGCCTCACGTGGAACCTCCCCCTGTGTGATGCGCCGCCGGTGACGGCGCGTTCGTTCACATGTTCAGGAGGATCCTTTCGTCTGTGAGGTGGCTGAGAACAGGGCGTACGCGTGTTTCTTTACCGAACCAATAACCGGGACTCCCTGTCCCGGTGAGCGAACTCACGGCTTCCGAAGGGCTTTCACGTCCTTCAGCAGACCCTCCAGCGCCTCGTCCAGCACCGCGCGCAGCAGCCGCGCGTCGGCGGCGAGCGCCGTCACCAGGACGGCGGGCCCGGCCAGCGGGGTGAGCGCGGCGGCGGGGCCGAGCAGCCGCGGGGCGGGAGGACCGTCGTCGAACGCGGGGTCGACGACGAGCAGCTGCCCGACGGCGCGGTGGCCGCCCAGGACGGCCGGGCCGTCCCAGCCTCCTGGCGCTTCCGGCCCGTAGGACAGCTGCTGGTCGAGCAGCGGGCGGCCGGCTCTCCGTACGGTCAGACGCGTCGTGAGCCGGCCGGTGGGTTCGCCGTGCCGGCCCAGGACCTGTTCCTCGCGCAGCACCAGGCGCGCGGTTCCGGCGAGTTCGGCCCGGGTGGTCATGTCGAGACCGCTGCCGTGCGCGGAGACGATCTGTTCGGGAAGCCAGTGGAGCTCGGCCCCCTCCCCCACGCTCAGCCGCACGTCGTACGAGGCGGGGCCGGCGTCCGGCCCGGCCCCCGGGAGCGCCACGGTGGCGGCGGCGGAGTCCACCCTCACCCGTGCGCCGTCCTCCGTCCGTGCCTCGATCGCGAGCCGGTCACCGCCGAGGGGAGCGCTCATGGCGCCGACCACGGTGACACGCGCGTACGCGGGATCCGGGGACCGGGTCCGCCGCAGGGCGAGCGGGCCCTCGCTCTCGAGGACCGGCAGCACGGTGGATCCCCGTCCGTCGGCGCGTGCCGTCAGCCGGGCGGTGGCCGTGACGCTCATGCGGTCCAGGCCGCGAGCCGGGCCCGCACCCAGTCGGCGACGGGCCCGACACCGTCGGCGCCGGTCAGGGAGGTGAACACCACGGGGAGTTCACCGCGCTGCTCCGCGGCGTCGCCGGCCATCCTGCCCAGGTCGGAGCCGACGTACGGGGCGAGGTCGGTCTTGTTGATGACGAGCAGGTCGGCGGTGGTGACGCCGGGGCCGCCCTTGCGGGGGATGTCGTCGCCGCCCGCGACGTCGATCACGAAGATCTGTGCGTCGACGAGGCCCTTGGAGAAGGTGGCGGTGAGGTTGTCGCCGCCCGACTCGACGAGGATGAGGTCGAGGGAGCCCAGTGAGGCCTCCAGGTCCTCGACCGCCTCGAGGTTGGCCGAGATGTCGTCACGGATCGCGGTGTGCGGGCAGGCGCCGGTCTCGACGGCCTGGATGCGCTCGGGCGGCAGCACCGCGTTGCGGAGCAGGAAGGCGGCGTCCTCGCGGGTGTAGATGTCGTTGGTGACGACGGCGATGGAGACGCGGTCGCGCAGTGCGCGGCAGAGGGCTGCGACGGTGGCCGTCTTGCCCGAGCCGACCGGTCCTCCCAGGCCGATCCGGAGCGCGCGGCGGGTGCCGTCGGGGCGGGTGGAGTCGGCGCTGACGGCGGCCGGGCCGTTGTGCGTGTGGTCGAGGTGCATGGGTGCGGCTCCAGGTCTGCGGTTGTGGGAGTCAGGAAGCGAACAGGCGGACCGGCCAGGACGCGTGGGCCTCGGCGGAGATGTCGAGCAGCGGGGCGGAGGCGGCGGGCAGGGCGTCGATGCCGTGCCGGGCGGCCTCCGCGGCCTGTTCGGCGACCCGGTCGAGGTCGGGTGCGAGCCGGGCGAGGACCGCGGTGGCCTCGAAGGGGTCCAGGGACAGCAGACGGACCACCGCCGTGGCCGGGCCACTGACCGCTTCGTAGGCGACGCAGTGTGCGGCGTCGGCGGGTTCGAGGCCTGCTGCCCGTGCCGTGAGTCCGAGGACGACGGGCTGGTGGGCGCCGCGCGGGCGGGCTGCGGCGAGCGCGGCCAGGTCGGTGCTGGGCCAGGTGGCTCGCGCCGCCCTCATCAGCTGCCGGCCGAGTTTGCGGGCTACTTCTCTGAGTGCCGGCGAGGGCGTCCGGGCGTCGGCGGCCTCGTCGAGGGCGAGTGGGTCCAGGCCGTGGGCGGCCGCGGCGGCCAGGGCGGCGGAGGTGAGCCCGGTGGTGTGGAGCCGGCCCAGGCAGAAGTCCGCCAGGTCCTCGGCGTTCCGGATACGTCCCGCCTTGACGGCCGGTTCGGCACCGCCGGAGTGGGCGTGCCCGCCTGCGGGGAACCGGCCGTCGGCGAGGACGAGCAGGGCTGCGCGCGTCGTCATGAAGTGCTGTCCTGCCTTCAGAAAAGGAAGTAGCGCTGGGCCATGGGGAGTTCGGCGGCGGGGGCGGGTTCGACCGGATCGCTGTCGATGGTGACGGCGAAGCTGTCGGGGTCGACCTGGACCCGGGGCAGGGCGTCGTTCTCCCGCATGTCCGCCTTGGTGACTCCGCGGGTGCTGGTGATCGGCACGAACTCCTTGCCGAGTCCGAGCCGTTCCGGCAGACCCGCCTCGACGGCGGCGGAGGAGACGAAGTTGAGGGAGTTGGCCGAGGGCGCGCGGCCCACGGCGCCGAACATCGGGCGCGGCATGACCGGCTGCGGGGTGGGGATCGATGCGTTGGCGTCGCCCATCTGCGCGTAGGCGATCTGGCCGCCCTTGATCACGGTCTGCGGTTTGACGCCGAAGAACGCCGGGTCCCACAGCACGAGATCGGCGAGCTTCCCGCTCTCCACGGAGCCGATCTCCCGGTCCAGCCCCTGGGCCACCGCGGGGTTGATCGTGTATTTGGCGACATAGCGACGTGCCCGGTGGTTGTCGGCGGGGCCGTCGCCCGGCAGGGGCCCGCGCCGCCGTTTCATCACATGGGCGGTCTGCCAGGTACGCAGGATCACCTCGCCGATGCGGCCCATCGCCTGGGAGTCCGAGGAGATGATCGAGATGGCCCCGAGGTCGTGGAGGATGTCCTCGGCGGCGATGGTCGAGGGCCGGATCCGGGACTCGGCGAAGGCGAGGTCCTCCGGCACCGTGGGGTTGAGGTGGTGGCAGACCATCAGCATGTCGAGGTGTTCCTCGATGGTGTTCAGGGTGTGCGGCCGGGTCGGGTTGGTGGAACTGGGCAGGACGTAGGGCTCCGAGACGACGCTGATGATGTCGGGAGCGTGCCCGCCGCCCGCACCTTCGGTGTGGTATGCGTGGATGGAGCGCCCCGCGATGGCGGCCAGCGTGTCGGCGACGAACCCTGCCTCGTTGAGCGTGTCCGTGTGGATGGCGAGCTGGGCGCCGGTCTCGTCGCACACACTCAGGCAGGCGTCGATGACGGCGGGGGTCGCACCCCAGTCCTCATGGATCTTGAATCCCAGCGCACCGGCGCGCAGTTGGGAGTGCATGGCCTCCCGGGACATCGTGTTGCCCTTGCCGAGCAGACCGATGTTGACCGGGTACGCCTCGAGCGCCTCGAACATCCGGGCAAGGTGCCAGGGGCCCGGGGTGATCGTCGTGGCCTTGGTCCCCTCGGCCGGGCCCGTGCCGCCGCCGACGAGCGTGGTGATCCCCGAGGAGAGCGCCTGGTCGAGGAGGGTCGGCGATATGAAGTGGACGTGCGCGTCGATGGCACCGGCGGTGACGAACTTGCCGTTGCCCGCGATGATCTCGGTCTCGGGGCCGATGACCAGTTCGGGGTGGATGCCGTCCATCGTGTCCGGGTTGCCGGCCTTGCCGATCCCGGTTATCCGGCCGTCACGGATGCCTATGTCGGCCTTGACGACGCCCCAGTGGTCGATGATGACGCCGCCGGTGATGACGGTGTCGGGTGCCCCTTCGGCGCGGGTGGTCCGTGCCTGCCCCATCGATTCGCGGATCACCTTGCCGCCGCCGAACACCGCCTCGTCACCGGCCAGTCCGGGGCCGCCGGAGCGGTCCTCCTCGATCTCGACGACGAGGTCGGTGTCGGCGAGCCGGACGCGGTCACCGGTGGTGGGCCCGAACAGGTCGGCGTACACCGGGCGGCTGAGCTCAGGCATCGAGGGAACCTCCGGTGTCGCCGCGCAGCCCCGGGACGGTGCGCAGACCTGCGAGCGGGACGAGTTCGACATCGACGGGGATACCCGGCTCGAAGCGCACAGCGGTCCCGGCGGCGATGTTCAGCCGCAGACCGTGGGCGGCGCCGCGGTCGAAGTCCAGGCCGGGGTTGGCCTCGGCGAAGTGGTAGTGGGAGCCGACCTGGACGGGGCGGTCAGCGGCGTTGAGGACGGTGAGACGGGTGGTGGGGCGCCCCTCGTTGAGCGCGATCCGCCCGTCCGCGAACAGGATCTCTCCGGGAATCATCGGCCGTTCCCCCGTCAGACGATCGGTTCGTGGACGGTGACCAACTTGGTGCCGTCCGGGAAGGTGGCCTCGACCTGGACGTCGTGGATCATCTCGGGGATGCCGTCCATGACGTCGTCGCGGGTGAGGATCTTCCTTCCGGAGGCCATCAGTTCGGCTACGGTCCGGCCGTCGCGTGCGCCCTCCAGGAGGTGCGAGGTGATCAGCGCGATCGCCTCGGGGTGATTCAGCCGCAGTCCGCGCGCCCTGCGCTTCTCGGCGACGTCGGCCGCCACGTGGATGAGCAGGCGTTCCTGTTCGTGCGGAGTCAGTTGCACGCTTCCACCCTCTTCGTCTCCCGCCCGGTACCTGCCCCGGACGCAGCGGGACCCTATCCCGCCTTCAACACTCTGTTGAACGGTGAAGAGGATTCCGCGACCAGGTATTGCACGTTAGGGCGGAAGTTTTTCCGGCGCGTTAACTGATCTTTGACCGGTCCATGGACATCAGCCCGCGCAACCCGTTCTCCAGGACGGCGGGTTCGGCTCCGCCGAACAGAGCCTCCTGGGCCATGAATCCCTGAGCGGTGGCGATCATGGTGCGGGCGACGTCGTCGGCGGGAACGTCGGAGTGCATGAGGCCCGCCGCACGGTACGCGTCCACCAGCTTCGCCCAGGCCCCACGCATGCCGTCGTAGCCCTCCTCGAGCGTCCTCGCCAACTGGTCGTTGCGCAGGGTCTCGGCCCACACCTGGACGATGAGCGCGGCGCACGCGCGGCGCTCCATCCCGTACACCTGCCCCTCGAAGACCCCGCGCAGCACCCTGCCGAGCAGCACGTCGGGAGTGGGGGGCGGGGTCAGCTCCGCAGCCTCCTCGAAGGCACTCCGGATGGAGCGGAACGCCTCGTCGGCGATGGCCGCGATCAGATCCTCCTTGCCCGCGAAGTAGCGGTAGACGGCTCCGGCCGACAGTCCGACCTCCTTCAGCACGTCCTGCATCGAGGTGCCGTGGAAGCCGTTGCCGGCGAAGCAGCGCGCGGCGCCGGCGAGAATCTGCCGGCGGCGGGCGTCGAGGTGCTCCTGGGATACACGTGCCATGACCCCAACCTAAAACGAACGTTCCTTCTTGACAAGCGTCAGAGCCGGGGAGACAGTGGCCGTACATCGTAAAACGAACGATCTTTCTCTTTGAATCGAGGCAGTCGTCATGCCTGCTGCGCCGAACCGCCGCGCGATCGCCGTCATCCTCCTCGTCCCGCTGATCGTGACACTCAGCCTCTGGTCGTTCTCCTGGCCCGCCGCCCGGATCGCCCCGCGTGATCTGCCCGTGGGAGTCGCAGGCCCCGCGGCAGCGGCCGGCCAGCTGCAGAAGCAGTTCGAACAGCGCGCGGGAACCTTCGAGATCCACCGTTACGACGACGAGGCCGCGGCCCGCGACGCGATCGAGGAGCGGGTCGTGTACGGCGCCGTCGTCGTCACCGAGGAGGGTCCCCGGCTGCTCACCGCCTCGGCGGCGAGCCCCGTCGTCTCCCAGCTGCTGACCGAGGCGGCCAAGGGGGCGGCTCCCCCGGGAACGGCCGTACCGGTCACGGATGTCGTCGCCGCACCCGAGGCCGATCCGCGCGGCGCGGCGCTCGGGGCGAGCATCCTCCCGCTGGCACTCGCCGGTGTCGCCGCCGGGGCGCTGGTGACCGTCCTGCGGCTGCGCGGCACCAAGGCGGCCGTGGCGCTCGTCGGCGCGGCGGGACTGGTGGGCGTCGCCGCCACGGCCCTCACCCACAGCTGGCTGGGCGTGATGGCAGGTGACTGGTGGACGGAGGCCGGCGTCGTCGGACTCACCGTGCTGGCCGTCTCCTCCGGCGTCGGAGGGCTCGCGGCACTGTTCGGCTCGAAGGGCATCGGCGTGGGCGCGCTGCTGATGGTGCTGCTCGGCAATTCCTTCTCGGGCGTCACGAGCGCGCCCGAGCTGCTCCCCGAACCGGTCGGCACGATCGGCCAGTGGCTCCCACCGGGCGCGGGCGGCTCACTGCTGAGGTCGGTGGCCTTCTTCGACGGCGCCGCGGCGGGCGGGGCCGCGCTGACCCTGGCGGTCTGGGCCGTACTGGGCCTGGCAGCCGTACTGACCGGCGGCCGCCGCCGGCAGCCGGACGCGGACAACCCGGCCGGCCTCCCCGGCCGGCGGCGCGAACCGGTCCTCACGGACTGAAGGGAACTCCCGGACGAGCCGAGCCCCCGCCAGGACAGGCGGGCGCTCGGCCGTTTCGCGGTTCCACGGCAGCGCGGGCTTCCGTGGACGGCGTCAGCGGTCCCGGTCCTCGTGGCCGCGGTGCTCCGCCGCGAGCCCGAAGCGGTGCTGTTCGCCTTGAGCGGACGACACGGAGCGGAACGAGGAGACCGAACTGATCACCTGCTCCTCGGCGGCCACCTCCCGCGCCGCCTCCTCGTCGCTCTCCAATCGTTGCAGGTCAGCGGCCGAAACCAGGGCCACCAGGGGCTTGCCGTGCCGCGTCACCACGACTCGTTCACCCCCGTAGACGACGCGGTTGATCAGTTCGGCGAGCTCCGCCCGGGCTTGCGTCACCGGAATCTCGTAGGCCATACCCCCATCTTAACCTCCTGTACGTCCTGTACATTTTTTACGTACTGCGATTCGCTGTGGTCCGAGGAGAGGCATCGCCATGTTCCGTCCCGCCGCCCGCTACGTCCTGCCCGAGTTCACCGAGCGCACCGCTTACGGCTCCCGGAGCATGGATCCGTACTCGAAGTTGCTGTCCGAGCGGATCGTCTTTCTCGGCACACCGGTCGACGACACCGCGGCGACCGACCTGATCGCGCAGTTCATGTATCTGGAGCACGCCGATCCTGACCGGCCGCTCTCCCTCTACATCAACTCGCCCGGCGGCTCCTTCAACGCCATGACCGCGATCTACGACACCATGCGCTTCCTCGCATGCGAGGTGGAGACCTTCTGCCTCGGCCAGGCGGGTTCGAGCGCCGCGGTCCTGCTCGCAGCCGGCACGCCCGGACACCGACATGCCCTGCCGGGCGCCCGGGTAGTCATCCAGCAACCCGCCCTGGACGAGCCGGTGCAGGGCCAGCCCTCCGATCTCGCGATCCAGGCCCGCGAGTTGGAGCGGGAGCGCGAGGTGGTCACGGCCATGCTCGCCCGTCACACCGGGCGTACCGCACGGGAGATCAGCGCAGCCATCGAACGGGACACCATCCTCGACGCCCCGGCCGCCCTGGCGTTCGGGCTGGTGGACCACGTCATGGAGAACCGCACGCCGTCCCAGCCGCCGCATCCCGCGAGGTGAACGCCCGATGCTCACCCCCCAGTTCCCGCCGCTCCCCGCCCTGACCCGCGCGGAGGCCGAGTTCATCGACTGCTATCTGGAGGTGCTCGACCAGCTGGGCCGCATCAACCCCGCCC
The DNA here is from genome assembly GCF_040686735.1 of Streptomyces sp. NPDC079167. Lineage (NCBI taxonomy): Bacteria > Bacillati > Actinomycetota > Actinomycetes > Kitasatosporales > Streptomycetaceae > Streptomyces > Streptomyces sp. NPDC079167. The sequence continues at coordinate 113,647 of NZ_JBFBLO010000009.1, read as the reverse complement.
GCGGCAGCGACACGTACGGGGCGCTCCGGGCGGCTCAGGCTCTCGCGTCCCGGGCCACCGCCCTCCGTGACGCGCTCGTCCTGATGCACGAGCGGGGTGAGTCACAGATCCACGCGGACACCCTGGCCAGGGCACTGCGACTGCTGGACGGTGAGCGGCGCGCCGGGCGGGTCGCCGTGCCTCCCGCGTCGTCGAGTTGAGCGCTCCGGCGCCCGGCTCGGCCGCCGCACCGCTTTTCGGCACCACTTTTCGACACGCCCGGCGGCCTGACGAGTTTTCCTCCCTCGATCGGCGTAGAAGGTCCCCCGCGCGAGGGACAGCCCAACTTGCGCGACAAGCGCGGACACTGAGCGGAATCAGTTGTTCCGCCGCTGGTGCGCGGCTGGTCCGGTGCGGCCGTTCCGACTCGGGACCGACTTCGTCCACCCGATCGGATCAGTCGTGACGACTCTCACATATCGCCACTTCAGCGAGGAAATCCGGCGGCGCGTGCGTAAAGATCCCTGGGACGACAAGCCCCCGCCACCGCGGCGGGGCGGTCCGGGCGGACGCCGAGTCCTGCCGCCGTCCGGATGCCTGGTCGACAGGAGTGGATCGGCAGGAGTGGAGGACCCGAGCACAACGGGCCGACCGGAGTTCCGGACGGCCCTCGGGGTGAAGCCGCTTCGCGCGGCCGGGCAACTTCGCCAGCCCGAACCCGACAGGTCATCCTTCACAGGCGGCTGACGAAGGGTTGCGCATGACTGCGCAGGTTCATGTCCCGTCTCTGTTCGCCCGGGTCGGCACGGCCTCGGTTCTGACATTCGCCGTAGGCACCACCATGATGGCCCCAGGTCTCGTGAACGACGCCGAGGCCGCCGCCCACTCGACGAAGGCACTCAAGATCGCGGCCTCGAAGAAGGGTGCGCCCTACAGATGGGGCGCCACGGGCCCCCACAGGTTCGACTGCTCAGGGCTCACGCTCTACTCGTTCAAGAAGGCCGGCAAGAAACTCCCCCGCACGGCGCAGCAGCAGTACAACAAGACCCGCCATATCACCAGGTCGCAGCGGAAACGCGGCGACCTCGTCTTTTTCCACTCCGGCCGCAGTGTGTACCACGTCGGTATCTACGCCGGCAGCGGGAAGATCTGGCACTCGCCGAAGACCGGCGCCGTGGTCCGGCTGGAGAAGATCTGGTCGGGCAACGTTCTGTACGGGAGGGTCCGCTGAGGGCCCTCCCTTCTCCGTTCAGTGCAGCAGAGGACCCGTCACCAGCACGAGTCCCAACGCGGTGAGCGCCGTGCCGCTGCCACCCTCGATCACCCGGGTGGCACGCGGCCGGCGCAGCCACCGGCCCAGGCGGTCCACGAGCAGGGCGACGGCCGGGAACCAGACGAGCGCGAGCAGGACGACCACCGAGGCCAGCAGGAGTGTCCTGGGCAGCGGCGGCTGCCCTTCGGGGACGAACTGGGGCAGCAGGCTGAGGAAGAGTACGGGCGCCTTCGGGTTGAGGGCGTTGGTCAGGAACCCCTGGCGCAGTGATCTGCCGGCCCCCGGCAGCGTCCTGTCCTCGCTCTCCTCCCCGGCAGCGGTGGCGGCGGTGGTCCGCCGGCGCATCGCGTACAGGCCGCTGAGCCCGAGGTGGAGGACGTACGCGCCGCCGAGCAGCTGGACGGTGCGGAACAGGGCGGGCATCGTCACGAGCACGGCGGCGAGTCCGGCCGCGGCCAGCGCGGTGTGCACCACAAGCCCTCCGGCGACTCCCAGGGCTGTGGCGAGCCCGGACCGCCGGGATGCGAGCGCGTTGCGTACGACCACGGTGAAGTCGGCGCCGGGGAGGGCCACCATCCCCGCGGCCACGGCGACGAAGGCGAGTAGTTGTGCGTCCATGGGTCCACCCTGACCGACGGCAGCCCTTAGCATGTACTTGCAATCTCCTGGGTCTGCCAAAAGGAACGCTTAATGTACGACCCGACACGGCTGGCCGCGCTGGTGGCGGTGTCCGAGGCCGGATCGATCACGCGTGCGGCGGCGCGGCTGGGGTACACCGCGCCCGCCCTCTCGCAGCAGCTGGCCAAGCTGGAGAAGGAGACCGGAGCCGCGCTCCTCGTCCGCCACCACCGCGGCGCGCGGCTGACTGCCGCCGGTGAGCTGCTGGCGGGGCGGGCGAGACGCGTCCTGGACGAGATGGACCAGGCGCGGCACGAGCTGGCCGGGCTGGCAGGGCTGTCGGGCGGCCGGCTGCGGGTCGGCACGTTCGTGACGGCCGGGATCCATCTGCTGCCGCCGGTGCTCACCGCGTTCCGGCGCGCCCACCCCGATGTCGAACTGGCTGTCACGGACTGCGAGCCGCCCGCCGGTGTCGCCGCCGTGGCGGCCGGCGACGTGGACCTGGCGCTGACCCACGCCTACGAACCCGCGGCCGCCGACCCGCTCCCGGCGGGGGTCTGCGCCGAGCCGCTGCTCGTCGAGGAGCTGGTGCTGGTCACCGCGCTCGGGCAGAAGCTGTCCGAGGGCAGCGGCCCGCTGCCCGTGGCCGAACTCGCGGGCCGCCCGCTGATCAGCAGCGCGCCCGGCCATCCACCGCGCCGCGGGGTGGAGCGTGCGCTGGCGGAGGCGGGGGCCACCCCCGCCGTGGTGTGCGAGTCGCCCGGATACGCACTGGTGTGCGCGCTGGTCAGCGCGGGGATCGGGGTGGCGGTGGTGCCGGAGATGGTGGCCGCGATGTCTCCGGCGCCGCTCGCCGTCCGGCGCCTGGAACCAGCCGCCTTCCGGCGGACGATCTCCGTGGCACACCGGGGCGACCGGAACACCGCGGCGGCGACGACGCTGATGGCCCTGCTGCGCAGCGGCTTCGGCCGGGCTTCCGCAGTGTGAGGGGGCTCCGCACCGCACGGGTGGGCCGCCCACCGCACGGCACGCCCGCACCGCACGGGTGGCCCGCCCACCGCACGGCACCGCCCGCACCGCACGGGTGGCCCGCCCGACGGTGTCAGGCCCGGGCGGAAACCGGCCATGGCAGAGCGACCGACACGGTCTTGCCACCGTCCGGGGTGGGGCTGACGCTGAGCCGCCCGCCGTGCTCCTTCGTCAGGGCCCGGATGATCACCAGGCCGCGGCCGTTGTCCTGCCGGACCGCGGCGGGCAGCCGCTGGGGCCAGCGGGGGTGGCTGTCCGTCACGCCGAGACAGAACTCGACGTCCCGGTCGAGGCGGAGGTCCACCGTGAAGGTGGGCGACTGCCCGAAGGTGTGCTGGACGGCGTTGGTGGCGAGCTCCGAGACGATCAGCCGGATGGTGTCGGCGGTGTCGTCGTCCTCGGCCAGGCCCCATTCGGCGAGTACCCGGGCCACATGTCTCCGGGCCGTGGAGACCGAGGCCGGATCGCTCGGCAGAGTGACGGTTGCTTCCTGATGGTCTGCCATGGCGACGTCCCTTTCCCGCCCTGACCGGCCCGTGCCCGGCCTGGATTGTGCTTCGCGCCAGACTGTCACCCATGTGGCCCGCCATGACGGCGATCCACCAAGATATGCATATATCTGTCGCTCATTACGGTGAACTCCGCCCCCTGAGCCGTGTCCGGGCGTAACACTGGCCCCTTTCCGAGCCGACCCGTCCGGGGCGGCTCTCCGTACAACGGAAGGAGGCCGCCATGCGGAACGGCCCTGCGGTACGCCGTCGCAAGCTCGGGGAGGAGCTGCGCAGTCTGCGTCACACGTCGGGACTCACGAGCCGGGACGCCGCCGGGATGCTGGGCTGGCACCAGTCGAAGGTGAGCCGGATCGAGACGGGGGCGAGCGGCGTGACGCCCGGTGACGTGACCCGCCTCCTGGACGCCTACGGCGTCGACGACCGTCAACTGCGTTCCCTGCTCCGGACGCTCGCCGGCTCGGCGGGCGGCGGCGGGAGCGGGTGGTGGCACGCGTATCGCGGTCTGATCCCACCCCAGTACCGCGACTTCATCAGCCTGGAGTCCCAGGCCGACGCCGCCCGCACCCTGGAGACCTCCGTGGTTCCGGGCCTGCTGCAGACCGCCGACTACGCCCGGGCGGTGACCCGGTCCTCGCTGGACGGACTGCCGTCCGCTCAGCTCGATTCCCTGGTGGAGGTCAGACTCGCCCGCCAGGGTGTCCTCCACGCACCCCGGCCGCTGCGGCTCAGCGCCGTACTCGACGAGGCCGTGTTACGGCGAGGGGTCGGCGGCCCGCGGGTGATGACGGAGCAGCTGGTCCATCTCTCACAGGTCGCTGAACTCCCGCACGTGACACTCCAATTACTGCCGTTCGAGGCCGGGAGCTATGTCGGCTTGACAGGCCCCTTTGTTATTTTTTCATTTCCGACCACTTCTGATCTAGACGTGGTCGTTCTTGACCATTTGACGAGTAGTCTCTATCTGGAGCGGAAAGAAGACCTTGAGGCGTACGGCTCGGCCTTCCGCACGATGCAGGCTCACGCGCTGTCGCCGGAGCGTTCGCTGGACCTGATCACCGCAATAGGCCGCGGTGATCAGGCGGAGCCTTCAGACTGCCCGAGGGGGCCACGATGTCCGACCGTCTCGCACAGCCCGCAACCAGGTGGCGGCGCAGCAGCCGCAGTACCGGAATGAACAACTGCGTGGAAACAGCGTCGGCCGGCGACGACGAGCTCGCCGTACGGGACTCCAAGGACACGTCGATTCCGCCGCTTCGCTTCTCCGCGACGGCGTGGACGGCCTTCGTCGCCGGACTGGACGGCCGCCCGGTCAGCTGACGGGCCCCGGCGCGGTGGAGAGGACCGTGCCCACGGCGGCTCCGACCTGATCCTGCGTCAGGTCTGCCCGGGCTGTCAGCCTCAGCCGGGAGATCCCGTCAGGCACCGACGGCGGCCGGAAGCATCCCACCGCGAGACCCGCGGTGCGGCAGTCGGCCGCCCACCGCACCGCGGACTCCGCCGAGGGCGCGCGGACCGAGACGACGGCCGCGTCGGGGCGCACGGCGGTCAGTCCGGCCGCCGTCAGCCGGCCGTACAGCTCGAGGGCGACGGCCCCGGCCCTCGCCGCGCGTCCGGGTTCGCGGCGCAGCAGCCGCAGAGCGCCCAGGGCCGCGCCGACGGCCGCCGGTGCGAGACCGGTGTCGAAGATGAACGTGCGGGCCGTGTTGACCAGATGACGGATGACCCGGGCCGGGCCGAGCACCGCTCCGCCCTGGCTGCCGAGCGACTTGGAGAGGGTGAGGGTGGCGACGACCCCCTCACCGCCCGCCAGTCCGGCGGCGGCGAGCGCGCCGCGCCCGCCCTCGCCCAGGACACCCAGTCCGTGCGCGTCGTCCACGAGGAGGGCCGCGCCGGTGTCGCGGCAGACGCCGGCGAGGGCGGCCAGGGGGGCGGCGTCCCCGTCCACCGAGAAAACGGAGTCGGTCACGGCCAGCGCCCGCCCGTCGTGTTCGTAAAGCGCCTTTCGCACCGCCTCCGGGTCCGCGTGCGGCACGACGGCGGTGGCGGCCCGGGCGAGGCGGCAGCCGTCCACGATCGAGGCGTGGTTGCCCGAGTCGGACACGATCAGCGAGTCGTGTCCGGTGAGCGCCGTGAGGGCGGCGAGGTTGGCCGCGTAACCGGACGAGAACACCAGGGCGGCCTCAAAGCCGCAGAAATCGGCGAGTTCGCGTTCGAGTTCGGCGTGCAGCGCGGTGGAGCCGGTGACGAGCCGTGAGCCGGTGGCGCCCCCGCCCCATGTGCGTGCCGCCTCGGCGGCGGCCGAGGTGACCTCGGGGTGCCGGCTCAGGCCCAGGTAGTCGTTGCTCGCGAGGTCCAGCACGTCCGTCCGGGCGGGCCGGGGGCGCAGCGTCCGGACGAGTCCGGCGTCGGCACGGCGCCGGGCCTCGTCGTCGGTCCAGTCGAACGGGGCGTAGGACATGAGCGGGTCCCTTTTTGTAGGCAGCTCACAGACCCTAACCGGGTGCGCAACAGGCCAGGGTGTGGCAATACACACAGCTTCGACCGGCTCTGCTGTCCGGTTCCTCCTTGGCCGATGACGGTGCCGTACGTCAGGATCAAGGCCATGGACCTGCTGAATACGCTGGTGGACAAGGGGCTGCGGCGCGAACTGCCGACCCGTGACGAAGCGCTCGCCGTACTGGCGACGTCCGACGACGAACTGCTCGACGTGGTGGCGGCGGCCGGAAAGGTACGCCGTCAGTGGTTCGGGCGGCGAGTGAAGCTCAACTATCTGGTGAACCTGAAGTCCGGGCTCTGCCCCGAGGACTGCTCGTACTGTTCGCAGCGGCTCGGTTCCGAGGCGGGGATCCTCAAGTACACCTGGCTGAAACCGGACGAGGCCACGAAGGCCGCCGCCGCGGGGGTGGCCGGCGGCGCGAAGCGGGTCTGCCTGGTGGCGAGCGGCCGGGGGCCGACGGACCGGGACGTCGACCGGGTGTCGCGGACGATCGAGGCGATCAAGGAGCAGCACGAGGACGTCGAGGTGTGCGCGTGCCTCGGCCTGCTCTCGCAGGGCCAGGCCGACCGGCTGAGGTCCGCGGGCGCGGACGCGTACAACCACAACCTCAACACCTCGGAGGGGACGTACGGGCAGATCACGACGACCCACACGTACGCCGACCGGGTGGACACCGTGCAGCAGGCCCAGGCCGCCGGCCTCTCGGCGTGCTCGGGGCTGATCGCCGGGATGGGGGAGAGCGACGCCGATCTGGTGGATGTCGTGTTCTCGCTGCGCGGCCTGGACCCCGACTCGGTGCCGGTCAACTTTCTGATCCCCATCGAGGGCACCCCGCTCGCCAAGGAGTGGCACCTCACCCCCCAGCGGTGCCTCCGCATCCTGGCGATGGTCCGGTTCGTCTGCCCCGACGTCGAGGTGCGGCTCGCGGGCGGCCGTGAGGTCCATCTGCGTTCGATGCAGCCGCTGGCGCTGAACCTGGTCAACTCGATCTTCCTGGGTGACTACCTGACCACCGAGGGCCAGTCGGGCCAGTCCGACCTCGACATGATCGCGGACGCCGGTTTCGAGGTGGAGGGAGCGGACACCACGACGCTTCCCGAGCACCGTGCCCCGGCCGGCGGCGGCTGCGGTTCGCACGAGGGCGGCTGCGCTCCGTGCGGCGAAACCGCCGAGGCCCCTCCGGAGCCGTCCGAGACGCCGGCGGCGCGTACGGATCTGGTGACGGTCCGCCGTCGCGGTACCGGGACGGACCTCGCGCCCAATGCCTGATCCGCTCCGCCCCGCCGAACTCCGGGCCCTGGACCGGGCCCACGTCTGGCACCCCTACGGACCGATGCCGGGCCGGCAGGAGCCGCTCGTCGTGGAGTCCGCCTCCGGGGTGCGTCTACGCCTGGCCGAACCCGCCCACGGACAGCGCGAGTTGGTGGACGGCATGTCGTCCTGGTGGTCCGCGGTCCATGGCTACAACCATCCGGTGCTCAACGAGGCCGCCCGCGGTCAGCTGGACCGGATGAGCCATGTGATGTTCGGCGGGCTCACCCACGAGCCCGCCGTCCGCCTGGCGACCCGGCTGGTGGAGATCACTCCTGAGCCGTTGCAGCACGTCTTCCTCGCCGATTCGGGGTCGGTCTCCGTCGAGGTCGCGGTGAAGATGTGCCTGCAGTACTGGCGTTCGGCGGGGCGGCCCGCCAAGCAACGGCTGCTGACGTGGCGCGGCGGCTATCACGGGGACACCTGGCAGCCGATGTCGGTGTGCGACCCCGAGGGCGGGATGCACGAGCTGTGGTCGGGGTCCCTCCCCCGGCAGATCTTCGCGGACGCCCCTCCGGACGGCTTCGACGCCGAGCCCGACGAGACCTACGTGAGGCATCTGCGCGAGCTGGTGGCCGCGCACGCCGACGAGACGGCGGCGGTGATCGTGGAGCCCGTGGTGCAGGGGGCGGGTGGGATGCGCTTCCACTCCCCCGCGTATCTGCGGGTGCTCCGCGAAGCGTGCGACGCGAATGACGTGCTGCTGGTGTTCGACGAGATCGCGACGGGTTTCGGCCGTACCGGGCAGCTGTTCGCGGCGGGGCACGCCGGGGTCTCCCCGGATGTCATGTGCGTCGGCAAGGCGCTGACCGGGGGCTATCTGACACTCGCGGCGACGCTGTGCACCTTCAGGGTGGCGGAGGGCATCTCGAACGGGGACGTTCCGGTGCTCGCGCACGGGCCGACGTTCATGGGTAATCCACTCGCCTCGGCGGTGGCCTGCGCCTCCGTCGATCTCCTGCTGGGCCAGGACTGGGAGCTGGAGGTGAAACGGATCGGCACGGGACTGCGCCGGGGGCTGGCGGAGGCCGCCGGTGTTCCGGGCGTACGGGATGTCCGGGTGCTGGGCGCGATCGGAGTGGTGCAGCTCGACCACGAGGTCGACATGGAAGCCGCCACACGGGCCGCGGTGCGCGAGGGCGTCTGGCTGCGTCCGTTCCGCGATCTCGTGTACACGATGCCGCCGTACGTGACCGGCGACGACGATGTGGCAAGGATCTGCCGGGCCGTGTGCGCGGCGGCGAGGGAGGGCTGAGATGACGATCCTCGTGGTGACCGGGACGGGCACCGAGATCGGCAAGACAATCGTGACCGCGGCGGTCGCGGCCGCTCACCGGGACCGCCGGGTCGCGGTCCTCAAGCCCGCCCAGACAGGTCTCGAACCGGGCGAGCCGGGGGACGCCGCCGAGGTGTCACGGCTGGCCGGCGCTCATGTGACGGCCGTCGAACTGGCCCGGTTCCCGGAGCCGTTGGCACCGGAGACAGCCGCACGCCGTGCAGGCCTCGCCCCCGTACGCCCGTACGAGATCGCCGAGGCCGCCCAGAAGCTGGCGACTGAGCACGACCTGGTGCTGGTCGAGGGCGCGGGCGGGCTGCTCGTCCGGTACGACGAGCAGGGGGCCACGCTCGCGGACGCCGCGCGGCTGATGGCGGCGCCCGTGCTGGTGGTGGCCCCGGCGGGCCTGGGCACGCTCAACGCCACCGCGCTGACGACGGAGGCGCTGCGGACGCGGGGCCTCATGTGTCCCGGCGTGGTGGTGGGAAGCATGCCGGCCGACCCGGACCTGGCCTCGCGGTGCAACATCGACGACCTGCCGGTCGCCGCGGGCGCACCGCTGCTCGGCGCGGTACCGGCCGGTTCCGGGGCGCTGGAACCGGCCGACTTCCGGGCGCGGGCGGCGAGTTGGCTGGCACCGGAACTCGGCGGTCATCGTCCGGGCGGCTGAGCGGGGCCGTACGGGGGAGAATCTGAGGAGAGCCGTATTCACACGTGCCCTCCGAGGAGGCCCGATCATGCGTCGGCGCAGCACACCTGTCCCCCGGGACGCGGTGCACCATCCGGTCTTCGCCCGCTTCTACGCCAGGCTGAGCGTGGCGGCCGACCTCAAGGGGGGTGTGGCGGACCGTCGCGAGGAGCTTCTCGCCGGCCTTTCGGGCCGTGTCATCGAGATCGGCGCGGGCAACGGCCTCAACTTCGCGCACTACCCGGGGGCCGTGTCCGAAGTCGTCGCGATCGAGCCCGAGCGCGGCCTGCGGCAGCTCGCGGCCGGTGCGGCGCTGCGCGCGGAGGTGCCGGTCGACGTGGTGCCGGGCACGGCCGAGGCGCTGCCGGTCAAGAGCGAGGCCTTCGACGCGGCGGTGGCCTCGCTGGTCCTGTGCACCGTGCGGGACCTGCCCCGGGCGCTGGCGGAGATCAAGCGTGTGCTGAGGCCTGGCGGTGAGCTGCGCTTCTTCGAGCACACCCTGGCCACCGGCCGGGCCCTGGCGACCGCGCAGCGGGCAGCGGACCGCACCCTCTGGCCGGTGCTCTTCGGCGGCTGTCACACGGCGCGGGACACGGTGGCGGCCATCGAGGAGGCCGGCTTCGAGCTGGGGGTGTGGCGCAGGTTCCGCATCCCGGAGAAGGGTGTGCAGCTGCCGAGCTCGCCGTGTGTGCTCGGCGTGGCCCGGCGGTCGGCCGTGGTGGACCGCTCGGCGGAGGCAGGCTGAGAAACGCCGGTCACAGACTCCAGCGTCGGAGCTCTTCGGCGATGATCCGGACGTCGGCCTTGCCCTCCTTCACCAGCCGCGCGAGATCGCGCACCTGCTCGGGAGAGGTGATGACCTTGAGCCCTGAGGCGACGAGATAGCCGTAGGCCACGGCGGAGGCGAACATGGCGTTGGAGTGCTCGAGCGCGGGCACGTGCAGGAGCAGCTGGAGCAGGGCGGCCGCCCGGGAGTGCGGGTCGCTGTAGACGGGGCTGCCGAAGATCTCCGCCTCGTGCCGGCTGACCGCGGCGACGAGCGCACCCCAGTCGACGACCTGCGGATCACCGGGCGTCTTGTGCTCGGCGACCATGAGCAGCCAGGAAAGGTCGATCTGCAGGTTCAACGGGTGCCTTCGCGCTCCGGGCCGAACTCCTCGGCGAACACCGACTCGTACTGCTTCATGAAGTCGGCCGCGGCCTCGACGAAGGTGTGTCCCACCTCGCCCGCATCCTGTTTGACGAGCTCCTCTATGTAGCGGTTCACGCTGATGCCCCGCTGGAGGGCGCGCTGTCGCGCCGCCTCGGCGGTGGCCTCGTCCACTCGAACGTTCAGCTGGGTCTTGGGCACGCCATCACGCTAGCGCGTGTCCGCTAGCACCCGCAAGAGGGAGCGGGCCGGGACGACGCCGCCGGCAGGGCCCGGGGCGAAACAGTTCGCTCTTCCCCCGAGCGCTCTGGTTGGCTCGGGACATGACCGATCTCGATATCCGCTGCGCCACCCTCTCCGACGTCGACGCCGTGCTCCGGTTCTGGCGCGAGGCCGCGGAGGGCACCAGCATCACCGACGACCACGAGGGGGTCGCCCGGCTGATCACCCGGGACCCCGAGGCCCTGCTCGTCGCGGAACGCGACGGCCGGATCGCCGGGACCGTCATAGCCGGCTTCGACGGATGGCGATGCTCCGCGTACCGGCTCGCCGTGCACCCCGCCTGCCGCCGGCAGGGCGTCGCCACCGCGCTGCTGGAAGCCGCGGAAGGCCGATTCCTGGCCCTGGGCGGCCGCCGGGTCGACGCCATGGTGCTGGAAGCCAACGACCGGGCACACCACGCGTGGGGCGCGGCTGGCTACCATCGCGAGGACCGCTGGCGGCGCTGGATCAAGTCCCTGTGACCACGTCCGGAACCGCCGAACGCCCCTGCCCAGCAGCGAGCCGTCTCCCCGTACAGGCAATTTTGCCGAGCCTTTACTATGGATCCTCGACCGTCCGACCCTTTCGAAAGGTGTGAGCGTCCGCCCATGGGCGAGCCCCCCAGTAGTAGACACCGCCGACATCGCGCGAACCTTCTGCCCCTGCCCGATCATGGGACGGAGGTGAACCGATGACCGAAGTGCTCCTGCTCCTCGTGGCGGTACTGCTCTCCCTCGCCTGCGGAGCGTTCGTGGCGGCGGAGTTCTCCCTGACCACCGTGGAGCGCGGCGATCTCGAACGGTCCGTCGAGCGAGGGGACCGGGGCGCGGCGGGAGCCCTCAAGGCCGTACGCAGCCTCACCTATCAGCTCTCCGGCGCACAGCTCGGCATCACCGTCACCAACCTGATCGTGGGCATGCTCTCCGAGCCGTCCATCTCCAAGCTGATCCGGGGGCCGGTGGAAGCGACGGGTCTGTCGCCCGGGGTGTCCTCCTCGCTGGCACTCGTGATCGGTACGGCGCTGTCCACCGTCGTCCTGATGGTGGTCGGTGAGCTCGTCCCGAAGAACTGGGCGATCTCCTCCCCGCTGGCCGTCGCCCGGACGGTCGCCGCTCCGCAGCGCGCGTTCACCGCGGTCTTCCGGCCGTTCATCAGCCACCTCAACAACACCGCCAACCGGATCGTGCGGCGCTTCGGCCTCGAACCGGCCGAGGAACTCGCATCGGCTCGCAGCCCGCAGGAGCTGGTGGCCCTGGCGCGCCACTCCGCGAAGGAGGGAGCGCTCGAGGCGGACACCGCGGAACTCTTCGTACGCACTCTCAACCTGTCCGAACTGACCGCGGAGAACGTGATGACGCCCCGCGTCCAGGTCACCGCCCTCGATGTCCAGGCGACCGCCGAGGACGTCGCGAACGCCACCCGGGCGACCGGGCTGTCCCGGTTCCCCGTCTACCGGGGCAGCCTGGACACGGTCGTCGGCGTCGCCCACATCAAGGACGTGCTGGCCGTTCCCGCGGACCAGCGGCCCCGTAAGCGGGTGTCCGACATGCTGCGCGAACCGCTGCTCGTGCCGGAGACGCTCACCGTCGACCGTCTGCTGGACCGGCTCTCCGGAAAGCTGGCCATGGCCGTCGTCATCGACGAGTACGGCGGCACGGCGGGAGTCGTGACGCTGGAGGACATCGTGGAAGAAGTGGTCGGCGAGGTGCGGGACGAGCACGACCCGCACGAGACCCCCGACCTGGCGGCCGCGGGCGAGGACGCCGATGGGCGCACCCTCTGGTCCGCCGACGGAGCGGCCCGCACCGACCAGCTCCGCACCATCGGACTGCGGGTGCCGGACGGGCCGTACGAGACCCTGGCCGGTCTGATCGCCACGGAGGTCGGCCGTATCCCGGTGGTCGGCGATTCCGTCGAGCTCACCGGGTGGCGCCTCGACGTGGTGGACGCTTCGGGGCACCGCGCCGCGCGGGCGCTGCTGCACGCCCCGCTGCCGGGCAGCGACGAGCAGGAGGAGGATCGATGATCGCCGTCCAGCTCTTCATCGGCCTGCTGACCCTGGTCGTCAACGCCTTCTTCGTCGGCGCGGAGTTCGCGCTGATCTCCGTGCGCCGCAGTCAGATCGAGCCCGAGGCCGAAGCCGGGAACCGGCGGGCCCGTAGTGTCATCTGGGGGCTCGAGCACGTGTCGGCGCTCCTCGCGGCGGCACAGCTGGGCATCACGCTCTGCACCCTGGTGCTGGGCATCGTCGCCGAGCCCGCCATCGCCCATCTGCTGGAGCCCGTGTTCGACGGGGTGGGCGTGCCGCACGGCCTGGTGCACCCGATCTCGTTCGTGATCGCCCTGACCGTGGCGACGTATCTGCACATGCTGCTCGGCGAGATGGTCCCGAAGAACATCGCGCTGGCCGAGCCGGCCCGCACGGCGTTGCTCCTCGGACCGCCGCTGGTCACGCTCGCGAGAGCGCTGAAGCCGGTGATCTTCGCGATCAACGCCTTCGCGAACGCGCTGCTCAAGCTGCTGCGGGTGGAGACCAAGGACGAGGTCTCCGCGACCTTCTCCGACGACGAACTGGCGCGCCTCGTCAAGGACGCCGAGGACTCCGGGCTCGTCGACGACCGCTCGGCCGACCGTCTGCGCCACGCGCTGGAACTGGGCCGGCGCCCGGTCCGGGACGTGCTCCTCCCGGTCGACCGGGTGCTCTCCACCAGGGTCGGCACGACCCCGGAGGAGCTGGAGCGGCTCTCGCACGAGTCCGGCTTCTCGCGGTTCCCGGTGATGGACAGCGAGCAGCGCATCATCGGGTACCTCCATGTGAAGGACGCCCTGGACGCCATGCCGCGCGATGTGCCGTTCCCGGTGACGGCCCTGCGGCCGATCGCCCGGGTGCGTGCGGCGACGCCTCTGGACGACGTGCTGACCGCGTTGCGGCGCAGTCGCACGCATCTGGCGGCCGTCCTCGACGAGGACGGCCGGCTGGCGGGCATGATCACGATGGAGGACGTACTCCGTGAGCTGGTGGGCAGGCCCCAGCCCCGCTGACGCCCGCGTAGGCGTCGGCGTCGCGTGACGGCAGGGGGAGGGGCGTGGCCTCGGCCGCGCCCCTCCTCCGTGCTCCCGCGGCCCCTGGTGAGGGAGTACGGGCGCGGTACGATCGGCAGCGCCATGGAATTGAATGCCTCCTACACCAGTCTTGTCGCGGTCGGCGACTCGTTCACCGAGGGCATGTCGGATCTGCTGCCCGACGGTTCCTACCGGGGCTGGGCCGATGTCCTCGCCGCCCGTCTCGCTCTTCGCGCACCCGGATTCCGTTACGCCAACCTCGCTGTACGGGGGAAGCTCATCGGCCAGATCGTGGACGAGCAGGTCGCGGTCGCCGCAGCGCTCCAGCCGGATGTGATCACGCTCGTCGGCGGGCTCAACGACACCCTGCGGCCGAAGTGCGACATGGGCATGGTCCGCGACCGGCTGGAGGAGGCGGTGGAGCGGCTCGCACCGGCGTGCAAGACCTTGGTGCTGATGCGCAGCCCGGGCCGGAACGGTCCGGTGATGGAACGTTTCCGTCCGCGCATGGAGGAGCTGTTCTCGCTGGTCGGCGACTTGGCCGAGCGCCATGGCGCGGTGGTGACCGACCTGTACGGCGCGGCGTCGCTGGGAGATCCGCGGATGTGGGACGTGGACCGGCTGCACCTGACGGCCGAGGGACACCGCAGGGTCGCGGAGGCGGTCTGGCAGACACTGGGGTTGCCCGCGGAGAGCGACTGGCAGAGCCCGATGCCGGTGTCCGCGCCCGCCCGGTGGGCGCAGCGGCGGATCGACGACGTACGGTTCGCCCGACACCATCTGATGCCCTGGATCGGGCGGCGCCTGACCGGGCGCTCGTCCGGCGACGGCCGGGCAGGCGCGCAGTTCGACTCGGAGCTGGGCAAGGCGTACTGGATCACTCCCGTGGACCCGGCGAGCCCGGGGCCGGTGACCGGCTGGCGCCGGCTGGACGGCTGACCCGCCTCGGTGTACGGCCCGGCCGCCGGGCAGTCGGACAACCCGCAACCCCGCAACCCGGCGACCCGTGGCCGGGGAGCCGGAGGCCGGGCCGGCGGCTCGTAGGAAGCCACATACCGGCCCGTGGGACGGACCTGCAGAAACCGCCAGTAGAATCCGGACACGTGACTGCTGTGTCTGCGAAGCCTCGCATCCCCAATGTCCTGGCCGGCCGCTATGCCTCTACGGAGCTGGCCGTCCTCTGGTCCCCCGAGCAGAAGGTGAAGCTGGAACGTCAGCTGTGGCTGGCGGTGCTGCGCGCTCAGAAGGACCTCGGGATCGAGGTACCCGACGCGGCCGTGGCCGACTACGAGCGCGTGATCGACCAGGTCGACCTCGCCTCGATCGCCGAGCGCGAGAAGGTCACCCGGCATGACGTGAAGGCGCGGATCGAGGAGTTCAACGCTCTCGCCGGCCATGAGCAGGTCCACAAGGGCATGACCTCCCGGGACCTCACCGAGAACGTCGAGCAGCTGCAGATCCGGCTCTCGCTGGAGCTGATGCGCGACCGCACGGTGGCGGTTCTGGCGCGGCTGGGCAAGCTGGCGGCGGAGTACAGCGAGCTGGTCATCGCGGGCCGCTCGCACAACGTCGCCGCGCAGGCGACCACCCTCGGCAAGCGCTTCGCCACCGCCGCGGACGAGCTGCTGGTGGCTTACGGGCGCCTGGAGGACCTGCTGGGCCGCTACCCGCTGCGCGGCATCAAGGGCCCCGTCGGCACCGCGCAGGACATGCTGGATCTGCTGGGCGGGGACGCGAGCAAGCTCGCCGACCTGGAGCAGCGCGTCGCCGGCCACCTCGGCTTCGGGCACGCTTTCACCTCCGTGGGCCAGGTCTACCCCCGCTCCCTCGACTACGACGTGGTCACCGCGCTGGTGCAGCTGGCCGCCGCGCCGTCGTCGGTCGCCAAGACCATCCGGCTGATGGCCGGGCACGAGCTGGTGACGGAAGGCTTCAAGCCGGGCCAGGTCGGCTCGTCGGCGATGCCGCACAAGATGAACACGCGCTCCTGCGAGCGGGTCAACGGCCTGATGGTGATCCTGCGCGGCTACGCGTCGATGACGGGCGAGCTGGCGGGCGACCAGTGGAACGAGGGCGACGTGTCCTGTTCCGTGGTCCGCCGGGTCGCGCTGCCTGACGCGTTCTTCGCCTTCGACGGCCTCCTGGAGACGTTCCTCACCGTCCTCGACGAGTTCGGCGCGTTCCCCGCGGTCGTCGCGCGTGAGCTGGACCGCTACCTTCCCTTCCTCGCGACGACCAAGGTGCTGATGGGTTCGGTGCGGGCAGGGGTCGGCCGCGAGGTCGCTCACGAGGCCATCAAGGAGAACGCGGTCGCCTCGGCTCTCGCCATGCGGGAGCAGGGTGCGGAGCGCAACGAGCTGCTGGAGAAACTGGCCGCCGACGAGCGCATCCCGCTCGACCGCGGTGAGCTCGATGCCCTCATGGCGGACAAGCTCTCGTTCACCGGCGCGGCAGGCGATCAGGTCGCCGTTCTGGTGGCCAGGATCGAGGAGATCGCCAAGCAGCACCCGGAGGCCGCGGCGTACGCCCCCGGCTCCATTCTCTGACGGCCTGCTCCCAGCCGTATGACACCCGATGAGCTGTCGGCCGCCCGCGACCGCGTCGTACCCGACGTGGTCGCGGGCGGTCTGCGTGTGCTGTTCTGCGGAATCAATCCGAGCCTGATGACCGCCGCTACGGGGCATCATTTCGCTCATCCCGGCAATCGGTTCTGGCCGGTACTGCATCTGTCGGGCTTCACACCCAGGCAGCTGAAACCGTCGGAACAGGATCAGCTTCTGGGCTACGGCCTGGGCATCACCAATGTGGTGTCCAGAGCCACCGCACGGGCGGACGAGCTGAGGCCGGAAGAATTCCGCGCGGGCGGAGAAGTCCTGTCGGCCAAGGTGGAAGCGCTGGGCCCGTTGTGGCTGGCCGTGGTCGGGGTGACCGCTTACCGCTCGGCCTTCGGCGACCGCCATGCGCGGATCGGCCCGCAGGAGCGGACCATCGGAGGCGCCCGTGTCTGGGCTCTGCCCAACCCGAGCGGCTTGAACGCACACTGGACCGTGCGCACCATGGCGGACGAGTACGCCCGCCTGTCGGCGGCGGCTGAGCAGGACGGCTCGTAACAGGCCATGTGTCGGCCCACCTGTCGGGCCACGTGTCGGCCCACCTGTCGGGCCACGTGTCGGCCCACCTGTCGGGCCACGTGTCGGCCATGCGGCAGGGCTCGTGCGCCGGCGGCAGGACTTCCGGCAAACGGCGCGGACACGGGGACGACATGCGGGCGCGTACGGACAGCGCGCTGACAACGCGCAGGTGAGTCAGGGCGGGTCGACCACCGTGACCAGTACGCCCAACTCGCAGCCTGGCCCGTCATCCTCCAGGTGGAGCGCGACGGCGACCCACCGGTCCTCCGTGCGCCACAGCTGGAGATGTTCACAACTGGCGACGGGGTCGGCCCAGGGCTCGGCTATCACCTCCCCTGCCATCATCCGTTCCTGTGCGCTCCACAGGCTGACGATCTGCGGTTCTCCCCAGCGCAAGGTGAGCAGTGCGAGCAGCGCGTCGTGTTCCGCCAGACATTGCGCGCGGAGTTCGAGGCGGTCCGCCTCGTCCCCGTCCATGTGGTCGTCCTCGCCGAGGAGGAGCGCTGTGTGGTAGCCAGGTCCGCTGATTCCCGAGCCCGCCGGGACGCGCTCCGAGGGGAAGTCCCTGGTGCGCATCCCGTCGATGAGACGGAGATGGTGTGCGGTGGTCATACCGTCAGTAAACCGCTCTGCACTGACACATGGCGTCGCGCCAGCCCTTTCCCCGCCTTTCTCAGGGCAGGAAGACGACTACCTGACACCTCGACGGCCGAGCAGTCGCGCCCCTCTTACCGCACCCTCAGGCGTCTCGCGTCCGCAGTCTCCACCAGCCGGCCAGCAGGGCAACACCGGCCCATACCGCGGTCACCGCCAGACCCGCCCACGGTCCGAGGCTTCCGTCCGGATTCTGGCGGAGCACCGATTGCCCTGCCTGATCGGGCAGATATCGAGCAACGCCCCCCGCGACGTCTCCGACGACGAAGGAGACGATCAGCAGGAAAGGTATGAGCGTACTGAGCACGGCGACAGCACTCCGCAGCACCGCCGTCAGTCCTGCGGCGAACAGGGCGATCAGCGCGAGATAGATCCCGCCTCCGAAAGACGCACGGAGGGCTCCTGGGTCTTCCAGGCCGAGCGCGTACTCCCCCATGAACATCTGTCCCACCAGAAACGTGGCGAAGCTGGTAACCGTCCCCACAGCAAAGGCGAGACTGCCGACCACCGACATCTTCGCGACGTAGAGACGGCCTCGTCGGGGGACGGCCGAGAGGGATATGCGCAGAGCTCCGTTCAGGAACTCGGAGGACACAGCCGTCGCCCCGAAGCTTATGGCCGCGATCTGGCCGAAGTTCAGTGCGTAGAAGGCCGAGAGCAGCAGATCGTGACCGTCGTCAGCCTCCGCCTGCCCCACGGTGGCAAAGGCGAGCACCGTGACGGCAAGCGTGGCTGCGAACACCGCTGTCAGCGAGAACAGCACGGACCGCACCGATCTGATCTTGATCCATTCGGAGCGCAGTACCGCCGTCGAGGGAGTGGTCACGATGCTCAGGCCTCCTGGCGGGGACGTGTGGTGGGCGATGCGGCCGCGCTGAATTCCGATTGATCCGTGGTGAGATCGAGGTAGGCCTCTTCCAAGGTGGGCTGCAGGTCGAAGAGTTCGAGCAGAGGGATGCCGTGGGCCGCGGCTGCGGCGCCGACCTCCTCCGCCTTGGCCCCGTAGACGGTCCAGCGTCCGTCGTCTTCCTGCACCGGCCTGTGTCCCCGGCGGATCAGGACCTCGCAGAGCCGGGCGGAATCGGTGGTGCGGAGCCGGGTACCGGGCCGGCCGCGGGAGTCGAGGAAGCTCTGCATCGGCAGGTCCGCGAGAAGCCGTCCTCGACCGAGGACGATCAGGTGGTCGGCGAACGAGGAGGTCTCGTTCATCAGGTGGCTGGAGACCAGGACGGTGCGGCCCTCGCGGGCCATGCCGCGCATCAGCTCGCGGATCCAGATGATGCCTTCCGGATCCAGCCCGTTCGACGGTTCGTCCAACATCACGACGTCCGGCTCGCCGAGCAGCGCTCCCGCGATCCCCAGGCGTTGGCGCATTCCAAGCGAGAACGTCTTGATCCTCCGTCTCGCGACCGCCGCGAGGCCCGTTTCCTCCAGGACCTCGTCGGCCCTGCTCTCGGCTAAGCCGTTGCTGACCGCGAGAGCGAGCAAGTGGTCACGCGCGGTGCGCGAGCCGTGAGCTGCCTGGGCGTCCAGCAGGGCGCCCACCCGGCGCAGCGGACTTTCCAGCGAGGCGTACGGCCGCCCACCGATGGTGGCGGTGCCGGCTGTGGGCCGGTCCAGGCCGAGGACGAGTCGCATGGTGGTGGACTTGCCCGCACCGTTGGGGCCGAGGAAGCCTGTCACGCGGCCGGGTTTCACGCTGAAGGTGAGCTGGTCCACGGCGCGGGTGGGTCCGTAGTCCTTGGTGAGTTCGTGGACGTCGATGCTGTTCATGTGCCAAGCCTGGCTGCCTGTCGCCGACGCTGCCTCCCCCGCCAGGGTTGTTCGTCTCCCTCGCTCGGGGGAGTCGCGCTCCGGCCTGTCCTGACACGATGGCAGGCATGCGCCGCTTCTTCGTAATTCTGGCCAGACCGGTCACGTACAGTCGTTGGCTGCACCTGCTCATTCCGGCCGCCGTCGGCAGCGTGTGGTTGTTCATCTCGCCCAGCAAACCGTGGATGCCGTTCCTTTTCGCGATACCTGTCGGGCTGATTCCGGCGATGCGTCTGGCCGAAGGGCTTCAGGCACAGCTGCTCCTCACACCCGAGCAGCGAGGCCGCCTCGACGCCGCAATCTCCGTCGGGCGTGCCACGACATGGGCAGCCCGCTGGCGAACCGTTGCCTGGCTGGAGCTGCGACTCGCGCTCGCGGCAGTGACGTGCTTCGCAACGGTCTGGCTGTCGGCCACGGCGGTCGACCTCCTGCGAGGTG
Organism: Streptomyces sp. NPDC079167; assembly: GCF_040686735.1. Classification (NCBI taxonomy): domain Bacteria; kingdom Bacillati; phylum Actinomycetota; class Actinomycetes; order Kitasatosporales; family Streptomycetaceae; genus Streptomyces; species Streptomyces sp. NPDC079167. The sequence continues at coordinate 93,955 of NZ_JBFBLO010000009.1, read as the reverse complement.
CATCCGGGACAGAGCCGAGCGACGTATGGCTGGCTGGCGGCGTCGGACCCGGCTGGTGGTGCGCCCTGCTCGCCCCCGTGCCGATCCTGATACTGCTCGGGCTGGTCGTCCTGTGCGGCGAGGTGGTGACGGCAGCGGCACGGGGGCTGCTGGGACCGTCTCCGACCGAGCGAATGACCACCCTCGAGGAGCGCACGGAGCAATTGCTGGAGCGTAACCGCATCGCGCGCGAGCTCCACGATTCGATCGGGCACGCGCTGACGGTCGCGGTCGTGCAGGCGGGGGCTGCCAGGACGGCGGGCAATCCGGAGTTCACCGCACGGGCGCTGGCCGCCATCGAGGAGACGGGGCGCCAGGCACTGGACGATCTGGAGCGTGTTCTGCGCGTGTTGAGGGAGTCGGACCCTCCCGCCGGGGCTCGGCCGACCCTGGTCGAAGCCGACCGGTTGCTGGATTCGGCCCGCGGCTCCGGCATGGAGATGGACGTAAAAATGACCGGCCCGCTGGATCTGGTCCCCGGACCGGTGTCCCGCGAGGGCTACCGGATCCTGCAGGAGTCGCTCACCAACGTGCTGCGTCATGCCGGCGGCGTTCCCGTACGGGTGAGGATCGCCGTTGCGAAGGAGAGGCTGGAGCTGGAGGTCGCCAACCCGTTCGCGGCATCGGCACGTGCACCGAGCAGCGGCAGTGGGCTGCGGGGCGTGCGGGAGAGGGCCGCCCTGCTGGGCGGCCAGGCCAGGACCGGCCCGCACGAGGGGGAATGGATCGTGCACGCGAGCCTTCCGCTGGACCGCATACGCTGACCGGATGCCGGTCACCGTACTTCTCGTCGACGACGAACCTCTGGTGCGCGCAGGGCTCCGAGCGGTCCTGGAAGCGCAGGACGACATCGAGGTGGTAGGTGAGGCAGCCGACGGTGCGGCCGTGATCCCTCTCGTCAGCAGCCTCCGCCCCGACGTCGTGGCCATGGATGTGCGCATGCCCCTGATGGACGGCATCGAGGCGACCCGGCTGGTGCTGCGCACCGTCTCCGATCCGCCGAAGATCTTGGTGGTGACCACGTTCGAGAACGATGAGTACGTCTACGAGGCGCTGCGAGCAGGGGCGGACGGGTTTCTGCTCAAACGGGCCCGGCCCGCGGAGATCGTTCACGCGGTGAGGCTGGTAGCCGAAGGTGAGTCGCTGCTGTTCCCGGCCGCGGTCCGGCAACTCGCCGCAGACTACGGTACGAACAAGGCGCGGGACGCGATGGTCCGGGCGGCGCTCACCGGCCGCGAGTCGGCCGTGCTCCGCCTGATGGCACGGGGCCGGTCCAACGCGGAGATCGCCGCCGAGCTCGTCGTGGGCGTGGAGACCGTGAAGTCACATGTCAGCGCCGTGCTCGCGAAGTTGGGTGCCAGGGACCGCACTCAAGCAGTGATCGCAGCCTATGAGTCAGGCTTCGTGGCTCCCCGCTGACCCTCGTGGCTCCGGCTGTGCTGCTCCCGGACCGGAAGCAAGCCGGCCCTCGCGGCTCCGGCTGCTCCTACCCGGGCCGGGACCGGTTCCGGTTGTCTCTCTCCGGGTGCTGGTCGCCGAGGTCGGGGTCAGCGAGTACGATCCGGCAGACATGGGCACGACCTGGGAGGACACACGGTGGGCAGGCTAACCGGTGGGGACCCGTCTCTGCTGCGGAGGATCAATTCCGCGGTGGTGCTGCATGCCCTGCGAGGGGCGGATTCGCCCACGCTCACGGACCTGACCCGCATCACCGGTCTGTCGCGTCCCACGGTCGAAGGTGTCGTCGAGGGGCTGTTCGCAGCAGGGCTGGTGGTGGAGGCCCTGCCCGACGAGAGCGGGACCAGGCGCCAGGGCCGCCCTGCCAGGCGGTTCAGGTTCCGTGCCGAGGCCGGGTACCTGCTGGGCATAGAGATAGGCCCGCACCGGGTCTCCGCCCTCCTGTCCGGGCTGGACGGCCGGATCGTCGGCGCAGGATCACGGGACGTGTCCGAGACGGCCTGCGCGGATGACAGACTCGACCAGGTCAGAGGCATGATCGCCGACTTGCTGCGCCGCACCGGGGTGCAGCGGAGCAGTTTGCGAGCGGTCGGCGTGGGCAGCCCCGGCATCGTGGAGGCGGACGGCACCGTCCGGCTGGGCACCGCCCTGCCGGACTGGACCGGTCTCGCACTCGGCGAAAGGCTGCGGCGTTCCTTCCGGTGCCCCGTCCTGGTGGAGAACGACGCCAACGCGGCTGCGGTGGCCGAACACTGGAAGGGCGTGGCGACCGAGTCGGACGACATCGTCTTCGTCCTGGCGGGCTTGAGCCCGGGCGCCGGGTCGCTGATCGGCGGGCGGCTGCACCGCGGGTTCGGTGGTGCGGCCGGAGAGATCGGCGCGCTGCATCTCCTCGGCCGTGATGTCACGCCGGAGCATCTGCTCTCCACGACCGACACTCCGCTGGACCCTCTGGACGAGCACGCGGTCGCGGCGGTCTTCGCCAAGGCCAGGCGCGGCGATGCGGGGGCCCAGGCCGCGGTCGCGCGGTTCATCCAGCGTCTGGTGCACGATGTCGCGGCCCTCGTGCTGGCGCTGGATCCGGAGCTTGTGGTCATCGGGGGCTGGGCTGCCGGACTGGACGGTGTTCTCGACCCGCTCCGCGACGAGCTCGCCCGCTACTGTCTGCGGCCACCCCGGGTCGCCCTCTCCCTCCTCGGGGAGGCGGCTGTCGCCACCGGCGCGTTGCGGCTGGCACTCGACCACGTGGAGGAACAGCTCTTCGCCGTGGAAGGCACAGTGACGGCCCGCCGCTGACAGCGACGGGCCGTGGAGAACAGGGCCGGGCCCCAGCCTCCGGACAGGAAGTCCGAGGCGGGCGGAATCCGGGCAGCATGCCTCCCGGAGACGTCGAGGGACAGGTTCCCGGAGACGTCGAAAAACAGGTTCGACGTCGAGAAACAGGTTCCCTGAGACGTCAGGAGGCTTTGCGCTCCTGCTCGTCGTGGCTGATCTCCAGCGCGCCGGAATCACCGAAGGTGAGTCGGCAGGTGTCTGCCCTGTAGGTGGCCACAGAGACCGCTGCCGTGCCTGCGGCGACGAAATGCCGGGTGGTGACCACGAGGACCGGGGCGCCGGGGAGCCGGTCGAGCTCCTTCGCGTCGTCCGCGCGTGCCGAACCGAGCTCGACCGAGCGGTCCTGGCCGTCGAGGTCGAGGCGGTGGAGTTCCCGCAGGACCTTGCGCGCCCGGACAGGCCCTGACGGCACTTCGATGGCGGACAGCTCGGGCACGGACGACGTCGGCACATAGAGGAGTTCGGCCGCCACGGCCTGCCCCTGAGCGACCCGGATGCGGCGCACCACATGGACAGATTTCCCGGCGTCCGTGCCGAGCAGCGCGGCGACCGCAGCGGGAGCGGTGTCCATGGTGCACTCGATGGGCTGCCAGGCGTCGTCCGTGTCGCCGCCCGCCCAGCCCTGCTGTGCGGTGGCCACGGCCACGCCGACCCGGGGCGGTGCGACGGTGGTGCCCACGCCGCGGCGCCGCTGCAGCCTGCCTTCGAGTTCCAGCTGCTCCAGCGCCTGACGGAGGGTGGCCCTGGCTACGCCGAAGCGCGCCGCGAGGTCCCGCTCGTTGGGAAGAACCTCTCCCACCGCGAAGTCCGAGTCGAGTGCCTCACTGAGCACGGTCTTGAGGTGCCAGTACTTCGGCTCCTGCACCGATTCCAGCTGCGTGGTCCCCACCCTGTCCTCCGCATCCGCCGGTGGCTTGTATTCCGCGACGTTATTTATTAAAGGTTCCTGCCTTATCGTTCCGACCTTAGGACGGCGAACCACCTTGGTCAAGACCAATCATCGCCCGGTGACGCAGCGAAGCGGTCCACTGCCGCAGAGCGTTCACGGGACGTTCGTGTGGGAAGGGGCGCAGGCAACACGAAGCCCCACGGCCGACTCCGTCGGTGAGGGCCGTGGGGCCGGGCGGGGCTCATGACGTCGACAGGGCGGGGTTGCCGCCTGCGTGGCTAACCCACGTGCAGCGCAGCCAGTTTGTCGGGATTGCGGATGACGTAGACGCACCTGATGACTCCGCCGTCGACCTCGGCCTGGAACACCGCGTCCACCTCCCCCTTCACACTGAACACCAGGGCGGGGCCGCCGTTGAGCTCCAGGATGCGGACGTCCGTCGCGGCAGGCAGGCCCTGGCCCACCGCGATGAGGAAGCGGCCGACCTTGTCCGCGGTCTCGATGATCCGCCGCGGCGCCTTCGCCTTGCCTCCGCTGTCGCTGACGAGTCGCACGTCGGGAGCCAACAGGGAGAGCAGTTGCTCCAGGTCCCCGCCCGAAGCGGCGGCGAGGAAGCGCTCGGTGAGATCGCGCCGCACGGCCGGGTCCACGTCGTACCTCGGCTTGCGCTCCTCCACGTGGCGCTTGGCACGGCCGGCCAGCTGCCGTACCGCCGCCTCGGACCGGTCGAGAGCGGCGCCGATCTCCGCGTACGGGAATCCGAATGCCTCGCGCAGGACGAAGACGGCACGCTCCAGCGGGGAAAGGGTTTCGAGGACCACGAGTACGGCGAGGGAGACGGAGTCGGCGAGCACAGCGCGCTCAGCCGAATCGGGGACGGCCTGACCGAACGCGGTGACCACGGGTTCGGGCAGCCACGGCCCCACGTACGCCTCGCGCCGGGACTTCAGATGGCGCAGCCGGTCGATGGCCAGACGCGTGGTGATCCGGACCAGAAAGCCCCGGGGCTCCCGTACGTCCTCACGCTCCGCCGACGACCAGCGCAGCCACGCCTCCTGCACCACGTCCTCGGCGTCGGCGACGCGGCCGAGCATGCGGTAGGCGACCCCCGTGAGGAAGGGCCGGTGTTCTTCGAAGAGATCGGTCACGGTGTCGGCAGTCACTCAGCCATCCCAGCCGACGCGCCTGAGGGTGTCCAGCGGGAATCGCACTCGCCCCTTGAACTACGAGCTACCCGGCGGTAATCATTGTTGACGAGGCGTCTCATTCATTCCGCCCCGCCCCGCCCGTCGCCGACCGAACCGTTTCGCCCCGCCCCGCAACGCTCGTCCCGAGGAGCAGCATGGCCGCCACGATCTCGTTCGCAGTGGGCTCCCCCGTCGGCCGCCGCACGGTCGATGTGTCGTACGAACGGTCCGGTTCGGGTGACCCGTTGGTGCTGCTGCACGGCATCGGTCATCACCGTCAGGCGTGGGATCCGGTCGTACGCGCCCTGGCGGCCGAGCGGGACGTCGTAGCGGTTGACCTGCCCGGGTTCGGTGCCTCACCGGCGCTGCCGCAAGGGCTCAGCCATGATCTGCGGACCATGGTTCCGGTGCTCGGCTCGTTCTTCGACGCGCTCGGCGTGGTACGGCCACATGTGGCCGGCAACTCTCTGGGAGGGCTGCTGGCGCTTGAGTTGGGCCGTGAGCAGCTCGTCCGTTCGGTGACGGCTCTGTCCCCCGCGGGTTTCTGGACCCGGAGCGAGCGTCGTTACGCCTTCGGAGTGCTGCGGGCGATGCGCCGGGCAGCCCTCTCGATGCCGATGCCGCTGATCGAGCGGCTTTCGCAGAGCTCGCCCGGCCGGACTGCGCTGACCAGCACCATCTACGCGCGCCCCGGCCGTCGTTCACCGGACGCGGTCGTGTCGGAGACCGTCGCCCTGCGCGAGGCCACCGGTTTCCGGCAGACACTGGAGGCCGGTCTGACCGTCGCGTTCACCGACGACATACCGGACGTCCCCGTCAGCATCGCCTGGGGCGACAAGGACCGTCTGCTCCTGCGCCGACAGGGCGTCAGGGCCAAGCGCCTGATACCGGGCGCGCGGCTCGTCCGCCTTCCGGATTGCGGCCATGTCCCGATGAACGACGACCCCGCCGCCGTCGCGCGGGTCATCCTCGACACGAGCCGCCGACGCACGGGTGCCGCCCCGGCCCAGAACACCTGAGCCCAGCGCCACGCCCAGCCCCACCAGGAGGCTTCCCACGCCCTGACCCACGCCGTACGTCCCGGTGCCGACCAGCGGTGCGGTCAGCGCGGCCGAAACGGGGATCAGGCCGGAGAAGAGCGTGGCCCGCTCGGCGCCGATGCGCCGCATACCGCTGTACCAGCACACGAAGCCGATGACGGTGACCACTGCCGCCTGCCAGAGCAGCGCCAGGGACTCCCCCGCGGTGGGCACCCGCAGGAAGCCTCCCCCGTCGAGCAGGACGCCGAGCAGCGCGGATTCCACGGCGGCCACGGCGCACACGACCGCCGACAGGAGTTTCGGTCCGAGGGGGCGGAGCACCGGCACGGCCAGTACCGCGAAGCCGACCTCACCACCGAGTGCGCCCACCGAGTACAGGACGCCGGCCAGGTCGGTCCGGCCCCAGCCCTGGACGGTGAACGCGCCGACGGCCACGAGACCCGCCGCGCACAGGACCGCCCGGGTGGGACGGCGCCCTTCCAGGGCGGGCACGAGGACGCCGACGACGATGGGCGCGCACCCGACGAGCACTCCCGGCACAGCCGGTTCGGCCGTACGTTCCGCAGCCAGGACGGCGAGGTTGAAGCCGACCATCCCGACGGCGGCGAGGGCTCCCAGGCGGCCCCACTGCCTCGGGGTGAGCGTCCTCAGGACCGCGGTGGGCCGCGGTCCGGCGCCGGAGCGCAGCAACGGCAGGAGCAGCAGTGCGGCCAGGCCGTACCGCACTGCCTGGCCGCCCGCGTACGGGTAGTCGCCGAGGACGCTGTTCGCCGTGAAGGAGGCGCCTACGAGGGTGCAGGCAAACGCCGCGAGGAGGGCTCCGCGCAAGGGGGTCACGTTCATGAGGGCGACGCTAGGTTCCGTGACGGTCCCGTTTAAGGTCCACTTCCATGACTTCTTCGGGGACCAATCCACCGCCCGGCCCGGCCTCGTCCGAAGAGGGCGGGGCCGCTTCAGCTGCCTGGGAACTGCTGCTCCCCGCCGCCTCCGCCCCCGCCCGCCGACGAGGACGCGCGCTCCAGTCGGCGCTGCGCGATGCCGTGCGTTCGGGCCGTCTGCCGGCCGGCACCCGGCTGCCCGCCAGCCGTGAGCTCGCAGCCGACCTCGGGGTGTCGCGCGGTCTGGTGACCGAGGCGTACGAGCAGCTGACGGCGGAGAGTTACCTCCGCGCCGGCCGGGGTGCGGGCACCTGGGTCAGCGGAGCGGTACGGCCCGCCGCGAAGGGGGCGCGGGATCTGTCACCACGGGCGCCCGGGCCGGAGGTCGACTTCCGTCCGGGCACCCCGGACCTCGCGCTCTTCCCGCGGAATGCCTGGACGGCGGCCCATCGCACGGTCCTGGACCGGCTGCCGCACAGCTCGCTCGGTTACCCGGATCCGCGCGGCCTGCCGGAGCTCCGCGTGGCGCTGGCCTCTCTGCTCACCAGGCGCCGGGGCGTGGTGGCCGATCCGGAGCGGCTGGTGGTGTGCTCGGGGGTGGCCCAGGCGACGACTCTGCTGGGGTTCGTCCTGCGCGAGCGCGGCGAGGCAGCGGTCGGCGTCGAGGATCCCGGCAGCCCCGAGCACGCCTCTTTGTTCGCCTCCACCGGCCTGAAGACGCTCCCGCTGCCGCTCGACGACGAAGGGCTGGCGGTGGAACCGCTGCTGCGCTCCGGTGTGCGCGCTGTGGTCACAACCCCGGCTCATCAGTTCCCCACCGGCATCGCGTACTCCTCCGGGCGGCGCGGCGAACTCCTCGACTGGGCCCGGCGCACCTCGGGCGTGATCATGGAGGACGACTACGACGGCGACTTCCGCTACGACCGGGCGCCGGTCGGGGCCCTGCAGGGCCTGGATCCGGAACATGTCCTGTACACCGGCTCGGTCAGCAAGTCCCTGGCTCCCGGCCTGCGGCTGGGCTGGCTCATCGCCCCGGCCTCGATGACCGACGCCATCGTCGCCCGCAAGCGCACCATGGATCTGGGCAACCCTTCGGTCGACCAGGCGGTCCTGGCGGACTTCGTCGCCGGCGGCGGATACGACCGGCAGCTGCGCCGCTGTCAGCGCGCGTACCGGGAGCGCCGCGACGCCCTGACGGAGGCACTGTCCGCTCACTTCCCCGGGACGGAGGTGAGCGGCATCTCCGCGGGCCTGCACATCATCGCCCGGCTGCCGGAACGCTTCGGTCCGCAGGACGAGTTCCTCCGGCGGGCGGCGGACGCCGGCATCGCGCTGCGGCCGCTGAGCGACTGCACGGTGGGCGGGATGCGGGACAGCACGGTCCGTCTGGTGCTCGGTTACGCGCATCTGGCGCCCGCTGTCATCCAGCACGGTGTCCGGCTCCTGGCCGAGGCGGCACGACACGGCCGGGTGCCCCGGATCCGGGCCGCCGGGGCGTGAGGACGCAGGGGCCGAGGGGCTGACCGACCGGTTGTTCATCTGTGGTTGGCGTGCACGCCGCCACCGGGGACTAGGCATAGGGCTGCACCCAGCCTGTACGCCCCCGCTGTCCCGGCAGCCCTCTCGCCCATGGAGGCGCATCGATGTCCAACCGTCCCCTCGTCCCGGCCCCCGGCCGCCGCACCGTGCTGCGTGGCTCGCTCCTCGCCTCGGCGGCGGTCGCCGTGCCCGCCGTGGTCACCACGGCCCCCGCGTTCGCGCTGTCGGGCCGGCCGAGCGCTTCCTGGGGCGTGCAGGTCGGTGATGTCACGGCGTCGTCCGCCCTGGTCTGGGTCCGCTCGGACCGCCCCGCGCAGATGGTGGTGGAGACCTCGGCGACCGAGTCCTTCCGCCGCGCCCGCACCTGGCACGGCCCGCTGGTCGACGCCCGTACGGACTTCACCGGCACCACCCCGCTGTACGGCCTGCCGGCCGGCGAGCAGGTCCACTACCGCGTCACGCTCGCGGACCCGCACGACCCGCGCCGGACGGGCAAGCCGGTGTACGGAACCTTCCGCACGGCGCCGGCGCGCCGGCGTGACGGGGTGCGTTTCCTCTGGTCCGGCGACATCGCGGGGCAGGGCTGGGGCATCAACCCCGACATCGGCGGCTACCGGGTGTACGACGAGATGCGCCGCCTGGACCCGGACTTCTTCCTCTGCAGCGGCGACAACATCTATGCCGACGGGGTGATCGAGCCCAGCGTGACGCTGCCCGACGGGCGGATCTGGCGCAACATCACGACCCCGGAGAAGTCGAAGGTCGCCGAGACCCTGGACGAGTACCGCGGGAACTTCCGGTACAACCTGCTCGACGACAACCTGCGGGCGTTCAACGCGCAGGTCCCCTCCGTCATCCAGTGGGACGACCACGAGGTGCGGAACAACTGGTACCCGGGGCAGATCCTCGACGACGTCCGCTACACGGAGAAGAACGTGGACGTGCTCGCCACGCGCTCGATGCGGGCGTTCCGCGAGTACTTCCCGGTGACGACGCTCCAGGGATCGCCGGACGAGCGGCGCATGCACCGCGTCGTGCGGCACGGTCCACTGCTCGACGTGTTCGTGCTGGACATGCGGTCCTTCCGCAACGCCAACTCGCCCGGCCGGCAGGCCGACGACACCCAGGGCATCCTCGGCGCCGAGCAGCTGCGCTGGCTGAAGCGCGAGCTGTCCCGGTCCCGTGCGGTGTGGAAGGTGATCGCTGCCGACATGCCGCTGGGGCTGGTGGTCCCGGACGGAGCCACGGACATCGAGGCGGTCGCCCAGGGAGACCCGGGAGCTCCGCTGGGGCGCGAACTGCAGATCGCCGAGCTGCTGCGCTTCATCAAGCACCGGCGCGTCACCGGCACCGTATGGCTGACGGCCGACGTGCACTACACCTCAGCCCAGCACTACGCCCCCGAGCGTGCGGCCTTCAAGGACTTCGCGCCGTTCTGGGAGTTCGTCTCGGGTCCGCTGGCCGCGGGCAGCTTCCCCGCCAACGCGCTGGACGGGACGTTCGGCCCGGAGCGGGTCTTCGTCCGGGCGCCCGACCGGCAGAACGTCTCCCCCATGGAGCAGCCGCAGTTCTTCGGAGAGGTCGACATCGACGGCGGGAGCGGGGAACTGACCGTACGGCTCCGGGCCCAGGGCGGCTCGGTCCTGTTCAGCAAGGTGCTGCAGCCGGGGCGCACCGGGCAGTGAGCTCGACGGGACGGCTGACACCGGGTCCCGGCCGGGAGCGTCGACGGTGCGGGGACGACGACATGAAAAAGGTGCTGAAGGCGACCAGATCCACACGTAACCCGTCAGTCACAATGCGTTCGTGATCAGGCAACACCGTTCGGTCACAGTGAGGGCATGACTGATGTGACATCCGCGAAGAGTGCCCGCCGTCCGCACCACTGGCGGCGGGACCTGATCGAACTGGCCGCCCTCTTCACTGCCGTAGCCGTGGCCGACGCGATCGCCAACCTGATCGGGCACCAGCCCGACGGGCCCTATCTGCTCATGGCTTCGGCCGTGGCTCTGGTGGCCACGGCCGCCTTCCACACGTGGTGGGCGCGGCGGCACAGCCACGCACCACCCCCGGACACCGGCACCGGCACCGGCACGGGCCCGGAGCTTCCGTCAGCGGACGCCGACGAGCCCGCCGAAACGGTGCTCTGGCGGATCCGGACGACCGTGCGGGACGCGCCGGGTGCCCTGGCCGCCCTCTGCATCGTCCTGGCACGTCACCGGATCGACATCCTGACGCTGCAGACCCACCCGCTGGCCGAGGGCACCGTCGACGAGTTCCTGCTGCGCGCGCCCACGACGCTGCCGGCCCAGCAGCTCACCCGGGAGATCTCCGCCGCCGGCGGATCGGCCACCTGGATCGAGCGGGCGGACGCCCACGACCTGGTGGACACGCCCACCCGGGTCCTCGGCCTCGCCACCCGCACCGCGCTGGACGCGGCCGAACTCCCGCTGGCGCTGCGCCAGCTCCTCGGCCGGTGCACCATCCACTCGCTGCCCGCGCTTTCCGTCACCGGCCGCCCCACCGGGGAGAGCGCACCGGTGGAAGGTGTCCTGGAGGAGACCGTGATGAGGCTGCGCGATCCGTCGGGCGGTGTCATCACGGTGGAGCGCCCCTACCTCCCCTTCACCCCGACGGAGTTCGCCCGTGCCCGGGCGCTGGTCGAGCTCGACGCGCGGCTCGGCCCGCGCGTCCCGCGCAGCGAGGACGTCCTCACCCTGCCGGAGGGCAACGAGATCACCGTGCGCCGCGCGGACCGCGGTGACCTCGACGCGGCCCTCGCCATGCACGGCCGCTGCTCCGAGCACACCCTCGGCCTGCGCTACCACGGTCCGGTCCGTGACGCCGACCGGTATCTGGACCACCTGCTCAGCCCCCGTTTCGGCCGCACACTGGCCGTACAGACGGCCTCCGGCCGGCTGGTGGCGCTCGGTCATCTGCTCTGGGACGGGGACGAGACCGAGGTCGCCCTCCTCGTCGAGGACGACTGGCAGCGCCGCGGCATCGGCTCCGAGCTCCTCGGCCGGCTGGTGGCCCTGGCCGTCGAGGCGGGCTGCGAGAGCGTCTACGCCGTGACGCAGGCCCACAACACCGGGATGGTGGCCGCCATGCGGGCGCTCTCACTGCCTCTCGACTACCAGATCGAGGAAGGCACCCTGGTCATCACCGCGCGGCTGGCCGCGGCTCCCGTCCAGCGGTTCGCGCCGTCGGCGGAACAGCGTTCCGGTCACTGAGGGCCTGGCACAGATCCGCCCAGAGGTCCTCGACGTCCTCGAGGCCGACGGACATGCGCAGCAGACGGTCACCGACACCGGCGGCCCTCCGGTCTCCCTCACCCACGATGCGGTGGCTGATGGAGGCCGGATGCTGGATGAGGGTGTCCACGCTGCCGAGGCTCACGGCGGGCGTGATCAGCCGGACCCCCGCGATGACCCTGTGCGGATCCCCGAACACCTCGAAGGACACCATCGCGCCGCCCACCTCCGGGTAGTGCACGCGGGCGACGCGGGGGTCGGCCGAAAGCCTGCGGGTCAGTTCTGCGGCGGAGGCCGACGCAGCCCGGATCCGTACCGGCAGGGTGGACAGCCCGCGCAGCAGCAGATAGCCGGCCATCGGGTGCAGCACGCCGCCGGTGGCGAACCGTACCTGTCGCAGGGTCGCGGCGAACTCCTCGTCGCAGGCGACGACTCCGCCCATCACGTCGCCGTGGCCGCCCAGGTATTTGGTGGCACTGTGCAGCACGATCCGGGCCCCGTGTGCGAGGGGCCGCTGCAGCACGGGCGTGGCGAAGGTGTTGTCGACGAGGAGCGGCACGGAGCCGCAGGAGTGCGCCACGGCCCTGATGTCGATCTCGGCCAGCGTCGGGTTGGCGGGCGTCTCCACCATCACGAGACCGGTGTCCGGGCGGATCGCGTCGGCGATGCCCGCCGGATCCGTCCAGGTCACCTCGGTGCCCAGCAGTCCGGCGCTGAGCAGGTGGTCGCTGCAGCCGTAGAGCGGCCGCACGGCGACCACATGGCGCAGCCCCAGGCTCGCGCGGGCCAGCAGCACGGCGGTGAGCGCCGCCATCCCGCTGGCGAACGCGACTGCGTCGGCCGCGCCTTCCAGCCGGGCCAGTGCCGTTTCGAAGCGGCCCGTCGTCGGGTTGTCGAGCCGTGCGTAGACGGGCGGGCCTTCGGGCCTGGCCCCGGTGGTGGCGAAGGCGTCGATGCGCGCGGCCTCGCCCCGGGAGTCGTACGAGGGATAGGTGGTGGACAGGTCGATCGGCGCGGCGTGCAGGCCGAGAGAGGCGAGGTCGTCGCGTCCGGCGTGCACGGCTTCGGTGGCGAGCGCCCTGGACCGGAAGGAGGGCTGGGGTGTCAGCGAGGTGGCTTCGGTGTCCATGTCACCAGCCTGAACAGGAACCGGCCCGAGGCGCCACAAGGCCGTGCTACGTTCGCCCGATGTCTGAATCCGTCGCTCTCGATCCGGTTGATCTGCACATACTGCGGCTGTTGCAGAACGATGCGCGGACGACGTACCGGGAGCTGGCCGCAGAAGTCGGAGTGGCCCCGTCGACGTGTCTGGACCGGGTGGCACGGCTGCGCCGGTCCGGTGTGATCCTCGGGCACCGGCTGCGGCTCGATCCGGCGCGGCTCGGCCGGGGCCTGGAAGCACTCCTGCTGGTCCAGGTCCGGCCCCACCGCAGGGAGCTCATCGGCCCCTTCGTCGAACGGATCAGGGCGTTGCCCGAGTCCAGGGCGTTCTTCCACCTCACCGGGCCCGACGACTATCTGGTGCATGTGGCCGTCGCCGATCCGACGGACCTGCAGCGCCTGGTGCTGGACGAGTTCACCTCACGCCGCGAGGTGGCACGCGTGGAGACCCGGCTGATCTTCCAGCAGTGGGAGTGCGGCCCTCTGCTGCCGCCTCTGATGCCGCCGGCGACCGGCGTGTGATCCCGAAGTCCTGTTCCCCGTGACGTGGAGGCCTTCTCCGTACGAGGATGTCCACATGTCAGACACATCGAGCAGCGCACTGCCGCGCCAGGTCGCCGACGCCTACGTCGACGCGTACATCGAACTCGACCCGATCACAGGTACCTATCTCGGTGTCGCGGAAAGCTCCCGCCGGCTGCCCGATTTCTCGCCCGCCGGCCAGGCCGCCATGGCCGGGCTCATCCGCAGCACCCTCGGGGAACTCGACGCCGCCGAACAGGTGCCGGGTGCGGACACCGACGAGGAGAGGCGGTGTGCGCGCCTGCTGCGGGAGCGCCTGACGGCCGAACTCGCCGTCCATGAGGCCGAGGAGGGGCTGCGGGCCGTCTCCAACATCCACTCCCCGGCGCACAGCCTCCGCGACGTGTTCTCGGCGACGCCGACGGCGACGGACGAGGACTGGACGGCGGTCGCGGACCGGCTGCGGGCCGTACCCGGGGCTCTTGAGGGGTACCGCGCCTCGCTCGCCCTCGGTCTGGAGCGCAAGCTCTACGGCGGTCCGCGTCCGGCCGCGACGTTCATCGGCCAGCTGGGGACCTGGGCCGGGGAGGACGGCACCCCCGGATTCTTCCAGGACTTCGTGGCCGCGGGCCCCGGGTCACTGCGCACGGAGCTGGACGAAGCGGCCGGACAGGCCGCCGGGGCCCTGGTCTCCCTGCGGGACTGGATGAGGGACGTCTACGCCCCCGCGATCGAGGGCGCCCCCGACACGGTGGGCCGCGAGCGTTACGCCCGCTGGGCACGCCAGTTCAACGGCACGGATCTGGATCTCGACGAGGCGTACGCCTACGGCTGGTCCGAATACCACCGGCTGCTGGCCGAGATGAAGACCGAGGCGGACAAGATCCTCCCCGGCGCGGGCCCCTGGGAGGCCCTCGCCCATCTCGACGTGCACGGCAAGCACATCGAGGGCGTGGAGGAGGTCCGGGCCTGGCTGCAGAGCCTGATGGACGAGGCCATCGAGGCGCTCGACGGCACCCACTTCGAACTCGCCGAGCGGGTCCGGAAGGTGGAGTCCCGGATCGCACCCGCGGGCGGTGCCGCCGCCCCGTACTACACCGGGCCGTCGGAGGACTTCTCACGGCCGGGCCGCACCTGGCTCCCCACCATGGGCGAGACCCGTTTCCCCGTGTACGACCTGGTGTCCACCTGGTACCACGAGGGCGTGCCGGGCCACCACCTGCAGATCGCGCAGTGGACGCATGTCGCGGACAGCCTCTCCCGCTACCAGGCGTCGGTCGGCCAGGTCAGTGCCAACGCCGAGGGCTGGGCGCTGTACGCCGAGCGGCTCATGGACGAACTGGGCTTCCTGCCCGACGCCGAACGCCGCCTCGGCTATCTGGACGCGCAGATGATGCGCGCCTGCCGGGTGATCGTGGACATCGGCATGCATCTGGAGCTGGAGATCCCGGGCGACTCCCCGTTCCATCCCGGTGAGCGGTGGACGCCGGCCCTGGCCGAGGAGTTCTTCGGCAGCCACAGCGGCCGGCCCGCCGACTTCGTGGAGAGCGAGCTGACCCGCTACCTCTCCATGCCGGGGCAGGCCATCGGCTACAAGCTGGGCGAGCGCGCCTGGCTGCTGGGCCGGGAGAACGCGCGGAAGGCACACGGTGACGCGTTCGACCTCAAGGCCTGGCACATGGCGGCCCTGTCGCAGGGGTCGCTCGGTCTGGACGACCTCGTGGAAGAGCTTTCCAGGCTCTGATCCCGGCGGTGCGGGGGCCCGGTGCACGCCACCGGTCCCCCCGCACGCTCCTCTCCCCACCGGCAGCCCGAAGGATGATGTCCGCATGCCCGCCCCCGGCTTCCTGTTCTGCCGCGACCCTCTGCGGCCGCGGCACTCCGATCCGGCGTTCGCCCAGGAGGCGGCCGCGGCACGGCGCGCCGGTGCGCGGACCGCGCTGGTCGACCACGACGCGCTGCTCGCCGGGGATCCGGAGAGCGCCGTCGGCCGGGTGCCGCGGGACTCGGGGCCGTACTGGTACCGGGGCTGGATGATTCCGCCCGGCCGCTACGCGGAGCTGGAGCACGCACTCGCCGCCCGGGGCTGCTCGCTGCTCACCGACGCCACCGCCTACCGCGCCGCCCATGAACTCCCCGGCTGGTACGAGGTGTTCGCCGAGCTCACCCCGCTCAGCGTCTGGCGTGCCCTGGCCGTCGGTGAGGCGCTGCCGGAGCCCTCCGTCTGGTCGGGCCTCGCCCGGGGGCTCGGCTCCGGTCCGGGCATCGTCAAGGACTTCGTGAAGTCCCGTAAGCACGAGTGGGACGAGGCGTGCTTCGTCCCCGAGCTGGGCGACGAGGAACGACTGGCCCGTGTCGTCGGCCGGCTCGTCGAACTGCAGGGGGACTTCCTGGCCGGCGGCGTGGTGCTGCGGGCATACGAACGGTTCGTGCCGGGCGGGGAGGCGCGGGTGTGGTGGGTGGACGGCGAGGCGGTGCGGGTGACGGCCCATCCGGACACGCCCGGCCTGCTCCCGGCGCCCGCCCTCGACGCGGTCGGCGAGGCCGTGCGCACGCTCGGCTGCCGATGGGTGACGACCGACGTGGCGCTGCGGGAGGACGGGGCGTGGCGGGTGGTGGAGGTCGGCGACGGTCAGGTCAGCGGCCTGCCGGCCGACGACGACGGCGAGGACCTGTTCGGCGCGCTCCTCGGCACGTGAGCGCGCCCGACCGGTTCAGCAGCCGCAGTCCTCGGCGCCCCTGGGCGCGGTGAGCGGGTCGGCGGTACGCCGCTCCGGCCCCTCCCCGGTCTCGTAGGCGAATCCCTCGCGCACCCAGTACTCGAATCCGCCGAGCATCTCCTTGACCTGGTAGCCGAGTTCGGCGAGCGCCAGAGCGGCCTTGGTCGCACCGTTGCAGCCCGGCCCCCAGCAGTAAGTGATCACGGGACGGCCGGGTCGAGGAGCCCGGCCGCCTGCTCCGCGATCAGGGCGGCCGGCAGGTGCACCGCGCCGGGGACGCGCCCCTGTTCCCAGGACGCGGTGGACCGGGAGTCCAGCACGACGAATCCGGGGTCTCCGCCGGCCTCCAGGGTGGTGGCCACATCGGACACGTCGGCGTGGAACGCGAGTGAGCCGCCGAAGAACGCGACGGCGGCGGCAGAGGAGGCGGGCGGCACCTGGAGGACGGGGTTACCTGTGATGATGCTCTGTGAGGTCATGCCCGGAAATCTACGGTGGGTCCTCCCCGCCCGGAAGCAGCGATCCCCTGCACATCACTTGATCCACGGTGGATTCCCCTGTTGTCTGATCTCATGACCGAGTATTCCCCGGACGCCACGGACTGGCGCATTCTCGACGTCCTGCAGCGCGACGGGCGCGCGACTTTCGCCGAGCTGGCCCGCGCGGTGGCGATGTCCCCCAGCGCCGTCACCGAGCGCGTACGCCGCCTCGAGGAGGCGGGGGTGATCAGCGGGTACGCAGCGGTGGTGGACCCGGAACGGCTGGGACTGCCGATCCTCGCCCTCGTACGGCTGCGCTATCCGACCGGCAACTACAAGCCGTTCCACGATCTGACGGACACGACACCGGAGATCGTGGAGGCGCACCATGTGACCGGGGACGACTGCTTCGTACTGAAGGTGACCGCGAGGTCGATGCGTCATCTGGAGGAGGTCACGGGGAGGATCGGCACCCTCGGCTCGGTGACCACCAGCATCGTGTACTCCTCGCCCCTCCCCCGTCGGGCGATCAGCCGCTGAGCGTGCCGGCGGCCCGGTGGACCACCGCCGATCCGTGCCGCTCCTTCACCACCTCGAGCTGGGCGGGGATGCGACGGCGCAGGTCGGCCACATGGCTGACGATGCCGACACTGCGGTCGCGTTCGCGCAGCGAGTCCAGGACGTCGAGCACCTCGTCCAGTGTCTGGTCGTCCAGACTGCCGAAGCCCTCGTCGATGAAGAGCGTGTCCAGGCGCACTCCGCCCGCCTCGTCCGTCACCACGTCGGCGAGGCCGAGCGCCAGGGCGAGCGAGGCGAAGAAGGTCTCCCCGCCGGACAGCGTGGCCGTGTCGCGCTCCCGGCCCGTCCAGGAGTCGACGACGTGCAGTCCGAGCCCCGCCCTGCGGCCTCCGCTGCGCTCGTCGGAGTGGACCAGCGTGTAGCGGCCCGCCGACATCCGCTGGAGGCGGGCCGTCGCCGCGGCGGCCACCTGTTCGAGGCGGGCCGCCAGTACGTACGCCTCCAGCCGCATCTTGCGCTCGTTGTCCGCGGAGGTGCCCGCGGTCAGACCGGCGAGACGTGCCACCCTCTCGTACTCCTGGCGCAGAGGGCCCAGGGCGCGGACCTCTTCCTCCGCGCGGCGGGAGAGCCGGGCGAGCTCCGCGCCGCGCTCCTCGGCGGCCGCGTGCACAGCGGCGCTGTCCCGCAGCATCCTCGCGGACCGGTCGTACGCCTCCTGGGCCGCGTCCGGCTCCGCGGGCGGCCGGCCGGCGGCGGCCCGGGCGTCCTCCTCCGCAAGTCGGTCGGCGACCGTGGCGGCCTCCGTCTGCCAGGCGTCGATGCGATGCTGCAACTCCCGCTGGGCGGTGTCACCCAGGAGCTTCGCGGCGGCTGCCTGCGGGGTGGCGAAACCGGCCCTGAAGGCGGCGTCGGCGAGCCTGCCGTCGGCCTCCTTGAGCCGCTCTGCCGCGTCCTGCTCCGCACGGAGCGCCTCGGCGGCGTCGGCCAGCAGCCCGGCACGGCGCTCCAGGAGTTCCGCGTGTTCGGCCACGGAACCGCAGTCGCCCCGGGCCTTCACCAACTCGGCTTCCAGTGCGGACTGTTCACGGTCGAGCGCCTCCCGCTGCGAGGTGCGGGCCGCGCCGCGCCGCTCGGCCTGCTGCCGGTCGTCGAGGCGGCCGAGGTGCTCACGCTCGGCGGCGGCGAGCGCTTCCCTGGCCGCGTGCGTCCCCGCGGCCAGGCGGTGCGCTTCCGCGTGCTCCTGGGTCAGGCGCTCGACGACGGCCTGCAGTGCGGCCACGGAGTTGTGTGATCGGCCGGCCGCCCCTGTGGCTCCGTCCACGTCCTCCGGGTCCGCCGCCTCCGCCCGGGCAGCGGCGAGTCGTTCGCGCACCACCCCCAGCTCGTTCTCCGCCTCGGCACGTTCCCGGTCCGCCCGCTGGTGGGCGGCGAGCGCCGCCTCCTCCGTGGCCCGGTCCACGTGGCCGTCCTCCGCACGGGCCGGCTCGGGGTGCTCCGCCGAGCCACACACCGTGCAGGCGACGCCGTCGACGAGCCGACCCGCCAGTTCCGCGGCGATGCCCCGCAACCGCTGCTCCCGCAGCGTCAGCCACTTCTCGTGCGCCTCCACGGCACGTTCGCGGGCCGCGGTCAGGGCCGCCGCCGCGGCTTCCTCGCGGAGGCCGAGGGCGTCACGGCGGCGTGCCGCCTCCAGCCTCCTGCGAGCGGGGTCGAGGCGGCCGGCCAGCTGTTCCGCGCGGGTCGCGGCCTCCTGTGCCGTCTCGACGCGTTCCCTGAGGCTCCGGTGGGTGGCGTCCCAGCCGGCCAGCCACTGTGCCGCCTCCTGGATCAGTTCGTCGTCGGAACGGGACTGCCGCTCCAGACGGGAGCGTTCGGTGTCGATCTCCCGGCTGCGCCGTTCGGCCCGTTGTGCGGCGTCGAGTGCGCCCAGCTCGGCCCGCAGTCCGCGTTCCGTGCCGGCCAGCTGCTCGAAGCCCGCTTCGGCCAGTTCGGGAGGCAGCCCCGCGCGGGACCGCTCGCGTGCCGCGACAGCCGTGCGATGGGTCCGCTCCGCCTCGTCGCGCAGGTCGAGCGCCGGCGCGACCAGGTCGGCCTTGCGCGCGCGGGCCAGCTGTTCGTGGCAGCGGTCGCGTTCCGCCCGGCGGTCCTCCAGTCCCGCGGCCCGGCGTCGGGTCTCCTCGTAGCGCTGCTGGAGCCGGGCGAGTTCACGCTCGGTTTCGAGCGCGCGGCGCGCGGCGGCGGCCCTGTCCTCGGCCCCGGCCAGGAGGCACCGGGCGATGTCGGACCGTTCAGCGGCTCCGCTGCGCGCGACGGCGGCCCACTGCAGGACCCCTTCGGCGAGACCGGGCTCGCCGGGCCGCGCGTCCGGCGGCGCCGGCTCGTCCGCCGCCGGGCCGGCTGCCTGGGCGATGCGCTGGGCCAGGGCGAGAATCTGCTCGTCCCCCGCCTTGACCCGGGCTTCGGCCGCGCGTCGCAGTTCGGCCAGGCGCTCCTCGACGGCGGCGAAGCGGCGGGTGTCGAAGAGCCGGCCGAGCAGCTTTCCGCGCGCTTCGGCGTCGGCGCGCAGGAACCGCGCGAAGTCGCCCTGCGGCAGGAGTACCACCTGACAGAACTGGTCCCGGCTCATCCCGACGAGGCCGCCGATCTCCTCGCCGATCTCCTGGTGGGAGCGGCTGAGAGCCTTCCATCCGTGTTCCGGCTCGTACTCGCGCAGCCGGCTCTGCGCCTTCTCGGTCGTGAAGCCGCCGCCCCTCTTCTTGGGACGGGGCTGCGCGGGCCGCCTGGTGATCTCCAGGCGGCGCCCTCCGACGGTCAGCTCCAGGCACACCTCGGTCGGCAGGTCCACCGGGGCGTGGTCACTGCGCAGCGAGGTGCCGGGGCTCTGCCGGGCACCGGGCACCGCGCCGTACAGGCCGTAGCAGACGGCGTCGAGGACGGAGGTCTTGCCCGCGCCGGTGGGACCGTGCAGCAGGAAGATCCCGGCCGAGGACAGTGCGTCGAAGTCGACTTCCTGAGGCGCGCCGAAGGGTCCGAACGCGGTCAGGGTGAGTTTGTGCAGCCTCAACGGGACACCTCGTCCACTCCGTCGCTCACCCGTACGTCGTCGAAGACGGCGCGCAGCACCGTCCTTTCCTGCGCGCTGGGTCCGCTTCCGCCGCGTACATGGGCCACGAAGTCCTCCGCCACCTGCTGGTCGTCACGTCCCCGCAGCCGCTGGGCGTACGACGCGTGGGGGTCCTGCGGGGAACGCTCGGGGTCGAAGACCAGGCTGAGGGTGTGCGGGAAGCGCTCCGTCAGGCGGGCCATCGGTTCGTCCGGCCGCGCCGGGTCCGTGAGCGTGGCCTCCACCCAGGAGTCCTGGTGCCGATCGAGGGCCGGGTTTTCGAGCAGGGTGCCGAGGCGTCCGCGGAGCCGGGCCAGGGGGCGCGGCACCGGGCAGTCGACGCGTTCGGCGGTCAGGTCCCCGCCGGGGCCGAGGTCGATCAGCCACATCGTCTTGCGGTGCGTGTGCTCGGAGAAGGAGTACGCGAGGGGTGATCCGGAGTAGCGCACGCGTTCCGTGACCGTCTGGCAGCCGTGCAGGTGGCCGAGTGCGACGTAGTCGACGCCGTCGAAGACCCCTGCGGGGACGGCGGCGACACCGCCGACGGTGATGTCGCGTTCACTGTCGCTGGGTTCACCGCCCGCCACGAACGCGTGGGCGAGAACGACGGACCGGGTGCCGTCCGGCCGGGCGGCGAGATCGGCCCGCACCCGGTCCATGGCCGCGGTCAGGACTGCTTCGTGCCCCGCCTTCGAGGCGCCGAGGCTGTCCCTGACGAGTGCCGGCTCCAGATAGGGCAGGCCGTAGAACGCCACGTCGCCGTGCGTGTCGCGCAGCACGACCGGGGTGGCGCAGTCGGCGGGGTCGGTGCGCAGATGGATCCCGGCCCGTGCGATCAGCCCGGCACCGACGCCGAGCCTGCGGGCCGAGTCGTGGTTGCCGGAGATCATGACGGTCGGGACACCGGCGGCGGCGAGCCGGTGCAGGGCGTCGTCGAAGAGCTGGACCGCCGGGAGGGGCGGTACGGCCCTGTCGTAGACGTCGCCCGCCACGACGACCACGTCGACGGCCTGCTCGCGCACCGTCCCGACGAGGTGGTCGAGGTAGGCCGCCTGGGCATCGAGCATGGAGACGCGGTGGAAGGACCTCCCCAGATGCCAGTCCGAGGTGTGCAGAATCCTCATGCCTTCACTCCGGCTGCTCCGACCCGCATGTTCCACTTCCTCCGCCCCCGGGACCGGACCGGTCCGCACGCCGCCCACCGCGGATTTCCGCGGCCGGCCCGACCACGCTAATGCCGCGCGGCCCCGGACCCCTCATCCGGCTGGGACATCCCCGTACGCCTCGCCGCCCAGTTCGAGCGTCGCGGAACCTGCCGTGGCGTCGGCCAGCCAGGCCCTGAAGCCGTCGACGTCGGCGTCCGGCACCCCGATGGCGATGGTCACCGCCTCCGTGTAGGTCACGTCGCGGACGTCCACCCCGGTGGCCCGCAGATCGTTCTCCAGCTTGCCCGCCCGCTGGTGGTCGACGGTGACGGTGGCGAGACGGAACCGGCGGCGGGTGGTCGTGCCCAGCGCGTCGAGCGCTTCACCGACGGCTCCTCCGTACGCCCGGATCAGTCCGCCCGCTCCGAGCTTGACGCCGCCGAAGTAGCGGGTGACCACCGCGACGGCGTACCGCACCTCACGGCGCATGAGCATCTGCAGCATGGGGACGCCCGCCGTCCCGCCGGGCTCCCCGTCGTCAGAGGCCTTCTGCACGGAGGCGTCGGCGCCGATGACGTAGGCGAAGCAGTTGTGGTTGGCGGTGGGGTGCTCCTTGCGGACGCGCGCGACGAACTCCTGCGCCTCCTGCTCGGTGGCGGCGGGGGCGAGCGCGCAGAGGAAGCGCGATCGGCTGACCTCGGTCTCGTGCACGCCCGCGCGGGCGACTGTCCGGTACTGCTCCTGCATCGGTCCACCCTATGCGCCGGACCGTCCGGCACTTTCACCCTCCCGTGGGGAATGGTCCGGCGGGACCGTCCGTTGTCAGGGCATGTACGCAGACGATGAGACGGTTCGCAGGATTCTCCAGGACACGGGCGACACGTGGGCGGTGGTCGGCCTCTCCACCAACCGCTCCCGCGCGGCCTACGGGGTGGCGGAGGTCCTCAAGCGCTTCGGCAAGAGGGTGGTACCCGTCCACCCCAAGGCGGAGCCGGTCCACGGCGAACAGGGGTACGCCTCACTGGCGGACATACCCTTCCCCGTCGACGTGGTGGATGTCTTCGTCAACAGCGACCTGGCGGGTGCTGTCGCCGACGAGGCGGTGGCCGTGGGGGCGAAGGCGGTCTGGTTCCAGCTCGGCGTGATCGACGAGGAGGCGTACGGGCGCACGCGCGCCGCCGGTCTCTCCATGGTGATGGACCGCTGCCCGGCGATCGAGATACCCCGCCTGGACGCCGGCCGCTGACGCCTGCCGGGGCCGGCCTCCACCACGAGAACACCCGGGCCCCGGCACCCGCGGCGCTCGCCGTCCGGAAGGCGTGGTGTCGCGGAAGTCCACCGGCGGGGAGAATGTGCGCTGTGACACAGCATCTCCTCCTCGGCGGTGAACGCGTCGGGACCCAGCTGTACGACCTCGGTGTGCGGCGGGGCGACATCCTGCTCGTTCATGCCTCGATGCGCTCCGCGGGCGGTGACGCGAGGGGGATGTCCGATGCGCTGCGCCGTACTCTGGGCCCGGAGGGGACGCTGGTCGTCCCTGCCTTCACGCCGGAGAATTCCGACACCTCGCGCTCCTACCTGGACCGGGTCCGCGGCCTGAGCGACGAGGCCCGCGCCGAGGTGCGTGCGTCGATGCCCGCGTTCGACCCGGCGACGTCTCCGGCACCCGGCATGGGCGCGCTCGCCGAGTGGGTGCGGCTGACTCCGGGCGCGCTGCGCAGCACCCACCCCCAGACCTCGTTCGCCGCGCTCGGCCCGGCGGCGGGGAAGCTGCTCTCGGGACACCGTCAGGACTGCCACCTGGGCGAGAACTCCCCGCTCGCCCGGCTGTACGAGGCGGACGCACAGGTCCTGCTGCTGGGGACGGGCTTCGCCAGCTGCACCGCCTTCCACCTCGCGGAGTACCGCCGCCCCGCCCCGCCCCGCCGTCTCTACCGCTGCGTGGTGGCGTCGGAGGGCGGACGCCGCTGGTGGGAGTACGAGGACATCGCCCTGGACGACAGCGACTTCGCCGCACTCGGGGCGGACTTCGTCCGTGCGCGGTCCGAAGTGGTGGCCCAGGGGCAGGTGGGGGCGGCGCGGAGTCATCTGTTTCCCCTCCGCGCAGCGGTGGAGTTCGCTGCGGAATGGCTCAGGGAACGTCGGCCCGACGGCCGTTGAACGTCGCCGACGGCCGATGAACGTCCCCGGCGGCCGTTGAGCGGCCCCGACGACTATCGCCCCCTCAGACGCCGAGGCCCTCCAGCACGACCGCTCCAGGCAGTGCGGCCAGGGCCTTGCCCGGGACGATCAGCTTGCCGCGGCGGCTTCCGCTGCCGATCAGTACCCACTCCTCGTCCGCCACGGCGGGGTCGACCAGGAGGGGCCAGGCCGCCGGGAGGCCGATCGGGGTGATCCCTCCGTACTCCATGCCGGTCTCGCCGACGGCGACGTCCATCGGGGCGAAGGACGCCTTTCGGGTTCCGAGGTGCTTGCGCACCACCCCGTTCACATCGACCCGGGCGCGCGACAGCACCACGCACGCGGCGAGGGTCGTGTCACCGCCCCGCTTGCCCGCCACCACCACACAGTTGGCCGACGTGTCGAGCAGCTCCGGGCCGTAGTGCTCGGCGAACACGGCTGTGTCGGCGATCCCGGGATCGGTGTCGACGTGGAGGACCGACTCGGCGGGGATGCCGCCCCAGCCGGCCGCCACCGCTTCCGCGACGGGAGGGGTGAGCAGGTCCAGCCGGTCGGCGGCGGAGGCGGCATCGCCGAAGATGTCCAGGAGTGAGCGCATGCCGCTCACGCTAACAGCCCCTGCGAGCTGCCTACTTGCCCTCTCGGCGGACCGGCGGGATCGAGACCGCCATGGTCAGGTCGGCTGGCTCGGAGCCGTCGTTGCGGTAACTGTGCGGCACGTGCGCCTCGAACGTCGCGGAGGTACCGGCGGGCACCACGTGGGTCTCGCCGTCGACGACCAGGGTCAGTTCACCCGCCGTGACGTGCAGGAGCTCCACCGTCCCCTCGGGATGCGGATCGGAGGCGCTGCTGTCGCCGGGCATCAGATGCCAGGACCAGAGCTCGATCGGCCCCCTGGCCTCCGTGCCCACCAGAAGCGTGGTCGAGCTGCCTGCCTCCGTCGACCACATGCGCACCGCCTGGGCCTCCGGTACCAGCCGCACCTGGGACCCCTGTTCGTAGTCGAGCAGGGTCGTGATGCTGACGCCCAGCGCGTCGGCCAGCTTGACGGTGGTGCCGACGCTCGGGTTCGTACGGGCCTGCTCGATCTGGATGATCATGCCGCGGCTGACCCCCGCCCGTGCCGCGAGAGCGTCCAGGGTGAATCCGCGCTCGCCCCGCCAGCGCTTGAGGTTACGGGCGAGCGACTGCGTCAGCTGATCGAGGTCAGACACATTCCGTCCAATATTATGGATGACAGAGTCGAAAATAGTGCACTACCGTGTGGTGTCCCCACCCGGCCACCAGACTGTACTGCGAGGCTCTCCATGACAGCACTGTTCGCTCTGGCCACCAGCCTGCTGTGGGGGCTGGCCGATTTCGGCGGCGGCCTGCTGACCCGGCGCACCCCCGCCCTCACCGTGGTGGTCGTGTCCCAGTGCATCGCCGCCGCGGTCCTCGGAGTCGTCGTGCTCGCGACCGGCGGCTGGAGTGAGGCCGGGGGCCGCCTCTGGTTCGCGGTCGCGGCGGGGGCCGTCGGTCCGGTCGCGATGCTGAGCTTCTACAAGGCCCTGGCGCTGGGCCCGATGGGCGTGGTCTCCCCGCTCGGCTCCCTCGGAGTGGCGGTCCCGGTCGGAGTGGGGCTGCTGGTCGGCGAGCGGCCCGGGCTGCTGCAGTTCGCCGGGGTGGCGGTCGCCGTCGCGGGGGTCGTCATGGCCGGCGGGCCGCAACTGCGCGGCGCGCCGGTGCAGCGCCGGGCGGTCGCACTGACGCTGGTGGCCGCTTTCGGCTTCGGAGCGGTGATGGCCCTGATCGCGGAGGCGTCCACCACGCTGACCGGCCTCTTCCTCGCCCTCTTCGTCCAGCGGATCACGAACATCGCGGTCGGCGGAACGGCGCTGTACGTCTCCGTGCGCCGGGGCGGCCGCGCGCTGCCCGAGGACGGCGGGGCGGCCACCGTCCGGGCCGCGCTCCCCGCACTGGCCTTCGTCGGGCTCGCCGATGTCGCGGCCAACGGTACGTACTCGATCGCCGCGCAGCACGGCCCGGTCACCGTCGCCGCCGTCCTGGCCTCGCTGTATCCGGTGGTGACCGCGCTGGCGGCGCGAGGCGTGCTGGGTGAGCGGCTGCGCGGGGTCCAGGCGGCGGGCGCGGGCCTGGCCCTGCTCGGAACACTCCTGCTGGCGACGGGCTGACCGACTGGCGGGCTCCCGGGAACGGACGGTCGGACCCGCAGGCGTCAGGCGCCCTCGGTCGCGTCCTCCAGCAGCAGCGCCACAGCCGCCAGTTGCTCCGGCGTGACCCCGTCCGGGATCGGCACCGGCGCGGGAGTACGCAGCGGCGGCTGCCAGCCCTCCTCCGGATCCCAGCTCCGCACCACCCGGGCGGGCGCCCCCGCCACCACCGCGTGGTCGGGCACCTCTCCGCGTACGACGGCTCCTGCCGCGACCACCACGTTGCGGCCGAGCCTGGCCCCCGGAAGGATCACCGCTCCGGTGCCGATCCAGCAGCCCGGCCCGATCTCGACGGGCTCCATGCGCGGCCACTGTTTGCCGACCGGCTCGTCGGGATCGTCGTAACTGTGGTTGGTGGAGGTGATGTAGACGTACGGACCGCAGTAGGTGTCCGAGCCGATCGAGACACTGGTGTCGGCGATGACATGACTGCCCCGGCCGAGCACCACACCGTCGCCCAGGGTCAGGACGGTCTCGGCCCCCAGGTCCAGATCGGGCATCAGGCCGGCCGTGAGCGTCACCTGTTCACCGATGATGCAGTGGTCGCCCAGTTCGATCCATGGCTCCCCGAAGACGGTGCCCTGAGGGAAGGCGAGCCTGGTTCCCGCACCGATACGGCGGAAGCGGAGCCGCCCGGGGTGCTGCGCGGTGACCGCCCCGGTCTCCTGCACCCAGGCCCAGACACGATGGACCGCGCGGGACGCGAGGCCACGCCGCCGGAGGGCCAGGGAGGAGAACGAGTTCCGGTTCTTCGGCACCCGCTCACGGTAGTCCGCCCGGACGGAGCGGGCCCTCGCGACGGGCTGTGATGTTCACCCCACCTGTCCGGCGCGCCGAGGCCGTCCATTACGGTTCGTGCGGAGCAAGGGGCCCCGAGCGCACCACACCTCACCGGAGGAGCAGGCGATGGCAGTGCAGGCATTGGTCACCGGTATCGGCGGCAAGGAGCCGGACATCGATCCGGACGCGTTCCTCGCCCCGACCTCCGTCGTGATCGGCGACGTGTCGATGGCCGCGGGGTCCAGCGTCTGGTACCACGCGGTGCTGCGCGCCGACGCCGGCCCGGTCTCCCTGGGCCCCGACAGCAACATCCAGGACAACTGCAGCGTGCACACGGACCCCGGTTTCCCGCTGACGGTGGGCGCCAGGGTGTCCGTCGGTCACAACGCCGTACTGCACGGCTGTGTCATCGAGGACGACGTACTGGTCGGCATGGGTGCCACCGTGCTCAACGGCGCGCACATCGGGGCGGGTTCCCTGATCGCCGCACAGGCACTCGTGCCGCAGGGGATGCAGGTGCCCCCGGGGTCCCTCGTCGCCGGCGTGCCCGCGAAGGTCAAGCGGCAGCTGACCGCCGAGGAACGCGAGGGCATCGCCTTCAACGCGGCGGGCTACGTGGAGCTGGCGAAGGCCCACCGCGCGGCGCACCAGGAGGACTGACGGCCGCGGGGCCCACACGGCGGCCCCGCGAGGGCCTCGCGAGGGCCCCACGCCGGGTCAGTCGGCCGGGACCGCTTCCGGCACCGCGTGGTCGGCCTGCTCCGCGGCCTTCTTGGCGCGGTTCTTCAGCACCAGCATCGAGACCAGGCCGATCAGCACGGCGGCCAGCAGCCCCAGCCACGAGAAGCGCTTGAGCCACGCCTCCGCGACGACTCCCACCGAGTAGATGACGGCGGTGGTGCCGCCGGCCCAGACGATGCCGCCGAGCACGTTGGCGACGAGGAACTTCCAGTACGGCATGTGCAGGACACCGGCCAGCGGCCCCGCGAAGATCCGCAGCAGTGCGACGAAGCGGCCGAAGAAGACCGCCCACATGCCCCACTTCTCGAACGAGCGCTCCGCCATGGCGATCTGTGGCGCCCCGAAGTGCTTGGGGAACTTTCCGCCGAGCCAGGCGAGCAGGGGGCGGCCCCCCTTGCGGCCGATGGCATATCCGATGGAGTCACCGATGATCGCCCCGGCGGACGCACAGGCGCCGAGCACCACGGGGTCGATGTCGCCGTGCTGGGAGGCGAGGAGCGCCGAACTCACGAGGATGATCTCGCCGGGCAGTGGGATACCCAGACTCTCGAGTCCGATGACGACCCCCACCAGGAGGTAAATGCTGACCGCGGGGACGGTCTCGAGCCACTCCTGGACGTGCAACGCGGGGTCCTTCCCGTGTAGGGATCTGCGGTCGTGCACCACGGGTGGTGCACGGCGGGCAGCCTACCGGGCCGGACGGCCGGAGCGGGCCCCGCGGCCCCGGCCCGGACGCGCGGGGGGCCGGGCGGCGGTCATCGGTTCGGACGCAGGGTCCAGACCACGCTCATCTCGCTGGTGACGGCGCCGTCGGCGCGCCGTATCTCGACGCTCACGGGAAACTCCGGGCGCTTCCCCTCGTCGAGTTCGGCGACGACCTCGGCCGCAGGGCGGCCCAGCACCGCCGTCGCGGTGAGTTCGCCCATGGCCACCTTCTTGAAGGCCATCTCCGTGGTGACGGGCAGCGGGACGGCGCGGGCCATCTGGTCGCCGAACGCGGCGACGACGATCGCGCCGCTCGCCGACTCGGCGAGCGTGAACATCGCTCCGGCGTGGGGTCCGCCGAGGTGGTTGTGGTAATCGGCCCGGTCGGGGAGCGAGAGGACAGCGCGTTCCGCGGTCGTCTCGAGGTACGTGATGCCGAGGGTCCGGACCATCGGGACGCTCGCGGACAGAATGTCGCCGACCGTCATCTCTTCTGTGCTCATAGCGCGATGTTACTAGCGGGTAGTGCTCTTTGACCATCCCCTCACAGGGCCGCCCGTGGCAGAGGGCCCCCCACCCCTCTATGGTTACTGGCCATGTGGCCAGGACAGCAGCCGCCCGGGGGCGAGCAGAACCCGCAGGACCAGAATCAGAACCCGTACCAGCAGCCGGGGTACCAACAGCCGAATCCCTATCAGCAGCCGGGATACCAACAGCACGGGCAGCCGGGCTACCCGCAGCCCAACCCCTACCAGCAGCCCACGGTGCCGCAGTACGCCGTACCGGGAGGGCCGGGCGGGCCCCGGCCGGACGACAAGAAGAAGACGACGGTCGTCGCCGTGGTCGCGGCCACCGCGGTCGTCGTCGCGGCGGTCGTCACCGGTGTCGTCGTGATGAACAAGGACGACGACAAGGGCGGCTCGGACGTGGCCGGAGGCAAGGCGTCCTCGTCGCCGTCCGCGAAGGCGTCCGAGTCCGCGTCGTCCTCCCCTGCGGCCAACCCGCGGGGCGGCGAGGACGCGGCGCCCACGGTTCCGGGCTGGAAGGTCGTGACCAACCCCAAGTGGGGCACGCAGTTCGACGTGCCGGGCGACTGGGAGGTCTCGGGCACCGGTGTGATCTCGGGCTTCGAGAACGCGAAGGACCCCACGGGTCCTCCGGCGGTCGGCTTCTCCGCGCCCGCGCACTACAAGACCAAGTGGTGCACCGACGACCCGGACAAGGACGGCACCAAGGACGACACCAGCCTGGCCGGTGTCGGCACCAAGGGCGGGCAGGGCGCCAAGAACACGGATGAGGCGGCCACGAACGAGGCCGCCAACTGGGTCTGGGCCGCCTATGCGCAGGAGGACCCGAAGGACAAGGTGAAGACCGGCAAGCCCAAGCCGTACACGACCAAGTCCGGCCTCTCGGGCAGCGTCGTCACGGCCACGGCCACGGGGCTGGCCAACAAGAACAAGTGCGACACCGACGGCAAGTCGATCGCGTTCACCTTCAAGAACGCCAAGGACGAGTACTCCTCCTGGATCCTCTACGCGAACGCGGGGATCGACGACGAACTCCCGGACACCACCATCCAGAAGATCCTCAGCACGGTGCGTCTGGCGGAGGGCGCGGAGACCGCGTCCTGAGCCTCCCGCGCACACCGCCGGACGATCCATTTGGCGGGAGGGGGCCGGGCCGGGGATAGTCCCTTGGTGACTTCCGCCGCCCCCTCCCCCTCCCCCGCCCTCCGCTCTCTGCCGGAAGGCCGCAATTTCGGTCTGCTGACCGCCGCCGCGATCATCACGAGCCTGGGCACCAACGGCGCTCTGATCGCGGCGGCGTTCGCGGTTCTGGAGTCGGGCGGCGACGGCGGTGACGTCGGCCTGGTCGCAGCCGCGCGTACGGCGCCACTGGTGCTCTTCCTGCTGATCGGCGGCGCGGTGGCGGACCGGCTGCCGCGTCACCGGGTGATGGTGGCCGCGAACGCGCTCAACTGTGTCTCGCAGGCGGTCTTCGCCTGGCTGGTGCTGACCGGCGGCGCCGAACTGTGGCACATGATGCTGCTGACGGCGCTCTGCGGTACCGGGCAGGCCTTCTTCGGCCCGGCGGCCGAGGGCATGCTGATGTCCAGCGTCAGCGGTGAACAGGCGGCCCGCGCCTTCGCCTTCTTCCGGATGTCGATGCACGGCGCCGCCATCGGCGGCGCGGCACTCGGCGGGGCCATGATCGCGGCCATGGACCCGGGCTGGGTGCTGGCGGTCGACGCTGCCGCGTTCGCCGTCGCCGGCGTCCTCCGGGCCTTCCTGGATGTGAGCCACATCCCCGCGCGCGCACCCGGCGGCGGGCTGCTCACCGATCTCCGGGACGGCTGGCGTGAGGTCGTCGGGCGTCCCTGGCTCTGGGCGGTCGTGCTGCAGTTCTCCGTGGTCGTGGCCGTCGTCGGGGCCGCCGAGGCGGTGTACGGACCGCTCGTGGCGCGGGACGAGCTCGGGGGAGCCCGCCCCTGGGGGTTCGCCCTCGCTGCGTTCGGGGTCGGCACGCTGGGCGGGGCACTGCTGATGATGCGGTGGAAACCCAGGCGGCTGCTGCTGGCCGGGACCCTCTGCGTGTTCCCGCTGGCCCTGCCGTCCGCGTCGCTCGCCATCCCGCTGCCGGTCGCGGGCCTCTGCGCGGTGATGTTCGTGACCGGGGTCGCCATCGAGGTGTTCGGGGTCTCCTGGATGACGGCCCTGCACCAGGAGATCCCGGAGGAGAAGCTGTCCCGGGTCGCGGCGTACGACTGGTTCGGCTCGGTGGCGATGGTGCCGCTGGCCACGGCGGCGGCCGGCCCGGTGGAGACGCTCGTCGGGCGCAGCCAGGCTCTCTGGGGCTGCGCGGCTCTGATCGTGCTGGTGACGGCGGGCGTGCTGTTCGTCCCGGACGTACGTAATCTGAAGCGTCGCACCTCGGTGAAGCAGGTCGGCGTCCCGGAGCGGCCCCGGGAATCAGCCGATGCCGAAGGCGCCCTCGGGGGGCTCGGGTGAGGCCACGGCCTCACTGTCCCTCACCGGCTTCGCATCGCCCATGAACCTGGTGAGCGCCGCACCGTGCTCGACCCGTGCGGGGAACGCGTCGGCGGCGCACAGCCGGGTGAGCGGAGCGACGTCGACCGGGGCGCGGGAGGCGAGCAGCACGGCGTTCCCGAAGCGCCGGCCGCGCAGCACAGCCGGTTCGGCGATCAGGGCGAGCTCGTCGAAGACCTCTGCGAAGTTGGCCAGTTGGGACCGCAGGAAGGTGAAGGGAGCGCTGTCGGCCAGGTTGGCCGCGTAGACGCCGTTCTCGCGCAGGACGCGTCCGGCGGCCCGCGCGTACTCCACGGAGGTGAGGTGGGCAGGCACCCTCGCGCCGCCGAAGACATCGGCGATCAACAGGTCGGCGGAGTCCTCCGGAGCCCTTTCCAGCCAGCCCCGGGCATCCGTGCCGTGCACCGTGACGCCGGCGCCCTCGGGCAGCGGCAGATGCTCGCGGACCAGGTCGACGAGCCCTCGGTCCGCCTCGGCCACGTCCTGCCGCGAGCCGGGCCGGGTGGCCGCGAGGTACCGCGGCAGCGTGAGCGCGCCGCCACCGAGATGCACGGCGTCCAGCGGCGTTCCGGGTGTACCGGCCCGGTCGATGACATGGCCGAGCCGGCGTACGTACTCGAATTCGAGGTGCTCCGGCTCGTCGAGATCGACGTAGGACTGCGGGGCGCCGTCGACCGTGAGCAGCCAGGCCCGGTCCCGGTCGACGTCGGGCAGCAGCCTTGCGGTGCCGCAGTCGGTGTCGCGGATGACGGGTATCGGCTCGTTCACGCCCCCATTGTGACGGGCGGGCAGCCCCTGTGGTGACGGACGTGGAGCCGGAGCCCTTGTGGTGAGGGGCTGGTAGCCCTTGTGATGACGGGCCCCGGCTCCGCTCCCCCGCGGGGTCAGCCGTTCCACACCGCGGCGACCGCTTCGGTGTGGGCGGCGGACTGGGCGAGACCCGCTCTGGCTGCCGCGGCCCGGCGCGCGGGGTCCAGGGAGTTACGGCCGATGGCCTTCCGGGTCCCGGCGTCCGGGGTGATGACCTCGACGCGGGCGCCCGCGGCCTCCAGTTCGGCGGCCTGTGCGCGGGGTGAGGCGATCACCTTGTTGCCACTCGCGGTGGGTGCGATCACGACGACGCGTTCGTAACCGGAAGCGAGGTGGGCGTTGGCCGGGGAGTGCACGCCCCCGTCGATCCAGCTACCGCCGCCGGCGCTGACCACGGGCCAGACCGCCGGGACCGCGCAGCTCGCGGTGACGGCGTCGGTGAGCGCGACCGTGCCCGTCCTGTCGAAGGTGTGCAGAGCACCTGTCAGCGCGTCCACGGCGGTGATCAGGAGGTGCCGTTCGGGCCATTCGGGGGACGGAAGCCGGCTCGCGATCGACTCGCGCCGTCCGTCCGCGGTCGCCGTGAGGCGGCTGTCCCGGGCCAGGGCGCCGAGCCTGCGTCCGTACTCGTCGGGTGTGCGGGAGGAGAGCACGGCTCTCGCGTACCGCAGGATGGTGACGGGTCCGAGCCGGCCCGCCGCTCCCTTCTCGTTCTCCGGAGAGGCCAACTGCCGCTCGTAGAGGTCGTCGACGCCGGCGGGGCCGAAAGCGAGCTGGGCTCCGACGATGGCCCCGGCCGAGCTTCCGACGATCAGATCGGCGGTGGAGAGGTCGACGCCCGCCTTGGCGAGGCCATGCAGGATGCCGGTTTCCCAGGCGGTGCCGGTGACGCCTCCGGCACCCAGTACAAGAGCTGTGTCTGCCATGACACCCAGTCTGATGCACCGCGCGCGGCCCGCCTCCCCGGGGTGGGGAGACGGGCGCGCCCGGCCCTCAGAGCAGACCGGTTACCGTGCCCGCGCCGACCGTGCGGCCGCCCTCGCGGATCGCGAAGCCGAGGCCGGACTCCAGTGGGACGTCACGGCCGAGCTCGACGGTCATGGTGACCGTGTCGCCGGGCCGTGCCACCGCCGCGTCGCCGAGGTCGACGTCACCGACGACGTCCGCCGTACGGATGTAGAACTGCGGCCGGTATCCCGTGGCGACCGGAGTGGTCCGGCCCCCTTCCCGAGCCGACAGGACGTACACCTGAGCGGTGAAACGCCGGCTCGGCGTCACGCTGCCGGGCGCCGCCACCACATGCCCGCGGCGGACGCGGTCACGCTCGACCCCGCGCAGCAGCAGGGCGACGTTGTCGCCGGCCTCGGCGGACTCCATCGGCTTCCCGAAGGTCTCCAGGCCGGTGACGACCGTCTCGACGTCCGCGCCGAGCACCGACACCCGGTCCCCGGCACGCACTGTCCCGCGCTCCACGGCCCCGGTGACGACGGTGCCGCGGCCTGTGATGGTGAGCACGTTCTCCACGGACAGGAGGAACGGCGCGTCCGTGTAGCGCACCGGCATCGGCACGTACGTGTCCACCGCGTCCAGCAGCCCCTCGATGGATGCCGTCCAGCGTGGGTCCCCCTGGAGCGCGCCGAGCCCCGACACCCGTACGACGGGCACGGTGTCCCCGCCGTAACCGTGCGCGGAGAGCAGCTCACGGACCTCCAGCTCGACCAGGTCGGTGAGCTCGGGGTCGCCGGCGTCGGCCTTGTTGAGGGCCACGACGATGTGGTCGACCCCGACCTGACGCGCCAGCAGGACGTGCTCCGCGGTCTGCGGCATGATGCCGTCGAGCGCGGATACGACGAGGATCGCCCCGTCGAGCTGCGCCGCTCCGGTGACCATGTTCTTGATGTAGTCGGCGTGTCCGGGCATGTCGACGTGCGCGTAGTGCCGGGTGTCCGTCTCGTACTCGACGTGCGCGATGTTGATGGTGATGCCGCGCTGGGCCTCCTCCGGGGCCCGGTCGATCCGGTCGAACGGCACGAAGGTGCCGGTGCCGCGGTCGCTCAGCACCTTGGTGATGGCGGCGGTCAGCGTGGTCTTGCCGTGGTCGACGTGGCCCATGGTGCCGATGTTGAGGTGCGGCTTGGTGCGCACGTATGCCGTCTTGGGCATGGCTCGTTCCTTGGTTTTCGAAGCTGAGACGAGAAGACCCCAGGGCCCTGCCGACCCTCCCCTTGCGGGGTCCGCCGGACTGTCGGGGGAGGGTCAGCTTCGGGCGCCGCCGAAGGGCGCTGCGGCAGCGGCGAACGCTGCGTCAGTTGCTGCTGCGACCACTGCGGTGCATGCGGCCACGAGGCTCACGGCAGCCTTCGGCGCGTCCGCGACTGCGGACTGCGCTGCGAGGAAGGCGTACCGGAACATGCCCTGATCATGGCGGAGCGGCGCACCGGCGTCGAATGGTTTTCGCGCGGGCCTGCTCCACCCGCGGCCGGGCGGAGCAGGCGGCCGGCGTGACGAGTGACTCTCCGCCCTCGCACGGACATTACGGCGATCACACACCTGTTTCGGTTACGCTCCCCAGATGTTCGACCCCGTCCCCGCAACACGGCCGTCCGGTGGCCTCGCAGTGCGCTGTACGAGGGCGCTCCTGTCCCCCTGGTCCCGGTTCTCTCTGCTCGTGGCGGTCCTGCTGGCCGCTGCCACCACCATGCTGCTGTTCGAACCACAGCGGCTGCTGGCCTCCGGCTGGCCTCCCCAACTCACGGGTTCCGCCGCGGCGATGCTGTTCGGGCTCGCCTACGGCGTGTGCACCGTGGCGTTCGTACCGCGTCCGCTTCTCAACCTGGCCGCCGGCGCGCTGTTCGGTGCCCAGACCGGTCTCGCGGCGGCGCTCGCCGGAACCGTCCTCGGTGCCGGTGTCTCCTTCCTGCTCGGCAGGGTGCTGGGGCAGGACGCGCTCCGGACCCTGTTGCGCGGCAAGTACCTGAAGGCGGCGGACGGTCTGCTGAGCCGGCACGGGTTCAGGTCGATGCTGGCGTTGCGGCTTTTTCCCGGGGTGCCGTTCGCCGCGGCCAACTACTGCGCGGCGACCTCCCGCATGGGTTACCCGCCGTTCCTGCTGGCCACCGGGCTCGGCTCGATCCCGAACACGGCCGCGTACGTCATCGCGGGCAGCTCGGCCTCCTCCCCCACGTCACCGGTGTTCCTGGCCGCGATGGGCTTCATCGTGCTGTCCGGGGCGGGTGCGGCGCTCGTGGCCTGGCGCAGGCGGCACAAGCTGGGCGGCACGGACGGTGCGCCGTCGCCCGGGGCGGGCGACGCGGCGTAGCCAGGGGCAGGCGGGAGTCCGTTCACCTGTAGGCGATACGCTGCGCGCAACCGACAGAGGATGTCCGGGGCCGTGGCGTCCCGTCCCCTTTTCTGACCGCATCCGCACGCCGCCGACGGCCTTCGCGTCCGTCGGCCGTTGCATGAGTACCTCCGGGATGGCCTAAGCCCCATGAGCTGGTTCGAATCATTCGTCCTGGGCCTCGTTCAGGGACTGACCGAGTTCCTGCCGATCTCCTCCAGCGCGCATCTGCGGCTGACCGCGGCGTTCGCGGGCTGGCACGACCCGGGAGCCGCGTTCACCGCGATCACGCAAATCGGCACGGAGACCGCGGTCCTCATCTACTTCCGCAAGGACATCGTCCGGATCGTCTCGGCCTGGTTCCGGTCGCTGACCAATTCCTCGATGCGCGGCGACCACGATGCGCAGATGGGCTGGCTGGTCATCATCGGTTCGATTCCCATCGGTGTGCTCGGGGTGACGTTCAAGGACCAGATCGAGGGTCCGTTCCGTGACTTGCGTCTGATCGCCACGACGCTGATCGGCATGGGCATCGTCCTCGGCATCGCGGACCGGCTCGCGGCCCGCGACGAGACCGGCGGCAAGCACCGGGCCATCAAGGAGCGCAAGTCCCTCAAGGAACTGGGTGTCAGGGACGGGCTGATCTTCGGCATCTGCCAGGCGATGGCCCTGATCCCGGGTGTCTCCCGCTCGGGCGCGACGATCAGCGGCGGCCTGCTCATGGGGTACACCCGCGAGGCGGCGGCACGCTACTCCTTCCTGCTGGCGATCCCTGCGGTGCTGGCCTCGGGCGCCTTCGAGCTCAAGGACGCAGGCGAGGGCCACGTCTCGTGGGGGCCGACGATCTTCGCGACGGTCGTCGCGTTCGCGGTCGGTTACGCCGTGATCGCCTGGTTCATGAAGTTCATCACGACGAAGAGCTTCATGCCGTTCGTCATCTACCGTGTGATCCTGGGCATCGTGCTGTTCATCCTGATCGGTGCGGGCGTGCTGAGCCCGCACGCGGGCGAGTCCGCAGGCTGACGGAGGCTTCGGCGCGCAGGACCCCCGCTGCCAGCTGGCTCCCCGCACCCCCGGTGCGCCTGACCGGCGTCGGTGCGGCGGAGGGGAGTCAGCCGCCGGCCGCTTACGCTCGTGACGCCGCCGACGGGCCAGCAGCATGGTGGCAGGCACGGGCGAGGTCCTCGCGTCCAGCAGTTCCGACCCGGCGTAGCGCCCCCGGATCCTGTCGTCCAGGAGGCATGGACCAAGGCGGGCGACCCCGAGTCGACTGCCTCGCGCAGCAGCAGGCCGGCGGCGTTCCGCCGTGCGTGACCGGAGGCCGAGCCGGCCGCGATGCCGCGGCAGCGCCGTAGCAGAACGCCGGTGAGGGGCGGGTCATTTCGCCGATGACATGGGCGCACCGGGGCGGGGAGGTTGGGCGTGGTCACGGCCGCCGGCCTCGCGCGGCAGCCGTGCGCCGGCCGTGTTCCCTCCCACCCCACGGAGATGCCCCATGCCTCTGTCCCGTTACGCCGGTGCCGCACTGCTCGCCCTCGCAGTCGCGACGGTCACCATGTCCCCGGCGGCAGCCGCCCCGGAGGCGGCCGAGGTGAACTACGTGGCCCTCGGCGACTCGTACGCCTCCGGTACCGGCGCCGGCAACTACTCCGACGCCGCCTGCACCCGGAGCCGCAACGCCTACCCCGCTCTCTGGGCCGACGCCCACGACCCGGCCTCGTTCACGTTCGCCGCCTGCGGCGGTGCCAAGATCCCCGACGTGCTCAGCGGCCAGGTGGACGATCTGGACGAGGACACCACCCTGGTCAGCCTGAGCATCGGGGGCAACGACTCCGGCTTCGCCTCGACCATGCTCAGCTGTCAGTACTCCACCCGGTCGGCCTGCGAGCGGGCCCTGGAGACGGCCGGGGAGTACGTCGTGAACGAGCTGCCTGGCGAGCTGGACAGCCTCTACGCGACCGTCCGCGCCCGGGCGCCCCACGCCGAGGTCGTCGTCATCGGTTACCCGTACCTCTACAAGGAGGGCGGCCTCTGCCTCGGCGGGCTCAGCTCCGCCAAGCGCACGGCCGTGAACCAGGGTTCGGATCTGCTCAACGAGACGATCGCGGGCCGTGCGGCGGCAGCCGGGTTCGCGTTCGCGGACGGCCGGCCGGCGTTCTCCGGGCACGAGATCTGCACGAGCGACGCCTGGATCAGCAGCTCGAACATCCACCCGACAGCCGAGGGCCACAAGTCGGCGTATCTGCCGGCCTTCAGCGCCGCTGTGTCGGGCACCTGAGCTCAGTACACGTCGCGCGCTCACCGTTCGCCGGCGGCGTGCGGGCTGCGGGCTGCGGGCTGCGGGTTAAAGGTGGCGGAGACGCCGGCCGATGACTCGGGTATGTCGCGCACACGCCGCACCGTTCTCACGACCGGAGCCCTGCTGGGCGCCGGAGCACTCCTCGGCGTCGCCCCGAGCAGCGCAAGCAGCACAGTCCTTGCCGAACGCC
Organism: Streptomyces sp. NPDC079167; assembly: GCF_040686735.1. Lineage (NCBI taxonomy): Bacteria > Bacillati > Actinomycetota > Actinomycetes > Kitasatosporales > Streptomycetaceae > Streptomyces > Streptomyces sp. NPDC079167. Next base: position 56,381 of record NZ_JBFBLO010000009.1, on the reverse strand, counting down.
GCCTGGACGACCGGCTCGTCGAACTGACCATGGACTCCCCGGCTCTCGGTGGCCGGAGCACGGTGGCCCTGCTGACACCACGCGGCTGGGATCGGCGCCGCCCCGGTGACCGCTGGCCCACGCTCTATCTGTTCGCGGGTGGAGACGGCGACCACACGACCTGGACCAGCCTGTTCGAGGTGCAGGACCTGGCGGAACTGCGTGATGTCCTGGTGGTGATGCCGGGGATGCCGCTGTTCGGCTTCTGGACGGACTGGTGGAACCACGGCAAGGGGGGCGCTCCTCGGGTACGTACGTACTTCCTCCGTGAAGTCATGGCCCTGGTGGAGAAGGATTACGGCGCCGGGCCCAGCAGAGCGGCAGCCGGCGAGTCCCAGGGCGGATTCGGCGCCCTGGGACTCGCCGCCCGCGTCACGGGGCTGTTCGGCGCTGTCGCCGCCTTCGGGGCTCCCGTACACCCGGTCCGGCACCCGGAGATGTGGCTTTCGGGTGCGAAGTACGTCGGCGTGGACGGCTACGCGGTCTTCGGCGACCCGTGGAAGCAGTGGAAGACCTGGCTCGACTGGGATCCGTACCACCACGCCCGCGGACTGCGTCACACGCCCGTCTACCTCGCCTCCGGTGACGGAACGCCCGGTCCGCTCGACGGTGACGAACCGGATCCCCACATCCCCGGCACCGAGAAATGGGTGGCGCTCGCCGACAAGGGCGTCGTGTCCGTCACCGAGGCCGTGTGCGGCGAGGAGACCCGGATGCTCAGCGACCGTCTCACGTCCCTGGGTGCGCCCGTGACCACTCACATCTATCCAGGTGGGCACAGCGGCACCTACGGCCACAGGGAACTGCGTCACGCTCTGCCGATGCTGACGGCGGCGCTACGCCGGTGACGCTCGCGCGGCCGGGTGAACGATGTCGTGCGCGCCGTCAACGTGATGTCGTCCGGCAGCCTAGTGTCTGGGCTTATGCGCCACAGTCTGAACGAGCTTGTCGAGATGCAACGTGCCGTGAACGAGGCGCACGCCCGCGTCGTCGAGCTGCGCGCGAGGTTCGGGCCGCCGACGGTACAGCCGTGGACGCAGGCGCAGACCGCCGCTCACGAGACCGCGTGGCGGGCCTGGCGAGACCTGGAACGAGATCTCCAGTCAGCGGTCACGGACCATGCCGGAACCGAGGGCGTCAGACGTACCGAAGTCGAGAAGGCGGTACGGGAACGAGCGTCCGAGTCCGACGGCCCGGACTGACCGGTGACGACCCCCGTGCCCGCCGGGCCTCCGGCGGGCAACCGGGTCATAATCACGGTGCAGGGCCGTTTCGCACCGGCCCCGAAGCTCTCCGACCCCGTGGGAGGCTTGCATGACCGCCGACGACCTTCCCGTGATCGCCGCCGTGGACGGCTCGGCCCACAGCTGGGAGGCGCTCACCTGGGCCGCCGCCGAGGCGGTGCGCACCGGTCTGCCGCTGCTGATCGTGCATGTCAGGCCGCCCACCCGGCGTGCGGAGGAGGCGAGAGGGCTGCGGGAGGCCGAGGAACTGCTCGCGCAGGCCGTGCTGCGGACCTCCCGGCTCGCCCCCGAGCTGCCCACCTCGACGCTGGCGCCGCTGGACTTCCCTTCGGCGGCGCTGACCTCGCTCAGCCGTGACGCCTCTCTCGTGGTCGTCGGCTCGCGTGGTCTCGGCGGATTCCGCTCGCTGATGATCGGATCGAACAGTCTGGCCACCGCCTCGATGGCGCACTGTCCGGTCGTCGTCGCCCACACCGGCAGGACCGAGGAGGGTGAGGTGGAGCCGTCGGACGCCTTCCCGGACGTGGTCGCGGGGGTCGCCGCCGACGAGAGCAGCGGCGCGGTCCTCGATTTCGCGTACGCGGCCGCCGCCTCCAGGCCGGGTGCGCGGCTGCGGCTGGTGCACGGGTGGACGATGTTCTCCTCGATGCTGTCCGGCGGCCCGGTGTTCGACAGCGACGCGGCGGCGGAGTCGGCCGAGCGGGTGCTCGCCGAACTCACGGCGGGCCGGCGCGAGAAGTTCCCGCGGGTGGAGGTCGTGCGCGAACCGGTCCGGGGTTCGGCGTCCCGCACCCTGGTCACGGCATCGGCCACCGCCACGCTGACCGTGGTCGGGCGGCGCAGGGGCGGCGAGGCCCTCGGGCTCGGCCTCTCCCCCGTCGCGCAGACGACGGTGACGCACGCCCTCGGCCCGGTGGCTGTCGTCCCCACGTGACACCTGCTTCCGGCCGGGCGCGCCCGGCCCCTTGGCGTGCGGCGAGCGACCGCCGAGACTTGGGCGATGACACAGCGCGTGGCTCTCGCGACGGTGATGGACCGGCTCTCCATCGATGCAGTGATCACCGATTACGCCGTGGCGTGGGGCGACGGCGCCTGGGAGGACTACGGCGCCCTGTTCACCCCGGAGGGGCGCGCCGACTACCGCGATGCGGGCGGTGCCGAAGGGCCGGCCGCCGAGGCCGCGGGGTGGCTGGCGGAGAGCCTCCGGCCCTGCCCCGCCCGGCACCACCTGATCGTCAACAGGCGCCTGGATCTCCAGGATCTGGGCGGCTACCCCGGTGACCGGGCGCAGGTGCGGGCCGACTATCTCAGTCCGGCGGCACCCACCGCCTGGGACGGGGAGGCGGCTCCGTCCCTGGTCACCGGCGGTGCGTACGTCTTCGAGCTGGTGCGTACGGAACCGGGCTGGCGGATCCTGACCGTCGCGGCGCGCCGGAAGTGGGGGTACGCGCCGGGGGCGGCAGCCGGCTGACGCGCGGCAGGCGGGGCGCCCGTCCGGTGGCCGCGGCACGCCCCCTGTGCGCTGCTGATCTTCTGCACCACACTGGGATCAGGCGCACCGACCGGCGAGGAGGGCATGTATGCCGATGCTGCGCGGGCGGCTTCGCGACGGGCCGGCCGGGGAGGGCGGCGCACGGCCGTACGAACGGCTGCTGCGGTCCAGAACCGGCCGGGGTGCCGTGGCCCTGTGCGCGGGCGCCCTGCCCGCCCTGGCGTTTCCCGCGCCGTCGCTCTGGTGGTTCGCGTACGTCGCGCTGGTGCCCTGGCTGCTGCTGATCCGCTCGGCGGGTACGGGCCGCCGTGCGGCGGCCGACGGCTGGCTCGGCGGCACGGGCTTCATGCTCGCGGCGCACCACTGGCTGATGCCGAGCCTCCATGTCTTCATCCTGCTGCTCGCCGCCCTGCTGGGACTGCTCTGGGCGCCCTGGGGCGTTCTCGTGGCCCGGCTTCTGGGGGGCTCGCCGTCCGTCCGGCGTGCGGTCGCCGCGGTGGCCGTGGTGCCCTCCGGATGGCTGGTGGTCGAGCTGGTCCGCTCCTGGGAGGGGCTCGGCGGCCCTTGGGGGCTGCTGGGCGCCAGCCAGTGGGATGTCCCGCCGGCGCTGCGCGTCGCCTCGGTGGGGGGTGTGTGGCTGGTGAGTCTGGGGCTCGTGGCCGTGAACACCGTGGTCGTGCTGCTGCTGGCGGTGCCGGCGGCCCGCAGGGCCGGGGCCGCGTGCCTGGTGGCGGGGGCGCTGGGCGTGGGCGCGACGGCGCTCTGGGCGCCCCGGCCGGAGGAGACCGGTACGACCAGGATCGCTGTCGTGCAGCCGGGTGTGGTCGAGGGGCCCGGCAGCATCGAACGTCGTTTCGCCCGTAGCGAGGCACTGACCCGGGACCTCGCGGGCCGGGACGTGGACCTGGTGGTGTGGGGTGAGAGCAGCGTGGCCGTCGATCTGTCCCGGAACGAGGCCGCCGCGGACCGCGTCGCCGCACTCTCCCGTCTGGTCGGGGCCGATGTCCTGGTCAACATGGACGCCCGGCGCACGGACGGCCCCCATCAGGCCGGAATCTTCAAGTCCGCGGTGCTGGTGGGCCCGGACGGCCCGACCGGGGACCGTTACGACAAGATGCGCCTGGTGCCGTTCGGTGAGTACGTTCCCGCCCGCGCACTGCTCGGCTGGGCGACCTCGGTCGGCAAGGCCGCGGGGGAGGACCGGCTGCGGGGAAGTGAGCCCGTGGTGATGGACCTGCCGGACGGGCTGCGGGTGGGACCCGTGGTGTGCTTCGAGTCGGCGTTCCCCGACATGAGCCGGCAACTGGCGAAGGACGGGGCGCAGCTGATCGTCGCCCAGTCCTCCACCTCGACGTTCCAGCAGAGCTGGGCTCCCGAGCAGCACGCCTCGCTGGGAGCGCTGCGGGCGGCGGAGACGGGCCGCCCGATGGTGCACGCCACGCTGACGGGGGTGAGCGCGGCGTACGGCCCCCGGGGCGAGCGGGTGGGAGCACCGCTGGGGACGGACGTGAGCGGGGCCGCCGTCTACGACGTACCGCTCGCCCGGGGCACCACCCTCTACGTCCGGCTGGGGGCGTGGCCCGTGTACGGCGCACTGGCGGTACTGGCCGTCTTCTTCGGAGCGGCGGGGCTGCGGTCCCTCGGAGGGCGGTACGCGAGTTGATGTCTGGTTCGTTGTCGTCTGAACGTGTGGCCGTGGGGACTCCGGGCCGGTCAACGGGTTCGGCTGTGCCGGAGTGGCGGGGTGAGCGGCATCAACTCACGCCCCGCCTTCTGGCGGATGGCACTCCTGGTGAGTGGTGGCCTGGGCTGCCGCATCCGGGTGGGACGGATTCCAGAGCCGGTCGGCCTCGCCGCGGACGACATGGTCCTCGTAGGTCCTCACCTTGTGCCGCATCACGTCCAGGGTCTCTTGCAGTGCCCGGATCTGCGCCTCCACGTGGTTCTCGTGTCGGCGCAGCAATTCCAGCCGCTCATGTTCGTTGCCCGGGCCCTGACCGACCAGCTCGATGTATTGCCGGATCGTCGCCAGCGACATGCCGGAGGAGCGCAACTTCGTGCAGATCGCCAGCCACTCCAGATCTTCCTCGTGGTAGACCCGACGGCCGTTGGACAGGCGGCGTACCGGGTTGGCGAACAGGCCCTCCCGCTCGTAGAACCGCAGCGCGTGAACGCTCAGCCCACTGCGCTCCGCCACCTCGCCGATGCTCAGGTCCATGAGCGACTCCCGTCACACAGTTCTTGATCTGGACCCGACTCTAGTTTCTAGCCTGGAGCTGTTGACCCATCGGGCGATCGGAACAGGGGAGAACATGAGCGTTTGGTTTGTTACCGGTGCATCGCGTGGGCTCGGCGCGGAGATCACCCGTGAGGCGCTGGATCGAGGACATAGCGTGATCGCTACGGCGAGGGACGTGTCGGCGGTGCTCAAGGCGCACCCGCAAAGGCCGGACGGACTGCTGGCGGTGAACGCGGACGTGACCGAACCGGAGCAGTTGACGGCTGCGGTGGAGGCTGGCCTGGCGGAGTTCGGCCGGATCGACATCGTGGCCAACAACGCCGGTTACGGCCTCGTGGGCGCGATCGAGGAGACCTCTGACAAGGCTGCCCGGGATCTGTTCGACGTCAACGTGTTCGGCGTGCTCAACACGTTGCGGGCGACCTTGCCGACGTTGCGTGCTCAGCGATCCGGACATGTCTTGAACATCGGCTCCGTGGGCGGCTTCGCCACTGCTCCGGCGGCGGGCCTGTACGGCGCGTCGAAATTCGCCCTCGAGGGCATCTCCGAGGCACTGCACGGCGAGCTGGCCCCGCTTGGCGTCCGCGTCACGATCATAGAGCCGGGCGGCTTTCGCACCGACTTTCTCAACAGCTCCAGCATCCAGGTCGAACCAGCCGCCATCGTCGACGTCACCGAGGTCGCCAAGCCGCCGCTGCGCCTGCAGTTGGGTGCGGACGCGGTCGAGCGCGTCGAGGCAAAGCTGGATCTGGTGCGACGTGAACTCGACCAATGGCGCCACGTCGCGCTCTCTACCGCCATCTGAGCCTCAGAAGGCGGCACGCGACCCGATGCCCGTCGTGAGTTGCGTTGGGTGAGGTGTGCTGGTCGCGGAGGCGCTGGATGTCCTACGGCCGGTTCTGGGTGAACAATCCGGGTTCGGTCTCGGTGAGGATGCCACGGGCGACGAGACGCTTGAGCTTGGAGCGGACGCCTTCGACATTCTTCGGCAGCAGCCCGAGGTCGAGGGCTTCGCACAGGTCACGGGCCCGCAGCGGCCGCTGTTTCTCGTGGAAGACCGCGAGGAGCTGAGGGTGGAGCGGGTGCTCGGGCAGTTCCGGCTCTGCCGGGGGCGGAGCGTCCTGGTCGAGCCCGTCGGCCAGGGAGGTGGCGGTCTGCCGGGTGATCTGTACGTGCTCCAGATCGCGCTCGATGTTGTTCAGGCGGGCGGTGAGCTGGTCGATCTCGACTCTCAACGCGTCAGTCTGGCAGGCGAGTTCGGCCTCTCGCTCGGCGGTTCGGGCGAAGAGTTGGCTGATGCTCATGCCGCCGCCCGTACCGATTCGCCCAAGGCGAGATCGGCTGGGGTGCGCCAGCTGGTGGCAGTGGTGCCGGTCAGGCGCCGGGTCATCCGGTCGGTCTCGGCCCAGTACACGCGGGAGACAGAGGAGGCCAGTCGGGCCTCGTAGTCCCTGACGAGCCGTCGGTGCAGCATCAAGATCCCGAAGGTCTGCTCGACTCTCCACCTGATCGGCTGCGGGACCCGAGATCCTGCGGGTTCCGCTCGACAATCGCGACGTCCACGCCCAGACCCCGGCCGTGATGGACCACCTTCTGCATGAAGCCCTGGTCAACCAGGGCCAATCTTGCAGGACTTGCGCTCGCTCACCCCGCCACTCCAGCACGGCCGACCCCGTTGACCGGCCCGGAGTCCCCACAGCCACACGTTCAGGCGACAACGAGCCGGACATCAGGTCACGTACCGGACGCCTGCTCCGAGGCGTCCAGCACCACCCGCTCGCACAGCCGGTGGGTCTCCAGAGCGTCCTGGGCGCTGAGCACCTCGCCGGCCCGCACCGCGTCCAGGAAGGACAGCACGCTCTGTTCGATTCCGCGCTGGCGGGCGACCGGCACCCAGTCCCCCCGCCGCCGCAGGGTCGGCTGCCCCTTGTGATCCACGACGTCCGCGAGGTTGATGACCTGCCGCTTGGTGTCCTGCCCCGAGACCTCGAGGATCTCCTCCGTCGATCCGTTGAGCCGGTTCATCATGCCGATGGCCGTGAATCCGTCGCCGGACAGCTGGAGCACCACGTGGTGCATGAGCCCTTCGGCGATCCGCGCCCTCACGACGACGTTCGACACGGGGCCGGGGACCAGGAAGCGCAGGGTGTCGACCACATGGATGAAGTCGTCCAGCACCATGGTGCGCGGGTCCTCGGGGAGGCCCACCCGGTTCTTCTGCAGGAGGATCAGCTCGCGCGGGTGTTCGACGCACTGTGCGTACGACGGGGCGAGCCTGCGGTTGAACCCGACGGCGAGAGAGACACCGCGCTCCTCCGCGAGAGCCACCAGCCGCTCGGACTCCGCGAGTTCGTAACTGAGCGGCTTGTCGACGAAGGTGGGGACGCCCGCTTCGAGAAGCCGCCCCACGATCTCCGCGTGGGCGGCGGTCGGCGCGTGCACGAAGGCGGCGTCCAGCCCGCTGTCGAGCAGCGAGCCGAGATCCTCGTGGCACTGCTCCTCGGGGATGCGGTGGGCCCCGGCGACAGCCGCCAGCGTCGCCGGGGTGCGGGTCTGCAGATGCGGTTCGACACCGGCCAGGGTCGTCAGTACCGGCAGATACGCCTTCTGCGCGATGTCGCCGAGTCCGATGCAGCCGACCTTCACGAGGTTCTCCCTGTCGCCTTGACCAGGGCGTTGTCACGGTCGCGTGGTCTGTCCTTCCCTGGTCCCGGCAGCATACGTGCGCTGCGGGGGCTGCCAGTCACAGATCCCGTCGAAGGTGCGCAGGACGAGACCCGGACCCAGCCGGGAGACGGCGGACATCAGCCCGTTGCGGAGGGCGACGGCCGGCGCCCCGGTCAGCCCGGTCATCCGGGAGACCTGCGCCGCCTTGCGGACCATCGCGGTCGTACGGGGGTGCCTGGCCGCGCTGTAGGCGGCCACACCCGCTCCCAGGTCACCGTCCGGTGTGACGTGGTGGGCGAGGACGACGGCGTCCTCGATGGCCTGGTTACCGCCCTGACCGAGGAAGGGGACCATGGCGTGCGCCGAGTCACCGACGAGGACGGTGCGGCCCCGGTGGAAGGACGGCAGCGGATCGGCCAGGTGGTACACGTCGTGGCGCAGGACCTGGCCGGGTTCGACGGCGTCGATGATCGCGGGGATCGGGTCGTGCCAGTCGCCGTAGCGGCGCAGCAGCTCGGACTTCTCGTCGTCGGCGGCCCGGGCGCCGGCGGGGACGGCCGCCGCGGCGTAGGCGTAGACCCCGCCGTCCTTCAGCGGGTGGCTGCCCCAGAGCGCGCCGCGGCCCCAGGTCTCGTGCGAGCTGAAGGTGCGGATGGGTCCGGGGGCGAGGACGCGCCAGGTGGTGAAGCCGCTGTACGAGGGGCCCGGGTGGCTCGGGAACAGCTCGGTGCGCACGGCCGAGCCGATGCCGTCGGCACCGACCACCAGATCGGCCTCGATGTCGCCGGTGGCCGTCCTGACGAGGGCCGGGCTTCCGCCCGCGCGACCCGCATCCACGACTCGCGCCGGTGTCCCGGTGCGCACGGCGTCCTCGGGGAGCCGTGCGCGCAGCAGGCCGACGAGCGCCGAGCGGCGCAGCAGGACGAGCGGCCCGCCGAAGCGTTCCGCCGCGGCGGCGCTGTCCGTGCGGGCGAGCCAGCGTCCCGAGGGGGTGCGCATGCCGCCGTCCCCCTGCCAGGCAGCGAGCGCTCTGACCTCGTCACCGAGTCCGATGACGTCGAGGGCGCGCTGGGAGTTGGGGGCGAGGCTGATGCCCGCGCCGACGGGTTCCAGTGAGGCGGCACGCTCGAGCACGGTGACCTGCCACCCGCTCCGGTGCAGCGCCGCCGCGGCGGTGAGTCCGCCGATTCCGCTGCCGATGACCACCGCACGGGACGTCGTCATGACTGACTCCTCCTCGGAACTACATCTGTAGTAGGCAGGCTCCACCGTACTACATCTGTAGTGAAGGCGGTAGATTGATCTCATGCCCACACGCTCCACGCCCGCGGGGGCAGCCTCCGCCGACGGCGCCCGGCCGCCCCTCCCCTCCCGCGCCGAACTGATCGCCGACACCGCTCTCACCCTTCTCGCCGAACGCGGGATGAGAGGTCTCACCCATCGGGCGGTGGACGAGCGCGCCGGGCTCCCCCAGGGGTCGACGTCCAATCACGCCCGCACGCGCGAGGCCCTGCTGGAAGCCGCCGTCCGCCGCCTCGCCGAGCTGGAGGCGCGGGTGCTCGCGCCGGGGGAACTGCTCACGAGCAGCGATCCGGCCGGGGCCGCCGCCGGGCTGGCACACGCGCTGCACCGCTATCTGACCGGCTCCACCCATCTCCTGGTCTGCCGCTACGAACTGGCCCTGGAGGCCACCCGGCGCCCCGCCCTCCGGGTCTTCTACGACGAAGCGGGCCGCCGGTTCCGTGAACCGCTGGTGGCCCTGATGACCGCGGCGGGATCGTCCGACCCGGAGCGCCACGCGCTGTCCGTCGTGGCCTGGGCGGAGGGGATGATGTTCGCGTGCGCCGTGGGTTCCTACCACCGGGCCGTACCGGCCGAGGAGGAGCTGCGCAGGGGCTGCGCCGAACTGCTGCGGGGCATGCTCGGCGCAGGTGCCACCGGATAAGCCATGGCGCCGCTGATCACCACTGCGCGAGGATGCCCCGCATGACGACAGAGGAACGGTCCCGGCCGGCGGTCGACGCGGCCGAACGACAGATGCTGGAGGGGTGGCTCGACTACCATCGGGCGACCCTGGCCATGAAGTGCGAGGGCCTGACCGACGCCCAGCTCCGGGAGGCGTCCGTCCCTCCCTCGGAGTTCACCCTCCTCGGCCTCGTCCGGCACCTGGCCGAGAACGAGCGCGGCTGGTTCCGCGAGGTGCTGGCCGGTGAGGAACTGCCGCCGGTCTACGGGACGGACGAGGACCCGGACGGGGAGTTCCACCTCACCGAGGCGGACACCTGGGACGAGGCCAGGTCCACCTGGCTGGGCGAGATCGAGATGGCGCGGGCGAACGCCGCGAAACTCGGGCTCGACGACCTGTCCGTCGGCCTGGGCAGGCACGGCAAGCCGTTCAGCCTCCGCTGGATCTACACGCACATGATCGAGGAGTACGCCCGCCACAACGGCCACGCCGACCTCGTACGGGAACGGATCGACGGGGCCACCGGCGAGTGACGCCCGGGCGGCGCGCCGCGTCACTCCCCCGGCGCGCTCCCCCGGAGCCGCTGCTCCATGCGCCCGATGGCGGCACGGACCCCTTCGCCGTATTTGTCGCCCTCCAGCACCCCGACGGCGTCCCAGGCCCGGTCCAGATGGGTGCGGGCGGCCTCGAAACGCTGCAGCTTCAGATAGTCCGCCGCCAGATTGAGATGCAGGGAGGGAACGAGGGCCCGTACGGCGGTCACCTCCCGGTGCTGGGTGCCCGGCTCCTGCTCCGGGCCCGGGCCCGGAGCCTTGTCCTCGGCCGCGCCCTGGCCCGCCGCCCCGGCCAGACCTTCCGCGGCCGTCAGCGCCCGGAGGTCCCAGGCGAGCTCGTCCCCGGGATCGTCCTGGGTGTCGGCCATGTAGTGGGCGAGGGTGCAGCGGTGCAGGGCGGCACCGCGCTCACCGATCTCCGACCAGATGACCCCGAACCGGTTGCGGGCCTCCTCCCTGTCACCGGCGTGGAGCAGCATGATCGCCTGGCCGATCCTGATCATGACGGCGTCCCCCGGCACTTCCCGCTGCTCCACTACAGAGGTCTCCCCTGATCACCGCCCGGCCTGTTCCGGTGGCTCAGACGCTAGCGGCAGCCACGGGCAATCGCGCTCAGGCGCGGGCCCCGGCGACCGGCCGGGTCGTCCCGAGGCCCAGGTCCGGGATCTGCCAGTCGACCGGCTCGTGGCCCTGCGCGGCCACGGCCTCGTTGATCTGCGTGAAGGGGCGGGAGCCGAACCACTTCTTGGCGGAGAGCGGCGAGGGATGGGCGCCCTTGACCACCACATGACGGTCCTGGTCGATCAGCGGGATCTTCTTCTGGGCGTAGTTGCCCCAGAGGACGAAGACGGCCGGGTCCGGCCGCTCGGCCACGGCGCGGATCACCGCGTCGGTGACCTTCTCCCAGCCCTTGGCCTTGTGCGAATTCGCCTCGCCGCCGCGGACCGTCAGCACCGCGTTGAGCAGCAGGACGCCCTGCTCGGCCCATGGCATCAGATATCCGTTGTCCGGGACCGGCAGGCCGAGCTCGGCGTTCATCTCCTTGTAGATGTTGCGCAGCGAGGGGGGCGTCTTCACGCCCGGCCGGACCGAGAAGCAGAGGCCGTGCCCCTGCCCCTCGCCGTGGTAGGGGTCCTGGCCGAGGATGAGCACCTTCACCCGGTCGTAAGGCGTGGCCTCCAGCGCGGCGAAGACCTGTTCGCGCGGCGGATACACCGGCCCCCTGGCCCGCTCCTCCTCGACGAAGTCCATGAGCTCCTTGAAGTAGGGCTTCTGCAGCTCTTCGCCGAGGACGCCGCGCCAGGACTCGGGCAGCAGGTCGGTGTCGGTCACGTCCACAACCTCCGGTAAGCAATCAGTTCTTGACCACAGAACCTACCGGGGAGCACTGACATTGATGCTGATACTCAGGTTCCGGTGGTCGTGGCTCGGGCACTGACTGACGCCCTGCTGGGCTGTCCTCAAGTTGTTCTGTCCGACCGCCGGGACCTGTTCTCATGGCTCCGGCCGGGCGGAACATGACCTGATAGGAGCTTGGTCAGAAGCCCCCTCAATGTCCTGTCTGCGCCACCCGGCCGGCGCCCACCTTCGGCTCGGAAGGCAGCATCAGCATGACATCAGCGGTCGCGGACGACACCACGGACCAGGATGTGTTCGGCGGCGTCGACTCTCATGCCGACACCATTCACGTCGCGGTCATCAGCGACAACGGCGGTCACCTCGCGGATGCCGAGTTCGCCACCACCACCGCCGGATACGCCGCAGCCCTGGCCTTTCTGAACGCCCACGGCCACGTGAGGGCGATCGGGGTGGAAGGCACCGCCTCCTACGGGGCCGGCCTCACCCGCGCCGCCCGCTCGGCGGGCCTCGACGTCGTCGAGGTCAACCGTCCCGACCGGGCCGAACGCCGCCGCATCGGCAAGTCCGACACCATCGACGCCTACGCCGCCGCCCGCGCCGCCCTGTCCGGACGGGCCTCCAGCGCGCCGAAGGACGACACCGTCGCCGGCATACGCGCCCTGCACAACGCCGCCCGCTCCGCCGTCAAGGCCCGCACTGCCACCCTCAACCAGATCACCCACATCCTCGTCACCGCGCCCGAGAGCATCGGTGCCAAGTTCGGGCAGCTCAAGGGCGTCGACCGGACCGACGCCCTGGCCCGGCTGCGACCGGCCGGCGACGCGGTCCACACAGCGGTCCTCACCGCGCTCAAGAGCCTCGCCCGACGCGTCAAAGAGCTGACCGCCGAGCACGAGACCCTGACCCGGGCCCTCGACGGCGAGGTCACCGCCAACAACCCCGGACTGCGGGCCGCCTACGGCGTCGGCCCCGACACCGCCGCCCAGCTGCTGGTCACGGCCGGAGGCAATCCCGAACGCCTGCGGACCGAGGCGTCCTTCGCCGCGCTCTGCGGAGCCGCCCCCGTCCCCGCCTCCAGCGGCCGCACGAACCGGCACCGCCTCTCACGAGGCGGCGACCGGGCGGCCAACGCCGCCCTCTACCGCATCGCCCTGGTCCGCATGTCCAGCGATCCCCGCACCCGCGACTACGTGGCACGGCAGACTGCCGCCGGCCGAACCAAGAAGGAGATCATCCGGCTGCTGAAACGGGCCATCGCCCGGGAGATGTTCCGCTGCCTGACCACCACCGTCACTATCCCAGGCATCGCCGACCTGCGACCCCTGCGGCAGTCGAAGAACATCACCCTCACCGCAGCGGCCCGCCACTTCGGAGTCTGGCCCGCCACGATTTCCACCCTCGAACGCGGAATCCGCCGAGACGACAACCTCGCCAACACCCACCGCGACTGGCTCACCGCCGCTTGACAGCCAATAGGAGCATCAACCGGCCCGCCGAGCCCCTCGTCACCCTCCTACCAGCTGGCCTTGCGGTACAGCTCCCACATCTGCATGACGGTCTGCGGGTCGAGCGCCCGCTCGCCACCGCCGATGTCCTCACCCGCGGCCACGTAGAGCTTGCCCTGCCACAGCGGCAGCAGCCGTACATCCTTCACGAGGATTTCCTGGGCCCGCTTGAACTGGTCGGAGACCGCGCCCCGGTCGCTCTCCTTACGGGAGGACGGCAGCAGCTCCCGGGTGATCTCGTTCGACAGATACGGGGTGCCGGTGACGCTGTCCTCGCCGACGAAGGGAGCCACGAAGTTGTCCGGGTCCGGGAAGTCGGGGAACCAGCCACGGCCGAAGACCGGATAGTCGCCCTTGGTGAAGCCCTCCTGGAAGGTCTTCCACGGCGCGCTCTTCAGCGTGATCCGGAACAGGCCGGACGCCTCGAGCTGGCGCTTGAGCTCGGCGAATTCGGGAGCGGTGGAGGAACCGTAGCGGTCCGTGGTGTACCAGAAGGTCATCTCGACCGGCTCGGTGATACCCGCCTCGGAGAGTATCGCCCTGGCCTCGGCGACGTCCGGGTCGCCGAAGGAGTCGAAGAAGCTGGTGGCGTGGCCGGCGATGCCCTTCGGAACCATGGAGTAGAGCGGTTCGGCGGTGCCCCGGTAGACCTTGGCGACGAGGGCGTCGCGGTCCACGACCTGGGCGATGGCCCGCCGGACCGGGAGCTTCCCCGCCGCCGGGTCCTCGGGATTGAAGACGAGGAAGCGGATGTCGGCACCGACCGACTCCACGATCTGCAGGCCGTCGTTGTCCTTCTTGTTGTCCTCGAGACCGATGACCTCCTCGGCGGTGAGGCCGCGGTAGGTGGCGTCGATCTCCTTGCTCTTCAGCGCCTTCACCATGGGGGTGGAGTCCTTGAAGTAGCGGATCGTGACCGCTTCGTTCTTCCGGTCGGCGAACCCCTTGTAGCTGGGGTTCTTGGTCAGCTCGGCCTGCTTGCCCGGCTCGTACGAATCCATGACGTACGGCCCCGAACCCGTGACCTTGCCGTCGTCGCGGATGCGGTCCTCGGGATAGTCACCGGGGGCGACGATCGACATGGCCGGGGTGGCCAGGATGAACGGGAAGGTCGCGTCCGCCCTGCTGAGGTGGAAGACGACCGTGTCGTCCCCCTTGGTCTCGACCCGGTCGAGGGAGCCGAGAAGACCGGCCGGGCCGCCCTTGACCTTGATCTTGGTGATCCGGTCGATGGAGTACTTCACGGCCTCGGCGTCGATCTTCTCGCCGTTGGAGAATTTCAGGCCCGACCGCAGGGTGCACCGATAGGCCATGCTCGTGGCGTCGGTGAACCGGCACTCCTCCGCCGCGTCGGGCTCGGGGCTGGTGCTGCCGGTCGGGAAGCTGACCAAGGTCTGGAAGACGTTCCTCATCAGCTCCCATGAGCCGTCCCACGCCGCCGCGGGATCAAGGGTCGAGGGCGAGCTCGTCGTTCCGACCGATATCCGCTGGTCCGTCTCCGAACTGCCGTCGGACAGCAGACCGCAGCCGGCCAGTACAGAAAGGGAAGCAAGGGCTGCAGCGGCCTGCAGACTGGCCCGGTAGAACACGTGCACGCTCCTCGATCAGCCTTGGGGTCGGCAGACCATACCGCAGCGCCCCACCGGATCAATCCCCTGGCCCGGCGGGGCACTTGAGTCAATCAGGCCAAACCGGCGCAGGCTTCTCAGGCCACACCCGCGTTGAGGAAAATACCTCCGTCGACCACGAGAGTCTGCCCGGTGACCCACGCGGACTGCTCGGACGTGAGGAACGCAGCCGCCCCTCCGATGTCCTCCGGGACACCGAGCCGGCCCAGCGGGTAGGCCGCCGCGGCCTCGGCCTCCCGGCCCTCGTACAGCGCCTCGGCGAACTTGGTCTTCACCACGGCGGGGGCGATCGCGTTGACCCGCACGACCGGTGCGAACTCGTGCGCCAGCTGGAGGGTCAGGTTGACCATGGCTGCCTTGCTCATGCCGTAGGCGCCGATGAACGGGGACGCGGAGACACCGGCGACGGAGGCGATGTTGACGATCGCCCCGCCGTTGTCCCGCTGCCACGCCTTCCAGGTCTGCTGGGCGAACCCGAGCGCCGAGATCACATTGGTCTCGTAGACCTTGCGCGCGACGTTGAGATCGAGCTCGGCCATGGGGCCGAAGACGGGGTTCGTACCGGCGTTGTTGACCAGGTAGTCGACCCGGCCGAACGCCTCCATTGCACGCTCGACGGCCGCGGCCTGGTGCGCCTCGTCGTGCGCCTTGCCCGCGATGCCGACAGCCCGGTCGGCGCCGAGCTTCTCCACGGCCTCCTTCAGGGCGTCCTCGCCACGGCCCGTGATGACGACCCGGTCCCCCCGGGCGACGAGAGCTTCCGCGATGCCGTAGCCGATGCCCCGGCTCGCGCCCGTGATGAGCGCGACCTTGCCACTGTCCTGCACAGTCATGGTGTCCGTTGCCCTTCCGGGGTCAGTTGAGCGGTCCGCCGGCGACGTACATGACCTGCCCGGACACGAAGCCCGCGTCATCGCCGGTGAAGAAGGCGATCGCGTTGGCGATGTCCTCGGGGTGCCCCACGCGCTGCACCGGGATCTGCGTCGCGGCGGCGGCCTGGAACTCCTCGAAGCCCATGCCGACCCGCGCGGCCGTCTGGGCGGTCATCTCGGTGACGATGAAGCCGGGGGCCACGGCGTTGGCCGTCACGCCGAACTTGCCGAGCTCCTTGGCGAGCGTCTTGGTGAAGCCCTGGAGACCGGCCTTGACCGCGGAGTAGTTGGCCTGACCCCGGTTGCCCAGCGCCGAGGAGGAGGAGAGGGAGACGATACGGCCGAACTTGGCCTCCACCATGTGCGACTGGACGGCCTTGGCCATCAGGAACGCACCCTTGAGGTGGACGTTCATCACGAGGTCCCAGTCGGACTCGCTCATCTTGAAGAGCAGGTTGTCGCGGAGCACGCCCGCGTTGTTGACGAGGATCGTCGGCGCGCCCAGCTCGGCGGCGACGCGCGCGACGGCGGCCTCCACCTGCGCGCTGTCCGACACGTCGCAGCCGACGGCGAGGGCCTTGCCCCCGGCGGCGGTGATCTTCTCGACCGTGTCCTTGCACGCCGCCTCGTCGAGGTCGAGTACGGCGACGGCGCGGCCCTCGGCCGCCAGGCGTACGGCGGTGGCGGCGCCGATGCCCCGTGCCGCTCCCGTCACGATGGCGACGCGCTGCTCGGTGGTGGACATGCTTGGTTCTCCTCGCCCTTGGATCGCGGCTCAGCGGACGTCAGGAAGTTCCCGATAACTGAGCAACCGCTTAGTACCTTCAGCAGACGAGACGCTAGAAGCCCCGGCACCCGGTGTCAACGGCACACGGGGGCCCGGGCGCATGTCACACCGGACGGTGGCGCCGCCCCGGGGCTCCCGGGCGGCGCCACCCTCCCCGGATCAGCGCACCAGCAGGTCGAGCAGCCGCTCGACCTCGGCGGCCGGGTCCGTGGTCAGGCCGCTGTGCACGACGCCCGGCTGGACGACCGTGGAGCGGGGCGCGATCAGCCAGCGGAAGCGCCGCCCCGGATCGTCACCGGCCGCCTGGCCCGCGGCGTCACCGCCGCCGCACACCCCCTCGACCGCCCGCAGGGCGGCCTGTACACCGAGTACGTCGGCACTCGGATCCAGCGCCCTGAGCTTGCGCTCGTCCAGGTGCGTCCGCGCGGCGACGAACGACTTGGCGCGGCAGTACACCAGCACACCCGCGTTGAAGCACTCACCGCGCTCCACGCGCGGCACGACACGCAGGACCGCGTACTCGAAGACATCGCGCTCGCTCATCGGCCGCCGTCCTTGCTGTTCCCGGCACCCGCCTGCGCGTCCCGGTCCTTCTTCGTGAGATTCGGCCGGGGGGCCAGGCGCTCGGTGAGCCATCCGGGGGCCTGGCTGGGCCGGGTCTTGGTGGGCCCCTCCATGACGACGCGCTCATGGATGCTTCCGGCACGTGCGAGCAGCGGCTCCACGTACGCCCGGCGCAGTTGGTCCGTGGTCTCGAAGCCGGGCTCACCCGCCAGCCACTCGTCCGGCACCTCGGCGGCGACCTCGGTGAGGAGTTCCTCCGTGACCAGCGGGGCGAGCTCGGCGGCCGCGGCGGCGATGTCCGGGCCGAACGGCGCGAGGACATGGTCCGAGGCGTTGTACGGCTTGGCCGCGGACGCCTGCGCGCCCGGCCAGTTGTGGTGCCAGATCATGGTGGCCCCGTGGTCGATCAGCCACGGCTCCCCGTGCCAGACGAGCATGTTGGGATTCCGCCACGACCGGTCCACGTTGTTGATCAGCGCGTCGAACCAGACGACCTTCCCGGCCTCGGCCGCGCCCACCTCGTACGCGAGCGGGTCGAATCCGAGCGAGCCAGGAAGGAAGTCCATTCCGAGGTTCAGCCCGGCGCTGGCCTTGAGCAGCTCCTGCACCTCCTGGTCCGGCTCGGCGAGACCGATGACGGGGTCGAGCTGGATGGTCACCAGCTCCGGCACCCGCAGCCCCAGCCGCCGGCCGAGTTCCCCGCAGATGACCTCCGCGACCAGGGTCTTGCGGCCCTGTCCCGCCCCGGTGAACTTCATGACGTACGTGCCCAGGTCGTCGGCCTCGACGATCCCGGGGAGCGATCCGCCTTCACGCAGGGGCGTGACATAGCGAGTCGCTACGACTTCTTCCAGCACTTCCCAGGCCACCCATCTTTTCAGCCTTTACGATCCGGGGAGTCCCGGCCGGCACGTCGGTCTCCCCGCTCCCCCAGCACACCGTCGATGGTGCCGCGCCCCTTGCCACCAGCTTCCGGCAGGAAGTGAGCATAGTAACCGAGGGTGATCGCCGACGAGGAGTGCGGCCTCGACCCCGCCCCCTCGTGACGCCGGAACCCGCGGCGCGGAAACGAAGACGGCTGCCGGCGTACGAGTCCGGCAAGTACGCCCGCCCGGCCCGGGGCTGAGCGACGATACGGGGATGACGACTAAACGCGTGGTGTTGGTTGTGACGTGCGTGGTGGTGGCCGCCCTGGGTTGGGTGTTCGCCATCACCCAGTGGGAGACGGCAAGCCGTATCGCGACGGTGGTCTCCGCTCTCGCGGGCATGGCGGCGGTGGGCATCGGGATCTGGGCGGCACTGCCCGGTCCGGACCGGGCCGGCGTCGTCGTGCGTGACACCGGTGCGGCCCAGGCAGAAGGCGCGGGCCGAGCGGTCACCGGATATCACGGGAGCGGACCGGCAGGCTCCGTCACCGTGGAGCGGACCGGCGATGCCGGGACCACGGGAGGCGGCGACGCCATCAGCGGGTACAGCGAGAAGTAGTCCATGGCATAGGTGTGCGGAGGCCGGATCCCCGGAAGAGATTTCGCGGACGGCCCTCGTCGCACCGGATCAGGTGTCAGCCTGTCAGCGGGAGGCGAGAACGGGCTGTGGGCCGGAAGTGGCGAATCGAGGTCGTGGCGTTCACAGCGGCAGGGACCGCCTCTTCACCGCTGGTCCGGGTGCCACATGGACGAACGTGACGGGGAGTGTGTCCTGCGATGAAGTGGAGGAAGCGCCGGCGGAGCGCCGCCGGCCTGGGGGCCGCCGGCGAGGAGTCGGCGCCGACGGTGAACGTCACCGACTCCGGAGATGCTGCCGCCCGAGGCGCTGGAACGGCAGTGACCGGTTACATCGGTGCGGCCCCAGCCGGAGGTAACCCGCCCGGGGGCGGGGTGCGCATATCCGGTACCGGGGATGCCAGGGCATTCAGCGGGGGAATCGCCAACAGCGGGTACATCGGTCGGCTGACGGTCACCCAGCACCACGCGGCTCCGGCGACGCCGGCTTCCTGGCCCCATCAAGTAGGGGTCATACCGCCACGAGCCCAGTCCTTCCAGCAGCGGGCGGAGGGGGAGCTCCTCCGGGCTGCGGTGGCTGGAGGAGGGACGGCGGTCCTGAATCAGGTCCTGTCGGGGACCGGCGGTGTCGGCAAGACCCAGCTGGCCGCCGAATTCGCCCGCAACGCCTGGAAGCACCACCGGGTGGATGTTCTGGTGTGGATCTCCGCCGGCAGCCGGTCCGCCGTCACGAGCGGCTACGCCCAAGCAGCGACGGAGGTCCTGGGGAGGGATTTCGCGGACCCGGAACAGGCCGCGGATGCGTTCTTGGCCTGGTTGGAACCCAAGGCGGGGAAGCAGGGATGCCGGTGGTTGATCGTCCTGGACGATCTCGCCGATCCCGCGGACCTTCGCGGCCTCTGGCCGCCGCTGAGTCCGTCAGGCTGTGCGTTGATCACCACCCGCCGTCGCGACGCCGCCCTCGGCGGAGATACCCGACGCCTGGTGCCGGTGGGGTTGTTCACTCCCGAGGAAGCGTCCTCCTACCTCCTCCGCGTTCTCACGGCCCACGACCGGCAGGAGGCCGAGGCGGAGCTCGCTGAACTGGCTGCGGACCTCGGCCATCTTCCACTGGCCCTCTCGCAGGCAGCGGCCTACCTCGTCGACGCGGACCTCGACTGCGCCGCCTACCGCGCGCTCCTGGCGGAGCGGGCCACCAGACTCACCGACATGGTGCCCGAGCCTGCCGCCCTGCCCGACGACCAGATGGCCACCGTCGCCGCGGCGTGGTCGTTGTCGATCGAACGCGCCGATACCCTGCGTCCTGCCGGCCTGGCCCGGCCGATGCTCGAGATGGCCGCGATGCTCGACGCCAACGGCATACCCGGCTCCGTCATCACCGCGAGCCCGGCACTGGCATATCTCACTGCACGCCGATCCGTGGAATTCGGCCCGGGGCCCGATCGGACGCACCGTCGCAGTGAGGACGTCTCCGCCGCTCAGGCCACCGACGCGTTGCGTGTTCTGCACCGCCTGAACCTGATCGACCACTCCCCCGCGACTCCACACCTGGCGGTGCGCGTTCACCGCCTGCTGCAGCACGCTGTGCGGGACACCTTCGAGGAAGGCCGGACGCATCAGCTCGCCCACGCCGTAGCGGGAGCGCTGAGTGAGGTCTGGCCGGAGCTGGAAGGTGCCACCCCCCTCGCGGGGGCCCTGCGTGCGAACGCCGTCGCTCTGGAGCGATGTGCGGGTGAGGAGTTGTGGCGGCCGGAGGCCCACCCGCTCCTCTTCCGGCTGGGTGCCGGCCTCGGCGAGTGCGGTCAGGTGGCTGCCGCAGTCACCTTCCACGGCCACCTGGTCGACACCGCTCAGCGCGTCTTGGGGCCCCTGCATCGCAGTACGCTCCTCGCCCGGCACAACCTCGCCCACTGGCGAGGTCAGGCAGGAGATGTGGCGGGCGCCGCACAGGCGTACGCGCGCTTGCTGCCCGACCAGGCAGGCGTGCTCGGCCCCGACCACCCCGACACCCTCAGCAACCGCAACCAGCATGCCGACCTCTTGGGGGCGAGTGGAGATGTGGAGGGCGCCATCGCCGCCTGCACCGAACTGCTGGCTGATCGAGAGCGGGCCCTGGGCCCTGACCATCCCGACACACTGGTCTCTGCGCACAATCTGGCGCATTGGCGCGGCGCGGCAGGAGATGTAGCCGGAGCGACCGAGTCGTACGTCGAACTGCTGCACCGGGTGGAGCGGGTGTTGGGTGCTGACCACCCCAGCACCTTGTTGACCCGCTCCACCCTCGCGCACTGGTGGGGAGAGGCAGGGGATACGGACAGGGCGGCCGGCGCGTACGCCCAGATGCTGCCCGACTACGAGCGGGTACTCGGTCCTGACCACCCCAGCACTTTGATGACGCGCTCCGCCCTTGCACAGTGGCGGGGAGAGTCGGGGGACGCGGACGGAGCAGCGAGGGCGTATGCCGACATGCTGCCCGACTACGAGCGGGTACTGGGTCCTGACCACCCCAGCACCCTGGCAGTCAGAGGCGGCCTGGCTCGATGGACGGGGAATGCCGGGCAGAAGGAAGACGCAGTCGACGAGTACGCCGAACTATTGGCTGACCATGTCCGCATTCTGGGGCAGGACCATCCCCAGACTCTGATCATTCAGCAGCAGCTCGCTCACTGGCGGGGAAAGGCAGGAGATACAGCGGGGGCGATTGCCGCATTCACCTCGTTGCTGCCGGAACAGATACGGGTGCTGGGTCCGGACCACCCGGAAGTCGTGGTGACCCGGAACAACCTTGCCCATGCGCAAGGTGAGGCCGGGGACGCGGCCGGCGCCGCTGTCACCTACGCCGAGCTGGCCCGGCAAGCCGAGCGGATCATGGGCCCTCGGCATCCCCACACGCTGGGGGCGCGCCACAACTTGGCCCACTGGAGAGGCATGGCGGGGGACGCGGCCGGCGCCGTGACCGCGTACGCCGGACTGCTGGAGCAGACACTGGCGGTCCTGGGGCCCGACCATCCCCAGACTCTCGCGACCCGGTACAGCTTCGCCCGCTGGCGCGGTGAGGCAGGAGATGTGACGGGCGCGGTCGAGGCGTTCGCCGGGCTGCTGCCCCATCGGGAGCGGATACTGGGCCCCGACCACCCGGAGACGATCCGCACCCGTACCAGCCTCGACCGGTGGAGGATGCGAAGGGGACAGCCCTCAGAGCCGCGGGACGGGTGATCTGCCGCCTGTCGCCAGGGCGTCCTCGACGAGGTCGCGCAGCTGGGAGCGGGCGGTGATGCCCAGTTTGGGGAAGCTGCGGTAGAGGTGCGAACCGACCGTGCGGGGGGAGAGGAAGAGCTTCTCGCCGATCTCGCGGTTGGTGAGCCCCCGTGCGGCGAGACGGATGATCTGCTGCTGTTGCGGAGAGAGTTCGGCGAGCACGTCGGGGGCCGTGTCCGTGACTTCGAGGCCGGCTGCCCTCGATTCGGCCCGGGCACGCTCGACCCAGGGATGCGCGCCCAGGCGCCGGAAGATGTCCAGGGCTTCGGTGAGCGGCTCACGCGACTCCGCGATGCGCCGGCGACGCCGCAGCCACTCGGCGAGTTCGAGCAGGGCCTGGGCACGTTCGAAGGGCCAGTGTTCGAGGACCGGGTCGGCCAGGGCGGCCCGGAAGTGCGGCTCGGCGTCCTCGGGGTCCGCCAGCAGGCCACGGGCCCGGCTGAACAGCGCACGCAGGCGCGGTGAGGCGTTGTCCGCGAGCGCGTGTGCGGAACGCTCGACGATGGCGGCGGCCTCCTCGCGCCTGCCGCTGCGTACGGCGGCGGCGGCCAGCTCCGCGACAGCCGGACAGGAGGCGTGGTAGTGCACGGGGTCGCCGTCTGCCGTGAAGATCATGCGGAGTTGGTCGTAGGCCCTCTCGTACCCGCCTTCCGCGGCTGCCGCGGCACCGAGCGCACGACGGGCATAGACGTGGACCGAGCGGCTTTCCAGCGGGTCCGTCAGGGTGAGCGCCTCTTCGGCCCGCGCCCGGGCCGAAGAGACATGCCCCTGGTAGGCCAGCACGGTGGCATCCACAGCGGCCGCGCAGGCCACGGCGTGGTCGAGGCCGGTCACCCGGCCGACCGCGGTGGTGCGGGCGCAGGCCTCACGGGCCTGGTCCCACCTTCCTCGTTCCACGTAGGCCCAGGCGACCGCGCCGCCGAGCCCTTCCGGCAACGGTCCCCGCAGCTCCCAGCGGTCGAAGGCCTCGTCGAAGGCTCGGACGGCCTGCGGAAGCTCGTCCAGGAGCCAAGCCATGATCCCGACGGTGGTGAGCTGCTCCGGCCGGGCTTCCGCGTCGGCGGCCAGCTGTGGGAGGAGGGAGACGAGTCGGTCACGGCCGTCGAAGGGGTCCGTCACGGCCCTCACCCAGGTGCGCGGGCCTGCGGGCGACGCGTCCTCGGGAAGGCGCTCCAGGATCTCCTGGATGCGGTGGCGCTGGGTGTCCTCTCCGGAGTAGAAGCGGACCACAGCGGCGCCGGCCAGGAGGTCGAGCGCCGCGGCGGGCCGCGAGACCGTCAAATCACCGGCGGCGTGCACAAGTCGGGAGAAGACCGTGGTGTGGCGCACGGTCAGGATCGCCAGCCGTCCCGTCTGCACCGCGGCGGAAGCAAGCAGCGACGCGTCATCCGTGCGGGCGCGTGCCGCGGCGGCCAGTTCCTCGACCCAGGCGAGGTCACCGGTGAACACGGCAGCTGAAGCGGCTTCGACCATCAGCCGGGCGCTGTCCTCGCGCCCCGGCGCGAGTTCCGCGGCACGTTGCAGGGCCTTGGCCGCTGCCGCGTGGCCGCCGCGCCTGCGGGCCCGGGCGGCGGTCCGCTCCAGCTCCGCCGACACGGCCTCGTCCGGGCCCGGGCAGGCGGCGGCCAGATGCCAGGCACGCCGGTCCGGTTCGTCCCGCAGCATCTCGGCGAGCGCGAGGTGAGCCTCGCGCCGGGCACCCGAGGACGCGGCGTGATACACGGCGGAGCGGACCAGCGGATGGCGGAACCGGACGTCTCGGCCGGTCCGCCGGGCCAGTACGGCCTGCTCGGCGGGCAGCCAGACCTCGTCCTCGGCTTCCGGAAGCCCGGCTGAGACGGCGATCGCGGTGTCGACGCTGTCCATGGCGGCCAGGAGGAGCAGGGCCCGCGTCGTGGCGGCGGGGAGGCCGTCCAGGCGGGCGGCGAAAATCCGCTCCAGGCGATCGGCGAGCGGGAGCGGGCCGGCGGACGGCATCCTCGTGGCCGCGTCGTGAGCGCCGGCTGCCCTCGCCAGTTCCACCAGTGCCAGTGGGTTGCCGCCGGCCTGGTCGATGATCCGCGACCTGGTGCGGCCGGAGGGCCTCTTCGGCTGCAGGTCGAGGAGCCGGCCGGCGGCAGCGTCGTCGAGCGGTTCCAAGGTGAGCGTCGGCACGTGACGGTCGAATCCCGGGAGGTGATCGCCGCCACGGACCGCGATCAGCATCGTGACCGGCTCCCCCGCCAACCGTCGGGCGACGAAGGACAGCACGTCCAGGGAAGCACGGTCGAACCACCGGGTGTCGTCCAGCACCACGAGCACCGGACGATGGTCGCCCAGGTCCGACAGCAGACTCAGGACGGCGACCCCGAGCAGCATGGGATCGGGCGCACCGGGATGCCCGGGCGTGGACGGCACCGCGCCGAAGGCGTCCTGGATCGCAGCGCGCTGCCTCTCCGGCAGCGCGTTCACCGCGGCCTGCACGGGCCGCAGCAACTGGTGGAGGGCGGAGAACGCAAGGCTCGACTCCGACTCGCTGCCCTCGGCCCGCAGTATGCGCGCACCGCCGGCTTCGGCCCGGCGCACCGCACGGTCCAGCAGCGCGCTCTTTCCCGTGCCCATGTCGCCGGCCAGCAGGACCACCGGGTTCGCCGACGCCGGGTCCACCGCGTGAAACAGGCGTGCCAGCTCCGCCTCCCGTCCGACGAACGGCTCACCCGGATCCGGCTCCGGTTCCATGACCGCACCGCGGCCGCCATCGTGCTCGTCCACGGACTCTCCAGGAACTGTGGCTCTCCGAACGGGAGCCGCCTTGCCTTGCTCCGTCCAGGCTACAAGCGGCCGGGCCCACTGCCCGCGGCACGGGCAGGTGCAGCCAGGTGCAGGTGCAGTCACGTTACGGATACCGCCCGGCCGAGTCTGCTCGTACCTTTCCAGGAAAGCCCCCGAACTCGCAGGGAAGCCCCATGGAACAGATCACGCTGGGCAACGTCACCATCACCCGTGTATGGGAATACTTCGGCTCCGTCGAAATGACGCCCGAGGCATTCTTCCCGGAAAGCCCGAAGGAAGTGTGGAACGGCGGCGACTCATGGCTGACCCCCCATTTTCTGGATCCTGATACCAATACCGTGAATTCCGCGATCCAGACCTGGCTGCTGCGCAGCGAGGGCAGGACCATCCTCGTCGACACCGGCGTGGGCAACCACAAGGACCGCCCGTACTCCCCGGTCTGGAACCGCCTCGAAACAGGCTTCCTGGCCAATCTCGCCCGGGCCGGCGTCGAGCCCGAAGACGTGGACATCGTGATCAACACACACCTTCACGTCGATCACGTCGGCTGGAACACCTACCTGGACGGCCGGCAGTGGGTACCCACTTTTCCCAACGCCACTTATCTGATGCCGAAGGACGACTTCGACTTCTGGAATCCCGAGAACGGCCACAAGCCGCTGCTCGGCCGAGGCAACCAGAACGTCTTCGAAGACAGCGTGGCCCCGGTGCACCGGGCCGGCCGGACGCTGCTGTGGGAGAACAGCCACCGGATCGACGCCGGCCTGCGCCTGGACGCGGCTCCCGGACACACCCCCGGCTCCTCCGTACTGACCCTCACCTCCGGGACGGACCGCGCGGTGTTCGTCGGCGACATGCTGCACAGCCCCGTACAGATCCTCGAACCGGACGCCAACAGCTGCTTCTGCGAGGACCCCGCGGGCGCCCGCGCCACCCGTCGCAAGGTGCTGGGCTGGGCGGCCGACAACACGGCACTGGTGATCCCCGCGCACCTGGGCGGCCACGGCGCCGTCGAAGTGGTGCGTGAGGGAAGCTCATTCGCCATCAAGGGCTGGGCTCCCTTCGCCCCGTACACCGAGCAGGGCTGAGGCCCTCAGAAAGGCATGATCGTGAATCACCACCCCGAGCCCGTCGTGGCCACGGCGCTGGGAGCCGTCCGCGGCCTGCGCGAGGACGGCATCCTCACCTTCCTCGGCATCCCCTATGCCGCACCTCCCCGCGGCGCCGGCCGGTTCGCTCCGCCCCAGCCGCACGAGCCGTGGGACGGCGTGCGGGACGCCACCGTACCGGGCCCCAACGCTCCTCAGTCCGAGCGCGAACTCGGCAGCGTGGACATGTCCCCGTACTTCGGCACCGGTTGGAGCCGTGGGGATGACTACCTCACCGTCAACGTCTGGACGCCCGCCGCCGCCGACGGCGGCCTGCCCGTCATGGTGTTCGTGCACGGCGGCGGATTCGTCGCCGGTTCGACGCGGTCCGCGATGTACGACGGCTCCGCCTTCGCCCGCGACGGCGTCGTCCTCGTCACCCTCAACTACCGGCTCGGTATCGCCGGGTTCCTCGACATCCCCGGCGCGCCCGCCAACCGCGGCCTGCTGGACGTCGTAGCCGTGCTGCGCTGGGTGCGGGCGAACATCGCCGCTTTCGGCGGTGACCCGGACAACGTCACCCTCTTCGGCCAGTCGGCCGGGGCCACCATCGTGGGTGGCGTCCTGGCCGCCCCCGAGGCCGCGGGCCTCTTCCGCCGGGCGATCGTCCAGAGCGGCAGCGGTCTGGGGGCGTTCACCACCGAGCAGGCCGCGCGCGTCACCAGCGCGGCGGCCGAGGCCCTGGGGGTCCGGCCCCAGGCCGACGCCTTCGCGGAGGTCTCCGACGAGCGCCTGGTGGAGGCCGCCTCCCGGCTCTCGGGCATCGACCTGCGGACCGACACGCACCACGACCCGCTGATCGGACTCAGCCCCTTCAGCCTTGTCCTCGACACACAGCCCGCCGCATCCGTCGCTGCCGGCCTGAGCGCCGATGTCGACCTGCTCATAGGGACCAACACCGAGGAGGGCAACCTCTACCTGGTCCCGGTGGACAAGTACGCCACCTCGACCGCCGGGGACGTCGAGGACACGGCGGCGCGCTCGCACCCGAATCCGGAGCCGCTCGTCGAGACCTACCGCAAGGCCCGCCCCGAGGCGTCCTTCGGGGAGCTGCGCTCGGCCATCATGGGCGACGCCCTGTTCGGCGCGGGCAGCTGGGCCCTGGCCGGCGCTCATGCCGCGCATCCCGGTTCCGCCACCTTCGTCTACGAGTTCGCATGGCGGTCCCACGCCCTCGACGGGCAGCTCGGCGCCACCCACGCCATGGAGCTGCCCTTCGTCTTCGACCTCGCGCACCTCCCCCGGCTGCACGGCCCGGCCGCCCTGCTCGGCCCCGACGGTCCCCCCGCGGAAGTCGTCGCCCGTACGCACGAGTCCTGGGTCCGGTTCGCCAGGACCGGCAACCCCGGCTGGGACCCGTACGACAACGAGCGCAGGGCCGGCATGCGCATCGACACCGAGTGGACCCAGGTGGAGGACCCGCGCAGCCAGGAACGACAGGCGTGGAGCTGACCCTCGCAGGCACGGGCCCGGCCCTTCACCGGCCTGAGGCACACGAACCTGCCGGGCCCCTGTGCCGGCAGCGCGGCGCCTGCCGGCGCTGGTGACCGGGGCCGGCAGCCGGCGGTCAGGGGCGCATGACGATCTTTCCCACGTGTTCCCTGCGGGCGAGCTCCTCCTGCGCCCGAGCGGCCTGCTCCAGCGGGAACGTCGCGGCGACCACGGGCTGGATACCGGCCTGTCGGGCGAGTTCCATGAGGAGGCCGAAGTGCCTGGGCGTGTGCATCGCGGAGCCGATCAACTGCGTGTTGTGCAGGTAGAGGCGGCGCACGTCGAAGGCCACCTCGAACCCGCCGAGCGCGCCGGCGACGACCCATCGGCCGCCCTCGCGCAACAGCGGCAGGCACTCGGTCACCAGGTCTCCGGCGACCACGTCGAGTGCGACGTCGATGCCCTCCGGGGCGGCGCGGCGGACCTGCCCCGCGACGTCGTGCGCGCGGTCGACGACGTCGTGCGCGCCCGCCTCGCGTACCGCGTCGATCTTGGATCCGCTGCTGATGGCGAGCACCCGCGCGCCGCGTGCCCGGGCGATCTGGATCAGCGCCAGGCCGACACCGCCGGACGCCCCGGAGACAAGGACGGTCTCCCCCTCCAGCAGCCGGCCCCGCTCGATCATGCCCAGCGCCGTGCCGTAGGCCGTCGGCAGCGTAGCGAGCTGTTCGTCGGTGAGCGGGGAATCCGTCACGTCGTGCACCTGGGCCGCCGGCGCGGTCACGTACTCGGCATAACCGCCGTCACGTTCGCTCCCCATCAGGCCCACCGGGTTCGCGTCCGGCCCTTCGGTGTCGTAGACCGCCGGATCGACGACCACGCGGCGCCCGACCAGGCTCCCCTCCACGTCGGCGCCGACCGCCACGACCCGGCCGGCCACGTCGGCGCCCTGGATGCGCGGGAAGGCGATCGGGCCCCGCCAGCCCGACAACGCCTTCGGGTCTCCCGGCCTGCCGTAGGCGCCCTCCCTGGTCCACAGATCGGTGTTGTTCAGCGCTACGGCGCTCACCCGGACCAGCACCTCTCCCGCCTGCGGGGAAGGCACGGCCACCTCCGTCGGCTCGAGAACCTCCGGCCCTCCGTGCCGCGCGATCCGCACCGCGCGCATGGTCTCCGACACACCCATTGCTCGAACCTCCTCATCGGTATACTGATCTGTATACCCATCTCACGGTACACCGATCAGTGAAGAGGCGCCCGATGCCGGAAACACAGCCCATGACACCGGCCGGCCGCCGCATCGTGGAGGCTGCCGAGGAGCTGTTCTACAACCGCGGGATCACGGCGGTCGGCGTCGATCTGATCGCCGAGCACTCGGGCGTGACCAAGCGGACCCTCTACAACCGGTTCGGCTCGAAGGACCACCTCGTGGCGGCCTACCTAGCGGAGCGGGACCGGCGCTGGCGGTCACTCGTCCGCGCCGCCGTCGACGCCTGCGACCGGCCCGTGGAGGCCGTCACCGCGCCCTTCGCCGCGCTGCGGACCTGGAGCGGGACCAACTCCCGCGGATGTGCGTTCATCAACGCGCTGGCCGAGCTCCCCGACCCTTCGCATCCCGCGCACCGCATCGCCGCGGACCAGAAGCTCTGGCTGCTGGACCTGTTCGGCGAGCTGGCCACCGCGGCGGGCTGCCCGGACCCCGCCGGTCTCGCCACCCAGCTCCTCGTGATCCACGAGGGCGCCCTCGCCACGCAGCCGCTCCCGCTCGACACCCTTTCGGCAAGCATCGACCTGGCGCGAGCCCTGGTCCGGGCCGGCACGCCGGCCAGCCCGTAGGGCTGGAGGCCGAGAGCCCCGCGCGACGGCCGACGCCATGGACCTGCGCATGCTCCTCGTCGCTCCCGTGCGGAAGAATCGGCCCCGTGACTGAACGAGCGGCCGCGAGGACAGGTATCCACACCTGACGCCATCCTCACCCGGCGTCTCGTACTCCGACGAAGGGAAAGCCGGCATGAGCGCATCACAGGAGAGCCAGGCCCATGTGGGGCGTCGCACCGTCGTCGCGGTCGGGGCGACGGGACTGGCCGTCGCTCTCACCGCGTGCGGCGGCGGATCCAAGGACTCCGGCGGCCCGGACACGGCCGAACCGGCCGGGAAGAAGGACGGCGCGAACGGCGGCGCGCCTCTCGCCCGGACAGCCGACATCCCGGAGGGAGGAGGCGTCGTCCTCGCCGACCAGGGCGTGGTGGTGACACAGCCGAAGGCCGGGGAGTTCAAGGCGTTCTCGTCGAAGTGCACCCATCAGGGCTGCGCGGTGAAGGGGATCGCCGACGGCGTCATCACCTGCCCGTGCCACAACAGTACGTTCGACGCGGCGACCGGCGAGGTCACGGGCGGCCCGGCGACGATGCCACTGCCGGAGAAAGAGATCCGGGTGGAGGGCGGCTCCATCACGCTGGCGTGAGGGGCCGCACCTGCTGTTGCCCGGCACCGCGGCCGTCGGAATCACGATGACCGCCGCGGAACGGGACGCCCGGCTCCTGGCAGCGGTACATATCACTGTCTGTCAGACCCTGCACGTCACAAAGGTGTTCCGGCCGTCACGGGCCCCCGGGAATCGGCGGGCAGAGCCCGGCCGGCCGCACGCAACGCCTCCACCGCGGCCCTGATCGACGGCCTGCGGTCGGCGTCCGCGCGCCACACCGCGTGAACATGACGCCGCATCGGCTGTCGCACGGGCACCAGACTCACCCCGCCGGGCACCGGCCCCCTGCCCAGCCGGGGCGCCACACATACACCGAATCCGGCCGCGACCAGGGCGAGCTGGGTGTGGTGTTCGCCTGCGAGGTGCGCGATGCGGGGCTCGATGCCCTTGGACCGGAGGGTGAACATCAGCCAGTCGTAACAGAATTCACCCTCCGGCCAGGAGACCCAGTCGTCCTCGGCGAAGTCCTCGATGTCCACCTCCCGTCGGCCGGCGAGCGCATGACCTGCGGGCATGGCGATGTCCGGCGCGTCGTCGAGGAGCTCCGCCTTGACCAGGCCCGCGGGCACCGGCAGGCGCTTGTTGCTCCAGTCGAGCACCACCGCGAGGTCGGCATCCCCCCGCAGCACCGCGCGGATCCCGCTCTCCGGTTCCAGCTCCGCCGTACGCAGCCTGAGCTCGGGGTGGCCCGCACGGAGGGAGGTGAGAGCGGCGGGGAACAGCCCGCGGGCCGCCGTCGGGAACGCCGCGAGCCGTACCTCGCCCACCACCTGGCCCCGCTGCGCCTCGATGTCGGACCGGGCCACCTCCACCTGCGAGAGAATCTTCGCCGCGTGGTCCGCCAGCAGCCGGCCGGCGTCGGTGAGGCGGACCCCCCGGCCGTTCTTGGCCAGGAGCTGCTGCCCGACCTCGCGTTCCAGCTTGGACATCTGCTGGGAGACGGCCGAGGTGGTGACGTGAAGACCGTCGGCCGCTCCGCTCACCGAGCCGTGCCGGGCCAGGGCATCCAGCGTCCGCAGGCGCTCCAGATTCAACATGTAAGCAATGCTACGTCAAGCACCAGGCAATGGATCACTTGTTCTACGTGGTGGTGCCCGCCCTCACCGACTTCTTCAGCGGCCGTTAGTGCTCCAGCAGGAGGGCGATCCCCCTCGCCGTCGGAGGCCCGTCGGTTACGGGCCCGCCCGCGCGCCTGCGGGCGTGCCGTGCACCGCCCGTACGCGCGCTTGTGCAGTCAGCCCCGGTCGGCGAGCTCGGTCACCTTCGCCCGCAAAGGCTCCAGCTCGCCGCTCGCCGACCGCCCTGACCTGCACGGGACCGTCCGCCTCCGCACGATCGTCAGGAGCCTGCGGCAGTCGCCGAACAGCTCGCCCTCGTCGCCGCGCCGCCGCGGTGCGGGATGAGCAGGACTGCCCGCCCGGCCACCTCCGCCGATGCCGGAGCGACGACCCGGCGTCGGCCCGGGTCTGCTCGGCCAGACGTTTCAACACCCACTCCGCGGGGACCAGTTCGCCCCGCGGCCCTCACCCGGAGCCGGGCGCCCGGCTCACGCGTCAGGCGCTCAGCCGTGACTGACCGGGCGGGCGGGCGGTACCGCTGCCGCCACCGCCTCGGCCAGCGGACCGATGTCGGCGACGGACAGTGAGGAGACGGTCAGGCGCACCCCCTGCGGCGAGGCCATCCGGAACCGGGCCCCCGGAGCCACGGCCCAGCCGGCGTGCAGCATCCGGGCCACCGCGCCGGTCTCGTCGCTCACGGGCACCCAGACGTTCATGCCGGTCCGCCCGGTCGCCGCGACGCCCCGCTCCCCCAGGGCCCGCACGAGCGCGTCCCTGCGCTGCCCGTAGGAGCGGGCGACCACCGCCGCGTCGACGGCCCCGGTCGCCCACAGGTGCGCCACGGCCCGCTGCAGCAGCCCGCTGACCCAGCCCGGCCCCAGTCGCTGACGCCCCGTCACCCGGTCGACGGTGAGCCCGTCACCGGTGAGCACGGCGAGCCGCAGGTCGGGTCCGTACGCCTTGGAGACCGACCGCACGAAGGCCCAGCGCTCCGTGACGCCGGCGAGGGGGTGCACCGGCAGGTCGACGATGGCGTGGCCGTGGTCGTCCTCGATCAGGAGCACGCCGGGGTGCTCCGAGAGGACCGACCGCAGCTCGGCGGCCCTCCGGGCGCCCACCGCCGCGCCGGTCGGATTCTGCGCCCGGTCGGTGACCACCAGGGCCCTGGCACCGGCCCGCAGGGCACGCTCCACCTCGCCGGGGAGAGGGCCGTCGTCGTCCAGGGCGACCGGGACGACGCGCATCCCGAGCGCCGGGACGAGATCGAGCAGCGCACCCCACCCCGGGTCCTCGACGGCAACCGCGTCACCGGGCCTGAGGTGCGCGGCGAGCACGCGCTCGATCGCGTCGAGGGACCCGGAGGTGACCGCCACCGGCCCGGCGGGAACACCGTCGGCGTCCAGCCCCGCCCGCGCGAGGTCCCCGAGGCGGGGGACCACCGCCGCGTCCCCGTAGAGACCGGGCTCGCGCGCGTACGCCTCCGCCGCGGCGGCCAGCGCCTCCCCGAGGCCAGGCAGCAGGGCGGGGTCGGGGTTGCCGTCGCCCAGGTCACGGACGCCCGGAGGGGCCTCCACCCGGAGTGATCCACGCGCCGTGCTCGCGGGCCGCGGCCGCACCCGGCTGCCCCGGCGCCCCGCGGTCTCGATCACTCCGCGCTCGCGAAGGTTCCGGTAGGCCGCGGCCACCGTGTTCGGGTTTACCCCCAGCAGGGTGGCCAACTCCCGCAGGGGCGGCAGGACATGACCGGGCGCCAGATCACCCGACGCAACGCCTCGCTCCACGCTCGCGGCAATGTCGGATGCACGCCGCCCACTGATCCGATACTCTCCTAGCACAAACGAGAGTATGCACTAGTGCAATGGAGTACGCAATGCCGGACACCGCCACGCCCGACAGCACCGGCCTCCCCGGAGCCGACGCCTACGAGCGGACCGGGCGCACGGTCCCGAGCCGGTCCAGGGAGCGCGCCTCGTACGACCACGAGACGGTCCACTCGATACTCGACACGGCCTACCTCTGCCACCTCGGCTTCATCCGCGACGGCGCGCCCGTCGTCCTCCCGACCCTGTTCGCCCGGGTCGGGAAGCGGCTGTACGTACACGGCTCGACCGGATCCCGCCCGCTGCGCGCCACGGGCGCGGCGGATCCGGGCCTCGCCGTGTGTCTGACCGTGACGCACGTGGACGGCCTGGTGCTGGCCCGTTCGGCCTTCCATCACTCGATGAACTACCGCTCCGTGGTGGTCCACGGCATCGCCCGCACGGTGACCGACCCGGAGGAGCGGCGCATCGCACTCGACGCCATCGTCGACCAGGTCGTGCCGGGCAGGTCGAGGGACTCCCGGCCCGCCGACGCGAAGGAACTCGCCGCGACCGCGGTGATCCGCCTGGACCTCGACGAGGTCTCCGCCAAGTCCCGTACGGGCGGGCCGAACGACGACCCCGAGGATCTCTCGCTGCCGTACTGGGCGGGCGTGGTCCCCCTGGACCACGGATACGCGGCGCCGGTACCGTCCGGCGACCTGGACCCGTCGGTCCAGGTGCCGGACTACCTCACCGCTCTCCGGCCTCCGGAGCAGCGGCCCGCCACCCGCCGGTGACCTCGCCGGTCAGGCCGCCACGGCGGCCCGCCGGCGGGCGGCGGCAGCACCACGCGTCTCGGAGAAGGCCAGTCCGGCCACGGCGGCGAGCAGGAGCAGAGTGCCGATGACCGTGGCCGTGGTGAGCCGCTCCCGCAGCACGGTCACCGCGATGACGGCGGCGCTCACCGGTTCGAGAAGCATGATCACGGACACGGTCGCCGAGCGGACCACCGCGGCGCCCGCGAAGTAGAGCGCGTAGGCGAGTGCGGTCGGCACCGCCGCCACGTAGACGAGCAGCCACAGGACCTGCCCCGTCTCGACGGTGTGCGGCACCAGGCCTTCGGCCGCCGCCATGGGCAGCAGGCCCACTGCGCCGATGCCGAAGGCCCACGCGCTGGTGGAGAGGGAGTCGCCCGCCGCACCGTCCCGGCCGAGCCACCGGGTCAGCAGCGTGATCGCCGCGTACCCGGCGGCGGACAGCACGGCCAGCAGCAGACCGACGGGCCGCACTTCGGCCGGCTCGCCGCCGAGCACCAGCACGGCGAGGCCGATGAGCGCGCCCGCCACGGCGGCGAGCCCGCCCCCGCCCAGCCGCTCCCCCATGGTCAGCCGCGCGCCCACCGCGATGAGGACCGGGCCCGCGCCCAGCGTGACGACGGTTCCGACCGCGAGTCCGGTCGCCTCGACCGCCGCGAAGTACGCGCTCTGGAACACGGTCAGACCGATGCCGGTCCCCAGGATGCGGAGCAGCCGCCGACGGTGCGGCTCGGTGGGGGTACGCGGCCGGCGGGGGCGCAGTGCGAGCACCCCGCCCAGCAGGGCGAGTCCGCCGGCGCAGCGCCAGAACGACAGGGCGAGCGGTCCGAGATCGCTGATCCGGAAGAGGAGCGAGGCGGCCGCGCCCGCCGTACCCCAGGCGAGACCGGCGACGACGAGATAGATGAGGCTCCGCCCGACGGGCAGGCCGGGTGCGGGGTGGGACACGTGACTCTCCAGAAGAAGGGGGTGGTGGTCGCTCGGCTCCGCGCGCGGGCAGCGACGAACCGCTCGGGGCGTACCCGAGCCCGGTCTTCGTCCGGAGTGGCCGCCTCGCGCTAGGCGGCAGGAGGCGGAAGTACGGTCAGCAGCATGATCGGCACCTTACGGCGAGGCGGGAGGCCGGGACAACTCGCTTCCGGCACCGGCCGGCTCGCGGCCCGCCTGCGCCCCCGGCCCCGATGCCACCGGTCCTGACGGCGGCTTGGGCGCGGACGACTGCGCGATGAGGGCACCGAGCAGTACCACTCCGCCGCCCACGAGCTGGGGCGCGGAGAGGTGCTCCCCCAGCAGCACCCAGGCGAGCACGGTCGCGATGACCGCCTCCAGGCAGGCGACGACGCCGGCGACCTGGGGTGACAGCAGTCGTACCGACACGACACCGGTGACGTAGGCAAGCACGGTCGCGAGGAGCACGATCCATCCGAGGAGCAGCCAGGCCGGCACCTCGTGCCCGTCCATGTCCGCCGTCCCTCCGAGCACCGTCCAGTCCATGGCCCACGGACCCGCGACCACGGTGAGCACGGCCGCGCCCGCCAGCAGTCCGTACGCGATCACTCCCACGGGGTGCGGAGGTTCGGCGTCCGCCGTGTCCCCGTAGCCGGCGCCCTGGTCCGACAGGACGAAATAGCCCACCTGGCAGCACGCCGCGCCGAGGGCGAGCAGCAGCCCGACCGCGTCGAAGCTCAGGCCGGCCCACACCTCGACGACACAGGCGAGCCCGCCGACCGCGAGCACCACACCGGCGGCTGCGGCGCGGGTGACGGGCCGCCGCTGCACGAAACGCACCCAGCAGAGGACGAGGGCGGGCGCCAGATACTCGATGAGGAGGGCGACGCCGACCGGGATGCGTGAGATCGAGGCGAAGTAGAAGGCCTGCACCCCGGCCACTGCGAACAGCCCGAAACCGGCCAGGAGTACGGGCCGCTCCCGCACCAGCTTCCGGTGCCGCCAGGCGACCGGCAGCATGACGAGGGCGGCGCCGGTCACCCGCAACCACACCACGTGCAGCGGGTCGAGCCCCGCCTCGATCAGCGGCTTGGCCGCAACCCCCGAACCACCGAATGCGAAGGCCGAGGCAAGGGCGAGGCCCAGACCCGCGCTTCTCCCCTGAGTCGCGTGCATCGGCACATCATGGCAGCAGGCGTCAGCAGCGTCACCCCCGTCACACCTGTCCACCGCGTGTTCATGATCACCCCCGCGGATCCTCCACGGCCGTACGGTCCGCCGCGCGGGCGCGCAGTGGCTCGACCGCGACCCCGGCCCGCTCCAGCACCTCGACCGCACGGCACCGCGGGTCCGCGACGAGGGCCGCCAGCAGATCGAGCCCGTCGGCGTGGATCTCCCCGCGCAGCAGCGCGCTCCCGAGAGCCCGGTCCATGGCTGCCTCCGCCGAGGGCGACCACCCTTCGCCCGCGGGTTCCCGTATGGCCGGGAACGCACCCGAATCCTCCTGCGTCCCCTGCCAGCGCAGGCCGTACCCGATGCTGCGCTGTACGAGGTACCCGAGCACCCTGGCCGGCTGCGGCCCGCCGTCGAAGGCCTGCCGGACCTCGGGATCGGACTCGATCAGGGAGTGCAGGAGGTGAGCCGTGTCGACGTGCCGGTCGCCGTCGCGCACCGCGCGCCGGCGCGCCCCCGTCACCACGGCGGCCATCGCGGCGCTCAGCGCGGCTCCGGCCCACGGGTGGTTCGGTGTCACAGTCACTTGTTCGGGGATCCCTGATGTCCGGTTCTGCACATCTCCACCCCATCAGTCCCGGGGAGCGAAAACATCCCCGGCGCGGCCCATCCGGCATCCGGCGGAAGGCGGGGACCGCCGCGGGTTCCTCATCCCTGGGGATGAGATCGCACCATCACAGACAGCGAGGCAGCGGGGGCGCCGGTCCGTACGGAGGACGAGAGAAGGGCCCCACGAGGGGGCCCTTCTCCGCTTGCGCGTACCGCACGGCTCAGTTCTCGTCGGCGAGGATCAGGTACAGCTTCTTACGGGCGTCGTTGATCACCGTGAGGGCCTTCTGCCGCTGGTCGGCCGAGCCGGTCTTCCA
This sequence comes from Streptomyces sp. NPDC079167, assembly GCF_040686735.1. Lineage (NCBI taxonomy): Bacteria > Bacillati > Actinomycetota > Actinomycetes > Kitasatosporales > Streptomycetaceae > Streptomyces > Streptomyces sp. NPDC079167. The sequence continues at coordinate 20,147 of NZ_JBFBLO010000009.1, read as the reverse complement.
GACCTGGCCGAACGCCTCCATCAGGCCGAAGCCGGCCTGCCGGATCTCGTTGACGCCCTCCCAGTCGACACCGCGCCCCGCCTCTTCCCAGGGGGCCTCGGGGCCGGACTGCGCCTCGTCGCGGCCGAGGTCGGTGAGGGTGAAGAGCTTCTTGCCGCCCTCGCTGGCGCTGACGATCAGTCCCTCGTCCTCCAGCAGCTGGAGGGTCGGGTAGACCGAGCCGGGGCTGGGCTTCCAGGCCCCTCCACTGCGCTCGCCGATCTCCTGGATCATCTCGTAGCCGTGCATCGAGCGGTCCTTGAGCAGAGCGAGGATGGAGGCGCGTACGTCACCGCGCCTGGCCCTTCCCCGGCCGCCTCCACGGCCGCGTCCGCCGCCGAACGGCCCGCCCCCGAAGGGTCCGCCGCCGAAGGGCGGCCCGAACGGGCCGAAGGCCGCGCGGCCTTCGGAGTCTCCCCAGCCGGCGCCTCGGCGCCCGGGGCCGTAACCGTGGTTGTTTCCGTGGTCGTGTCCATGTGAACGCATGACTGCGCTCCTCTCCGTGTCGGTGCTGCCGCGACTCTTCATTGAACGGTCGCGATGCCTCAACGATATATCGGAAGCTATCGCCTGACAAGCATCTCGACGGGCGGTGCCGTTCCATGCGCCCCGGACCGCCTAAGGTCGCCCGCATGACTGAGCCCTCCTACCTCGCCGCGGTCCGGGACTCGTACGACACCGTCGCCGCCGACTACGCGGCGCGCGTCAAAGCCCCCGCGGAGCTCGATCCCCTCTCACGCGGGATGCTCGCCACGTTCGCCGAGGTCGTCCGGACGGCCGGGCTCGGGCCGGTCGCGGACCTGGGGTGCGGGCCCGGCAAGGTCACGGCGCACCTGGCCGGACTCGGGCTGTCCGCCTTCGGCGTCGACGTGTCCCCGAAGATGGTCGAGCTGGCCCGGCGGGCCCATCCGGGTCTGCGCTTCACGGTCGGCTCGATGACCGCGCCACCGATCGGGGACGGCGAGCTAGGCGGGATCCTGGCCTACTACTCGACCCACCACACGCCGCCGGAGGTGCTGCCCGTCGTGTTCGCCGAATTCCGGCGCACGCTCGCGCCCGGCGGACATCTGATGCTGGCCGGCCACGTGGGAAACGGCGAGCTCCTGCGTCCGACGCAGGCGTACGGAGGCCATCCGGTCTCCTTCGAGTCCCATCTGGTGGAACCGGAAAAGATCGTCGCCCTGCTGGAACAGGCCGGCCTCGTCGTCACCGCGCGCCTGCTGGAGGAGCCCGGCGAAGGGTCGAAGCGGGCGGCCGGCACGTTCTTCGCCCGGAAACCCGAAGGGCCCTGAGCGGGTTGCGGGCGCCGCGCCCGGCCTCCGTCGCCCGGGGCCGCGCATCCGCAATTGGCCTTGGACCGCGCGGAACGGCCCCGCCTACGGTCGGCTTCATGAAGATCCGCATCGTCGACGCGTTCACCGACCGCCCCTTCACCGGCAACCCCGCCGGAGTCGTGATCCTGGACTCCGGCCCCTACCCCGAGGCGGACCGCCTCCAGCGCATCGCGTCCGAGGTCAATCTCCCGGAGACGGCCTTCGCCCATCCCCTGCCGCCGGGCGGCGAGGCGGACTGGGCGCTGCGCTGGTTCACCCCGACCACCGAGGTCGATCTCTGCGGGCACGCCACCCTCGCCACCGCCCATGTCCTGCACACGACCGGAGTCGCGAGCGGCACGGTGCGCCACGCCACGCGTTCCGGAGTCCTGCGCACGACCGCCCATGAGGACGGCAGCCTGACGCTGGACTTCCCAACAGCTCCGCTCACCCCCGCGACGGCACCGCCCGGGCTCGTGGAAGCACTCGGCGCCTCACCCCTCTCCCTCCACGACACGGGGAAGCACGTCGACGACTTCCTGGTGGAACTCGCCGACGAGGCGGCCGTACGGGCCCTGAAGCCCGACTTCTCCGCACTCGCCTCCTGCTCCCGGCGGGGCGTCATCGCCACGGCGGCGGCCGAGGATCCCGCCGGGCCGTACGACTTCGTCTCGCGCGCCTTCTTCCCCCGGGTCGGCATCGACGAGGATCCCGTGACCGGCAGCGCCCACACCGCCCTGGCGCCCTTCTGGTCGGCGAGGCTCGGCCGTGACGACCTCATCGGCCTCCAGGCCTCCGCCCGCTCCGGCCTGGTCCGCACCTCGCTGCGCGGCGAACGCACCCTGCTGACGGGCAGCGCGGTCACGGTGATCGACGGAGAACTGCTCGCCGGGCTCTGAAAAAGGGGTGAGCGGGCCGCGCTCACGGAGTGGGCAGCCAGCCCACCTTCCCGGCGAGCAGCGCGTATCCGACGAACGCCCCGATGTCGAGCAGGGCGTGCGCGACGACCAGCGGCCCGACCCGTCCCCAGCGCCTGTACAGCAGCACGAAGACGACGCCCATGGCCATGTTCCCGATGAATCCGCCGATCCCCTGGTACAGGTGGTACGAGCCACGCAGCACGGAGCTCGCCACCAGTGCGGCCATGGGCGTCCACCCCAACTGCCCGAGCCGGCGCAGGAGATAGCCCACGACGATGACTTCCTCCACGAGGGAGTTCTGCACCGCGGAGAGGATCAGTACGGGGAACTTCCACCAGACGTCGGGCAGGGACTCCGGAACGACCGTCAGGTTGAATCCCGCGGCCCGCGCCACCAGGTAGAACGCCAGCCCCACGCTGCCGATCCCCGCCGCGACGAGGGTGCCCCTGCCCAGGTCGGGCCAGGGCCTGGTGCGGTCGAGACCGAGGGTCCGCAGTCCGGCCCGCTCCCGGAGCAGCAGGTGGGCCACCAGCGCGACCGGCACCAGGGCGGAGGCGATACCGAACAGCTGCCAGGCGAGGTCCAGCCAGGGCCGCCCGGGGGCGTACGAGCCATTGAGCGTCGCCGCCTGGTCCTTGAGGCCCCCGGGTTTCGTCAGCGATCCGATGAAGCTGATCAGGGCGGAAACCCCGCTGGCCCCGAGCGAGAGAGCCAGCACGAGGAGGGTCTCCGACCGGAGGATCCGCCGGGACACCCCCTCGTGAGGAATGGATTCAGCCACGCGCCCCGCCTCCACCTGTACACCTGCCGTCAGCTATGCGTCGTCATAGCTTGCCCGACGGGCCTGGGCGGCGGGACACCGGGCGGCATCTCCTCAGGGCGCGGGAAAGCCGATGGGCCAGGTGTGCACCGGCTCACCCACCTGCATCAGCTCGCCGTAGCGCCGGGTGGTGGCTGCCAGCGCGCCCTCCCGTTCGAGCCCCGCGTCCAGGGCGCGGTGATAGGTGTCGACCTGCCAGGAGGCGCCGTTCACCCTGAGCCTGCAGCGCTCCTCGATGACGCCGAGGTAGCGGTCCCGGTCCGAGGGCTCGATGTTCCACGCGTCCAGCCCGGCGGCCGCGAGCGGCAGCAGTTCGTCGCGTACGAGTTTGACGGCCGGCACCTTCGCCACGCCGCCGGAGCGTCCGGGGCGCGGCCACAGCAACTCGGCGTCGATCCCGTGCCGGCAGGCGGCGTCGAAGTTCTCGGCTGCCGCCTCGAAGGGCAGCTTGGTCCACACCGGCCGGGATTCGTCGGCGAGCGCGCGCACCAGCCCGTAGTAGAAGGCGGCGTTGGCGATCACATCGTCGACGGTGGGACCGGCGGGCAGGACCCGGTTCTCGACCCTCAGGTGGGGCACGCCGTCGGCCAGCCCGTACACCGGCCGGTTCCACCGGTAGACCGTGCCGTTGTGCAGGACGAGCTCGGCCAGGGTCGGCACACCACCCTCGTCGAGGACCCGCAGGGGGTCCTCGTCGTCGCAGATCGGCAGCAGGGGCGGGTAGTAGCGCAGGTTCTCCTCGAAGAGCTCGTACGCCGAACTGATCCAGCGCTCCCCGAACCAGGTCCTGGGGCGCACCCCCTGGTTCCGCAGTTCGGGCGGCCGCACGTCCGTGGCCTGCTGGAACAGCGGCGGCCTCGACTCGCGCCACAGCTCCTTGCCGAACAGGAAGGGGGAGTTGGCGCCGAGTGCGATCTGCACGGACGCGATGGCCTGCGCCGCGTTCCAGACGTCGGCGAAGCGGTCCGGCGTCACCTGCAGGTGCAACTGGACCGAGGTACAGGCCGACTCGGGGGCGATCGAGGCGGAGGTCGCGACCAATCGCTCGACACCTTCGATATCGAGGACGAATTCCTCGCCGCGTGCGGCGGCCATTTGGTCGTTGAGGAGCGTGTAACGGTCGACGTCCGAGAGGTTCGCCGAAACCACGTCGTCCCGGCCGAGGGTCGGCAGGATGCCGATCATCACGATCCCCGCGTCGACCTCCGCGGCCTTGCGGTGGGCATAGGCGAGCCCCGTGCGCAGCTCCTCGGCCAGCTGATCGAATACCCGGCCGCTCAGCCGGTGGGGAAGAATATTTACTTCCAGGTTGAACATCCCCAGTTCGGTCTGGAAATCCCGGCTGGCGATGCGCTGGAGCACCTCCGCATTCCGCATCCTCGGCATGCCGTCCGATCCCGCGAGATTCAGCTCGATCTCCAGTCCCATGAGATTCCTGGGACGATCGAACCTCCGCTCCGACAGGAGCCTCTCCAGCCCCGTCAGGCACTGGGTGAGCTTCTCGCGGTACGCCTGCCGATCGGACGCGGCAAAGGCGCCCGCCACGACCTTCTCGCCCATCGAAGGGTCCCTCCTCGAGTGGGCGGCCCGCGGCACAGGCCGCTCGTATCACGATCGATAATGCCCCGACGAGATGATCCGTAACGTCCCCACGACCGATGGGCACCCAGTAGTCTGGTGACTGGAGCCGGAGGCACATTCCGAAGGCATGGGGCATATGCAGTTTGCCCGATCGGGTTGCCCGGCTGAAACGCCGACGTGTTTCAGCCTACCGCCGCGCCGGGAAAGTACCTGGCGACGCGGGTCGGGAGCGGCCCGGATCCACAGAAAACGCGCAATTCAAAGTCTCGAATCCACCTTGCGGGCAATATGCGGGTCGGCTAGCCGAAACACCGTGTGAACATTTGTCGTATAAACTCTGCGAACGAGGCAGAGAGTTGACGCATCGGTCCGTCCGCCCCGTCACCGGCCTTCCTCTGGCCCCGCACGCCGACAGCGCCGTCTGCACCCGCCCACGCACCACCGTGTCTCCGAAGTGAGAGGCGACCCACTATGCCGCTGCATGTTTCTCCGGCCCCAGCGCCCGCACTGCGCAGCGTTCTCGCGGCACTCGGTTCTCCCACCGCAGTCCGCGAGGCCCATACGCCCGCTCTCCGGTCCGTCCAGGGATCGCTGAGCCCCGAACTCCCGCTCCCCGTCCATGTACTGGACCGGATCGTGCCGAACGACGCCGCACCGCGCACCCGCCTCGCCGGCTGGCGCTTCCTGATCCGCAGCGGTGAGCGCGCCGTCGCCGCCGCGGACACCATGCTCACCGCCGACGGCTGGACCTTCTCGCACTTCTTCGAGGGCCCGTACATCGTCTCCACCGAACTCGCCGTACGCCAGGCGGAGTCGGCGACGGCGCATTACCAGCCCCGGCTGCTGTCGGTGCCCGAGCTCTACATGTTCACGCTGTGGCTGCATCACGACATCGAGGCCGACGCCGGCGCCGGCACGCTCGCTCCGACCGATGTACTGGTGCCCCTGGCACCCGCTCCCCCGGGCATCACGGCCCACCGTCCGCACCACGTCGCGGAGCTGCTCCCGGTCATGACACTGCGTGTCGCCCCGGCGCCTCTTCCGGACCTTCCCGAACTTCCCGGCCTCCTCGGTTCGCCGGCCTGACACCCCTGACCCACGCGCCCCCGCCGAGCTGCTCGGCGGGGGCGCGACCGTACCCGTCCGGACTAGTCCGGTCAGGTCCCCCCGAACCATCCGAACGGACAGCCCAGTTGGATCGAACCGTCCGGCCGGGTGATGCGTCAGGGGAGGAGAACAGCAGCTGCCGCGAAATCCCTGCGGAGAGACGTCCGTAGGGCAACACTGGGACCGGACCGACTTGATACGGGGGCGGCCATGAGCCATTCGTCCAGCCGCAGGACACTCGAATCGACGCAGCGAAAGAACCCACCCATGTGCCAGCACCAGCCACCCTGCCCGACCGCTGACTCCAACGACCGGGAAGCCGCACGTCTGATGGCCCACCACCCGGAACAGGGCTGGAGCCTCCTGTGCAACGGCGTCCTGCTCTTCGAGGACACCGGTGAGCTGCTCCCCGACGGGCAGATCATCGCCCCGCACCGCCCACTGAAGAGCGCTCAGGTGGCGAAGGCCGCCTGACCGCGGCAGACGGAACACGGGGGCCGGCCGGAGAAGTCTCCGCACCGGCCCCGACGCGTATCCCTGCTTACTGGTCGTACTCGTCCAGGGGCGGGCAGGAGCAGACGAGGTTGCGGTCACCGAACGCACCGTCGATCCGGCGCACCGGCGGCCAGTACTTGTCCGAAGGCGTGACGCCGGCGGGGAAGACCGCCTCCTCGCGGCTGTAGGCGTGGGTCCACTCGCCACCGAGCGCCGCCGCCGTGTGCGGGGCGTTGCGCAGCGGGTTGTCGTCCCCGCTCCACTCGCCGGAGGCGACCTTGTCGATCTCACCGCGGATGGCGATCATCGTGTCGCAGAACCGGTCGAGCTCAGCCAGGTCCTCGCTCTCCGTCGGCTCGATCATCAGCGTCCCGGCCACCGGGAACGACATGGTCGGCGAGTGGAAGCCGTAGTCGATCAGCCGCTTCGCGATGTCGTCGATGCTGACACCGGTCGCCTTGGAGACGGGCCGCAGGTCCACGATGCACTCGTGCGCGACCAGGCCGGCCGGGCCGTTGTAGAGGACCGGGAAGTGCGGTTCGAGGCGCTTGGCGATGTAGTTGGCCGCGAGTACGGCGACCTGCGTCGCACGCTTCAGACCCTCGCCCCCCATGAGGCGTACGTACGCCCATGAGATCGGCAGGATGCCCGCCGAGCCCCACGGAGCGGCCGAGATCGGCCCGACGCCGGTCTCGGGGCCCGCCGCGGGCTGGAGGGGGTGGTTGGGGAGGTACGGCGCCAGGTGGGCGCGCACTCCGACCGGGCCGACACCCGGGCCGCCGCCGCCGTGCGGGATGCAGAAGGTCTTGTGCAGGTTCAGGTGGGAGACGTCGCCGCCGAAGTGGCCCGGCTTGGCGAGACCGACCAGGGCGTTGAGGTTGGCACCGTCGACGTACACCTGGCCGCCGGCGTCGTGCACCTCCCCGCAGATGTCCGCGACGTGCTCCTCGAAGACCCCGTGCGTGGAGGGGTAGGTGATCATGAGGACGGCGAGCTCGTCGCGGTGGGCCGCGATCTTGGCCCGGAGATCCTCTATGTCGACCTCGCCGTCGTCGGCGGTCTTCACCACGACGACCTTCATCCCGGCCATCACGGCGCTGGCGGCGTTGGTGCCGTGCGCGGAGGACGGGATCAGGCAGACCGTGCGTCCGTGGTCCCCGTTGGCCCGGTGGTAGGCGCGCACGGCCAGCAGGCCGGCGAATTCACCCTGCGAGCCGGCGTTGGGCTGGATGGAGACGGCGTCGTACCCGGTGACCTCGGCGAGACGCTCCTCCAGCTCCCGGATGAGGGTGAGGAAGCCCTGCGCCTGCTCGGCCGGCGCGAAGGGGTGCAGCGCGCCGAATTCGGGCCAGGTGATCGACTCCATCTCGGCGGTCGCGTTGAGCTTCATCGTGCAGGAGCCGAGCGGGATCATGCCGCGGTCCAGCGCGTAGTCGCGGTCGGCGAGCTTGCGCAGGTAGCGCAGCATCGCCGTCTCGGAGCGGTACTGGTGGAAGACCGGGTGGGTGAGGACGTCGTCGCCGCGCAGCAGCCCCTCGGGCAGCGCGTCGGCCGTTCCGGCATCCAGCGCCTCGATGTCGCCCCCGGCCCCGAAGGCCGCCCAGACCGCGGCGACCTGGGTGCGGGTCGTGGTCTCGTCACAGGCGACGGAGACGTGGTCGGCGTCGACGAGCCGCAGGTTCACTCCGCGCTCACGCGCGTCGGCGACCACACCGGCCGCTCCCCCCGGAACGCGGACGGTGAGGGTGTCGAAGTACGCGTCGTGCACGACCTCGGTTCCGGCGGCGCGCAGCCCCTCGGCCAGGATGGCGGCGAACCGGTGGGTGCGCCGGGCGATCGTCCGCAGCCCCTCGGGCCCGTGGTAGACGGCGTACATTCCGGCCATGACGGCGAGCAGCACCTGGGCGGTGCAGATGTTGCTGGTGGCCTTCTCACGGCGGATGTGCTGCTCGCGCGTCTGCAGCGCCAGCCGGTAGGCCTTGTTGCCGTCCGCGTCGACGGAGACCCCGACGAGGCGTCCGGGGAGGCTGCGGGCGAACTTCTCGCGCACGGCCATGAAGCCGGCGTGCGGTCCGCCGAAGCCCATCGGGACACCGAAGCGCTGGGTGGTCCCCACGGCGATGTCCGCACCCAGCTCGCCGGGCGAGGTGAGCAGGGTCAGGGCCAGCAGGTCGGCTGCGACGGACACGATCGCGCCCAGCTCGTGCGCCTGGTCGATGACGGGCTTGATGTCGCGCACGGCGCCGGAGGCGCCCGGGTACTGGAGCAGCACGCCGAAGACGCCCCGCTCGGCGATCTCGGCGGGGATGCCCTCGCCGAGGTCGGCGACGACCACCTCGACACCGGTCGGCTCTGCGCGGGTCTCGATCACGGCGACGGTCTGCGGCAGGGTGTCGGAGTCGACCAGGAAGACGCCGCCCTTCACCTTGCCGACCCGCCGGGCCAGAGCCATGGCCTCGGCCGCCGCGGTGCCCTCGTCGAGGAGCGAGGCGCCCGAGGTCGGCAGCCCCGTGAGGTCGGCGACCATCGTCTGGAAGTTCAGGAGGGCTTCGAGCCGCCCCTGGGAGATCTCCGGCTGGTACGGCGTGTAGGCCGTGTACCAGGCGGGGTTCTCCATGACGTTGCGCAGGATCACCGGCGGGGTGAACGTGCCGTAGTAACCGAGCCCGATCATCGGTGCGAGCACCTGGTTACGGTCGGCGAGGCTGCGCAGCTCTGCCAGGACCTCGGCCTCCGTACGGGCCTCGGGAAGGTTCAGTGCCTCGGCACTCCGGATCACGTCGGGCACCGCCGCGGCGGTGAGCTCGTCGAGGGAGCCGTAGCCGACCTGGGCCAGCATCTTCGCCTGGGCCTCGGCATCGGGCCCGATGTGGCGCTGCTCGAACGGAATGCCCTGCTCCAGCTGGGAGAGCGGAGTGCGACGGGGGGTCATGATGGAGGCCTCCTGGTCTGTCACGACCTGCGAGGGGCGCCACGGCGTGGCTGCCCGAACGGCCTCCCCATCTGTCATCTCGACCTGAGAGCTTCACCGGCACGCCCCGGGGCATACCGGCTTTCACCGTCGGTGAGGGTGGTCCCCGTCGCGGCACGTGCCGTACGGATCCCGCCCTGCTTTCCAGAGTGACCTCGTCCGTGCGGTACGGGGGCCTGAGAGATTCCGGGGAGGAGTTGCTCCTTCGGCGCCTCCGAATCGCTCCGGAGGACTCTCCCGCACAGGGTCAGCAGCCGTGCTCCAGCCTACCAGCGGGGCCGGGGCGGGCCGTCTCGAGTGGCCGACCTCCGGGATCTGGCATTTCGTAGTGCCTGTGGAGCAGCCGCGACCACCTGATGCAGTCGTGACCAGTGGGAGGCACCGTGCAGACCGACATCGATCCGCGCAGCCTGATCGGCCGCAAGGCCTTCGACCGACAAGGTGCAAAGATCGGAACGGTGGACGAGGTCTATCTCGACGACGCCACCGGGGTCCCCGAGTGGGCCGCCGTCCGCACCGGTCTCTTCACCAGGGACGCGTTCGTCCCGCTGGAACCGAGCGAATTCGTCGACGGCGCACTGGTGGTCCCCTTCGAGCGGGCCCTGATCAAGGACGCGCCCGACTTCGGCGTGGGCCGCCATCTCTCTCCCGAGCAGGAGTTGCAGCTCTACCGCCATTACGGGCTGGACTCCTCCCCCTCAGCCGACCCGGCTCCGGACAGGGACTTCGGCAGGCTCGCGGGCCACGAGGAGTAGTCCACCGGGTCCCGGACCAGACGGAGCGGATCGGCCGGCTGCAGCTGCGGATCGTCGATCCGGAACGTCCGCACCCGGCCGGGTGGCGTCCACGGTTCCTCGAAGCGCACGGTGACCCGGCCGACGCCGCTGCCCTGCACCCAGCCGTGCCCGTGGACCTCGTGCCGTACGTCGTGCCCGGCCGGCCAGCGCCGCGCGGCCAGTTGTTCCTCGCTCGCCGCGGTCTCCCCGCCGGGCTCCTCCTCCGCCCCGCGCCGCCCCTCGTGCGCCGCGGCATCCGCCGCGGCCGCGGCGGACTTCCCGGCGGCGTGCTCCGCGTCGGCGGCCTGCGCGAACAGGTCCTCCTGCGTGAAGTCCGCCAGCCCCGTGACACCGACGCCGAGCAGCCGGACGCCGCCGGTCGTGTCCACGGCCTCCAGAAGCCGCGCAGCGGCCTCCCTGACCACCGTCGGGTCGTCCGTGGGGCCACGCAGCGTCTCGGACCTCGTGAGCGTCGAGAAGTCGTAGCGGCGCACCTTGAGGACGACGGTGCGCCCGGAACGGCCGGCGCCCCGCAGCCGCTGCACGCACCGGTCCGCGAGCCGCTCGACCTCCGTCCTCACGCGCACCCGGTCGTGGAGGTCGACGTCGAAGGTGTCCTCGACCGACACGGACTTGGCGTCCCTCTCCGCGACGACGGGGCGGTCGTCGTACCCCTGCGCCATGCGGTGGAGCGCGACGCCGTGCGCCTTGCCCAGCAGCCGCACGAGCTCCGCCTCGCCCGCCTCCGCCAGGTGACTGACGAGGGTCATTCCGGCGCGCCGGAGATGGTCACCTGTGGCGGGGCCCACGCCCGGGAGGACGCGCACGGACATGGGTGCCAGGAGCTCACGCTCGGTGCCGGGCTCGATCAGCAGCAGCCCGTCCGGTTTCGCCTCCTCGGAGGCGATCTTGGCCAGCATCTTGGAGCCTGCCAGGCCGACGGAGCCGCTGAGTCCGGTGACGGCTCCGATGACGGTGCGCAACTGCCCGCCGATCGCCCGCGCGGACTCCGAGTCGTCGGCGACCCCGCCAGCCTCCAGGTCGACGAAGGCCTCGTCCAGGCTGAGCGGTTCGACGAGCGGGGACAGCCGCCCGAGCAGCTCCATCACCTGGTCGCTCACCGTCCGGTAGAGCGCGAAGCGCGGGACCAGATAGGCGGCGTTGGGCGCGAGGCGCCTCGCCTGTGCCATCGGCATCGCCGAATGCACGCCGAGACGCCTGGCCTCGTACGACGCGGTGGCGACCACGCCACGCGTCCCCAGGCCGCCCACCACCACCGGCTTGCCGCGCAGGCTCGGCTTCGACGCCTGCTCGGCCGAGGCGTAGAAGGCATCCATGTCGAGATGCAGAATGGTGGGCGCGGCTCTCACATGGACCGATGCTGCCCTATGCCACTGACAACCGCCCTGCCCGGCGCACGTACCGTGCCGGTGACTCAGCCCGCGCGATTACGGCGACGCGCGAGTTCGTCGGCGGGGTTGTGGCCGATCAGCGTCTCCCCTGTGTCGACACGCTCTCCGTGGAGCTGGGACAGCGCCGCGTCGACGTCCCGCCAGACGACGCCGACGGCGATGCCGAAGACGCCCTGGCCGCCCTGGAGGAGATTCACGACCTCGTCGGGCGAGGAGCACTCGTAGACCGTCGCACCGTCGCTCATCAGGGTCATCCGCTCGAGATCCGTGAATCCGCGCGCCCTGAGGTGCTGCACGGTGGTCCGGATGTTCTGCAGAGCGACCCCCGTGTCCAGGAACCGTTTGACGATCTTGAGGAGAACCACGTCCCGGAAACTGTAGAGACGCTGCGTCCCCGACCCGTACGCCGGACGCACGCTCGGCTCCACCAGCCCCGTACGCGCCCAGTAGTCGAGCTGTCGGTAGGTGATCCCGGCCGCCGCGCACGCTGTCGGCCCCCGATAGCCGATGTCCCCTGCCACTCCCACACCGTCCGCTGCCACCACAGCCGGCTGAACCGGCTGTCTGATGGAGTGGTCGGCCGCACTGCCGTGCTGCCGGTACGGCCCACCCGCAGCCGTACCGTCGCCGCTGCTTCTCACGCCGACCTCCGTCCTTGACCTGCCACCTCGAAGGTAGGCAGTCACCAGGGGTGCGTCAACGATCGCCACACTCGGCACGCCGAGTGATAATCACCCTGAGGGTGGTTTCCCGTGACTGATTTACGGGAACGGCTTGTCGGATGCGCTGACACAGCCTCCGCGGAAGGTCACTGGCTGTTGGTACCGAAGTCCTCCGGCGAGATCTGGTCGAGGAACTCGCGGAACTTCTCCACCTCGTCCTCCTGCTCGTCCGGGATGGCGATACCCGCGTCGTCCAGCACCCCGTCACTGCCGTAGATGGGCGTGCCGGTGCGCAGGGCGAGCGCTATGGCGTCGGACGGCCGCGCGCTCACCTCCACCCCGCTGGCAAAGACCAGCTCCGCGTAGAAAACCCCTTCCCGCAGGTCCGTGATGCGGACCTCGGTGAGCTCCTGGCCTACGGCCTCGAGCACATCCTTGAAGAGATCATGGGTCAGCGGCCTGGCCGGAGCCATGCCCTGCTGGGCGAAGGCGATCGCGGTCGCTTCCCCAGGGCCGATCCAAATAGGGAGGTACCGGTCGCCTCCCACTTCACGCAGGAGCACGATCGGTTGGTTGGAGGGCATTTCCACCCGGACACCCACAACGTCGAGCTCGTTCACACAGCAACCCTAGGACGTGCCCGCCATGTTTGGATAGTCGGGCTCCTCCGCCCTCAGTGGAAGCCGGCCTTCAGAGCGCTCTGCACCAGCGCGGCATGGAGCCGGACGGAGAGGTCCGCGAGCTCCTTCGCGGTGGCCTCCGCATGTGCTCTGGTCTGCGGATTCCGGTGTCGGCGCAGCGGCGCGACCACCTGCTCGACCAGCCCTGCCTCACGCTCAGCGGCGGCCTTGACGGCCCGCAGATGCCGAGGTTCGAGACCGAATCTGCCCAGGTCCGCCACCAGCCGTGCCACATTCACGGCCTCGGCGTCGTAGCTCCCGCCGGCGGCGGGCACGATCAGCCCGTACGACTCCCACTCGTCGAGCTGCTCCTCGGTCGCCTCGGTGGCCGCCAGGAGCTCGGAGCGTCCGATACGGGCGGCGGTGGCCTGCCCCTGGTCCCGGAGGGCGTCGGCGGGATCGCCCGGACCTCCGTGCGGCAGTGCCGCCTGCTCACCGCGTGCGAGGGCCTCCAGGTGCTCACGGATGACCTTGAGCGGCAGGTAGTGGTCGCGCTGCATGCGCAGCACCTGCGCCAGCCGCTCGACGTCGGAGGGGCTGAACTTCCGGTAGCCCGACGGCGTCCGCTGGGGCTCGATGAGCCCCTCCGTCTCCAGGAAGCGGATCTTGGAGATGGTGACTTCGGGAAATTCGTCGCGCAGCTGCAGAAGCACCGTGCCGATGCTCATCGCGCGCTGGCCGGCGGCGGCGGTGCCGTTACCGGCACCGCCTGTCGGTGTTCGCAGCATGGACCTTCCTGGGGTCCCCCCGGACACTGTCCGGGGGAGGGTCACACGCCCCGCTGGCTCGCGTAGAAGACCAGCCGGTACTTTCCGATCTGGACTTCGTCGCCGTTGGTCAGCGCGACGGAATCGATGCGCTCGCGGTTGACATAGGTGCCGTTGAGGCTGCCGACGTCTCCCACGGTGAAACTACCGTCCGGGTTCCTGTGGAACTCCACATGACGCCGCGACACGGTCACGTCGTCGAGGAAGATGTCGCTCTGGGGGTGACGGCCGGCCGTCGTCAGGTCACCGTCCAGCAGGAAGCGGCTGCCGGAGTTCGGGCCGCGTCGCACCACCAGCAGCGCGGAACCCGCCGGCAGGGCGTCGACGGCGGCCTGTGCCTCCGGGGAGAGCGACGGAACGGCCGTCTGGCCTGTCGCCTCCGCCTCGTACGCCTCGATACCGGAGATCGAGATGGTCGAGGTCGTCTCCGAGGCACGCTCGGGCACTCCGCCCCTCAGCGGCGCACCGCAGTTGGAGCAGAAGCGGCTGGCCGCGGCATTGCGATGCCCGCACCTCGTACAAACCGGCATGGACGAGCCCTCCGGAGCGGGGGTGAACCCTCCACCCGTACTCGAGGTCGATGGCTCCCCGAAACCTATGCGCCCTGCACCTCCGGGGTCAACGGACGACGCGCCGGCGCCTCCCTGGACCTCGTCGCGGAAGAGCGGGCGCTCCGAACCCTGCTCCTCGGCGCCCTGACGCGGAGCGCGGTGGCGGGCAGCGCTGTTGCTGTCCTCGCGGGCGCTCTTTCCGAACAACTTCGCAAACAACTTCACGGGCGTTTCCCCTTGACCGAAATAGACCCGCCCGTGGGGCAGGACGAACCCTGAATGACCACACCTGCCGACCCGGACATCCTCACAACGTCCGTATCCACCCGACAGTTTCCACCACGCGTCACCGATCCGTTGCGCCGACCCCCCGCAACCTCGCGCCCGTGTCCTTCGACTCCGGCGCACCGCCGCCTCACTGCGGCGACGACCGAGCGTAATCAGGCTGCTTCGGGGGCCGCAAGGCGTCCACGACGATGTCGTCGGCGCGCGCCACCTCCACCGTGGCCTGCTCCTTCTCGAGCGTCTGCACCACCCCACCGGGGATGTTCAGAGCCGGCTCCAGGTCCTGCGGCTTGCCGATGACCTTGAACTCGTAGGGAGACTCGACCTTCCGGCCGTCGACTCCCAACTCTCCCCCGTCCCCGGAGAAGTATGTGTTCGCCACCACCCGCACGCCGTTGATCTCGATGGCCTCGGCGCCCGCCGCGCGCAGCTCCTGGATGGTGTCGAGGAGCATGTCGGCCTCCACCGCACCGGCCGGGTCACTGATGGTCAGCGTGATGCCGGGGCCGTGCGCGGCTACGGTACCCGCCAGGATACCGAGCTGCCGCTCCTTCTCGAGCGTCTGCTTGCGGGCCTCCTCCGCCTGGTCGGAGCTGTTCTCCAGTTCCGTGCGCTGGTCGTCGAGGCGCTGCTTCTCGTCCTCGAGGCGCTGGGTCCGGTTGTCGAGCTCGTCGAGGATGCGGACCAGGTCCTCCTGGCGGGCCCCGCGCAGGGCGCTGTTGTCGCTGTTCGACCTGACCTGGATGGCAAGGCCCAGGCCGAGGACGAACAGCAGGAGGGCCACGATCAGTTGGGCTCTGCTCACCCTGGGCGGCCAGAGGCCCGCCCGCAGCCGCTGGCGTCCAGAGATCTCCTCCGTCCCGGCCTGCTGGGACGGGGCGGGACCGGACCGGGGTGCTTCGGGCGCTTCCGGCGGGAGCGCGCCGGCAGGCCCCCCGCTTCCGGGCCCGAACGCACGGCCGGGCTGCTGTGCGCCGCGCGGGTCCTGTTCGTTGCTCATACCGTCGCTCATCGGTCTCACGCCCGGAAGACGTGCCGGCGGATGGCCGCGGCGTTGGAGAAGATCCGGATGCCGAGCACGACCACCACACCGGTGGAGAGCTGGGCCCCGACACCCAGCTTGTCGCCCAGGAAGACGATCAGCGCGGCCACCACGACGTTCGACAGGAACGACACCACGAAGACCTTGTCCACGAAGATCCCGTCGAGCATGGCCCGCAGTCCGCCGAAGACGGCGTCGAGCGCGGCGACCACGGCGATCGGCAGGTAGGGCTCGACCACCGCCGGAACTTCGGGCCGGACCAACAGTCCGACCACGACTCCCACGACGAGGCCCAGTACGGCGATCACGATGTGCCCTTCCCTGTGTCTGCCGCACCACTGCCCGTGTCTGCGGCCTGAGGCTCTGCTGTACGTACGATCAGGCTGGGCGCGGCCGGAAGGCGCACCTTCTCCTGCTCGGAGATGCTGGTGCGGATGTCGAAGCTCTCGTGCAGCGCCTGAAGATACTGGCCGTCCGCACTGTCCTGGAAGGCCGTGGCGAGCTTCTTGCCGTCCCCCACCGCCTGCACCGTGTACGGCGGCACGAGCGGCCTGTTGTCGACCAGTATGGCGTCGCCCGCCGCGCGGATGGCGGAGAGGGCCGTCAGCCGCTGCCCGTTGATGGCGATCGCCTCGGCACCGGACTGCCAGAGACCGTTGACCACGCGCTGCATGTCCCGGTCACGTACCCGCCCGGTGTCGGCGAAGCCGGTGGACTCACGGGGGCCGCCGCCGCCCTGGTCGGTGTCCTCGGCGTCGTCCACGACCAGTTTGATGCCGGGGCCTTCGACCGGGGTGGCCCCGGACAGCAACGCCACCAGGCCGCCCTGGTCCCCACCGTGCTCCTGGAGCGCCTTGCGCTGCCGCTCGCCGACATCCTTGCGCAGTTTGTCGACATCCGCCTCGAGCGTGTCCGCCATGGAGGTCTCGGCGTTCACCCGGTCGATGAGCTCCTCGCGCTCCTTGGCCACGACGGGAGCGGCGACCCGGGCCTCCGCGGCACCGAGGGTGACCACGAGAGCGGCCAGCACCAGACCGGCGGCAAGTCCCAGCTTCGCCTTCAGCGTGCGCGGCAGCCCGTCCCGCCCCTCGGACCGGCGACGAGCCGAGGCTTCGGCGTATCCCTCGTCGAGGCTGTGTTCCATCACGGTGGTCAGCAGCGACATGGACGCGTCGGGGCGAGGACGCGGCGGAGCGCTACTCCGATCGGGGGGCGGCTGCGACATGCCGCACATCGTCGCACGTCATGCCTGCCGCCGCCGAATGGCCCCACCGTGGGTCCGCAAGCCGTGTGCCGAGGCCTGCGGACCCGTGGTGGTCCGGCTCAGTCGCCCGCGCTGTCCACGACCGCCGCCCACTCGTCGAGCAACGCCTGGGCCGAGGCGTCGTCGGGTCCCTCGGCCCACAGGTGCGTGACCGCTTCCGCACGGTCGGGCAGCACCATCACCCAGCGGCCGTCGGTCTCGACCACGCGGACGCCGTCGGTGGTGTCGACGCTGCGCTCCCCCGCCGCCTCCACGACCCGCCGCATGACGAGCCCCTTGACCGCCCATGGTGTGGCGAGGTCGCGGCGCAGCACGTGGGCACGCGGGATGCGGGCATCGATCTGGCTGAGGGTGAGCTGTGTCCTGGCGACGAGACCGATGAGTCTGACGAAGGCCGCCGCACCGTCGAAGACGCTGCTGAACTCGGGGATGATGAAGCCGCCCCGGCCGTCACCGCCGAAGATCGTGGTGTCCTCACGGCCCACGCGCGTCAGGTCGTCGGGCGACGTGGTCGTCCACTCGACCTGCGTGCCGTGGTAGGCGGCGACCTGTTCGGCGACGCGGGTGGTGGTCACCGGCAGGGCGACCCGTCCGCTCCTGCGCTCGGCCGCCACGAGGTCGAGCATGACCAGCAGCGCCCGGTCGTCCTCGATGATGCGGCCCCGCTCGTCCACGAGGGAGAGCCGTTCACCGACAGGGTCGAACCGTACGCCGAAGGCGGCCCGAGCTGACGAAACGATCTCGCCGAGGCGCACCAGTCCGGCCCGCCGCGACTCTGCGGACTCGGTGGGACGCGACTCGTCGAGCCCGGGGTTGATCGTCAGCGCGTCCACACCGAGGCGTCCGAGCAGGCTGGGCAGGACGAGCCCGGCACTGCCGTTGGACGCGTCCACCACGACCTTGAGGCCCGCGTCGGCGATGCCGCTCGTGTCGACGTTCCGGAGCAGGGAGCCGGTGTAGGAGTCGTAGACACTCGACGGGAAGTGAAGGTCACCGATCTCACCCGGGAAGGCCCGGCGGAATTCCTGACGGGCGTACACGCGGTCCAGCTTCTTCTGACGTGCCTGGGAGAGATCGGCTCCCCGCTCGTCGAAGAACATGATGTCGACCGAGTCGGGCACGCCCGGAGACGTACGGATCATGATGCCGCCGGCGCTGCCCCGCGCGGTCTGCTGGCGGGCCACCGGGAGCGGCACGTTCTCCAGGTCCCGGACATCGATGGCGCTGGCCTGGAGGGCCGAGATGACCGCTCTCTTCAGCGCGCGCGCACCACGGGAGTGGTCGCGTGCGGTCGTGACCGTCGCGCCCTTCTTCAGGGTGGTCGCGTACGCGCCTGCGAGCCGGACCGCGAGTTCCGGGGTGATCTCCACGTTCAGGATTCCGGAGACACCGCGGGCCCCGAAGAGATGTGCCTGTCCGCGCGACTCCCAGATGACCGAGGTGTTCACGAAGGCGCCGGCTTCGATGGTCTTGAACGGATAGACCCTGACGTTGCCCTGGATGATCGATTCTTCGCCGACCAGGCACTCGTCGCCGATGACGGCGCCGTCCTCGATCCGCGAGGCCCGCATGATGTCGGTGTTCTTCCCGATGACGCAGCCGCGCAGATTGCTGTGTTGCCCGATGTAGACGTTGTCGTGCACGACGGCCCGGTGGAGGAAGGCGCCGGATTTCACGACGACGTTGGAGCCGATGACCGTGTGCTCACGGATCTCGGCGCCGGCCTCGATCTTGGCGTAGTCACCGATGTAGAGCGGCCCCCGCAGAACCGCGTCGGGGTGGACCTCGGCGCCTTCCGCCACCCAGACCCCGGGCGAGATCTCGAAGCCGTCCAGCTCCACGTCGACCTTGCGCTCCAGCACGTCGGCCTGGGCCTTCACATAGCTTTCGTGCGTGCCCACGTCCTCCCAGTAGCCCTCCGCGATATAGCCGCAGATGAGCTTGCCTTCCTTCATGAGCTGCGGGAACACATCACCGGACCAGTCCACGGAGGTGTCTGCCTGGACGTAGTCGAAGACCTCGGGCTCCATGACGTAGATGCCGGTGTTCACCGTGTCCGAGAAGACCTGGCCCCACGTCGGCTTCTCCAGGAAGCGCTCCACCTTCCCGTCTTCGTCCACGATCGTGATCCCGAATTCGAGAGGGTTCGGAACCCGGGTGAGGCACACCGTGACGAGTGCGCCCTTCTCCTTGTGGAAAGCGATGAGATCGGTGAGATCGAAGTCGGTGAGGGCGTCGCCGGAAATCACCAGGAAGGTGTCGTCCTTCAGTGCCTCCTCGGCGTTCTTGACACTTCCCGCGGTTCCGAGTGGCTTCTCCTCGTTGGCATAGCTGAGCTCCATCCCGAGCTCCTCGCCGTCGCCGAAGTAATTCTTGACGAGAGAGGCGAGAAACTGGACCGTAACGACGGTCTCGTTGAGCCCATGCCGTTTGAGCAGCCTCAGCACATGCTCCATGATCGGCCGGTTGGCCACGGGCAGGAGCGGCTTGGGCATGCTTGAGGTCATGGGGCGAAGGCGGGTGCCTTCACCGCCTGCCATCACGACGGCCTTCATGTCGGAAACGTCCTCCTTGAGAGACGACGGTCTAGCCGACTTCACCCGTCAGGGCATCACCACAGCATCCGGTGCGGGCCGGCGACTCTGCACGGCTCCGCATCAACGAGCTAATCGGCTACTTCATCCGCCTTGACCAGACGGCGGACCTGGACCACGTACAGGATCCCTGCCCACCAATACAGGGTTGTACCCCACCCAGCGAACGCCCATCCGAAAATGGTGCCCAGGGAAGCAAGCCAACCACTTCCGTCGCTGAGCAGCAACAAGGGGAAGGCGTACATCAGGTTGAAGGTTGCAGCTTTTCCTAGGAAGTTCACCTGGGGCGGCGGATAGCCGTGCCGGCGAAGGATTCCCACCATGACCAGAAGCATCAGCTCACGGGCGAGGAGAGCGGCTGTCAGCCATAGCGGCAGGATCTCCCTCCATGTGAGCCCGACGAGGGTCGAAAGAATGTAGAGGCGGTCCGCGGCCGGGTCCAGGAGCCGGCCGAGGCTGCTGATCTGATTCCACCGGCGGGCGAGCTTGCCGTCGAGGTAGTCACTGACACCGCTCAGCATGAGGACCAGCAGGGCCCAGCCGTCGCTGTTGGGCCCGCCGAACACGGGGCGGAGAATCAGCCACAGGAAGAGCGGTACGCCGACGAGGCGCGCCATGCTGAGGATGTTGGGGATGGTGAGTACTCGGTCCGTCTGAACTCGAGTCTCCTGGACCTCCACCCGGGGGCCTCCTGTGAAGAACGTGCGAATGATGCCCCCTGACCTTACCCTCAGTCTCCGCGGACCGGTGCACAGGGGTACGAGGGCAGGCTCTGAACGCAGAAAAGCCCCGTGCCACAAGGGCACGGGGCTTTCCCGGAATAATTGTTCGGCGGCGTCCTACTCTCCCACAGGGTCCCCCCTGCAGT